>JBBDKV010000001.1:0-8875 GCA_040879165.1 Patescibacteria group bacterium
ATTCGAGCAAATAGTAAGCGCAGATAATCATAGATTTCGGTAATGGTGCCGACGGTGGAGCGTGGATTGTGAGAAGTCGTTTTTTGATCAATTGAGATAGCTGGAGATAGTCCGTCGATGTGATCAACGTCAGGCTTTCTCATGATGCCGAGGAATTGCCGCGCATAGGAACTGAGACTTTCTACATAGCGACGCTGCCCCTCAGCATAGAGCGTGTCAAAAGCGAGTGAGCTTTTGCCACTCCCAGAAAGTCCCGTAAAGACAATTAGTTTGTTCTTGGGAATTTCAAGGTTGATGTTCTGCAGATTGTGTTCGCGAGCGCCGCTAATGCGGATGCTGGTTGCTTCTGACATGCTGACGTACTTTCTGACAGCCTGGAGTGTCAAGTAGATACAAAAAAAGTAAGTCTATAGTATAGCGCGGATTCGGTTATTTTTCGAGTGTCTCAATGTGATCTCGCAGAATGGCTGCCAACTCATAGTCCAGGTCATTAGCTGCTTGGCGCATGCGGCGGCGAAGCTTAGCTGCCAGTGTTTTTTTATCGTTTGGGGTCAAATCAGCAGCATTGATTTTGCTCAGATCCAGCTGTTCGTGTTTGTTGAGCTTGATAATAAGTCCTTCTTCGGGGGTTTCAGGCTGCTTCTCCCATTTTCCTTTGCGACGACCACTCTTTGGAAGTTCATCCTCAGATTTGACAGTCATTCGTTCGCGAACAGGCTTAGCAATGCTTTGTGGGGTAATACCATGTGATTTGTTATACGTTAGCTGCACGTCTCGGCGGCGCTGCGTCTCGCTGATGGCAGCCTTCATGGATTTAGTCAGTTTGTCAGCGTACAGAATAGCCAGTCCTTCTTGATGCCGCGCCGCCCGCCCCATCGTCTGAATCAAGGCTGAGCGTGAGCGCAGAAAGCCCTCTTTGTCGGCATCGAGCACCGCTACTAGCGACACTTCTGGTAAATCAAGGCCTTCACGCAGCAGATTGATACCCACGACTACATCATAGACACCTCGACGTAAGTCATCAAGGATGTCTGAACGCTCCAGCGTTTCGATGTCTGAATGAAGGTATGCTACTTTGGGAAAGACAATCTCATCTGGCTCAGGCAAAACCGTAGTGTACTGCATACCCTCCAGCAACCAGTTTGGCAAGGCTCCAATCTCGAGTTCGTCAATGGGTACCGCGTGATCTTTGTGCAAGATTGCCTCGGGATTTTGTCCGGCTTGATGTTCGGCTTGATGCTCTTTGCGCCGATCGAGTAAGTTTTGAATCTTTTCTGGATTGTTGAGATATTCTGTGAGCGCTTCCGCCATGCGCTTGGTTAGTGTAGTGACCAACGTGCGTTGTCCGGCAGCTTTGCGGATAATCACCTCAATAACCAAATCTTCTATTTGAAACTTGGTGGGTCTGATAATAATTTGTGGGTCAATCAGTCCGGTCGGTCGTACGAGCTGCTCGATGGGGGCGTTACCTGCAAGTGACTGCTCAAACTCATCAGGAGTAGCTGAGACATGAATTGTTTGGCTCATGCGCTCCATAAACTCGGGAAATTTGAGTGGTCGATTATCCAGTGCACTGGGTAGTCGAAAGCCATACTCAATCAGTGTATTTTTTCGAGCTTGATCACCGTTATACATGCCACGCACTTGAGGTAAAGTCATGTGACTTTCGTCGACAAAAGTGAGAAATTTGTCGTCTGAGAACTCTTTGGCGTTGGCATGAAAGTAGTCTAGCAATGTGTATGGTGCTGATCCAGGACTGCGCCCATCAAAGTAGCGAGAGTAATTTTCAATGCCATTGACGTAGCCCAATTCGCGCATCGAGTTAATATCGTGACTGACTTTTTGTTGCAGGCGGTAGGCTTCAACCAGCTTGCCTGCTGATTTCATTTCTTGTATGCGTTTTTCTAAGTCGCGCTCTATCTCTGCAATACCTGATTGTTGGAGTTCTTCATTAATAACATAATGCTTGGCTGGATAGATGGTGAAGCGCTTGTTCTTGCCGGTTGCATCCATGCTTTCAGAAGCAATTGCCAGGGTTGGGTCGTCAGTCTCACTGGCCGGCGGCTGCGTTTTTGAGCCGGTAACCGGATCGATCCAGTCAATGCTGACAACTTGATTTTCTAGCGTCTCAATCTTTAGCGCTACATCTTCGTAGGCAGGCCAAATTTGAATGATATCGCCTCGGAGTCGGTAGGTACCGCGCTTAAGATCGGCATCTGAGCGCTCGTACTGTAAATTCGCAAACTGCAGAAGCAGAGTTTTTCGACTAATCACCTCTCCTTCCACCAGTCGCAAGCTATTTTTGCCATACTCTACTGGAGAGCCGAGGTTATAAATACACGAGACAGAGGCAACAACAATGACATCCCGTCTCGTCAGAAGATTGGTAGTGGTTGCCAAACGAAGTTTGTCGATTTCATCATTAATAGTAGCCTCTTTTTCGATATACGTGTCAGTTGTTGGGATGTAGGCTTCAGGCTGATAATAATCATAATAGGATACAAAGTAGCTGACAGCGTTATTGGGAAAGAAATCACGAAATTCTTGGTAAAGTTGGGCGGCGAGCGTTTTATTATGAGCGATCACTAGCGATGGTAGTTGCGTGTTCTCAATGACGTTAGCCATGGTATAGGTTTTACCACTTCCTGTCACTCCAAGCAGTACTTGGTGGTCTTTATTTTCCTCTACACCAGCGGTAAGAGATGAAATTGCTTGCGGTTGATCTCCGGCTGGCTGATACGGAGCTTTGAGTTGAAAGCGCATAAGTGGTTAATTATACCTTAGATTGCATCTGCTTTCGCGGGTGCGCCTGTTTGTGGTGGAAACAGCAGAGATCAGAGTGCGTACGCCGATTTTATATTTTTTGATATATAATCAGCACATGCAGGTCAGACCCATCAAAACTTCCCGCTTTTCAGTGCACCAACCAATCGAGCCATTTCTTGATCAATTTGTACCGCAGTTAGCAGAAAAAAGTATCGTGGCTGTGACGAGTAAAATCGTAGCATTGAGTGAGGGCGCCGTTATTGAGCGCGAGACAGGCTCTAAAGACGAAAAATATGCCATTGTTCGCCAAATTGCTGAGCGCTACACTGAGCCGAGTCAATCGCAGTATCAGTTGATTTTGACCGTCAAGCACAATATTTTAGCTGTGAATGCTGGGCTTGATGAATCAAATGCTGACGGTCAATACGTGTTGCTGCCCACGAATCCATATCATTCAGCTGAACGTATTTGGCGACATCTGCGAGAACGCGATCAGCTCGAAGAGTTGGGCGTCATTATTACTGATAGCCGTACATTTCCACTCAAATGGGGTACTATTGGCACTGCTCTCTCACACTGTGGGTTTGTAGCGGTCAATGATCGCCGGGGAGAAAAGGATTTATATGGACACGAAATGCAGATGACCAAAGAAAACTTGGCAGAAGGACTGGCCGTAGCTGCAAACGTAGTCATGGGTGAGGTGGCGGAAGCCCAGCCAGTTGCCGTGCTAACTGAAGTTCCTGGAGTGCAGTTTCAAACCCAGCCTCCTACTTCAGCAGAATTAGAGGAGTTGGGTATCGAGCTAGAAGAAGATGCCTATGCGCCAATTTTGACACGCGCTCCTTGGCATAAAGGAGGTGGCGGTGAAGCTTAAGAAATTTTTATTTGTATTTGCCCATCCTGATGATGAGACAGTGGCATGTGCAGCTACTATTCAACAGTTGGTTCAGTCTGGAGCAGAAGTTGCTCTTTGTTTGGTCACTGATGGTGGCGCTGGAGAGGTTATGCCAAAAGCTCGTAAAACGCTGAACAAACTGGGCAGCATCTCGGCGCTGCGCAAGCAAGAGATGACCGCTGCGCAACAACATTTAGGCATCTCCCAGATTATTGAGCTTGGCTACCCTGATGGTTCGTTGAATAATCAAGCAGTTTGGGGCAAACTCACAAGCAAAGTTACCGAGATCATTGATGAGTTTAAGCCAGACGTAGTGATCACCTTTGACCACACTGGTTGGTATTTTCACCTTGATCACGTTGGGACCTCAATCGCGACCACTATTGCTTTTCATCAAGCAACAGCCAAGCCAAAAGCGCTGCTGCTTTCTCATTTTTATGTTAAAAGTGATAAATGGCGCTACGTGTTTGGGCCACAGCGAGTGACACACCGAGTAAAAATGCTTGATCGAGCGCATAAATTACAGGCAATAGAGTTGCACCAGTCGCAGGATTTGCGTACGCCTCACGAATTGGTGTGCGGCGATGATGAACATTGCGAATGGTATGAGGTGGCGTTTGCCGAGTCGGGATTTTTGAGTGCGCTCAAAAAACAAGGTATTTTTGAACAGCATGACACCACATTGGGATAACTACTCTTGATTGAAATGTAATTCAAGATCGTATATTGATGTCGGCTTACCCCCTAGCCTGAATTTGTATGTTTCCTTGCCTCGCAAAAAATCGTACGTGACGATGTTATTTTCTATCGCGTGTCGAATTGTGTAGGCAGTTAGGACAGTGCCAGTGCTCAGTGATCGATATGCAGTTGGGTTGAAGCCAGAATTGTAGAGATAGTACGTCGAAGCGTACTCAAAAACCAGCATCGTAGCGACGCGCGAGTTATCTATCTGTAGGAAGAATAGTTTCAGTTGCTGTTTGATGGCCGCTTGAGTTACTAGTTGAGTAAAAAAAGCTCGAGTCTGTTGGTTCCAAAACGCAGCTTTTTCTGGTGAAGATGCTTGATGGAGCTGGAAAAAGTCTGGTAGCGCATCTGCCACTGTTTGTTGCTCAGTCAAAACTTCAAATTGGTGAGGTATTGCCTCGACTTTACGCAATTTTCTCTTTACTTCATGGCGTTGTTTGCGATCGAGCTGTTGCAAATACTCCTGCCATTCATGAGGAAGTGCTATTTGAGGTGAGACAGCTTGCTCAGTTTTAGTAACTGAGAATTTGCTTGATGAATGTAGCCACAATACTGGGGAGTTGCCTGGTAAACCATACAAGCGCAGTGTTGTACTCGTTTTTGCAAGCTGAGCTAGCAGTGCTTCTAACACCTCAGCGCTTCGTTCAGCTTGTATACTTGGCTCATAATAATCGGTAACGTCCACCGAGCCCACACTTTCTAAGACACCAGGTTGGTTTGCTACCTCAATCAACGGCATCACAGCCACTAGTTCTTGATCATCAAAGCACACTACATACTGGGGAGTGCGATCTGCCCCCATGGTATTAAGCCAGGAGAGTTGAAAAGTGGGTGTGCTGAAAAAAGTGCTGGATTCTGTTTTTTCAAGCAGATCGCACCATGCCGGCTCCAACTCCTGCAACTCTTCTCGACTACTAATGATTCTAGTTGTCAACGACATAAAGTGTGACTATAGTATACCCATTACAGAACCGCAATTAGCTATTAACACAGAAAGTACGCATGTCTTCGAAAACTGCAAAGAAACAGGCGCTTATTACCACCAAAACTGGTGATGATGGTACTTCGGCATTGGCAAATGGAAAAAGACTTCGCAAGGACTCTTCAATTTTTAACGTACTGGGCGGTTGTGATGAGCTTAATACCTGGATTGGGGTTGTCATTGCTCACCTACCCCAAACAGCTGAGTCACAGCGCAAAGAATTATTGCGGATCCAAGCCGACTTGTATCAATTGAGTGCTGTTTTTGCGCAGGCTCCAACAGTAGAGTTTGAGCAATCAGCGGTTAAGCGTATTGAAAAAGCTTCAGCGACTATCCAGCAAACCTTGGACATGGGTTGGCAAACAAGATTTCTCTATCCCGGAGGCAGTCCTTCAGCAGCCTGGTGTGATGTTGCACGAACAGTGGCTCGTCGGGTTGAACGAGATGTTATAGCCTACACCCGCGAACACGACGCTCCGCAGCCAGTAATGCATTTTTTTAACCGTATATCAGACTTTTTGTATCTTCTTCGTTGTTGGCTAAACCAAGAGGCGGGAGTGACTGAGCGACATTTTGAGATTAAAAAATAATTGATATATCAATCTATTTAACTAAATATTCTAATTAGCAGAGTATCAGACATTCTGCTAATTTCAACATGCACTATTTAATCATCTTTTAGTCTATTTTGATCTAGTATGCAGGCTACATGAGCTTGGTGAGCATCTCGCGATAGATGGAAAGCAGGGCGTCTTTAGTCGTAGTAACTACTCTGGACTGTACTTAAAATTGAAACTTACGGATTAAGCCTACTACTCTGCCCTGAATCTGAACATTGGTGGCATAAATTGGCGTCATGCTGGCATTCGCTGGTTCGAGACGAATACGAGTTACCTCTTTATAAAATCGTTTAAGCGTTGCTAGGCCATTATCGAGGAGTGCTACGACGATATCACCATCAGCCACCTCTTGAGTTTCTTCGATGACCACGTAGTCACCGTCGGCAATGTGATCTTCGATCATTGACTCGCCTTTGACTTGTAGAACATATGAGCGTCGCTTGCCGCTTATCATTTCTGGAGAGACCTTAAAGCTTGCGTTGGAATCCTCATGAGGCTCTATAGGTGAGCCAGCGGCGATATACCCCATCAGCGGCAAATCTACACTGTCAGACATTTTGACAAAGGTGCGGTCTATTAGCTCAATACCTCGAACAGCTCCCTCGTGTTTTTTAATCACTTTCTTGCGTTGCAGTGTTTGTAAATGCTCATGAACAGTTGCTAGAGAAGACACGCCAATAGAGTCAGCAATTTCTCGCAGAGTGGGTGAATATCCATTTTTTTGTAAATATTGGGCGATGAAATCCACTATTTGTCGTTGTCGTCTATACAGGGTAACTGCCATGCTGTTCCTTTTTGTGTTGATAGAGTTTGTACATTTTGCTTCGGGCAAACATTTACCAAAGCAAATACACAATAGCCGAAACTAGAGCGAAAAAGCAATACTATCTTTCTAATACTAAATAGATCAAATCAAAAAATAGTCAAAAATATCACAGAGAATTTTGTTTCGTAACAAATACTATTAAAGTAGTGCCCTACCTGTCATAGCAGCAGGTTTATCGATTCCCATCACATGGAGCATGGTTGGAGCGACATCTGCTAGAATCCCACTGGGAAGCATGACGGGTTTGTTGGCGTATTGTTTACTGATGACTAAAAATGGTACTGGAAAAGTGGAGTGCTCTGTGTCGACTTCCCCTGTCTCGCTATTAATCATTTCTTCGACATTACCGTGATCAGCAGTGATGAAAACTACCCCATCAAGCGTTAAAACCGTATTCACGATTTGACCAACAACATCGTCCACTATTTGACAAGCTTTGATAGCCGCTTCCAGATTTCCGGTGTGCCCTACCATATCGCCGTTACAAATATTTGAGATAACCACGTCATACTTGCTGGTTTTTAATCGAGCGATCATCTCATTAGCAATTTCATAAGCACTCATTTCTGGTGCTTCGTCATATGAGCGTACCCCTTTAGAGGGAACAATAACTCGTTCTTCACCTGCTGCCACATCGTCAATTTGACCGTTCATATAATAACTGACGAAGCGCTCTTTTTCTGTTTCGGTAATTCGTAATTGACGAAGACCTGCGTCAGCAAATACTTTGCCGAGTGGTTGTTTGATGAATTGTGGCGGAAAGGCAACTTCAACGGGTAGATGATCTTCATAGCGTGTCATTGTCACAAAATAAAGGTTATTGACGACCTTTTTTCTGGTGAAAGTGATAGTTTTTTTGGGTTGCTGAATGTTAGTTTTTTCATATTTTTCTGTGTACGGATCAAACGCCTCGTGTTTGACACCTTGCTCAAAGTCCGGTTGAACGAAGGCGCGAGTAAGTTCTCTAGGGCGATCAATCCGGTAATTGAAGAAAATCGCCGCATCATTGTCTTTAATACTACGATGTGAGCCATCCTCATCACAAATTACGATTGGTTCAAGAAACTCATCCGTGGTGCCGTTATTGTATTGTTCTTGCATTGAGTTGATTGGATTAAGAGTACAGGAATTGCCAACGCCTAAAACTAAAGCGTTGTAGGCTTTCTCAACCCGTTCCCAGCGGTGGTCGCGATCCATGGCAAAGTAGCGACCCATTAGGCTGGCAATTTTCCCAACACCTGTTTTTTCACAGTGATCAAGTAATTGGCGAATGTAGGTAATTCCAGAGGTAGGTGGAGAATCACGTCCGTCTGTAAAGCAGTGTATGTAGACAGTAGTCAGTTGCTGCTGATTGCATAAGTTGAGCAAAGCATACAGGTGCTCAATATTTGAGTGCACTCCTCCAGCGCCAACTAAACCCATTAGGTGCAGAGCGCTGTTATTTTTTTTAGCATGGGCAACTGCGTTCAGAAAACCCTGATTGGTATAGAATGAACCGTCTGCGATCGACATATTAATTCTGGGTAAATCTTGATACACAATGTGCCCCGCCCCTATATTAAGATGTCCGGTTTCGGTATTGCCATCTTCATTTTGTGGTAATCCGACTGCTTGTCCTGAGGCAGCAAGCTGTGTGTGGGGATACGACATCCAGAAACGATCCATATTGGGGGTTTGAGCGCGAATAATTGCGTTGCCCGCATTATTCGGTCCGAGTCCCCAACCATCAAGTACGAGCAAAACTGCAGGCTTGGGACCCTGATACCTTTTGTGTCCTGCCATAGGGTTAAGCGGCTTGCTGGTGATTACTGGCTCGGATGAGCGTTGGCTAGTTTGGGGGTTTTGCGTTTGAACTTGCTCGGCTGATGCCGCTGGTTGCTGCTGCTGTTGTTGTGGCTGCGATTGTTGTGCTTGTTGTGGTTGCACTTGTTGTGGTTGTTGCGCTTGCTGTGGCTGTGGTGGTGATTGGGCAGCTGGTGATGATTGAGATTGCGACTGGGCGGCCGAAATAGGTTGCTGAGGCGATACATTGGGCTGTTGAG
>JBBDKV010000002.1:0-28116 GCA_040879165.1 Patescibacteria group bacterium
GGATCTGAGCAAAATCAATGCCGCCGACTTAACACCACATGACAAAAAGCAGCTGGCTGCCAAACTGCGACGCCGCATGAAGCAAGCAGCAAATGATCTGGATTATGAGCTGGCAGCAATCTTGCGGGATCACATTGACACACTCGAAAAATAACCGAATCCGCGTTATACTACAGACTTACTTTTTTTATATTCTACTTGGCACTCCAGGCTGTCAGAAAGTACGCTAGCATGTCAGAAGCAACCAGCATTCGCATTAGCGGTGCACGAGAGCACAATCTACAAAACATCAACCTTGAAATCCCAAAGAACAAATTGATTGTTTTTACCGGTCTTTCAGGTAGTGGCAAGAGCTCACTGGCTTTTGACACGCTGTATGCTGAGGGACAGCGTCGCTACGTTGAAAGTCTTAGCTCGTATGCGCGACAATTCTTGGGCATCATGAGAAAGCCGGACGTCGACCATATAGATGGACTATCTCCTGCAATTTCTATTGATCAAAAAACGACCTCGCACAATCCACGCTCAACTGTAGGTACCATTACCGAAATTTATGATTATCTGCGCCTACTTTTTGCCCGAATTGGCACCCAGTACTGCCCAGACTGTAACGTGCCAGTCACCACACAGACAGTAGATGAAATTAGCACTCGCATTATAACCGAGCTCAAGCGGCGTACAGCTACAACGCCAGTTCGATTCATGATATTAGCACCTGTTGTCCAACAAAGAAAAGGTGAATTTCAAGGATTATTTGAGAACATTCAAAAAAAAGGCTACTCGAGGGTGCGAATTGATCGAGAATTTTTTGATCTTGATGAAGACTTTAGTCTTATTAAAACCAACAAGCACGATATTGATGTCGTTATCGAACGATTAGTCATATCCAGCAAGCAACTCAATTCTGATCTAGAGTTGAAAAACCTGCAAACTCGACTGGCGCAGTCAATTGAAGAAGCTCTGAAGCTTGCAGACGGTTTGGTGAGTATTGGCTATGTTTTGGATGATGGCTTAACCTTTCCTGAAAAACCAAAAACAGTTGAGCAAGAAATCTATAGTGAAAAATTGGCTTGTAATAATTGCGGTCGCTCATTTTCTGAACTAGAACCCAGGCTCTTTTCGTTTAACTCACCCCAAGGTGCCTGTCCAGATTGCAATGGACTCGGCTCGTTACTCAAAATTGATGAACAAAAAATTATTGCACCCAGCTTAACTCTGAGCGAAGGCGCTGTTATACCTTTTGCACGGGTGCTCAGCAATGATTCCTGGTGGGCGAGACTTGTTCGTACCGTTGTCGAAGAGGAGAGGGTGGATTTTCGCAAAACAGCGTATCGAGATATGCCAGAATCGGTCCAACAACTCTTACTCTACGGATCGGATAAAATTTACACAGTACACGGTGAAAATAGATTTGGCAGGGAAACCAGCATCGAAGAGCAGTTTGAGGGATTTATTCGTAATTTAGAACGAAGATATTCAGAAACAGAGTCAAGCTTCATGCAAAAAGAAATTGAGCAGTTTATGAATAGACAAATTTGCCCATTGTGCAACGGCGCAAGACTGAAGGACGAGGCGCTTAGTGTGCAAGTTCTAGAAAAAAATATTGCACAAGTCACCGAAATGTCAATTGATGCAGCGCATTCCTGGGCTACTTCTCTAGAGAAAAGTGACACTATTTCCCAGAAAAGTGGTCAAATTGCTGCCCCAATTCTGAAAGAAATTTTGGCACGACTAGCGTTTCTAACTTCAGTAGGGCTTGATTATCTAACCTTACATCGTGAAGCTGCAACACTGGCAGGAGGCGAAGCACAGCGAATTCGTCTTGCTTCACAAATTGGAACTGGACTGACTGGTGTGTTATATATTCTCGATGAGCCCACAATTGGACTACATCAAAGGGATAATAAGCGATTAATCGAAACACTGCAAAACTTGCAACAAAAAGGTAATACCGTCATCGTTGTTGAACACGATCGAGATATCATGCTGGCAGCAGATCACATTGTAGATTTTGGTCCTAGAGCTGGAAAATTTGGCGGAGAAATTGTGGCTCAAGGAACCCACGCTGAAATTACAAAGGCTCAGCAGTCGTTAACTGGCAAATATTTGAAACGCGTCAAAGATGTTCACCGCACGAGCAACACTCAGACTCAGTACGCTGATCTAGACGCAATCCACTCAGCTGAAAGTATTAGAATCAACGGAGCATCACATCATAATTTGCAATCAATAGACGTGGACTTTCCGCTCGGAAAGTTAGTCTGCATCACTGGTATTTCTGGTTCTGGAAAATCAACATTATTGCACGATACGCTGTATTATCATTTGGCGCAGCACTTGCAGCACAAAACAGATCGTACGGCAGGAATTGTTGATACAATTATGATTCCCGATACAGTACGGCGCGTCACGCTGATTGATCAAAGTCCTATCGGCAAGACACCACGCTCAAATCCTGCAACCTACACCAAGGCCTTTGACTATATCAGAACACTGTTTGCCTCAACACAAGACGCCCGTATTCGAGGATATAAGGCGGGTCGCTTTAGCTTTAATGTCAAAGGTGGTCGCTGCGAAGCTTGTCAGGGTGACGGTCAACTAAAAATAGAAATGCAATTTCTACCAGACGTCTATGTAACCTGTGATGTGTGTAATGGCAAGCGATACAATCAAGAAACCTTGGAAGTGCAGTATAAAGGTAAAAATATTTCAGAGATTCTTGCCATGACAGTAGACGAAGCAGCTGAATTCTTTGGTGCTGCTTCAGCGCTGGCTCGAAAAATAAAAACACTCCAAGAAGTCGGACTCGGCTACGTGCAGCTTGGTCAACCAGCGCCAACACTCAGTGGGGGAGAAGCACAGCGGGTTAAACTTGCTAAGGAGTTATCAACGCGCACGCCAGAGCATGTCATATATTTGCTTGATGAACCAACGACTGGCCTTCATTTTGAAGACGTCCAGAAACTACTCAATGTCCTTGATGAATTAGTCAAACAAGACAACTCTGTAATTTTGATTGAACATAACTTAGATATTATTAAAAATGCAGACTGGATTATAGATTTAGGCCCAGAAGGCGGTGAAAAGGGTGGAGAACTAGTAGCTGTGGGCACACCACAGCAAGTGGCGCAGGAGAAGCGTTCGTTTACAGGACAGTATCTGCTTGAAGAATTAGAGCAAACACGCGCAGTCTGATAAACTGATACTATGCATTTTAATGTACCAGCACTAACAAGAGCTCAACAGACAATCCTTGGCATGTTGCTTGTTGTGGGGTTGATCGCCATTGGCTTGGTGATTGCCACGCCTGCTGCTGCCCAGGAACAGCCGCCTTTTGAAGTTGATTTGGCTACAACCTACCGAGTAGGAACTGATTCTCAAACACAAGTAGAGCACCGTTTTATCATCACCAACACAACGCCCACCCAGTACCTCACCGAATATGGACTGCGTGTTCACTTTAGCGACCTCAGTCAGGTACAAGTACTCAGCGGGGCACAACAGCTAGAGTTCTCACTCCTTCCTGATGAAGCAAGTACAGAAATCAGAATAGTCTTTCCTGATCAAATTGTTGGACAAAACAACCAACGAGAGTTTGCTATTCGCTACACAACAGGCACCATCGCTACCGCCGCTGGCAAAGTACTTGAAGTACAAATTCCTCAGATTCGCAGCAATGAGAGTTATTCACAAAACTCAATACTACTCTATACGCCGCTGCAATATGGCAGAGCAACCAGGGTTACTCCTGACCCAAGCACTGTTGTTGTTCAAGATCAAGAAATCCTCACCACATTTTCAGAAGATGCTACTGAATCAATTTCAGCATTATTTGGTGAGCAGCAAATCTTCAATCTAACCCTTCGCTACAACTTGGAGAATAATAGTAGTAATCCAGGCTTAGCCCAAATTGCACTACCTCCAGATACTAGCTATCAAAGAATGCACTACCACTCACTAGAACCATATGCTCAAGAAATAAAAGTAGACGAAGATGGGAACTGGATAGCCACCTACGCTCTAGCCCCACATTCAGCCACGACCGTTCACCTAACAGCCTCGGTGCGCGTTTCGCTTGAGCCACAATCCAACATACCCGTAATTCCACCTGGCGCGCAGCATACTGAGCCAAAGCGATACTGGGATAGCGACCACTCCCGCATCAAAAAGCTGGCAGCCGAACACAACTCTCTGCGCGCCAGCTATGACTTCGTGGTCTCCCAGCTGCAATACGACTACACAAGCCTGAATCAAAACGGTATTACTCAGCGACTTGGGTCAGTTGGTGCCCTTGACAGACCCGAGCTCGCAGTCTGTCAAGAATTCACAGACGTTTTTATAGCTCTTGCCCGCGCCCAAGGAGTATCGGCGCGTCGATTAACTGGCTTTGCGTACACTGAAAATGCCACACAACGACCAGTCAATTTTGACCAGGACGTGTTACATGCCTGGCCTGAGTACTACGACACAGAACTGAATGTCTGGAAACAAGTAGATCCAACCTGGGAACATACTACTGGTGGCATCGACTATTTTGACCAATTTGACCTCAACCACATCGTATTCGCCATAAATGGTGAGTCTAGTACAGCGCCGTATCCTGCCGGTTCATACAAGACAGACGAAAATGACAGTAAGGATATTGAGATTGGCTTCGCCGACACCTTTCCCAATCCAGCATTTCTCGCCGCTGCAAATATTGTGCCGTATGAAGTCTTCGGAAGAGCGGTACCAGGCAGATATATCGTACGAATTGAAAACCAAACTGGCTTGGCATGGTATGATCAACGTTTAGAGCTCCAAACAACAACTGACAGTACAGTTGAGCCAAGATCAATTACCGTATCGCAATTATTGCCGTACCAAACAGTCGAGATACCAGTTCAAATCATCGATACTCAATTGACAGCCTGGCAGTTTCAAACACCGAGCACACTCAAGTATCAATTACACTCACCTAATGACGAATCAGCACTCCTCGAAGACAGCTTCGAAATCACAGCCGGACACAGGTACTTCAAAACAATCTCTGAAGACAGCGTCGCGCTTCTCTTGGGCGGCCTCATTATCTTCGGTACCTTTGGAACCGGGGGTCTACTGGTTTTTAGACAGCAACGAAAACGTACTCTACGTCGGTAAAGCTAAAAGTCTTAAAAAACGGTTGACTAGTTACACCCAGGTCAACCGCTTGCCAGAGCGCACCAAACAATTGGTTAAAACCGCAAGCGCATTTAAATACCAAACTCTCAGCAGTGAACTTGAAGCTCTCCTTGTCGAAGCAGAACTGATTCGAACCTATTTGCCTCCCTACAATATTCTGCTTAAAGACGATAAAAGTCCTATTTATGTTCATGTCACTCGGGAAACCTTTCCTCGTGTCACAATGGTCAGAAAAAAAGAAATTATTACACAACAACTTAAAGGCACTATTCTTGGGCCATTTCAAAGCGCCTACAAACTGCGGGAGGTGCTTCGACTCGCCCGTGATATTTTTCCCTGGTGCAATCAACGGGGCAACGCTGCAACTGCCGACCAAAAACCCTGTTTTTATTATCATATTGGACTCTGCCCAGGTGCTTGTATTGGTGACATTTCAGCGAAAGACTATCAGGAAAATAGTACTCAATTAGTAGCATTTCTCAAAGGTAAAACCAAACAAGTCAGTCGCGACTTGTCCGCAAAAATGAAGGAAGCAGCTGAAACAGAGCGGTTTGAAGATGCAGCAGAACTGCGCGATCAGTTTCAACTCATTACCGAAGTTACACAGCCCACCTACCGTCTCAAGCCAGACTTACTCCTCGGCACCTCACTTTCTTCAAATGCCGCTAAGGATCAGTTACTACACCTTCGCCGCCTACTTCACACGTACGCTGGTCTCAGCAATCAAGCATCTTTATACCGCATTGAAGGCTATGATGTCAGCAATTTACAGGGGCAACTAGCGGCCGTAGGCATGGTAGTCTTTACCCAAGGCGATCCAGATTCGAGTCAATATCGCCTGTTCAATATTAAAACTCTAGATACCCCAAATGATTACCACATGCTCAAAGAAGCCCTGCAACGTCGCCAAAATCACCCTGAATGGACGCGACCCCATCTGGTGGTTATTGATGGGGGCAAAGGTCAGTTACGGGCAGCTTTGAGTGTTTGGCATTGGCAAACGCCAGTCATTAGCATTGCGAAGCGGCCAGATAGACTCATCGTGCCCATTTTTGATCCCAAGCAATCTACGCATTCAATCGACTTGGAACAACCAACCCGCAAGGCAATCTCGTACCATGAATTAAAGTTGCCGGAAAATCACCCGGCATTGCGCCTTGTGCAGCGAATTCGTGATGAATCTCACCGCTTTTCCAAAAAACAGTTTACCAGGCGTAAAGAAAAGCAGCTATTGGAGTAATCTCTTCAATAATTCTCCTGTAGTTCGCCAATAATTCGCTGGTAGTTCACCCGTAGTTCACCTACAGAAAAACCGCATGATACTATTGAGCTAGGATTTAACTGCCATGCTCAGACCAGTCATTCGCTCAGCAGCCACGTTAGGAATTCTGTGGTACTTCATACCAACGGTCTATTTTTTGAATTGGGTAGCAGTAGTATTGGCCAGCGTTACACTTGCCATTGCCTTTGGCTTAATTAAACCAATCCTTCAAGTTATTTTACTTCCAATTAACTTTGTCACCTTTGGTCTAGCAAATCTAGTAATGGTAGTTAGCCTCCTGTGGCTCGTACAGTATCTTGTGCCTGGATTTAGTATCCAGCCAGTGATTGTGTTTGGCATCGCACTCAATCATTTTTTTACCTTAGTCTTTATCTCAGCTGTAATTAGCTTGATATCTGGATTTTTGCGCTGGCTCATTTAATGCCTCTTGCTCAAACTAGTCAAGAGAGGGCGAAGGCTGCACATTTTAACAATACAGGTTATAATATTTTCCATGATTACACGCCGCTTACTGATTTTACTGATTATTTTGCTCGGAACATTTGTGATAACTGCGCTTCCCAGTGCTCGAACACAATTTAGCTTTGCTCAAGACACTGAGGTTGTTACTGGCGAAGTCGATCTGGAAGCGGAGGAGGATGCCACAGACTCGGCTGAAGAAGCCACTGAAAGTGCCAGCACAGCGACACGTTCGGCAGAGGTTCAACAGCGAGTTGAAGAGAGAAGAGAGCAAGACATTACCACCAGCGGTGGCTCTGAGAGTCGGCTAGTGATGTTCCTAAACGAAAATCCACCCGATCCCTTAAGCTGGAATAACTTCATTCAACACGGCGTTCGCTACGCCATTTCCCAAGGTGTCTCGCCCAACACTATTGTGTTGGTTTTACTTTTTCCACTGATCGCATCCCTGATCGCTGCCTCACGACACGTCATTGGACTCCGAGGGTTTGGTATTTACATTCCCGCAGTCCTTTCCGTCGCCCTGGTAGCGACCGGAATCTGGGAAGGTCTGATGATTTTCTTGGCAATTGTGGGCACTTCACTCCTGGCCAGTCGGATCGTGCTCAAAATGAAGCTGTCGTACTTACCAAGAACAGCGCTCCTGCTCTGGATGATCTCACTCGGTATTCTTGGCACGTTCTTTATCGCTCCAAGCTTAGGCTTAGTCAATCTCTTAACCGTAAATATTTTCCCAATTTTGATTCTCGTCCTATTGGCTGAAAACTTCCTCGATGCCCAAACTCGCACCAAACAACTTGAGGCGCTTGCCATTACCATCGAAACACTAGTCTTGGCTGCTATTTGTGGTCTACTGCTGCAATGGGAGCCAATGCATCGGTTGTCACTGGTCGAGCCAGAGTTGCTGCTCCTTGGCACTGCTGCTATTAACATCATTATTGGCAAGTTTGTCGGCCTTCGCCTGAGTGAGCGTTTCCGCTTTAGATCCATCATTGAAGAGTAATAGGTATCATGGGTACGTCGGTATGTCAGTCAAACCATCGCATATTCTTGGCATGAACGCCCGCTATGGCTACACCAAGCTGAATCCAGCTAGTGCTCGTAAATATGGTTTTTCAAAATTACTGACCAAAGAGTTGCTCGAAGAAAACAAGATTGAAACCGCTCGCATCTACCACCTCTTTCATGCTCAACATGACCTAGAAGAGGTCAACTGGGAAGCAATTCCCACTCCTTTTGTGATCAAACCGGTCAGCGGTAGCGCAGGCAAAGGCGTTGTGATTATCACCAAAAAAATTCCCAACAGGAACGCCTGGCTCAATCAAGACAATCAAGTTTTAACCGAGGAAGATATTGAGTTGCATATTAGCAACATTCTAGACGGCGAGTTTAGTACCTGGGGCAGTAACCATAAGGCTATTATCGAGGAGATGATTCCTTCACACCCCAGTTTGGCGAAATATTCCTACAAAGGCACTCCTGATATACGGGTGGTGATTTTCAATTCTGTACCAGTCATGGCAATGGCACGAATACCTACTCCTGAATCTGGCGGAAGAGCTAACTTAGATAAAGGTGCGATTGCGCTCGGTATTGATATGGCTTCAGGAGTAACTACCTATGGATTACATGGCAAGTCTGACAAAATTACCCACTTTCCTGGAACAAAAAAGAAGATCAACGGCATTATCATTCCACAGTGGTCGCAATTACTGGAGACAGCGGTAACCGCCTCTGATGCTGCTGGTTTTGTATTTATGGGTGCCGACATGTTCATTCATCCTGAGCGCGGTCCAATGATTGTTGAGCTGAATGGCTTTCCAGGCCTCTCTATTCAAATGGCCAATCGAGCAGGCCTCAAGCGTCGTCTTGAGCGGGTAGAAGGCATTGAAGTTCGCAATCCGCAGCATGGCGTGAAAATCGCTCAAGCCCTCTTTGCCGAGAGTTTTGCTGATCAAATTCCAACTGATGATGTGAAACCAATTATCTCACTTCGTCCCAGTGTAGAAGTAGTCGGTGATGATAAAAAATCACATCAAGTACTAGCAGTAGTTGACACCAAAAGAGATCGCTCTATTATAAGCGAGGAGTTTGCTGACGGCTTAGGTCTGGTTGACTTAGATGACCTGTTGTTTCGCCAACAAGAGGTTCTCGAGGGAAAGCTGCCAGTGGTAGGCGTATCGCTGAAGCTGAAAAACAAAAAGATCGACACAGCCATGATGGTCAGTAAGCGCCTCAACCGCACCAAGCACAAACTCGAGCTGGGCAAACGCGATATTCATGGCTTTTTAATTGGTCCGGATGTGGATTGATGGAGCACAAAGACTAATGTACAACACAAAAACTAGGTAAGATGCATTGGCTCACTACGATGCACAGACTACATGAAATTAAAACAACTGATTCCCACCAATCTCCAAGAAGAAAAAGAGAAGTTTTTTGCCGATTTTTCGTATAATCCGCAGTTTGTGTATGAAAATGAAATAGATGAGAGCAAACTACATGAATATGGATTACCTGAAGATACTATTCTCTCAATTGCAAAAGAAATCGTCAGCAAGGCATACTTAAACAGAAACGAACTAGATATCAAAATGAATGAAGGACCTGTAATTAGTGAAAAGGAAGTCACTGATAAATTTTTGTCTTTTTTAAAACTCCATAACTTAGAAAAAAGGTATCGCGTAGTGTGGTCTTCATCATTTATCACTCGAGCAGCTATTCTACAAGATTTGATTAAACTTAAGTCTGGATCTGAGTTTAGAAGAGATGGATTAACTGGACTGCTTTACCATGAAATTGGCACGCATGCACTAAGAAGAGTAAACTATGAAAAACAACCATGGTTTAAGAGGAAAAAAAAGTACGGCTTCTCAAATTATCTCCCTACCGAAGAAGGCCTTGCTGTCTTGCACTCACTATTACCACTGAGATATAAGTCAGCCTATAGTTCGGCACTAAGATACCAAGCAGTTGAATACGCTCAAACTCACTCATTTTCTGAATTGTGGAGCTATCTATCTCGATATATTGATAATTTTGATACAAGATGGATGGTCACCTTTCGACAAAAAAGAGGTGTCTCTGACACATCAAAACCAGGCGGATTTACAAAAGATCTTGTGTATTTTAAAGGGGTCGTAGAAGTTTTTCAGTGGCTCAACAATCATAATTTTAACTTAGAAGCACTATACTTTGGAAAACTATCCTACAAAGACGTTGATAAAGCACTACAATTGAATCCTGGATTCACCCCACTACTTCCAAGCTTTTATGAGGTGAATAAAGAGGAATATGCAGAAAACATGAGGGAAGTCGGAGAACTCAATAATTTGATTTACTAATCTAAACGTAATTTTCCAGCCAAGTTCTGAAAAGTATATGGGACGCGAACCCCATCAAAAGAAAATTTTAAAAATTCAGGAATTAATTTCAGAGGAAAGTTTAAAAATGATACGTATTTTTCTTTTCCATTGGCTACAAAATCTTTACAAACAAGCATTCCCACCATATATCCACTATCCTTATTCAAATAATATCCAGCGCTTTCATCCAAATCTTTAAAACCTCGTTTAATCCTCAGAACTAATTTCCAAGCTGAAGCATTAATTTCTCGAGCATCTTTTTTTGCGCCATATTGTTCCACTAAATAAGCTGCCTCTTGAAATAGGTCTTGAAAGCTGGCGCCATTCGAAGCTTTATCAATCAGTAATGGCATAATGTAAAATGGCAGATTATGCGAGCTCTCATCACTCCTAAACAATTTGGGCAGCCGAGAATAATTGTACATTGCATAGCCTTCGTATAAAATTTCTTCATCATATTTTAATTTTCCACCACCGATGCCAAACATTTTTCTTGCATTACTTGACTGCAGGCAATGACTCTCTATTTCCTCACTTATTAGCTCAATAAGTCTTTTTTTTCTCACTTTTTTCTGAATTGGAATATGAATTGACCCTCCAGTCTGAGACTTATCTCTGACATCAATAGCCATCGCATTATTAGAGAGCACTACATTATACTCAATGCCGTACCTACTTAATACGAGCCTGAAGTATTTTTCAATGTCCCTTGCATCAAATAGTTGTTCATCATACCTGGGTTCATCCACCTCACGAAAGGTTAGAAAATCTTTTGCAATGCGCGCAGTGCTTTTTTCACTTTTTCCATACTTAAAATTATATGAATGTTGTATAAAATCAGGATTACCATTCGCTAGCCCCTGCATTAATTGAGTTGTTTGCAGGTTATCTTTAATCATGTAGCGCAAACAAGACTGGATTAAGTCGTCATATTCCGATTCCACTACTATTCTCTTTAATTGTTCTTCGAGATTACCTAATCTGCTTGTAATAATGGTCAACTCCTTTTCTGTGTATTGCAATTGATACTCTAATTTCACAGAATGATTTTTTTTAGATAAAAAAATATGGGTTAAGGGACATTTCGCGTTGGTTTTTTAGTAGTTTTTCATTGATGTATAGCATATAATCTCAGCACTTTAATGTGTTGGGAGATTAAATGACGAAAAAAAACGGTGTTTTGAGTGCAAAAAACCGATGCAAAAATGGGGTAAAAATAGAAATGGAAGCACTCGTTTTCGCTGTAAATTCTGCAGCGTTAGCAAAACCAGAAAACGCAGTGATTTAAGCCAAAAATATCAATTCGAATTGTTTCAGAAGTGGTTGCTTGGAAAACTTTCAAAAGGTGAAATTGCGGACAAATATAATGTTGATCGTAAAACATTAACTCGCTGGTTTGCTTCATTTTGGAATTTAGAACCAATTCCCAAACAAACAAATACTGCCAACAAAATACTCATAATTGACGGAAAATATGTTGAGCAAAACGCGTGCGTTTTGCTTGCAGTCTGCAGCAAAAAAATAGCATCTTGGCATTTTACTCAACGAGAAAACTATTCCAGTTGGAGAACATTTTTTGATGCTTTCAAGCAAATTCCTTTTGCTGTTGTTTGTGACGGTCAAAAAGGCATGATTAAGGCGATCAAACAACGTTTTCCAGGTGTAATTATCCAGCGCTGTCAATTCCATGTCATTCAATATTGCACGATTAGATTGACCAAAAATCCGGAAAGTGACGTTGCTCAAAAACTAAGATTTTTAGTGCTAGAAATATCTCAAATAAAAACAAAAGAACAACTAAAAAATTGGCTTACCGATTATAAATATTGGTACACAACAAACAAAGATTTTATCAAAGAAAAAACATTTCAAGTTGAAGATTTAACGCCAACTGGTCGACCAAAATGGCATTACACCCACGGCAGACTGCACGCTGCTCATTCACATTTAAAAAACTCACTGCCATATCTTTTCAGATACTTGCAACACCCTAAGATTCCAAACACCACTAATTTTGTTGAAGGCGCAATTAATGCACAAATGCAAGAAAAATTGCGATTTCACAGAGGTTTGAGCTTGGAAAAAAGAAGAACTTTGATTGCTCATTTTCTGAGCGCAAAACAACACTGATTTTTTAGCCAAAAACCAACGCAAAATGTCCCTTAACCCAAAAATATCCATTTCAGCTTGATAATTTATTGGCGTGATCATTTCTACTGGATTCCACACACCTCCTATATTTTCCAGAGTCTTTAAAATTGAATTATATTTTTTTAAAGTTATTGAGTAACTTTGCTGAGAAAATTCAAATTTGGGCGGAAAAATGGTTAGATCTAACATACTAGATCACAAAATCCAATAGTGCATCAAAGTATTTATGAAAATAACTCTCCTTTCCAGGAGAGCAACTATATCCCGGAATTGTGTTAATTTCTATTAGATACACCTGATCGTCATCTGCTATCATAAAATCTAAACTATAGATTACATTGCTCCAAACGGCTAAATCTGAATTGATTGCCTCAGCAATATTCATGATCTGACTACTAACTTCTCTTATTTCTAGATGCTCCTTCGTTGCTCCTTGTGCTACGTTTGTAAAAAGAGAGTCCGATCCAGCGATTCTTGATAAAGCATAAACAGGATTGCCGCTTTTATCAAAAACTAGACGAAAGTCCTTTACACTACCTGAAAAAAGCTTACTCGGAATAAACTTTTGTACTAAAAAGCTATTGCTAATATTTGCTCCGTAATATTTCTGAATCTCAAAAAAATCGTTCTTACCGATATAAATATCCTTACCCCCTGAGCCAAAAAGTGGTTTCACTACCAACTTATCCGCATTTATACGCTCAAGTAGCTTGACCAAATCACTCCGATTGGAGGCAAAAAATGATTCAGGCATATATTTGCCCAATACCAAGTATTGTGACAATTTGTTTCTCATTAATAAATTAAAATGAGGATTGTTAAATAGCATAACTTTCTGCGACAAATTGTAGATTTCCCTAAAACGCTCAAATCCATTATTAATATCAAACAATTCCCATGCTCGATCCCATACTACATCTGGTTTAATAGGATCATGAATCTTATTCCATTTTTGATTCTTGTATATCCAATATTTTGAAAAATGATTATGCATAGGAGCATAACTTGATAAAGAACTGCGAACCACTCTTACTCCCTTAGTCAAGGCATACTCGTAAAAAACTTGATTGTCATATAACTCATAATCTTTCTCAAAAGGAACTTCTTTATCAAAATCATCTAGGTAGTATAAAATTAGTAATGTTTTCATTTATCCCTCAAAACAAAAATCAAGTATATCCTGAGACACATTTCGTGTCTTACCAGAGTATGGAAAATGATGCATTCTTAATCCAGGCGTATCATTTAACTCAATTATTCCAGCTCTAACATCTGATGTTTTCTTAGAAATATCGGGTGAAATGATGTCAAAAGCAACTAACCCAAGTCGTAAGCGTTGCGCAATCTGCTCAACAGCTCTGCGCGTATCAACGTGTACATCATCAGTGCAGTCGATCGCAACGCCACCACTGCTTATATTTGCAGTGTTTTTAAGTAGCACACGAACTCCTAAATCAGGTATTGAATCAAGCGTGAGTTTTTTTATGGAGAGTAATTTTTCAACATCTTCATCCAGGACAATTTTAGTCAAAGGTTTTGTGTAATCAAGGCCTCTATCCGGATGGTTGTTTTCTATATCAACTAACTCTCGTATTGTATTTTTCCCATTTCCTGTCACAAAGGCAGGCAGTCTCTTACTAGCTGCCACCAATTTATAACCAACAACGAGCAACCTATGATCGTCTCCCTGCAACATCTCTTGAACAATTGCCTCATTATTATTGTTGTAAGCATATGCCGATGAAAGAGCGGTTTGCAAGTCTTGAGCATTTGTAATATTCACAAAAACATTTTCCCCATGAGAGCCATCTGTTGCTTTTACCACTAAAGGATATCTTAATTTCTTCTCAATAATTAGCTTTTCAACATTATCTCCACTACGACAAATTGTGGAACTTGGTAGCGGAGCATCGGGGAAGAAGTGTTGTAATACCTGAAATGTTATGTCCTTAAAATCGGTAATTCTAGATCCCACTACATTATTCTTCATGATGGCAGAAGCCTTAAATAAATGTGGCTGATTGTCAGCCGGATTATAAATAACATATACGTTTTTATCCCGGTTTATGATCTCAACTCTGCAACCTCTTTTTGTTGCCTCATTCACAAGCAACTCAGAGCTCATGCACCACTTGGGAACTGTAGGGTATGACATACTATCGTTTCATAATACTGATACGCTTTAATTATACAAATAAGATCAGTAATTAGTAATACTCAATACGTGTATAATACTCACAGTCAATTATTTAAGAATAATTATATTGCTATGAAAAAAATTGCTGTATTTTTCAACGAGCCAGGTTCTACTGATTATCCCTTTAATAAACCAGAGTACTTGAGTAGCTATCAAATTTTAGATTCTGAAATATCAAAACTAGGAGCTGAGTTTTTCATTGTAAGAAGCAATGATACCTATGAAGGAAATGGTGTCTTTACTAAAAGTTGGCGATTTGAATCAGGGAAAATTATTGAGGCAGGCAAATTAGTAGTCGATTCACTCTACGATAAAGGCGGCTTTGTATCAGATAACACAATCAATGTACTCAACAGAGAAGAGGTGAATGAGATTTGCACAAACAAATGGAAAACCTACAACGTGTTCAAAGAGTTTTGTCCAAAAACAATTGTGGCAAACACTAAAAATGAATTTATTTTAGCTCTGAAAGAGATACCTGGGGATAGAAAAGTAATCAAACCAGTTGATGGTGAGGAGGGACGGGGTGTATATATCGGTGAGAATCAGTATCTATTAGAAAAAAACAAAACATTCCCAGTCCTCGTGCAGGAGTTTTTAGACACGAGTGAGGGAATTCCAAATATATACGTTGGAATTCACGACCTACGAGTTGTTTATATTAATGGAGAAATCATATACTCATTTTATCGAACACCTCCGCCAGGTAAATTGTTAGCAAATGTTGCACAAGGTGGTCAATTAACTGTTGTCGACAAAGCAGACTTGCCAAAAGAAGTATTTTTCATATCTGATAAAGTAAGGGAGTCTTTTAAAAATGACTATTGCTTTAGTGTAGACCTAGGATTCGTTAAGGGCGTTCCAAAAATTATTGAGTTAAACTCTAGACCAGCAGTGTTCCATCCAGATAGGGGGGAAGAGTTTCTAACCTTTATTAAAAAGATAGCCCATGTGCTCACGCATCCTACAACTTAAAGATTCGAGTGGCGAAATAAGTTGGTATTTTCAAATTAGCATCACAAATGAATGATAACCCCACTTTTCAAACCCATCGGAGCCTCCACCCACCTCTTAGCTGAAAAATACGGTACACTTTTCTCCACAAAAGCGACGCATACTGGAACTTTAGACCCGATTGCCAGTGGGGTAGTGGTCATAGCGAGTGAGGAAGATAGGTTTAAAAAATCTGAGTTAGCTGACGGACAAAAAACGTATGTTTGTAGAGTGCTACTCGGTTTTTCAACAGACACGCACGATATTCTTGGTTTAATTACAGAGTCAGCGCAAACATCCGCAGAACACGCTATCTGGAATACGAGGGCGCAATCCTTCATAGGGAGTCAAAACCAAGTCCTGCCATCATTTTCCGCTCGTCGCTGGCAAGGAAAAAGTTTTTTTGATTTGGCAAAACAAGATGCAGAAATACCTTTTGCGCAAGATCAGGTGTCAATTTTTGAAATTTCGGCAGATAAAACACAACAGATGAAAAGCAGCGCTGTTCTTGAGGAAATCACCAGTACTATTTCTGCTGTCACCGGCACTTTCCGACAGGAAAGTATCCTCAAGCAGTGGCAAGAAACACTTACTAAATCAGAAAAACATACAGTAATCACCATGCAGATCATCTGTTCTAAACGTACCTATATTCGAGCACTTATCAGAGATATCAGTCAAAAAACGGGTATTCCCGCCTGCGTTCTTTCCCTGACTCGTACCCAAAATGGCCAATACTTAATCGCTGACTGCATCTGCTTGGTATAATAGCGACCTATGATACCAAGCAAGACTGCTACTACAAAAAAACAACGCAAAAAAATTGCTCTTGGCATGAGTGGGGGAGTGGACTCTTCCGTGTGCGCTCACCTTCTAGTTGAGCAAGGCTATGAGGTAACTGGTGTGTATCTAGAATGCTGGAAAGCACCTGGCTGCAGGAGCGAGGAAGATCGCAAAGACGCTCTAGAGGTTGCGCTTGCTCTCAACATTCCTTTCCAAGTGCTTGATTTCAAACATGCCTATCGTGACAAAGTGGTGCAGTACTTTTTTGACGAGTATCAAGCTGGGCGGACACCCAACCCAGACGTGCTCTGCAACAAAGAAATAAAGTTTGGCTTATTTTACGACTGGGCACTGCGCGAAGGCTTTGACGCAGTTGCCACCGGACACTACGCCGCAATCACCACTGATGCCAAAAGCAACCAACACCAACTTGCTATTCCTGTAGACGCTCACAAAGATCAGACATACTTTCTCTATCTACTGACAGCAACTCAACTAGAACATATCCACTTTCCTCTCGGAAAGTACACAAAATCACAGGTGAGAGCAGAGGCTAAAAAGCGTGATCTGCCCGTTGCAACAAAAAAGGATTCTGTCGGTATCTGTTTTATTGGAGATATTGATGTGTCAGCCTTTCTCAAAGATGAGCTGGGAGAAAATCCAGGAGAAGTCGTTGACACACAAGGCAATGTGATTGGTTCACATCGAGGCCTCTGGTTCTACACTGTTGGCCAACGACACGGCTTTTCAATAGAAAAGCACACCGTGATTACACAAAAAGATGGCAGCACAATGCTCAAGCAAAACTTTCCACCCTACTACGTAATTAAAAAAAATGCTGAGAAAAACCAATTAGTAGTAGGTTTTGGATCAGACACAGAGACCAACGAATTTACAATTACTGACCTTCACTGGATACAAAATCCGCCATCTAGCCAACAAGTGTTTGTGCGTATTCGTCATACTGGACAACTTTTGCCAGCCGAACTAGTCATTACTGAAGATTGCGCCACCATTCGATTACACACTGCAGTTAAGGGCATTGCTGCGGGACAATCGGCTGTTATTTACAACTCACTCAACACTGATCAAATCAACCAAACTGTTTGTCTTGGCGGGGGAATAATCACTTAGTTCATCTGAAGATATTCCCGTAAAGTCAATAAGTAGAGTACGTAATTCTTGCAGATGCTTGACCTGAGTGGAAAAAGATTCCAACTGCTGACCAGGTTTTTTGTTAGTTACTTGTTCAGCTACGACCATCTTTCCATCAGCAGCTCTTAAACCTTCATATAATAGTGGCCGTGATATACCCAATAATGTTTCTCTAATTGATTGACTATAGACTTGAGCGAGCATTTCATCAGAGTGTATTAGCGCTTCGACAGACTGAAAGTTATATAAAAACGCTACAAACTCAGGGTATTTTTCACTATATTCCTCAAAGTCTGGTAAAGTGGCACATGCGTGTAACAATTCTTTGCTACGCTGCTGCATATCTTTAAGTAGCGGGAGATAATTTAAATAGAATGCTACCTTTAACTTGTCATCCGTTGCTTGTGACTCAAGAATCAGTAGTTGATGAACCTCTTTCAAGCTTCTTTCTGCAAATCCACGCACCTCTCCATTGAAACTCTGATATCGCGATTCTATTTCTTCTTTCTTTACACTGGTTTCATCTCTTTTTTCAGACATATCGTAGCATTACTTGGTGCATTTAGAAGTATCATTACTTCTACAAGTTGAAAAATGCAGGTTAAAAACCCAGTATTGACTCTTTTTAGCTTGTATCATATACTTCAGATCCTTCGAAAGATAAGTCCCCAAAAGGGATACTCATCTTCTCAAAATTGTAGTTACATATTTCATGATACCACCTCAGGTACTCCACGTCAGGAGTCGGCTGGTGGCTTGTTTTGTGTCAGAGTCTACAAATTGACGAGCGGAGGATCGATCTTTAACAAGTGAATATCAACAAATTAAATAATTAAGACGCTGAAATAAACATGGTGGTAAAGCACTGTTTCTCTTATTGGAAACGTGACTGCCACCATTACCATTTTTTGATAATGGCAGCAATCCGTTTAATTCCTTTACAAACAAATCCTATGGAAACATAGGTAACTAATACAGTAAATCAAAACTCTTTTTTGAGAGTTTGATCCTAGCTCAGGATGAACGCTGGCGGTGTGCCTTAGGCATGCAAGTCGAACGGTACTCCTCACCTGCTTGCAGGTGAGGAGGAGAGTGGCAAACGGGTGAGTAACACGTAGGAATCTACCCAGTAGTGGGGAATAGCCCATCGAAAGATGGGGTAATACCGCATACGCCCCACACTATTTATAGTGTGGGGGAAAGCCTCTCACCATTTTATGGTGAGAGGCACTATTGGAGGAGCCTGCGCGCTATCAGCTAGTTGGTGGGGTAATAGCCTACCAAGGCAACGACGGCTAGCCGATGTGAGAGCATGATCGGCCACAAGGTTACTGAGACACGGAACCTACACCTACGGGTGGCAGCAACCGGGAATATTGCGCAATGGGCGAAAGCCTGACGCAGCGACACCGCGTGTGGGAAGACGCTCTTCGGAGTGTAAACCACTGTGGCGGGGGATGAAACCTCACCTTTTGTTCTGGACTGTTGTCCAGACTAAAAGGTGAGGTTGACAGTACCCCGCTAGAAAGCACCAGCTAACTACGTGCCAGAAGCTTCGGTAATACGTAGGGTGCGAGCGTTATCCGGATTTACTGGGCGTAAAGGGTCCGTCGGCGTTTTAGTAAGTTTCTTGTCCAATACTGGGGCTTAACTCCAGAAAGGCACGAAAAACTGCTAAAATAGAGTCTGTTCGAGGAAACTAGAATTCTTGGTGGAGGGGTGAAATCCGTAGATATCAAGAGGAATACCGCGCGCGAAGGCAGGTTTCTAGGACACGACTGACGCTCAGGGACGAAAGCTTGGGTAGCCAATGGGATTAGAGACCCCAGTAGTCCAAGCCGTAAACACTCCTTGCTAGTTGTTCCACCCTTGAGGTGGAATGGCGTAAGCTAACGCGTTAAGCAAGGCGCCTGGGGAGTACGACCGCAAGGTTAAAACTCAAAGGAATTGACGGGGGAGCGCACAACCGGTGGAGCATGTGGTTTAATTCGATACAAAGCGAAAAACCTTACCCGGATTTGACATGTACCTGCACGTTCTAGGAAACTAGAATTTCTTCGAGAGTGGTACACAGGTGATGCATGGCTGTCGTCAGCTCGTGTCGTGAACAATCTCGCGACCTTCCGCAGTAATGCGGAATGAAAAATCTGGCTCATATCGATGAAGTCCTAATTGACTAACATTCTCATTTTGGGTTATGTTTGGTCAATGGATAATATCGAGGGAAGTCCCCCGCTTAGCGGGGTGACCCCGTAACGACTGAATTCTCGCTTAGCGAGATGAAGATAGGTTGTTGATCCCTTTCTGGGATAAATCTAAACACCTATAACACGCCAGCCCCCTACTTAACACAAGTTGGGGTGAAGGTATAGTCTACCATTAGAGTAATCTAATGATTTTTGGAGACGTCCACTTAAGTGTGGTAACGAGCGCAACCCTTGTCGTATGTTACAAGTGTCATACGAGACTGCCCCGCTCTTAGCGGGGAGGAAGGAGAGGACGACGTCAAGTCAGCATGTCCCTTACATCCGGGGCAACACACATCCTACAATGGAGCCGACAACAGGTAGCGACGGGGTAACCCTGAGCCAATCCTCTAAACGGCCCCTCAGTTCGGATTGCGGGCTGCAATTCGCCCGCATGAAGCCGGAATCGGTAGTAATCGCAAATCAGCAGGTTGCGGTGAATACGTTCTCGCTCCTTGTACAACGTAAATATGCGCCTTCCGCGTATATACACTAGTTGGTGAAATTCCAACCATAAAAATAGAAGTTTTTTGAAGCGAACATGCAGGCCTTGGTGGGTAACCGCCAGGCTGAAGGGCATTAGTAGCAGTTTTCAGCTTGAAGTTGAAACGGCATATATATGTGACGATCCTACGTACAACTGGAGAAGTCACTTCTAACCGCCTATTCTCATAGGCAACATATATATGTATTTGGGCTCGAGATGAAAACACAATGTGTATATACGAACGAAGGGAGATCCTGTTTGGTCTTATTCTTCCTACAATCCATGTAAGATTGAATAAGTATGATCAAAGTGATGCGATCAAATACCTCTCAGGAAGTCTGCAGACGCCATAGTACTTTATATTCCATATATAAAGGAAGGGCTAACTTGATGTGAAAATATCTGGTGATTATATTGCAGGATTTATAGATGGCGAAGGTTGTTTTACCATCACCATCAGCAAACATAGAAGCAAAAAACTACGACTCGATGCTCGCATCCACTTCCAAATTGAAGTGCGGGACGATGATCGAGAAATCCTACAATACATTCAGGAAACAATTGACTGTGGCAAAATCTATACCATTGATTATTCAAAGTATGGATGGCATCCGCACGTTGAGCTTAAAGTTTCCTCACTGAAAGATATTACTGAAAAACTCATACCATTTTTTGAAAAATATCCTTTGAGAGCGAAAAAGCGATTTTCGTATCAAAAGTTTTTACAAGCTGTAGAAATTTTTAAACGAAAAGAGCACTTAACTCAAGAGGGTATCGAAAAACTTCGAAATATTAGACAGAAAATGAATGTGTACAGTCCATCAAGCGTCGGCCAGGGTACGGGAAAACCGTGTGCCCGGTCGGGAGAGAAGAATATCCCAGCGATGGGAATACTATCTCAGAACACTGCAAATAAAAATCGCGCCTGGCAGCTATAATTTCTAGTGGGTTAAAATCCCACCTTCGCAATTTGTAAAAAAATTGAAAGAAGTAGCCAAAAAAAAAATACAGCAGTCCTATTTGAGTAATCACTAGGGCGGAGGGCTTGAGGCAAAGAACAGGGATAGCACATTCAAGAGTAACACGACTTCTGCAGGGCAGTCAGAAGGAAGTGTCATGCAAACTCGCTATTCATGTTTGGAACAGAAACTATGGTGACCCAGGGAGATCCTAGCAAGATGGAAGTCATTGCTTGTTAGGAAGTCAGCATTTTCATAGTAGATAATTGACACATTCGGGTAACATTCGTTACACTGATGAATACATTATTGAAGGAAAATACGTAATGCTCTCAGCTTCATATATTGAAGCTCAGTATGAATAAACATTACGGCTCGCTAAGTGCGGGAAAGCCGCTTGCTTAGTGGGAACGCGCAATAACTTCAATGAAGCGCAATCCGTCAAGCCAGCAAAGTCAGCAGCGCCCGAAGCAGGTGACCGTAACCCCTCACCTTGGGTTTGAGATCACAACTGTGACTTCACTCGAATCTAAAGTGAGGGGAGCGGCCCTTCTACGGCGAGGTTGGCGATGAGGACTAAGTCGTAACAAGGTATCCGTACTGGAAGGTGCGGATGGATCACCTCCTTTCTAAGGAGGAAGGGTTGAAGGAACTCACGCCTTTTTCTCCCGCTTACAGCAATGTAAGTGAAAAATACCTTAAATCCTATGATCACCATATCTAGGTCGGTGTTTTTACCACCATGTTTGTTTCAGATAATTATTTAATTACCTTGGAAAGATTTTTGGCTCGCCTGACGGCTCGCCAATCACCCTCTTTTTTCCAGCACCCCAAAGACGCTCCCAAGCGTCTTGTTTTGTTTTAGGATATAATGAGCTAATGAAACGCCCACTTTCGCTGATATTCTTACTACTCGGATTCGCGTACTTTACTGCCCCCAATCTCGCTCGCGCCAACTCATTCACTATTGACCAAGTCACCATTCAAGCTATCGTACATCAAGATGGCAGCATGGACGTCACCGAGCATCGAACCTACACTTTTGATGGCGATTTTACTTTCGCCTTCCAAACCATCAACACCAACCCTGACCAGACCAAATCACCTAGTAGAACCGAAGCATATCAAATCAATAATTTTCAAGTCTGCGATCAATCCAGCTGCTATAAACAACTTACTACTCAAGAAATTGCTGCTGCAGAAAGTGAAAGGCCGCCAAATACCTTCTATCACCGAGCTGAAAATGACTCGCACACTATCAAGTGGTTTTATCGCAGCAACACAAGCAAAACATTCAACTTGTCATATACTGTCGAAAACGCCATTACTTTGCATCAAGATGTTGCAGAATTATATTGGCAATGGATCGGAGACGAGTGGGAAAGCGGTCAAAACAATATCTCAATCACCCTTGATATGTACGCTGATGTCCCTGAAGAAAATATTCAAGCCTGGGCACACGGTCCACTAACTGGTCGAGTCAGCATTCCAGCTGCAGATCAAGTCACCTTCCAAGTGCCAAAAACCAAGGCTGGAGAATTTTTTGAAGGTCGTGTCATTTTTCCCAAAGCATTTTTCTCCGCTGGAGCAGTTGGCTCAGCGTCTCTATCCAAGATTATCGAGCAAGAGGCTGCCTATATAGCCGAAACCGAAAGACAATTGGCTAACAAAGCCGCACAAAGCAGAATTGTCGAACTCGGTGCAATTGGACTACTTGTAGCTTCAATCTTTTTAATCTACACATCTATTCAAAATTTCCTCAAGCATGGCAAAGATATGCCATTACCTAAAGTATCTGCCTCAGATAGACTGTGGGAGCCCCCCAGCGAACTTGACCCCGCTCAAGTACATCAACTCATATCCGTTCACTCAAAACTGCCACCGCGTGTATTTACCGCAACGCTGCTTTCTCTCGTCCAACATCGACATTTTGCTTTTGAACGAAGTGACAAGAAACAGGGTTTCTTGAAACGCGATTATGTGTACTATTTACGACCACTCAACAATCAGGGGCGCAAGCCACTGTCTCCAATTGAAAAACACGTCGCGCAACTCCTCAACAGCCTTTCGTCCCAAAAGGATGCATTTTCCTTTCTCAGCAAAACATTCTTTGCAAAGAAAAATCACGACACTACAAAAGAACCCAAGCGAATTGCCTTGACTGATATAGTTAGTTATTTTAAATCCAATCAAACGGCGGGAAAAAGTTTCTTCGACCAATTAGAAAAAATGACCCACAAGCTTAATCTGACTCAAGGCTATCTTGACACCACATCTCACCAGATTAAAAAACAGAAGAACAAACTAGCGTTTATCATTCTCATTCCTGTTATCCAATTTTTGATGTTTCACTGGGCAGCTGCTGCCAATCTATCCGCGTTGAGCTTTGTATTACTCGCCTTAGGTCTGATTATTTCATGTATGTTAATCATCCTAACAGTCGTGTTTTACAGGTATGGTGAAAAACGAACTGTCAAGGGTAGTGAAGAAGCTGCCAAATGGATTGCGTTCAAAAAACACATGCAAGACTATCGCAAAACAGCTCGCTATCCAATCTACTCGATAATCTTATGGGAAAAATACTTGGTATACGGAACGTTGCTCGGTGTATCTGCGAAAGCTTTGTCTCAGTTACCGATTAAACTACCTGCTGGCGATCAACAAGTGATGACGACGTATTGGGCGGGGACAAGCGGTACTGCTACTCAACACACTCAATCCATTTCGAGCACCATCTCATCAATTAACTCTGCCATTAGTCAGGTCAGCGCAGCCAGCTCATCATCATTCGGCGCCAGCGGAGTCGGCTCATCTGGTGGCTCATCAGGCGGTGGTGGTGGAGGGGGAGGCGGTGGTGGTGGCGGTGCTGGATAATCAGCCCCTTCTCAACATACTCAAAAAATATGAGATACTAAGCTCATGAAAACAGGACTCTTTCTTTTAAGCATCGTATTACTGTTCGTCATTACACTCTTTGGCTGGTACGTTTGGTACAACGAACAGGACAAGGCAGCGTTGCACTCGCTTGAATCTCAAGTAGCCGAGAATCAAAAACAATTATTTCCTGAACCAAGTCCTCAGCCAACTCCAACTGACAGCACCGCTAGTGCCAGTGGCACTATTACAGGCTCACTCAGTTTTCCCAGTGAAGTGATCCCGCCAATGATTATTTGTGCCGAAACTTTAGAAAGTGATGATGAATTTTGTACCGAAGATACCATTGAAAATGACCGTTTTGAGTACGAATTAGGGTACGAAATAACGGTTCCAGTGGGGCAGTATTACGTATATGCAAGTTTGCCAAACGATCCCTACCGAGCATACTATAATGAATTTGTGGTCTGCGGACTCTCAGTCGAGTGTGAGTCACACGACAAGCTGATAGTCGAGGTAGCTGCTGGAGAGATGGTCACGGATATAGATCCACAGGATTGGTATAATCGTGCAGATTGATGCTCTTTGATCAATTAAGATATACTTAATATTATATTAATACATCAATTAAAAGTAGTTATGTTTCAACTTAGCAGAGTAAGATGTTGTCTGCTAAATCCCCCTTCACAATCTTCAAAATCTCGATATAATCTAATCATTGGTATCTACAAGAAAGTAATATGGATCTCAATAAACTTACCACCAAAGCAGCAGAGAGTATGCAGGGCGCCATGCAGTTGGCAGGGCAGTTGAGAAATACTGAGATTACACCTTGGCATCTAGCACTTGTATTAACCCAGCAAGCTGGGGGCATTGTTCCTTCAATCCTGCAAAAACTTGACGCTGACGCCACACAAATAGCCGCAGATCTCAAAGAACAATTGGAACAACTCCCCACTACTGCAGAAGTCACCCAGGCTGTTGGCTCCCGAGAACTCTCTCAAACTTTGAGTGCTGCTGAATCTGAAGCAGGAAAATTACGTGATGAATTTATTAGTACCGAGCACCTCTTTCTTGGATTGCTCGAAAATACAGACGTTCAGAAAATATTCAAAGTAGAAAAACAACAGATCCTCGCTGTTCTGAAGGAATTACGAGGCAGTCAAAAAGTGACCGACCGCGATCCTGAAGGAAAATATCAAGTTTTGGAAAAATATACCACAGATTTTACTCAATTGGCAAAAGATGGCAAGATAGATCCAGTCATTGGACGGGACGAAGAGATCCGCAGAGTAATGCAAATTCTGTCCCGTCGAACAAAAAATAACCCCGTTTTAGTAGGTGAACCCGGAACTGGAAAAACGGCAATCGCAGAAGGGCTGGCTCGAAAGATCATCGCCAATGATGTGCCAGATACACTACAACACAAGCGATTGCTCAGTCTGGACATGGGATCGCTGATTGCAGGAGCGAAATACCGAGGAGAGTTTGAAGATCGCCTTAAAGCAGTCATCAAAGAAATTGAATCTGCTGAAGGAGAAATTATTCTCTTTATCGATGAATTGCACACAATTGTTGGCGCAGGTTCCGCTGAGGGCTCAACTGATGCTGGCAATTTACTCAAGCCTGCGCTTGCTCGTGGCACACTACGCACTATCGGGGCAACAACACTCAAAGAATACCGCAAGTATATCGAGAAAGATGCGGCGCTGGAGCGTCGCTTCCAGCCAGTGATGGTTGAAGAACCAAGTACTGATGATGCCATTTCAATTCTCAGAGGCATCAAAGAAAAATACGAAGCGCATCATGGCGTCCATATTACTGACAACGCCCTGGTTGCCGCTGTTGACCTCTCCAAACGCTACATTTCTGATCGCTTCCTGCCAGACAAAGCTATTGACCTGATGGACGAAGCCGCCTCAGTGCTGAAAATTGAAATAGATAGTAAGCCCACTGAACTTGATCAACTGGATCGCCGAATACGCCAGCTAGAAATCGAACGCGAGGCACTCAAGCAAGAAAAAGATGATACCTCAAAAGAACGATTGCAAAAAATTGAGAAAGAGTTGGCCGAACTGCGCGAACAGTCTCAGGAACTTGAGGCACACTGGAAAAATGAAAAGGAAGTAATTGATCAGCTGAAGGCAACAAGCAAGCAACTCGATGAGCTGCGTGCCGAAGCAGAGGCTGCAGAACGCAACTATGATCTACAAAAGGCTGCGGAAATTAATTACGGCAAAATCCCCGAACTTGAAGAAACTATCAAAAAAGCCCAAAAGAAGCTGACCGAAGTACAAAAAGACCGATCAATTCTGAAAGAAGAAGTTACCGAGGAAGACATAGCTCGAGTTGTTGCGCGCTGGACCGGTATTCCAGTCCAAAAGATGCTCAGTCAAGAAAGTGATCGACTCAAAAACATGGAGCAAGAATTAGAGCAGAGGGTAGTGGGACAGAAAGAGGCAATTGCCGCAGTAGCCAATGCTGTCAGACGCAGTCGAGCGGGCATTTCTGAAGCAAGTAAACCTATTGGCTCATTTATCTTTCTTGGTCCAACGGGCGTTGGCAAAACAGAATTAGCAAAAGCAGTTGCTGAGTTTCTCTTTAATGACGACAATCAACTGGTGCGAATAGATATGAGTGAATATATGGAACGTCATGCTGTGGCTCGCCTAATCGGCTCGCCACCAGGCTACGTCGGCTATGAAGAAGGCGGTCAACTAACCGAAGCCGTGCGCCGTCACCCCTACACAGTCGTACTCTTTGATGAAATTGAAAAAGCACATCCAGAAGTTTTCAACGTCTTATTACAGTTACTTGATGACGGACGACTGACTGATAGCAAGGGTCGAACGGTAAATTTCAAAAACACCGTGATTATTATGACCTCAAACCTGGCAAGTAGCGCCATTGCCGAACATCAAGGAGAACGAGAAGCCCAAGAAAAAGCCGTTCATGAGCAGCTTCGCCAACACTTTAAGCCAGAATTTCTCAACCGCATCGATGACATCATCATTTTCCAACCACTCAGTGAAAAAGAAATTGAAACTATCGTCAAATTGCAGCTCGAGGATGTCAAAAAACGCTTAATCACCCAACAAATCAACGTCACCTACACAGATGATGCAGTCAAAGCGCTCGCCAGTGCAGGCTACGATTCAGTTTTCGGCGCTCGACCACTCAAGCGATTGATCCAACGAACAGTGCTTGACCCACTCGCACTCAAGGTACTTGACGAGATCGTCAGTCAAGGCGACACAATTGAAGTTACTACTAAAAACGATGAAATTGTGCTTAAGAAGGGGTAAATTTACTCTGATGCTTGTTCAGAATCTGAGTTACAGATAACTTTTTGTTGTCGAATTTCTGATTTGCCCATTTTATTAAATCGTTGTTTTCTGTCGCTTCTCACGGGTTTGAAGTATGAATCTGGGGTGATAATGAAATCAGTGATGCGGCCATTGTCTTGATAAACTCTATCAAACTGATAACCATCTGGATGAGTGTGTCTCTCTGACCTAGGCATAATACTCCCTCCATTCAATAATTACACCCACGAACACTATTAAGTATTCGGCTCATCATTTTTTTCTGCAGAAGTTGTTTCTCTACCAGCTACCTTTGCATCTGTTCCTTCTGAAGTTTCAGTTACAGCTTGACCTAGAGCAAATACTTCTATAGGAAAACCTTTTATGAGCAAACTATTTCCTTTTTCTGTTGTCCATACATTTGGATTCCTAGGATCTTGACCCACTCTTTCACTCATAAGCACTTTCATTACTTTTATAAATCTACCATACCACAAGATTAAAGCCATTCCTATGATACAATAACCATCTAGCAATGCATGGGTGACTAGCTCAGTTGGTTAGAGCGTCCCGCTAAGCGGGAAGGTCGATGGTTCGAGTCCTACAGCTGTCACACGCTGTGATTAACAGAAACGATGAAAAATAATGGGTGACTAGCTCAGTTGGTTAGAGCGTCCCGCTAAGCGGGAAGGTCGATGGT
>JBBDKV010000002.1:28216-28636 GCA_040879165.1 Patescibacteria group bacterium
GTGATTAACAGAAACGATGAAAAATAATGGGTGACTAGCTCAGTTGGTTAGAGCGCAGTCCTGATAAGACTGAGGTCGATGGTTCGAGTCCATCGTCACCCACATGTTTGCAGTCTATATTCTTCAAAGTGATACAAGTGGTAGATATTACATTGGCTCAACGAAAGATATTGAGGTTCGTTTGGCACAACACAATAGAGGGAAAGTAATCGCAACTAGAAACAAAGGTCCTTGGCAAGTGATCTACACTGAGACATTTCTAGATCGCAAAACAGCATACGCTCGCGAACAGGAGATTAAATCATATAAAGGTGGGAATAGTTTCACAAGGCTTATTAAAAGTTAGAGCGTCCCGCTAAGCGGGAAGGTCGATGGTTCGAGTCCATCGTCACCCACATGTTTGCAGTCTATATTCTTCAA
>JBBDKV010000002.1:28736-43993 GCA_040879165.1 Patescibacteria group bacterium
AGTGATACAAGTGGCAGATATTACATTGGCTCAACTAAAGATATTGAGGTTCGTTTGGCACAACACAATAGTATACAAAAACGCAAAAAAATAGGAGCATATCGCTCCTATTTTTTCTCAACGGATTCAGCTATTAGCCGATCCATTTGATGCCAGCTTCTATCAGCTGACCAAGCAGGGAAATAAGCATTTTCCTCCTTATTAATAAATAATTGTTACAAGCATATCACATCTCATTTCGTTTATTCCAAAAAAGCATCGTGCCTTATTCCGAATGTGTTTGAGCCTAAACCACCGCTTGCAAATTAGCAGACATACATTTAGAATGCTAACTCATGGCAAATGAAAAACCTAAAAAACCGGCAACTGCTGTCAAGAAAAAGACTTCAACCGCGACAGCAGTAACAACACCAAAAAGCTCCAAGAAACCTGGAACTGTGCTATCAAGTACAGCGTTAAAGAAATCATCTGGGGAGAGAATTGCTGTAGGTGTTGACCGCGAAATTCTGCCCGTCGTACCCATTCGTGAAGGCGTATTGTTTCCCAGCACTGAGTCCGTTTTAACCTTCGGTCGCTCAGTGTCTCTCAATGCGATCAAGGATTCCGCAAAAACTAAAAAAAAGGTCTTACTCCTTACTCAACGAGATCCAGAGATAGATAACCCCAAACCTGGAGATTTGTATGAAGTGGGCACAATCGCCACCATTGAAAAAACTCTACATGTCGATAAAAGCGTCAATGCACTGGTTAGGGGAATTGGTCGGGCACGGGTAAAACACTTCACCACAGTTGAACCAAAATTGACAGCAGAAATTGAACTACTTGTTGATACAGCAAAACAAGATGACGAAACTGAAGCAATGGTTGGTCATTTACAAAAAGAGTTTCGCAAAGCCATTCATATGGGCAAACCAGTAGAGTTTCTCAATTTCATGAAGTTGATGGGTGGTGTCACTCATGGCGAATTAGTTGATCAAATTGCCAGCACCTTATCCATCAAAACAGAGGAAAAACAAGACCTTCTAGAAAACATCGACGTAAAAAAGCGGTTGCAGATCGTCATAAACCACCTTGCTCACGAAATGAAGGTGCTTGAAATAGAAAAAGACGTCGTACACAAAACCCAGGAAAAATTTGATAAGCACATGCGTGATAACGTACTGCGCGAACGACTGAGAACGATCCAAAAGGAACTCGGCGATATTGAAGATGAAGAGGAAATAGTAGACGAGTATGAGAAAAAGCTCAAAAAAGCTAAACTACCAAAAGAAACTAGGCAAAAGGTAGCCAAGGAAGTCAAGCGACTGCGTAATATGTCGCCCAATAACCCTGAGGCTGGGTATATTAGAAGCTGGCTAGACATCATTTTTGAATTGCCATGGGAAACGCGCAGCGGAGAGGGTGCAGACATTGCAACAGCTGAGAAAGAACTTTCCAAAAATCATCATGGTCTCGAAGAAGTGAAAGATCGGATTATGGAGTACATGGCAGTGCTGCAACGCAAACAACAGCAATCCAATTCTAGGCAAGTTAGTTTGCCCACTATTTTATGTTTCGTCGGTCCGCCTGGAGTGGGGAAAACTAGTATTGGTCAGTCGATTGCCGCAAGTTTAGGCAGAAAATTTGTCAAGGTTTCACTTGGTGGCATTAGAGATGAGGCAGATATTAGAGGACACAGGCGCACATACGTTGGTGCCATGCCTGGTAAAATCATAAATGCTCTTCGCCAGACAAAAACGCTGGATCCAATCTTCATGCTTGATGAAATTGATAAAATTGGCAGTGATTATCGCGGCGATCCTTCATCGGCATTACTGGAGACACTCGATCCAGAACAGAACAAATCATTTGTTGATCACTACCTCGATGTACCATTTGATTTATCAGAAATAATCTTCATCACTACCGCAAACACGCTTGATACGGTTCCGGCAGCACTGAAGGACCGATTGGAAATTATTCGCTATTCCGGATATACCGAAGAGGAAAAATTTCAGATTGCCAAAAAACATTTATTGGGTAAAGTGCTTATGGCAAACGCGCTGACTGAAAAAAACATTAGCATATCTGATGCAATGCTAATGACGATCATCCGTCGCTATACCCAAGAAGCAGGCGTTCGCTCACTAGAGCGAACGCTCAGTAAAATTGCTCGTAAGGCAGCTCGAGAGTTATCGCTGCAAAAAAAGAAGCAGCGTGTCACCATTACAACCAAAAAAATTCGTCAATACCTTGGTCCTGAACCTCATGACGTTACCATTACTGAAAAAGAAGATACGGTAGGACTAGCCACTGGCTTAGCCTGGACGTCTGTTGGGGGAGAGGTGCTTTTTATTGAAGTAGCACTCACTAGGGGCAAAGGACAAGTCAAACTCACTGGTAAGCTCGGTGATGTGATGAAAGAATCAGCACAAGCTGCTCTCACTTTCGTTAAAGCCAATGCTGAAGAGTTCAACATTGATTCTGAAAAAATGCAAACTACTGATGTTCACATTCATGTACCAGAGGGTGCGGTGCCCAAAGATGGACCTTCGGCGGGCGTAACAATCGCCGCAGCTATCGTCTCCGCTTTCACTAATAAGCCAGTCCGCAAAGATGTAGCCATGACCGGTGAAGTGACACTGCGAGGACGAGTGCTACGTATTGGAGGATTAAAAGAGAAAAGCCTAGCGGCACGCAGGGCAGGGAGTACCACCATTTTGATTCCAAAAGAAAATGAACGTGATCTGGAAAAAATTCCTGCTAGTGTCAAAAAAGCCATTACCTTTATCCCAGTCAGTGACGTACGAGAGGTCCTCGACCAAGTGCTCATCTCTAAATAATACTCGATACACGAGTAAGTCATGATAGACTAGTGACATGCAGATTCATGGCAACTTGTCTGGAACAATTTTCTTTTTTCATGCAGTTAAGACGGCTATACTACTACTGATTGTCGCTAGCGTGTTGAGCGGTTGCAGCATTTTTGAATCTAAAGAACGAGCTGGACTACAGGTATTGACCGACGACATTGCCAGTTTTGTGTACCTGGATGGACAAACTCTTGATGCAACGCCGATGATAGCTAAGAATCTGAAACCAGGCAGCTATCAACTGCGCATTGAACCGACCAATCCAGAGTATGCACCCTACGAAACCACCATTACACTGCGTCGCAGTACCTTGACAGTAGTGATGTGGAAACCTAATACGCAACCAGAGTTAAGTGGTGGTGTTATCTACGAAATGGAACCGCTGAGAAACAGCGACGCAACTGAAGTGGTTGTACACACCATTCCTGAGGGCGCCATTGTTTCCATAGAGGACAGGGAAAAAGAGTTCTCCCCAGCAGTCTTTACAGATATTCCTGCGGGGAACCGAGAATTTGAGATATCACTACCTTCATACGAAGTGCAACACCATACCATCTCAGTTCAACAAGGCTTCCGAATGGTAATTACCGTTACATTAGCAAAACTCCGCCTTCCAGGGGAAATGGACCCGGAAGTAGTGAGCGATGAGTCTGAAATAATTGATGCATCGGCACCGGCAACCGAATCAGGGGGTATTGGAGAAGATGGCAATGCACAACCTGCAGGAACCGTTACGATCAAACGAACCAGTTTGTTTATTGATGACCAAGAAGTCGTGCGGGTAAGAGAAGAGCCTGATAGCAATAGTCGTCAACTCGTTACGCTACCGGTTGAACAGAGCTACCCATACTTAGGTGAAACAGAAAACGATTGGCACAAGATTGACGCAAATGGCGTTGAAGGTTGGGTAAATGGCAACTTTGCAGTACTAGAAACTCCAGAATGAAAAGATCGTTTGCTCAAACTTGGCAAACGATTAGACAATGCGGACATACCAAGCATGCCAAACTATTACTCCTGGTGAGTTCTTTTTGGATCTTAGTGTATGTCTGGTTAATCAGCACTCAATTCGTTAGCGATTCTCAAGGATTAGGCACGCTGCTACAAACTACTTGGGGAGATTGGGCTGCTCACCTGATTATGACCACCAGAATGGCATACGGGGAAACAGTGATCCCAGCGCAAAATCCATTATTATTGGGGACAGACTTTATCTATCCGTTTGGCATCAATCTAGTCAGTGCGCTGTTAGTGCGAATGGGCGTTCCGCTGCTGTCTGCCTTCATTATTCCCCAAGTCCTCAGCGTGGCTGGTGCTATTTTCTTGATTACCTATAGCTATCAAAAGTTATTTTCATCTAATCTAGTTGCTGCACTTGCCATTACGCTTCTCCTTACTTCTGGAGGACTAGCATACCTCACCGAAGACACCCTGACTCCTTTTGCAACCATACAGTCAACTGAGGTTGGTCAAAATATGCTTACCTTCGATCAAAATACCAATTTAGTCTGGGGTGCCACGGGCATGACGCTTCTGATTCCACAACGGGCGCTATCGTTGGGCATAGTTTTTGGCTTACTAACGCTTCTACTCAGTTATCAAATTTGCTTCACTACACAAGAATCTTCAAGAAAGATCAGATCTGCTTGGATTGCTGGTGTTTTACTGCTACTTTTACCCTACATACATACTCATACTTTTTTGGCGATAGGGATTATAGTGTGCTGCTTGGGAGTCGGGCTGATCTTGGTATCTAAGAGAACTGAGCTTCTGCTTTTGTTAAAAAACTCTTGGCCACTACTGTTGCTGGCGATACTCGCCCTGCTTTGGCACGGTACGCGATACTCTCAAGGCACCGCTACTGGAACCATTTCTTGGCAACCTGGGTGGTATGCAGAGTCTTTGAAGGAATGGCTGGTGTTTTGGTGGAATAATTGGGGCATTATTCCGCTCGCTGCGCTCGCGGGCTGGCATCAACTCTATCAAAAAAACACTCTAGAAACGTCAAAAATTGGTCAAAAACATGCCGCCCTACTTGTGCCAGCAGCTTTTTTTATTCTCTTTTTGTTGCTCAATCTTATTAGTTTTCAACCACATCTTTGGGACAACACTAAACTACTCTTTTGGGTAGCAATTGGTTTTTGTGGCTTAGCCAGTTATGGATTTCTAGCACTCTTTGAATCTGCAAAAAGTAGTACGCACCCCCTAACTAGAAAAATTACTCTTAGCAGTATTGTGATTATTATCTGCGTTTCAATTTTTGGCGGACTCCATGACACTGTCAAGTTGCTCATGATTAGCCCTGATCAATCACTCAGACTCTATACAACTGAGGAAATCGAGCTTGCTCAGTGGGTTCGACAAAATACCAGTCCTGACTCAATTTGGCTCGCTGGCGAGAGACATAATCATTGGCTGTCAAACTTAACAGGTCGGCAGGTGTTGATGAGCTATTCGGGCTGGCTATGGACGCATGGACTAGCATACGATGATCAACAACAAGATATGCTTCAACTTTTCGCCAATCCAGCCAGGCAAGACATTATAGAGAAATGGCAGATCCAGTACGCAGTACTCGGGGAATATGAATTGCTGCTTGGCGCTAACCCAGCCATCTTCGAACAGGAATACCAAGAAATATATCGAACAAAATCCTACAAACTATACGCACTGCATTAGGCAGCGTAGGAGGCAGCAACTATTTGCGCAAATGATGCTGGTTTAAGAGATGCAGTGCCCACCAGGGCGCCATCACTGACCAGCAAATACTCAGCGATATTTTGTAAATCAACGCTGCCACCATAAATTACTGGCACGTCGCCAAAATGTTGCTTAATTTTTGCTTTGACTCGCTGCACCTCATCAACAGGCTCATGATCTCCGGTACCGATAGCCGAGATTGGTTCGTACGCAAAAACACATTTCTCAAACAGGCTGTCGTCCATCGCCGCTGCCTGCTGTTCAATGTCTGGTTCATCGAGGCAAACCACTGGCTTCATGCCATTCAAAATCACTTGTTCTGCTGTCTGAGCAATATCAGCAGTTACTTCGTGAAAATATCGACGCCGCTCAGAATGGCCAACCAAGACATACTCTACTCCAAGATCTGCTAATTGCTCGGCGTTAATCTCGCCAGTATAACTACCCATCGGAAAAGGACTGGCATCCTGGGCTCCCAGTCGAATACTAGAGTTAGTCAGTCGCTCAGCAACTGCAGGCAAATGCACAAAAGTTGGGGCAATCACCACCTCAGGTTGACTTGGTAGCTCAACTTTCAAAAATGCGTCCAGCCAAGCCTCAACAGCGGACTGTGTTTTATGTGACTTCCAATTGGCAATGATAAGTGGTTGTTTCATATAGTCCATACTATAGCACGCGACTTCCACTGAATCAGCTAGCATGGTACTCAGCGAATAGGATTACTGTGGAATGAAAGAAATGTGGTTGGAGTTTTGCAATGCGTTCATGGTAGGATTGCCGCATGGCTCTCTCTCTAACACATCTTAATGCTGATCAACAAGCAGCCGTCAAGCATGAAAGTGGACCGGCTATTGTGCTCGCAGGTGCTGGCTCGGGCAAGACCACAGTCCTCACTCATCACGCTGCTTGGTTGCTAGAAACCCAGCAACTTGCACCTGAGTCAATCATGTTGGTTACCTTTACTAATAAAGCAGCTGGTGAAATGAAAAGCCGCATTGAAACTTTAACTGGTAGTAGAATGCCGTTTGCCGGTACTTTTCATAGTATTTGCGCACGATTATTGCGCATTGACGGGCATCACGTCGGACTCTCTCAAGATTTTGTAATTTATGATAGCGAAGATCAAACGGCTCTACTACGGGATATTTACAAGGAACATACCCTGGACGCTAAACGCTACAAGCCAGCTGCAGTCAAAGCTGCCATTTCAAACGCCAAAAATGAGATGCTCACTCCTACTGAATATGCTGAAACTGCCAGTGGTGACTTTGCCAATCACATTGCCCGAGTTTACAAGCTCTACCAACATGGACTTGATAAGTCTGGCGCTGTTGACTTTGACGACTTGCTCGTGCTTGCCGTGCGACTGCTGGAAAAAAACCCTGAGCTGCGGGAGCGGTATCAACAGCGCTTTTCACATATTCTGGTCGATGAGTACCAAGATACTAATAAAGCACAATACCAATTGACTAAAATTTTGGCTGAGAAAAGTACCAATTTATACGTGGTGGGTGATTTTAGTCAGAGTATTTACGCCTGGAGAGGAGCAGACTATCGCAATATGCTGCAACTACGGCTCGATTTTCCTGACATTACTGAGTATCGTTTGGAACAAAATTATCGCTCCACACAATCAATCCTTGACGCTGCAACTCAAGTCATCAAACACAACACCTCACATCCCATTCTAGAACTCTGGACTGACCAAACTTCCTCTCAACCAATCGTCTGCCTTGAAACCACTTCAGCCGATCTAGAAGCAATCAAAATAATTTCTCGAATTATCGAACACTCCAATCAAGTCGCCTTGAGTGAAATTGCTGTCTTATACCGCACTAATGCGCAATCAAGACTCTTTGAAGAGGCACTGATTCGCGCAGGTATTCCGTACAAACTAGTCGGAGGAACTCGGTTTTACGAGCGCAAAGAAATTAAAGATCTCATTGCTTACTCAAGAGTTCTATTTAATCCCGATGATTCAGTTAGTTTTAATAGAGCACAAAAAATTGGTAAACGAAGACTATCTGCGCTCCAAGCCTGGCAATTTGAGCAAGATTCGCAGACGATGCGAGCAACGGAGCCAAAAGAACTATTGACTCAAATTTTACACTTAACCGGCTACTCGGATCGATACAATGAGGAGCTAGATGAGGACAGGCAGCGCCTGGAAAACATCGCTGAATTTTTAGCGATGGCCGAGCAGTTTAACTCCATGTCTGACCTTCTAGAGAACGTAGCACTGATGCAAGATGAATACATAACTGATGGTAGAAACCTGGGTACTACTAAGGAAGCATCCCAAGACGCTGTCCAGTTGATGAGCCTCCACGCTGCTAAGGGCTTAGAATTTAGCGTAGTTTTTATGGCTGGTATGGAAGACGGTCTGTTACCGCACAGCAACTCGCTGTTTGACCCAGAAAGTATTGAAGAAGAGCGGCGACTCTGTTATGTGGGCATCACTCGAGCCAAACAGCACCTCTATTTTTCCTACGCTCAGCAACGATTCACCTACGGTAGTCGCACCAGCAATATTCCAAGCCGTTTTTTAGGCGATATTCCACGCGAGCTACTGCAATTTGAAGGCGGAAGTAGTCTCCCACAAGATGATTTTACGGAACAAAGAGTCGTAGTGGATGACGACCTACTTGACGATGTTCTCAATGGTGACATTGATATCGATGCGTTGATCGAGCGGTAGCTGTACTCGGTAACTGTACTGTAGTAGTTAAACACTCTTCAACCATCAAGCCAGTCAAAATCGACCTACCGCACTGACTCATGCAAGGTTATAATAACAAACCATGATTATTCGCGCGCTACGTGAAGAGGAACAATCACTGTACAACTCAGTCGTTAAGCACCCCCTACAGTCTTGGGAATGGGGGCAGTTTCGTAAAAAAACAGGCGTTAAAGTCGAACGGGTTGGTGTCTTTACTGACAGCAAAATTACCAACGCTTTTCAAATTACATTTCACACTATTCCTTATTTTAGCCAAAAAGTTGGCTATCTACCAAAAGGCCCCATGCCAGATGAGGAGCAGCTAGCGGTCATCAAAGAATTAGCCAAAAAACACAACGCCATTTTCGTAAAACTTGAGCCAAATGTAGCGCAACGAGTTGGCACTCCCAGCGGACATGACAACATTACGCGATTTTTAGTCGAACATGGCACAGTTCCCGGCAGACCACTGTTCACTAAATACACATTTCACCTCGACCTTACCGCTAGCGAAGAGAAGCTGCTCGCCAACATGAAGAGCAAAACTCGTTATAACGTCAACGTAGCGATAAAAAAAGGTGTCAAAGTCTACGAAAATACTAGTTATGAAGGTATGGAAGAATACATCAAAATCCTTAAAGAAACGACCAACCGCCAAGGATTTTACGCGCACAGCCCAGATTATTTCCGTACACTCTGGCAGACTTTCGGCAAAACTGGCTACCTAAAAATTTTTAACGCAGTCTACGAAAATACTATCCTTGTCTCCTGGATTATGTTTAATTTTAATGGGGTGCTGTATTATCCGTACGGCGCTTCACGCAGTGTTCATCGAGACGTCATGGCAAGTAATTTGATGATGTGGGAAATGATCCGCTATGGCAAACGCCAAGGTTGTCACACACTCGATATGTGGGGCTCTCTCGGTCCAGAACCTAATAAACGTGACCCTTGGTATGGTTTTCACCGCTTCAAAGAGGGATATGGGGGAGAATTGAAAGAATTTGTCGGCACTTTCGACTATGTCATTTTGCCACGATGGTACAAAATTTTTCGCATTGCAGAAAATATACGTTGGAAAATTCTTCGCCTACGCGCCAAACTTGGCTTTTGAAACATTAAAAAAACCAGAAAGGTACTATGAAAACACGTTTTAAGCGCATTTTACTCAAGGTCGGTGGCGAATCGCTGTTGGGAGATCGAGAATATGGCATCGATCCGCAGGCAGCTAATCGAGTCGCTGAACAGATTAAGGAAGTCTACGCCGAAAACGTCGAGTTAGCGCTAGTAGTAGGTGGAGGCAATATTTTCCGCGGCATTGCTGGCTCAAAAAATGGCATCGATCGCGCAACAGCTGACTACATGGGCATGCTTGCCACAGTCATGAATGCTTTAGCACTGCAAGATGCGTTAGAAAAAAATGGCGTGCCAACTCGAGTGCAGACGGCCCTGCAGATGCCTGCTGTTGCCGAGAGCTTCATCCGTAGACGCGCATTGCGCCATATGGAGAAGGGGAGGGTGATTATTCTTGCAGCTGGCACTGGCGTACCATACGTCACCACCGATACAGGAGCATCATTACACGCACTTGAGTTACACTGCGATGTGCTAATGAAAGCTACCAAAGTTGACGGTATTTATGACAAAGATCCTGTCAACAACGCAGATGCCAAGCGCTTTAAATCTCTCACTTTCTCTGATGCTATTTCGATGGAAGGCATCGATGTTATGGATACTGCTGCTTTAGCAATGTCGCAAGAAAATAATATGCCAGTGATGGTTTTTGAACTTTTCAAGGAAGACAATCTCCTGAGAGCAGTTCGAGGTGAAGATATCGGCACCTACGTAAGCAACGAGGTGACAACGGAATTAACTGAGTCAAACTAAGCTAGCCAAAAAAAACGCTAGCCTGCGATGCGGGATCATGGTATCGTGAGACTATAATTAGTTATCTGAGGAGTCGGTATGTCAGAACAGCGCATTTTTGGAATTAATGGTTTTGGACGAATTGGTCGCACTACACTACGTGTTTGGTGGCAGTATCAGCGCGACAATCTTAATTTACGATTGATCAATACATCTGGGTCAATGGAAATTGAAGACTGGGCACATTTGATTAAATACGACTCAAATTATGGTGTATTTACAGAGCCAATTACCGTCGAGCGACATCAATCACGAAAAGACGTTACCGACCAAAACTCAGTCTTGGGTCTACTACGCATCGGCGATCACGAAATCGTCGTCACAGCTCAACGTGATCCCGCCAAAATAGCCTGGGCAGAGCATGCTGTCGATGTCGTCATTGAATCTACCGGTGTCTTTACCACTGCTGAAAAAGCACAAGCACACATTGATGCCGGTGCTCGAAAAGTAATTATTTCTGCCCCCGCCAAGAGCGATGGTGTCAGTACGAGTGTTTTAGGGGTTAATCAATTTGATGCCTCATGTTCAATTTTATCTAATGCCTCGTGCACGACCAACAGTATTACTCCGCCAGTCCAAATTATCAACCAAACACTGGGTATCGAAAAAGCTATGCTGACCACCATTCACTCGTACACCGATGATCAAAATACTCAAGATAACTCACACAAGGATTTGCGTCGCGCGCGCAGCGCAGCAGAAAATATTATACCGACTACAACAGGTGCGGCCAAAGCAACAACCCAAATTATTCCCGAACTTAAGGGTAAGTTTGACGGCTTTGCTGTCCGCGTTCCCACGCCAGTTGGCTCACTCTCAGATATTGTGATGGTCACCAAGCGGGAGACAACTATTGAAGAAGTGAATGCCATTTTATCTGACGCTTCGCAACAAGATCAGTGGAGAGGGATCTTGGCAGTGACTGATGAGCCATTGGTGTCCTCAGACATAGTGGGCAGGCCAGAATCTGCCATTATAGATCTCGCCCTCACTAACGTCGTTGGAGGAAATCTAGTCAAAGTAGTTAGTTGGTACGACAACGAGTTTGGATACTGCAATCGCTTGATTGATCAGATTCATCACACCTAAAATCGTTTTGAGAAGCTGGCGCTACGGCTAATGTAAGGATCGCAGATTACACTAGCCACATGGTTACTCAAACCCATACTGCAAGCTTCATTGGAGAAACCCCAATCAACAGTACAATCATCGTTGAGACGAAGCGCGGTGTTCCAGAAATAATAGTGCATGGACTTGCTGTCAAAGAGGCTCGAGAAATTAAGCAGCGTATTCTCATGGCATTTCATCATGCTGACTTGAGGCTAAAAGCAAAAAGAACCCTGATAAGTGTCAAGCAACCAAAAATCAACACCAAAGCATGTACTGATCTGGCAATTGCAGCGGCACTCTATTACAAAAATAGCAATATCATTCCTGATGATACTATTTGTTACATAGGGCAGATAACAAGTAATGGAACGGTGCATGGGTCACTTGAGAACATCCCAGCCATTATTGCAGCAAAACAACTTGGGTTTAAAAAAGTAGTCATACCTGGCAACTTGATCGAAAAAATTAGCTGGCTCACCGGGATAGACATCTACTCGTTAAACCACCTCAGTGAGCTGCTAAAACTTAATAGAGTATCGCATAGTCCGCTTCGCATCACCACCAAACACACAGAACTATCAGAGAAACATCAGGCAGCGCTAGCAGCGTATCCACTAGCGACGAGGGCCTTGCAAATCACAGCAACAGGCGGTCATCATGTATTACTACTTGGACCACCAGGATGGGGAAAATCAACCCTTTCTCAAGCTGCGGCAGCATTGCTACCCGATCTTTCCACTGAGGAAGTTGAATCAATACTTTCCTCATCACAAAACAGCACCACTATCTCTCAAGCGCTCTGTCGCAGACCCTTGTTTCACACCATTACCACTCGTGATTCGCTTAAGGATATCTTCGGCTCAGCACGAACAGGAGCTATCGGAATGATTGCGCAAAATCTTCACGGAACGATGGTTTTTGATGAACTACCAGCATTTTCACCCAGTAGTCTGCAAGCGCTACGCTCAACTTTAGATTTTGAGCCGACTGATTGGCAATTTTCAGATATAACAATACATAGACGACAGCGTACAACCATTATTGCAACTGGCAACCCCTGTCGCTGTGGCAATTGGAAGAGTGCTGCTGCCTGTCACTGCTCAAAAGCGCAGCGCAACCACTATTGGATTAGACTCGGCACAGCATTACTCGATCGCTTCCAGCTGCATCTCTGGATCGATGAGCAGTATGAATTTAACAAAAAAATGTCACTCGATATTGAGCAAATAAGGCAATCAATTAAAAAAGCTCGTTTAGCACAAAAAAAACGATACTCAACTTGGCTGCTGCGTAATGCCCAGGCTGACTGGGAGTTACTTTCACCAAATCTGGACAATCAAGCTATGCAGCAGCTTAAGCGAGCTGCCATACAACTACAACTCAGTCTACGCGCAGCCCTCCATACCTTGAGAATTGCTCGAACAATTGCTGATTTATCAGACTCAGATACTATTTTACAGACACACATATTAGAAGCACTTCAATACCGACCAATCATCACCCCTAAGGATTTGCATGTCTAGAAAATTAGTAGCCCAAGCTGATCGTCATTTTGGTAAACTGGGAACAGCAACAGGTTATGGAAATACGGATTGTCTATACTATTTTCGCTGGTTTTATTTTACTGAGCATACTCTCAGTGGCGGGTCTGACGATACTATCACACTTTTCTGGGGCTCCTCGCACCAACACTGCCGTATTGGAAGCTGACAATACTGCTACCGTCGCTACTCCCCAACAGGCGACTCCTGAGCCAGAGTTTTCCACAGTAAACAACTCAACCGCTACAACCACTGAAAATCAACCAGCGGTACTGGGAGAATCAAGTTCCCACCTTGATGATAGACAGTTTTCAGAAACACTGTACTCGTTACTTAATGCCTACAGAAAAGAGCAGGGATTAACTCCACTGCAAGTAAACCCAGCCTTAGAAATTAGTGCCCAGGCAAAATTAACTGATATGAAGCAAAACAAATACTGGAGTCATGTCAGTCCTGATGGCACTCAGCCTTGGAATTTCTTTGTTGCTGCGGGTTATGACTATCATTATGCAGGAGAAAATTTGGCGTTTAGTCACAACACACCCTGGAACGTCTTTACGCATTGGCAAGAGAGCGAATCGCACAAAATTGAACTGCTCAAACCTGAATACAATCACATGGGGATTGCGCTGGATTGCCAATATCAATCGGGTGCTGAGTATGCGTGCGTCACCGTACTACACCTGGGCAAGCGTCGTTAGGCTATAAGATATACGCCCAAACCAAGCGACAGTAACAAGCAATAATAGCCAAAATACCTCAACTGAGCAGTGGCAATTAAAAATTCTAACAACCGCAGACTAAACAAACCAGACACCAAGGCTGCAGTCAAACCAATTGCCACAGGCAATAATGCTACAGCTGACCAGTCATCAACTGTGCCTGCTTGTAAAACAATCGCTCCAGTTATGGCAGGAATTGATAACATAAATGAGAATCTAAAGGCGGTAGTACGATCCAACCGAGATACAATACCTCCGAAAACAGTTGAGCCAGATCTAGAAATACCAGGAACAATAGACAGTAATTGTGCAAAACCTACAAAAAGTGCTTCCTTCCAACCAACAGCTGCTTTTGTAACTATTTTTGAATGCTCTCGCTGATGGAGCAGTCGATCCGTAGCTAAGTTCGCTAAACCTGTGAGCGCTAGTCCAGCTGCAACTATGGCAAGACTGGAAAACAAATACTCCACTTGATTCTGAATAAAGAAAACTACTCCCACAATTGGCAATGAACCAACAATAATCATTTGTATCTGCTGCATTGAAAGCTGCAGTAACTCTTTTCTAAAATAGGCTACCACAGCTAGCAAAGTACCAAAATGGAGAATTACATCAAAGAAAAGCATTGGTTGTTCAAAACCAAAAATTGTTTGTGCAAGTACTAAATGTCCGGAGCTAGAAACTGGCAAAAATTCAGCAAAACCCTGTACCAAACCGAGAATGAGCGCTTCCCACCAAGTAACCATAGTTCCTTCACTCTAGTGTATTGAAAAGTATCTATTCCTTCTGAGCTTTTTTCAATGAAGCATGCCAGGTATCAAGCAACTTTTTGACCACGTGCTGCCCACCTAAACCAACAGCTAGACCAACTGCCAAAGCTGCTGCTGCCACAATGCCAGTGAAGAGCACTAAAATAAAGTCTCGGGCAATGCCAAGCTCTGATAGCGCAATCATTACGGCGAGTACGAGCACAAAGTAACTTGCTAATTTTCCAAAAAATCGAGCGCTCCGTCCGTCAATGGTTCTAATTGCACCCTTAACAATACTCTCTAACAGTCCAGCAACTAACAAACCTATAAATAGGATCAGAATAGCAGCAATAATACTTGGCAGATAACTCAACACTCTCGCCAGTAATATCGCAAGTGACTCTAATCCGAGCACACTAACTGTGGTATGAATTACAACTAACATCAATAACCAGTAGATAATTCCACCTAGGAAATCTTCTATTTTATGGGTGATATCGGCATTTTTTAAGAATTGTTCGAACGGAGTCTCTTTAAGTAACTTGGAAACGCGAATTGAATCTAAGAATCGCACAAAAACTTTTCTAATCAATTGTGCAATAGTTGTTCCAATGATAAAAATCACCAACCCAGCAAAAATCCTTGGGAGATAGACTGCGGTTTGTGAGAGTACTTCAGCACTGAGAATCATCATTGAGTCGTAGGCATCGTTCATGAGTAGTCCTTTCAAAGCTGTCTGCATACATTCTACAACATTATCATTGACTCATGTTAGCCAATCAGCTGCAATATGTGTTGTAATTTTTTGACTGTGTAACTCGTAAGCCAGATTCTGTTTGAGTAGCGATGATCTATCTATGCCCACGGCTGTATCACCAAAAAAGCGAACGTATGCATTGTGGTGAAGGTCGGTGGTTGCAGCGGGGAGGATTGCCTCG
>JBBDKV010000002.1:44003-51248 GCA_040879165.1 Patescibacteria group bacterium
GCGCGCCCCGCGACCTCGTCATGATCTCTCATAAGTCAACGGCGTTTCACTCCTCCACCATAACTGGTGAGGGACTCGTCACTGTTGCTCTGACTGTTCTTCAATCACTACTGATTAAAGACTCCTATTTTCATAGGACACCCTACGTTCTGCTGTCCGGACTTTCCTCTCTCTCACCACAGGTGGTGAGAGAGCCATCACTCGGTTACACAGTCACGACTAGTATACCACGTACCAGGCTAAATTATGAGGGGTGAACGATTTTTTCTTGAAGATAGGTTTGAAAAATTACCCGTAGCAAAATAAAAGTGGGCACCGCCAAAAAAGCACCAGCAATTCCCCCAAGGGTATAGCCAATCAAGATACTCAAAATTGAAACGAGTGGACTGACGTCAGCTGTTTCACTGATAACCTTGGGATAGAGCACATTGCTTTCCAACTGCTGAACTATCACATAGAAAATCAACACAATTAACGCCATCCAAGGACTGAGCGCTACAAAAGCAATCAAAATTGCTGGGACCGCAGCCAAGACAGGTCCAAGATTTGGCAAAATTTCAAGAATTCCTGCCAAAATTGCCAGCGGCAGGGCATAGGGAACGCCTAGCAATGAAAGTCCGAGGTAATTGATACAACCAATAATAATCATCATTATCACCTGACCTCGAATCCATCCTCCAAGCTGCACTTCTGTTTCATCCATGAGTGAGAGGGCTTTTTTGACATGGTTTTCATCTGCAAAAAAGAACTGCAGACGCTTTTTCAAAAGCCCGCGCTCAATCAACATAAAAAGAGACATCATTATCAGGGTAAAAACAGTAAACAGACCCTCAAAAGTACTCAAGAGAAACGTAACTAACGCTGTGACGGATGAACCAATTCTGTCCGCCAAATTTCCCAATTCAGTAATGGAAAAGCGAAATCCCTGTATTTCTTCTTGTAAACCAGGCATGTCCACGTAACGCAATAATCCACCCAGCTCAGTAACCAGCGGAGGCAGTAACAGTGCAAAAATGGTAAAAATTGCACTAACAATAATAAAGTAAGTCGTGATAATGCTTGTAAGTCTCGATAACTTTAACCATTTTTGCACTTTTTTAGTAGCGGGATTAATGGCAACGGTAAAGATAAATGCCACAAATGCCAAACTCAACACATCACGAATTTGAAAAATAAAATACAAACCAAGCAAGAGTGCTACCGTAAAAACAATCGTAGACCGAGAAATCATCACAGTGTGATCTGTAGTTTGTTTCATCAAGAAGAGTATACCGTGATTGCACCAAAGAGTCAGCAAGAAAAAGCACAAGCGCCAGTGTTGGTTGTCCAACACTGGCGCGAAGCAAATCGCTATCAGGATGCTGCGAGTCTCGACCCCTCGACATTGAGAGAGAGACTCTTCCTGGTTTCTCCAGGAAGCGGGAAGCAACAGCATCCCGATAACAACGTTATATTATATACTATAGGTTTTATTAGTCAAGTACTATTTAGTAGTGAAGTTTTTTTCAACCACCTTTGTAATTTGTCCTCTGCGTCTGCATCAGTGAGATCAAGCCAAAAAATATCTTTTTTCTTCCACCAAGTACGCTGTCTCTTCAGGTACTGCCACTCCGCGATACCCCACAATCGAACACACTCCTCAACTGAGATACGCTGTGTTAGATACTGCTGTATCTGCGAAAATCCCAGCGTTGCCTCAGCCGTTTCTGAAATGTCCGGTAGTCTTATAATTTGCTCAACCTCTTGAATAGCGCCCGCTGCTACGCGTGCTTGCACTCTTTTTTCAATACGCTTACGTAATACTTGATCTGGTGCTGTCAAACCAAGATACTGGTGAGCATAGTGACTGGTATCCATTGACGCATGAACTACTTCTGTACTCAGATTAGTTTCTTCAGAAGCAAAGTAGGCAGCCACCTCAATAGCTCGTTCCAATCTTCGTGGGTTGTGCTGATCAGAGTGGTTCATCGTTTGAAACCGGACAGGATCAAGTGACTGCAAGGTACTTTGTAACTGCTCAATTGGAAGACCCGCTAATTTGTTTCGCAGTGACTCATCTCGGGGCACACGCAACTGTTCATCGTTCTCAAAAACTCTATCATGATAGAGGCCTGTTCCTCCTACTAACATAATTGCTCGATTGCTTTCTTGAGCTTGAGCAATAATTGACAAAGCAAATACTTGAAATTGCGCCACAGACCAACTCTGATCAGCAGTCAACATAGAAACTCCAAATAATCGGCACTTTCCTCTACGAAAGTACATATTTCCAGCTTGATCGTGATACTTTTCAGCATCTGTTGGAATATCTGCTCCAGACAAAATTGCAAGATCGGCATAGACCTGCTTCGAATCAGCGGAAATCAGATCGCACCCAGAGAAGTGATCGCTTTCAGCCAATTGTTGGGCCACTTTCCAACTAACCTCAGTTTTACCCACACCAGTAGGACCAACAATTGAAAGTACTGAAAGTTGTCTACTTTTCTCTATAAAAGTGTTTGAATTGCTGTTAGACGACATAGGGACGATCAGCCATGTGTTGTTTATTGATTTCTTTGTCTAATACTTCCCAGCGTCGCTTCTTTTCTGTATGGGGAATGTCATCCTCATAGATTTTCCAGCTTGCTGTTCCTGGTCGGGGAGAGTACATGGCTACAAAACCTACCTTCCAATCAATCGCTTTCGCCAAGGAAAGTGTCTCTTCAAACTCTGCTTCTGTCTCACCAGGAAAACCAACAATGATGTCAGTACCGATAACGATGTCTGCGTCAACCGCTTTCAGCTTATTGACAACCTCCAAATACCGTTCTCGCGTATACCCACGATTCATTCGGTATAAAACTGCGTTACTACCAGATTGAACAGGTAGATGTACATAGCGATCAATTTTTTTATTTCGTCCAATTTCAGCCACCAATTCATCGTGAAAGTCCCAAGGATTACTGGTCATAAAACGAATTTTCTTAATCTGCTTGAAAGCAGAAATAGCTTGCAGCAGCTTTACAAATGGAGGCGTCTCGGTGGGAGTTAAGTATTGTGATTGATTATCAGGCAAATCCTCTCGAGAAAAATTTTTATTCTCCATCATCAGCTTACGAAAACCAATGCCAACTTTTTCCAATCCCCAAGAATTAACATTCATTCCCAAAAGTGTGACTTCGCTATATCCCTGAGCCACCAGATTTTCAATCTCCTCTAAAATAGACTCTAAGCTCCTGGACTGCTCGCGGCCTCTAGAGTAGGGCACAATACAATACGTGCAAAAAGAATTGCAGCCTGTAGAAATGGGAAGCCAGGCATGCTTGGTGTCTTTTCTCACTGTGGCTTGATTAAATCCCACCTCGTTAATGGGTAAGATTTCGTCCACAATCGGCAACATTTGATACAGTTTTTCATGACCATGATGCGTCATGCAACCAGTTAAAATAATTTTAGGTCGCTGCTTTCCAAGCTCATTAAAATGCACCATCACATTGTGCAAGAAACCCTTCGCCCGATCTTCGGCACGCTGACGTATGGCGCACGTATTAACTACGAGCTCATCACAGCTTTTCCAGCCCGTCGCCTCAGTATAGCCACGAGCCTCATAGTCGCCTGCAATACGCTCACTGTCTGATTTGTTCGACTGGCAACCAAAGGTATGAATAAAATATGTAGGCATGATATCTTTGACTAGATTAAAATGAGGCGCGGGCGGGATTCGAACCCGCGAATCGAAGGTTTTGCAGACCTCGCCATTGACCACTCTGGTACCGCGCCATGCTATCTTGAGCTCTACTATCTAGCTATATCTGAAGCTGAAGAGCTCGAATCCGTATTATACCGCACACAGATAGTATTGCGACCCAAGCATGCTACCAAATAGACCACTGCTCTCTCATCAATCTATCAAACAATAAAAAAACTACAACGGCTTAATCTCAAACTCCGTCGCGCCCTCAGGAAAATCAAAACGAACAGACGCCGTTTTTTCTCTCATGTGATGCACGCGCAAAAATAGTTCAATAAACGGATTGTCATACCCAGATGAGCCAGCGTTGACTGCCAAGACTCCTCGATCTACTGTAAAGCCACCCTCGGCGATCACTCCAAGCATGCTGATTCCATTAAGAATAACTTGCACATTCTGGCCTACTTTGAATTTTTTCGCCTCTAAATCAGACTTACGCATTGTCGTTTTGATATTGCCAAAACCATCAGTCCAGGCTACTAAGTTGTTAGGAATGTCTGGAATATCGTCAATGGACATTTCTTTGGTCAAAATTGAACGGTCGCCATTGATAATCTTTGCAACGCTTTCTGGGAAAAAATCTCGTGAACGAAACTGTGAACCACTATTGGGGCACTCAATATCTCGAAACTCAACAATATCTTGCTTCACAAAACCAAATGCAAACTCTGAATTGACATTGATAATCTCAACACCATTTTTCAGCCGAGCATACTTGATACCATGGTCAATATTGTGTTTCTGAGCCAGCGCGCTGTCTCGACGCGGAGCTGCATTTCCATAAATAAACATTTTGCCGCGATGTGGTGCATAGGCATACTGAGAAGTCACAAAACCAACGGCAATCGTATCAAGTGGCGGTACTTCAGTGGGATGAATACGTACGCCATGTGGATTCTCCAGATGGTATTGCAAGCGATTGGTAATTTCGCCAAACTCCATACCGCCTGCCTTATAGTCGCAGATCACATGGAGTAGGGTAGGGTCTTTGGTCATAATTTTCCTAGTAAGTGAATATGATCATACAGTGTCGCCACACGCCGCACGACCGAGATATCATATCAGATTTCAAAATTAGGTGCTAACTGGGTATTGTATTGTAACTTGCCATCGTCCTGTATAATGACAACTTATGGCAAAAAAACAAGCTACTCCAACACAAACTACAAATGAAGCTACAACAGCTGAGACTACTGAAAGACCAGCCTTTTTAGCTGAGAATAGCAAAACTACTATCACAATTCCTTGGTCTGAAGTCAAACCAGCCTATGATAAGGCCGCAGCCAAGCTCGCCAAACAAATGAATCTTCCAGGTTTTCGCAAAGGGAAAGTGCCTGCAAAAATTGCTCAGGAAAAATTAAAGCCTGAGCAACTTATTGAACATACTCTAGAAATTGTCTTGCCAGAGCAGTACACCGAGCAGATCAAAACTGAGCAAAAACGACCTATCAGCTATCCAGAATTTAACCCACTCCAAGCAGACGAAGGTAAAGAATGGGTGGTTGAGGCTTTTTTCGCAGAGCGTCCAAGCATTGAGATCAAAAATTATCAAAAAACCGTCAAGGCAGCTAAGAAGGAAGCAGAGAAGTCAGCGCAAGAACAAGACGAGAAAAATAAAAAAGCAGAATCAGCTAAAGAAGCGCCAAAAGCGGATGAGCTCAAAAATCAGGCAGAACAAGCCAAGCTTGAGCACATTTATCGCAACTTGATTTCAACTTTCAAGCCAGCCGTTCCCGAAATCCTCCTCAAGCAAGAAGTTCGTCAAGAAATGCGTCAGATGGCACAACAGCTCGAAGGTATGAAGCTGACTGTTGAAGACTATCTTAAGCAAAGAAATATGGAATTTGAGCAACTTTCTCAAGAGGTCACGATCAATGTGCTCGGTCGTCTTCAGCTTGGTTTTATTTTGGAAGCAATCGTAGATGATCAAAAACTGACTGTCACAGATGAAGAAGTGGACAAGCATATTGAAACGGCCGTTGCTCCCGCCATGCGCGATCAGTACAAAACCAATCCACAATATAAATCCTCTGCCTACCAAACATTGTTGCGCAAAAAAATCGCCGATTATTTGCTTGCAATTTAGTCAAGATTTTCGTATAATCAGGCTTATATTTCGTGTTATTACACAGTCTACTTACTGAGTACGTATCGACAAAGCACAGTGTCAAAAAGGATCATTGACAAAGTAGTCTTTGAAGACCTATAATTCGCAGCAAATATGTCAGCAAATACAGCGCAAAAACTAGTTCCAAAACAACCTTCAGGAATTCCACAGGGTGGTAAAGCATTTCATTTTCCAGAAGGGGAAACAGAAAACTCTCATCAGAAGTTAAGTCCTTTTGCTCAAGCTGTAAATAATACACAGCGCGCTCATCAATCCCCCGACTCTTTGGCCTCCAAATTGATGGAGCCATCACCTTCAACACCAAACCCAGAAGACTTAGTTGAACAGCAAAAGAAAGCAGCTGAACAAAAAGCGCGAGCAGCTTTGCAAAAAGAAACTGACTTATTTAATCAGCGAAAATTTAGAATCCAAAAGGAAGAAACTGACCAACTTAAACAGTTACGCATGCAACTGAAGCAACTGAGTGATCAAAAGGGCATAAAACAGTCTGGAGACACAGCTTTTCAAGACGATGTTGTTAGTAGTGTCGAAGGTGAGAAGGGTAAGAAGGGCTTCTGGGGAAAAATGTTGGTAGATCTAGTTGCAAAGAACCCTGCTAATTCAGACAACTGGATGCAGGAATATGAGTCTAAGGGAACGAAGCAAGGCTTTCAGTTAGGTGAAAAAAAGAAAGCATCATCTCATCTTGTAGGAAAACACGTCAACAACAAAATCCAAAACAGCGAACTCAATGTGAGCGGCGGTGAGTAATTTCTCCTAAATAATCCCTGGTGAACTCGAGAGGACTCGAACCTCTGACCTCTTCGATGTCAACGAAGCGCTCTAACCAACTGAGCTACGAGTTCATTGTTTTGCCAAGCTTTCTGCCGACAAAAGGCGCCAAAATGCTGCAAACAGGACTGAATTATACCGCACAATTTCTTGCTTCGCCATGTCTATCCAATTAATGATATAATGTCGCATCGACAGCTCGAGAAATCAGCCTTTGCTTTTTTGACGATAACTCGATACAATAACGCCTCTGTGAAAAGACAGAGTTGAAAGTACAGACACGTGATTAGAAAGCGACCAATCAAAAGACGGCAAGACTCTAATATTAGAGTGACTGCCAACCACCAGATTCGATTCCCCGAAGTTCGGGTGCTTGATGAGTTTGGCGAGATGATCGCAGTCATGCAAACTCGAGATGCGATGATGCAGGCTCGGGAAGCTGACAAAGACTTAATTTTGCTCAATGAAAAAGCAAGCCCACCGGTTGCTAAAATCATTGCCTTGAGTAAATATAAGTATCAACAACAACAAAAAGACGCTGAAAGCCGTAAAAAAGCCAAGGCGCAAGATCTGAAAGAAGTTCGCTTTACACCTTTTATGAGCGATGGAGACTTTC
>JBBDKV010000003.1:0-37354 GCA_040879165.1 Patescibacteria group bacterium
AGACGGGCTCCGTTGGCCCGGGCGGTTGCCGCGATCCACAAATCATTGTGCGAGTTACTGACTATTTCCAAGATGAGTAGTGGATTAGCAAGCAACAATGCCATCTCATGCAGATATCGCTTTCTGCCACTAATCTGCTCGCTAAGAAACTGCAGGCTAAAATAGAGCAAGAAAATGCTCATCACAGCAAACAACCTGAACAACAACCAAGTGACAATAAAAATATTTTGACCAGCCAGAAATGGCAACAATGAAACGGCTGTCCAACTGTATCCATAGGGAGCTGGAGTATGGGTGTTATGCATAAACCTCGTCCACTCATCCTCTGGATATGAGAGCGCAACAGAGGTATGGGGATTCTCACCGTATTGGACGACCATTTTGGCATTGAACATGTAATTAAATACGTCGTGAGAAAATGCGTTATATGAAAACAGCAACGGTACGAGCAAAAGTAAGTAGATGCAGCCATGTTTCCACCACACTATCGTGCGTTTTTTGTGCTTGCGGAGCTCAACAATCAGTTTGCCATAACAAATAAACAATCCAATAATCAGGCTTAGATACATCCAAATTATCAGCGTTTTATTCGGCAGCAGCACCTGCCAGACCCAGGTCTGAAATTGCCAATACGGCTGCCATTGACTAAGCACTAAATTTGGGTCTGTGAAGATAAAAGAAAAGAACGCAAACGCAACCAGAATAAAAAAATATATACTCAACCAGCCAATGATCAAAGAATTTCTCATGATGACACTTGATATTGTCCGCTCATATCTGCCCAGCGGATTCTCAGTATATCGCGTAACATTCGAAATGAATCTTTCCAAGGATTTACTCGGTCAGTTGTGTTGTGGATCCATGTAATGGGCACTTCTTTAATGTTAAAACCACACTTTCTTGCCAAATACAGCAGCTCAACATCAAAAGCTCCGGTATAGGCATCTTTGCGAGCTTGACTGCCACCATATACCACGAGCTGAGGAAACAGCACTTCTGCAGCTGTGGCTGAAAATAATTTAAAACCGCACTGAGTATCTTGAATACCGGGAACAGCCAAAATTTGCACAAACAAGTTAAAGGCTCTCCCCATAATATGACGATACAAGGGCTCCTTATCCCTGACAGCCCCCTTAGCTTCTCGAGAACCAATTACAATTTCATAGCCTTTTTCTGTATGCGGCAACAGGGTTTCCAGTTCTTGAATTGGTGTAGATTGATCAAAGTCAGTAAAAAGACGCCATTCACCTCGTGCTTCCAACATCCCCGCAGCGACCGTCGGCGCCTTACCAGCATGAACATTGCGCACAAGTTGGACACCTTTTGACTTGGAAGCTATGCGAGAAAGCTCATCAGTAGTGCCATCAGTTGAACCGTCATCAGACAAAATAACTTCCCAAGTATATGTTTGTTTTTGTAAGTACGTTACAACTGAGTCAATCACGCCTCGTTCAAGATTGGACCGCTCATTAAAGGATGGAATAACCACTGACAAATATGGTTTCATGTCTGTTTCTATCATACACGAGCAGCCTCTTAGTTGCTATCTTTTCTTAGTATAAGTACTTCAACATCACGCGCAATAGTAACTTGCTCCACCGCATCTGCCTCACCAAATACCTCTAATTCAAAAATAGGCAACTCAGTGGGGTTTTCCAACCCTTCTTCGTTAATTAACACCAGGGTGTTTGCCTCGTGGTACCGCTCCGGACTGAGCGCTGCCTTGTCACGATCAATACTTAAATAATAGCGATAATTCATGCCATACAAATCATGATGAGCGGCTAATAATACCAAAATGTACGGTTCGTTTTCTGAAAGTTGGTTGTGAATTTGTTCAGCTGAAAATCTGTACTGGGCAGGAGTTGGTCCCGTTGGTTGTAGATTCAATCGTAGAAAATTTTGCCATGCAAACAACAATAAGACCACCACCAACACGGGCACTCCTGCCCGCAATCGAACTACTACTGAAAGTAGCCAACCTACATACAGCAATATAAAGGGTAGTAAAAATAAAATGTAATGAAAATACACATCATGTCTATAGACAATCAATCCCAGTAATCCCACGCCAGCAAACATAATCAACATCCACACTCCTAGCGTCTGCCATGATTGTCGCCTGTATTGAAAGTACAACGCGAGAACCGCCGATACAATAAAAATGACTAACACTCCATTTTCTATTTGATTTGATACCTCCCCCACGCTTGATTCTATGAGTAGATGACTGCTGCGACCTCTAGAGCGTGATACTGCTTTATCTAATTGGTCCAACACAGAGCCTTGACCAAAGCTTTGATCATTGGTGATGATTGATTGAAAGCCCGCTAAATTAATTCCCCCATGTTTGATATCAAACAATATCAAAGGTACAAAAGACACAACAACAATGGCAAGCATGCCCAGTGCCACAACCACAAGCCTTCTCACGTTTGAAACTTTTTTGCGTACAGAAAAAATCTGCATACACCAAATGATTGCTGCCGCGACACCAGCAAGAGCCGCTACATAGTGCAGTTGCAACAAAAGACTAATAGCCACTGCAGCCAGCAACCAATACCGATACGCCCCTCTCCAGGCTTTCCAAACGGACCACAGGAGCAAAAGAGATACAAATGGTGCTGGATTAGGGTTCCAGCTAAAACGAGCATGATCTATGAGGACAGTGTTGAATGCAAATAAAAATGACCCAATCAGCGCAGCTTTTTCTCCAACAATTGATCTACCCCAATAATACATGCAAAAAACGGTTATCGATCCCAACAATGCGATAGCGTATGCCGGCCCAACCGGACTTGGGTACGAAAGTAGCAAAAAGGGGAGCATAAAATAATAATACGCTGGTCCCAAATACATATTGCCAATGCTGGTCACAGGACCAATAAATACTGGATCAAAATCTCGAAAAATGTTGGCAACCAACAGCGCGTCTCTGCCTTGATCACCAAGAAACAACATTGCGTTCTGCACATTCCAAACGCGAGGCAGCAGTGATGCACTAGCAATGACAACAGCAATCCAGGTATTCTTTGAGAGTTTAGAAAGAAACTGCTTGAGCATAATAGGTATGGAGGTTACGCAGCTGGTTTAGTACTGTTCCAAATAAATTTATTGTAGGCAAAAAAGTTCCAGGACATGCCCAGTAAAATACCCAGGACAGCATAGATGTGTCCTGTGTCAATCAAGATGGAAATGACTGGTAGAGTGAAGATCGAAAAGATGCCAAAGAAATGCTCTCCTATAAATGCCACAATCATTTGAATCATAATTGAGCCGCCAGAAGCTAGATTAAATTTGATAAATTTTCGAACATATTTTGCTGGTGCAATTTTACGATCAGAAAAAGTCCAAAAATTATTAAGAATAAAATTAGACAAAATAGCTAATTCGATACTTAAAAACATGGCAGTACTAAAACTGGTTATGAAAAAGTATTGAAAGTCAGGCAACACCCCTCGCCATAATTGTAAGGTGAGTAGTTGTACTACTGCTCCCATACCGCCAACTAAAGCAAATTTTACAACTTTTTTCTCCAGCAATTCTTGAATCCTAACTCGCATAATAAAAAGAAGGGTGTTTTTTAAATATTCTGGACCCAATTTTGAGCTTCCAATTGTCCGATCAACAAATACAAAGGGAACTTCTTTAATCACAAAACCTTCTTTGAGAGCTCGCTGCAAAAAGCCAATCTGAAAGGTGTATCCAAAAAACTGCTCCTTATTTAACGAGGGAGCAACAGCTTGATAGACTTTTTTAGTAATAGCTCGGAATCCTGTTGTCCAATCTCGAACAGAAAAAGTACCAAGAATCGCCATAATGACCCAGTTTCCCACAATACTGAGAAATTTCCGATGTACTCCCCAGTCAGCAGGAATACCGCCACCAGCAATATAGCGGGAACCAAGAACCATATCTGCACCAGCATCAATTTTTTCTAAGAAGACAGGGATTTTTTCTGGGTCATGAGAAAGATCTGCATCAAACTCAAAGATCAGGTCAGCTTTCATGGTGGAAAATGCGTATTCCATTCCCTTCAAGTAAGCACCGCCAAGGCCAGCCTTCTGTTTATTGAGCAACAAGTGAACCGTGGGATGTTTGTCACTCAGTTCGCGAGCTACCTCGTACGTCTTATCGGGTGAGGTATCATCAACCACCAAAATACTCATCTTCCAAGACTCTATATCACGAAAAGTTTGTAGTAAAAGAGGCACTACTTTCGCAATGTTTTCTCGCTCATTATAAGTAGGAATTATGACAACAGCGTGTTTCATGAATGTGTTTCTGCCTCAATAGCCAGTTCTGCCTCTACCATAAGACGTACCAGCTCTTTAAAACTCGTTTTTGGCTGCCAACCTAATTTTTCTTTAGCCTTGGCTGCATCACCGATTAACAGATCAACTTCTGCTGGTCGATCAAAATCAGGATTGTGCTTAAAAACAGCTTGCCAGTCGTCAATGCCCGCCACTTCGCAAGAAACTTCTAAAAACTCTTGCACTGAGTGTGTTTCTCCAGTAGCAATCACGTAATCCTCTGGCTCATCTTGCTGCAACATCAACCACATTGCTTCAACATAATCCTTGGCGAAACCCCAGTCACGTTTGGACTCTATATTACCCAGCTCAACAAATGTTTGTTTACCCAGCTTAATGCGGGCAATGGCGTTCGCAATCTTTCTTGTCACAAATTCTAATCCCCGGCGCGGAGACTCATGATTAAAAAGCATTCCAGAAACAGCAAACATATCATACGATTCACGATAATTAACGGTAATCCAGTGCCCATACGCCTTAGCTACGCCGTAGGGAGATCTTGGATAAAAGGGAGTCGTTTCTGTTTGAGGAACTTCTTGCACTTTGCCAAACATTTCGCTGGAGCTTGCTTGATAAAAGCGAGCAGTTGGACACGCTAGACGCAGTGCATCTAACACTCTCGTTACTCCTATTGCCGTAAACTCTCCAGTCAAAACTGGTTGTTCCCAGCTTGTTTTAACAAATGATTGCGCGGCCAAATTATAAACCTCGTCTGGCTGGATGTCCTGAATGGCATACGTCAATGAATGCTGGTCGATTAAATCTCCAGAAACTAAGTGCAAGTGATCATTATGCATCAAATGGTCAATACGGGCGAAATTTTGAGTACTTGTTCTGCGAGTCAATCCATAGACCTCATAGCCCTTATCGAGCAACAATTCTGCTAAATAAGACCCGTCTTGTCCTGTGATACCGGTAATAAAGGCTTTTTTCATTGTGCTCTCCAATAGGTAAGTACTCGTTCCAATGTCTGACTGAGGGGAATTTGGCTTTTCCAACCCAAGTGCTTAATCTTAGTATTATTGGCAATAATGACCGGAATATCAAGCGGACGAATTTTGTCTGGATCTTCAACAACTTCAATCTTTGCCTGGGCAAGCTCGATGAGCTCCTCAAGGAGGTCGCTCATCACCACGCCCTTACCACTACCAATGTTGTAGACATCACCGGATACTCCATTTTCCATGACAGTCAGGTACGCTCGAACCATGTCCTTGACATCGGTAAAATCACGAGTAGCTGTCAAATCACCAACAGCTAACTGCGCTTGCTGACCTCGTTCAATCGCCACAATTTGTTTTGCAAATGCTGGTACAGCAAAGGCTGGTTCCTGTCGCTCACCAATATGATTGAATGGCCGAATTCGAACCACATCTAGCTGGTGTGACAGATAGTATGAAAAACTCAGCATTTCCTGAGAAATTTTGGAAACTGCGTATGGGTTAGTCGGACGAAACGGGTGATTTTCTGTAATTGGGAGCTCGGCATCATCTAAGCTAAGACCATACGCATCTGCAGAACCGATAGACAGTAGTCGTGCCTTGGGAACCACAGCCTGAAACTGATCAAGAACAGTCAATTGCAACTTGATGTTATTCATCATCACAAATTCCCGCTTCTCGTAACTTTCTCCAACTGCCGCAAACGAGGCCAAGTGATATATTTTCGCTGGACGAACTTCTTCAAAAACTGCTTTTGTGTCGTCGGCGTTAGTCAAGTCGGCTTTTAAAAAATGTGAATCAGGTAACAGTTGGCGCAAAAAAGCTGGTACGGGAGTAAGGTGAGTAGTAAAAATCAACTCTGCAGGAACACCTGTCTCGATCAAATATTCGATCAAATGTGAGCCAGCAAAACCGGTACCCCCGGTGATCAAAACACGATCCTGTTGATTACTTGCCATTATGCACCTTTACCAATTCCAATGTACGAAAATCCTGTATCAGTGATCTTTTTCTGACTACTCTGATTACGCCAATCAATGAACCAAACTTTTTTTGATTGATCAGTGTTTTTGTATTCAAAGTCCGTTATTTCTGGCCACTCAATTACTGACATAATGACATCAGCGCCCTTAACCGCCTCGGCAACTGACTTGGCATAGGCAAGCTGCTCAGTTGAAGCAAAAATCTGCTGAAAGGCTGCTGTCGCTTTTGGATCATAGGCTACGACCCGGGCGCCCTCGGCTAACAACTCGGGAATAATCTGCAACGCCGGTGCTTCACGAATATCATCAGTATTGGGTTTAAACGAAAGACCTAAAACTGCAACTGACTTATTTTTCCAACCCCCCACTTTAGTTGAAAACTGAGTCATTAATTGGGGTATTCTAGCCTGGTTCCAATCAGTCAATGCCACAAACATATTATCGGTTAGACCAACTTTTTTTGAGTAATGAGCCAACTCTTTTACATCCTTTGGAAAACATGAGCCACCATATCCCGGCCCAGGATACCAGTAATGGTTGCCAATACGTGCGTCTCGCCCCATCACTCTGATTACTTCCATGACATCGGCATTATTTTTTTCGCAAACATCAGCCACGTGATTGATGAAAGTAATGCGATTAGCTAAATAGGCATTAGACGCATACTTGCCCATCTGAGCTGACTCGGGGCTGACTACTTCTATAGGAGCTTCATACTGCTGATGCAACGTTTTTAAAACCGCAATAGCATCTTCATCTGTTGCACCTATCACAATTCTATCTGGATGCTGAGTGTCATATACTGCTGAGCCTTCTCTCAAAAATTCGGGCATTGAAACCAACGCGTACGGCACTTTGGTTGCTTTAGTAATTATCTTGGCAATTCTATCAAAAGTACCAGGAGGAACCGTCGATTTGATAACTAAAATTGCGCCAGGAGACATATGTTTAGCTGTTTCGGTAACTGCCGCTTCGATAAAACGTAAGTCAACACCACCATCTGCTGAAGACGGCGTGCCAACTGCGACAAAAATAACGCGTGAGCCAGGAATAGCTGTTTGATAATCGGTAGTAAAATGTAGGTTGTCACTCTTTTGCGTGTTGACTAACAATTCCTTCAATTCAGGTTCATAGAAAGGCACTTGACCTTTTTGCAACGAGGCAACTTTCTGCTTGTCGATATCTAAACCATACACTGTATGCCCCTTATCGGCAAACACTGCAGCTGTTACCACTCCCACAAAACCAGTTCCGATCACTGTCAACTGCATATCTTCCTTTCAGTTAGTGCTGTCCTTGATCATTTCGATACTTGTTAGTATAGCATCGAGGTAGTGTCTGAAAAGTGTAAAATCCTGGGCTTTTCCCAGGCATACGATCGTTCCAGCCAGTCAAGTAACGATAATGTATCTAGATATCTATCTGAACTACCAAGCACCGTAATAAGTACGGTGTTACCGTTAATTGTGGCCTTGCTAACGAGTACCTGACCAGCTTCGGCGGTGGTTCCGGTTTTCACTCCAGAGATGCGAGGGTCGGAATGGAGTAGTTGATTGGTATTAGTGAGCAGATATCTTTTTTCACCTGATACAGTGTAAAATTCCCGATTTGGAGTGGCCACTAATCGGCGAAAAACAGGATTTTTCAAAACTTCTCTAGCGAGTAGTGTGACATCTCGAGCTGTTGTTTTTTGCTGAGGGTGATCAAAGCCAGTTGCGTTTGCAAAAGACGTTGCTGTCAAGTGTAGCTCGTGTGCCCTATCGTTCATTTTATCAACAAATTGCTCGGCTCCCCCATCAACACTCTCTGCCAGTAGTGCTGCAGCCTCATTACTTGATTGGATCAGTGCGGCAGCTACAATGTCCTCAACCACAAACTGATCTCCGATCGAAAAGGAACTGCTACCAGCACTTGAGCTCAAATTGGTAGGGATCGTCAATATTACTCCTGGTTTATACTCTGCCTCAGCCACCAACGCGGTCATTAATTTTGTGACAGATGCTGGCGCATATTGAAGAGTGGCATTTTTGCTATACAAGACCGCCCCAGATTGCTCATCAGTAACGTATGCAGAAAGCGCAGAAATAGCAGGTTCTTCAAGAATGCTATTGCGGCGTGGAATAACCGCAACCGGTAGTTGCGAAACTACTACCCGTGCGTCTTCTTGGGCCATCGAGTCAGCCTGCAAGGAGCCGAAAACTACGCTCAAAACACAGACAGCTACTACACTAAAGAAAAACCTCAGACGCACTACTGGGAGTATGGCTTGAATTGACATTAAACTCACTTAGTTGCTACTTTTTAGCAGTGATCGCAATGCTCAGTTCTTTAAGCTGTGATGGCTCGACTGGGCTTGGCGCATCCATGACAGCAGTTTTACCACTAGCGGTCATAGGAAATGCGATCGCTTCCTTGAGGGAAGTTTGTCCTGCTAGAAGCATTATATGCCGATCCAGCCCCAGCGCGATACCCCCATGCGGAGGTGTGCCCACCTCAAATGCTCTGAGCATATGACCAACACTGGCTTCGATTTCTTCATCAGAGTAACCCATGATTTTGAAGGTAGAACGAACCACTTCTGGTTGATGGGCACGAATGCTGCCACCACCAACTTCGTAGCCATTGCAAACCAGATCGTATTGGCTGGTCAAAATTTCATCTAATCGCTCACCTTTAAGGTGCCAATCCAGGTGTTCAGGCAGCGGCATACTAAATGGGTTGTGAGTAAAGGTCCAGCCACTTTTACCATCTCTCACTTCTGCCACGTCAGCTTTGTCCACTTTTTTGAAAAAGGGAAACTTAGTCACCCAGGCAAAAGCAAGAGTGCCGTCTTTTTTCTCAGCATCCGAGCGCAGATCAAAGCGGTCTTCTCCAAACTGCTCCAGTGCATCTTGATACGAATACACTGGAAAAGATTCTTGTTGCAACTTGCCGCCGACAGCTTTGACTGATTCTTTGACCACAGCTTCCACAGTTTCCATCACGTCGTCTTGTGTCACAAAACTCATTTCCAAGTCAACTTGTGTATGCTCGAAGCCTCGATCAGCGCGCAAATCTTCATCTCGAATGCAGCGAGCGAGTTGAAAATATCGCTCAAAGCCAGCAGTCATTAAAAGTTGTTTGTATTGCTGGGGACTTTGAGGAAGGGCGTAAAATTTACCAGGCTGAAGACGAGAGGGAACGATGAAGTCGCGCGCGCCCTCCTTGGTGGACTTTGTCAACATCGGCGTTTCAATTTCGACAAAATCACGAGAATAGAGTGCGTCACGCATGGCGCGCGCATACTCCGACCGCATACGCATACCTTTTTGCAGACGTTCTCGACGCAAGTCTAGATAGCGATAGTGCAGTCGCACTTCCTCAGCAATCTCCAGTCCATCAGTATCGATGGGAATTGGCAACTCTCTAGCTACATTTAACACAGTATATGACTGCACATCTACCTCTATAGTGCCGGTCGGCGAATCTGCGTTAACCATTCGCTCAGGTCGCTCCTTAACCTCTCCCATAATTTCAATCACAGACTCGGTGGTCAACTCACCCATTTTTTGATAGCCCACGCACTGAACTTTTCCTGTCCGATCTCTCAAGTCAATAAAAGTGAGCTTGCCATGATCTCGTTTGGTGTCCACCCAACCTTGTAGTTTGACTACCTGCCCAACTTTTTCAAGGCATTCACTGATTAACGTCCGTTTTTCTGTAGCTTTTGCCATACGTTTTCTCCATAAATTGATACAAAAAAACACGACCACTGCTGTGTATGAGAGGGTTTGCGCTGGGCAAACGGTGCCACCTCTCTGGTGTCGTGCTTCATTCCTGCTGTTACGGGCTTACCCGACTTGGTTTTCATCCCAAGTTCCCTGTCAAACTGCATTGACAAATCTGGCGTCACCCAGACATAAAGATGTACTCTAATTATACTCACAGATATTCTCTGTGCAAGCAGTAATGCTAATTATTGTTGCGTGACACAGAAAAATTGCTATAATAGGAGCTGTTATGTTCATTTGTACGATTACTAACTACCAACTTGTCGCCCTTACTCAGAGGGTCAAGAGGGGCGTTGTGTAAGCGTAAGAACAGCACAAAGTAATACACGACCCTCTCAAAGAAGAGGGTTTTTTAATTATAAGGAGGCAGTATGCCAAGACCAGAAGCTACACCACGGCCACAAGATCCTAGGATTGATGCGGAAATTCTGAAAATAATCACCGATCATGCAGATGAAGCAGATCCGAGATCAATAGAAGCTGTAGACCAAACCACACAGCTCATGAAGAATGGTGAATATCGGCATGGATTACCTCCGCAGTCAACTGAAACTGATGATGAATGAATTTTTTTCTCCAACGCATGTTGAAAAAGTTTTCAGTCAGAAAAAAATAGAGCCTTGTGTACCTGAATTATCAGCCTCTGATAGAGCTGCATATGAGTGGTGGCAATCTTTTGCTACTAACAGTGGAAGTAAGCCTAGTTTTATTGACGCTGCAAACGAAGCAATATCAATTAATGGGTGCAAAAACGTGATTCTCTACGTTAAAGATCACATTGCTAACAAGGATCTTAAGGAACTACAAACAAACTATCGAAATTGCCTCGTTCATAATGATTTTAAGAAGGCAGCACTGATTTACTTTTTTACTATAGATCGTAAATCCGTATATAAACCCGGTGATTTTGAAAAAGTAACACAAGAAATTGAACTGATACATACATTGAGCAAGCAGGGCAGAAATCAAACACTAAACAACGCTGCTGCTAAGAAATCTAGTGAGGTTCCAAAAACTGAAAGTGGCAATCGCGGAAAAAAACCAAAAAAAACCGAAGGATCGTCTCAAAAACCTCAAAATGTTGATAAGAAACTAAGAAGAGAAATTGAAGGATGGCTTTGCAGTACAGCTGCGCAGACTTAACCGACACCACCTTTATTAGACCTCGCAATCACCTGTGCACTCCTGCGATTCTTCCAGTTATTAATCGACAGTTTGCCAACAATAGAAGCTTCACCACCTGCTCTATGATTTTCTATCACAACACTACTTTCATTCCAAAAAATTGCCTCAACTTTTGTCTGACCGACTGAGGCAAACTGCATGCTACAGTGCTGTTCTTCCCTGCCAAACACTCGAGTCCGCAAAATCGGAACATTGTTAATCAAAAATAGCGGTTCAGAATTAGCCATGCCAAATGGCGCAAATGTTTCGATCATTTCGATCGTATCCAAAGTGACCAATTCTGGATCAAGCTCGCATTCCACAGCTACCGTTTCTTCTTGCGGCTCAGTGCCGATTCGCTCGGTAGCAGCGGTTGAGATCGCTACGATAAACTGCTCCAGTTTATCAGGCTCCAAACTAAATCCAGCCGCCATAGGATGCCCTCCCACGTCAACCAAATGCTCCCGAACGTTACGCAGTAGCTCGACCACATTTACTCCAGCCACAGACCGCGCAGAACCTTTGGCAAGCTGCTCTCCAATTTGAATCACCAATGCGGGTTTATGAAGCTTTTCAACCAACCTTCCTGCTAGTAATCCCACCACACCCTCATGAAAATCTTGGTGCGCAACAATAGTTACTGGCCAGTCACTCTGATCTGCAGCCAAAGATAGCGCCAACTCAAATTGATCACTTGTCAATTCTTGACGATCAACATTGGTTTCACTCAAAATCGCGGCAAGCCTATTGGCCGTTACTACTTGGTTAGTGCACAATAAGCGAAGCGCATCCAAGCCATGAGCCAGCCTTCCCATGGCATTAATTCTCGGTGCCAAAGTATACCCAACACCCGTACTCGTCAGTGACTTCAAATCAACCTTTGCTTGATCAGCCAGGGCAAGCAGACCAACTCGCTGAGTAGTGCGCAGCGCTTCTAGTCCGTGCAGAGCCGCAGCTCTATTCCAATCCACCAACGGCACTTGATCAGCAATCGTAGCCAAACCAACTAAATCCATGCCAAAAACTGCCATCTCCTCAGAAAACTCACGCGCTAAAAACCAAGCCACCCCTGTTCCACAAAGTTGCGTCGTATGCACTTGTGCTACGCTATTTTTAGTAATTTTTGCTCGAAGCGCCTTATCTTGTTCGGGTTGGTGATGATCAGTAATGATGACCTCAATTCCGCGCTTTTTCAGTTCAACAATGGCTGGGGCAGCCACTATTCCATTGTCGACAGTAATAACTAAGTCAGGCGCATACTCTCTTTCAACCTCATCAATTCCAGCAATGCTTAAGCCATATCCGTGTACATCTCGTTTAGGAATAAAAGGTGTGATTTGCGCACCTGCAGCGTGCAAAGCCTGCCACAACACTGCTGTAGCAGAAATTCCATCGGCGTCATAATCACCATAAATTACTACTTTTTCTTTTGCATCTATGGCTGCCTGAATACGAGCAACTGCCTGATTTAGCTGCATTTGATCAATACCCACCTGTTCGGCAGAAATGGTGAGGAGTTCGGGAGGAGAAAAAAATGTAGTCTGGTAGGTAATTCCACGATTTGACAACAGCACTTTTTTTAGTTCAGCACTATTTTGAGGTTTTTTCTTTGATAGCACAGTAATTGCCATGCCACGACTATACCAGCATTATCGAAGATTAGACAACTAAGAGCTCAACCAAAATGTTAGAATAAAAGCTATAACAACCATCACTCATGCAACTTCAACTTCCTGTTACTACGCTCCATATTCTCAACACCCTACAAAACGCTGGTCACAGTGCGTACATAGTAGGCGGGGCGGTGCGAGATATAGTGCTCCAACACTTAGAAAAAGACGACCGAAGATTGACTGACTTTGATTTCACCACTGACGCTCGACCTGAAGAAATTCAAGCCCTATTTCCTGAGTCATTTTATGAAAATTCCTTTGGCACGGTCAGCGTTACCGACGAGCATTTAAGAGAACAGATAGGCCTACCTCACCACAAAATTGAAGAACACGACTCAAGAAGTCATCACCCGTTAATTACCAGTGAACGAATTAAAAAAGTGCATCCATCACTCAAACAAACACTACCCTCACATCATGGCCCAGCCCAACCAAACGAGCTCGTACAATCAAACATCAAGCCCTACGAGATTACCACCTTCCGCTCAGACGGAGCATATACCAACCACCGGAAGCCAGAATCTGTCAGCTGGGGAACTTCTTTAGAAGAAGACTTGGAGCGCCGAGATTTCACTATGAACGCTATGGCCATTGAAATTCCCCAGACTATTGTGACAAAAAAAATTGCCACTACTGAAGATCTCACTACCCTCACAGAGCAAGAGTACACTCTACACGACCCACACCATGGCTGGCAGGATTTGCAGAAGCGCCGCATCCGAACGGTTGGTGATCCCAACAGGAGATTTGAAGAAGATGCCTTGCGCATGTTGCGGGCTATTCGCTTTAGCGTTCAGCTCAATATTCAAATTCTGGATGAAACATTTGAGTCAATCATCAGTCATTCAGATCAACTTACGTTTGTTAGTGCCGAGCGAATTCGCGACGAATTTCTAAAAATCATTGCTAGTAATTTTCCCAAAGAGGGCATTATTTTGCTCGATGAATCGAACCTTTTAAAACATATCCTTCCAGAACTACTTGCTGCCAAAGGTGTTGAACAAGGCGGTCACCACACTACTGATGTCTGGACACACTTGCTTGACGCGCTTGCCGAATGTCCTTCTCCTGATCCAATAGTTCGACTGGCTACGCTGCTCCACGACATAGCCAAGCCTGACACCTATGCTCAGCGAGCTGGATCAATCACCTTTTATAGTCACGAAGTAATTGGAGCTCGAACAGCCAAGCGCATTGCTACTCGCCTTCGTCTATCTCGCCAGGATACAGATCGCCTTTTTATTCTAGTCAGATATCACATGTTTCACTATCAACCAGACCAATCTGATGCCGCTATTCGACGCTTCATGCGCAAGGTGGGTATGGAAAATCTGAACGACATTCTGGATCTCAGAGAAGGAGATCGACTTGGCAGCGGTGCTCGCAAAACTAGTTGGAGACTTGAAGAAATGAAGGAACGGATGATCCAGCAGCTCGATCAACCGTTTTCAATCACCGACCTGCACATTACCGGTACAGATTTAATGACTGAGCTGAAACTTAAACCAGGTAAAATTATAGGCGAAACGCTCCAACATTTGTTGGAATTAGTTTTAGAAAATCCAGAACATAATAGCCGAGATACCTTACTCAAGCAGGCAGAAAAATTTCTAAAATCTAAAAACTGAGTCGGGAAAATTCTCCACTATTGACGCTTCCAGGTTTGCCATTTATACAGCAATGGCACAGCTAGAAATGGTGATGAATACGTCCCAACAACCACACCAATCAGAAGCGCTACAGCAAACCAGCGAATACTCTCACCGCCAAGTAGAGATAAAGAAGCGAGCATTAAAATGGTAGTCATAGAATTGTTGAACGAGCGTGTCAGCGTTTCTGTCACAGCGGTATCACAAACTTGCTGCCAGCTGGATTTCGGATGACGTTGTCGCAGCTCTCGAATTCTGTCATAGACCACGATGGTGTCATGGACTGAAAACGCAAGCGTCGTGAGCAACGCAGTAACAAACAAAACGTCAACTTCCGCTCCAAACAACCAACCAAAAATACTAAACGCTCCAATTAACAGTACCGCATCGTGAAGCATGGCTACTACAGCACTTATGCCAAAATGCCAATTTTTGAACTGTCGGGCAATATAGCCCAGAATGAAAAACGCCACAATCACTACAGCAGTCAACGTTTTTTGCAACAACTCCCGACTCAATGCCGGACCGATGGTCTCAAAACGCAACTCCTCAACTGTGCCATACTCTTGCTGTAATTGACCGAGCACCATATTTTTACTATCGTTGTCAATTGCACCACCCTTAATAATATAGCGACTAGCTCCGCTACTCTGCACCACCGACGTCGTATAGACGTCTGACAAGAGATCTCTTACCTGCGTTGTTTCAAGCACTACATCTTCTTCCACACTCACTTCGAGCAATGATCCTCCGACAAAATCAATCGAAGGACGCACACCATGTACAGCTAACGAAATAATTGCAATCAGAATCAATAGACCAGAAATAGTAAAGTAGAATCTTGACCAACGCAGTAACTTCATACGTATCCCCGAGTCCATTCTTTTGGTTGTGACATAAAGAGTCTAACCAACGTCCGCATAATAACTACTCCAGTCAGCAAGGCTAACAACACTCCGATAAGTAGAGTCATCCCAAAACCACGAACCATGCCGCTCGTATTGAGAATTGCTAAATTAAACGGATTAATCAGCACGAGCGCCGTCACGATGCTCACGATGTTGGCATCTCTAATACTATTCCAAGCCTTATTGAATCCAAGTTCCATGGCCACTGCAAATGGCTTACCAAGTCGTACTTCTTCTTTTATCCGTTCAAAAATAAGAATAGTTGCGTCAAGTGCCATACCAATTGTAAGTAATAGACCAGCGATTCCCGGCACTGTTAGCGTCACGCCCATTATTTTATACACAGCTATAGTTAGCAGCAGATAGATGAGTAATGCTATACAAGCTAATACGCCAGCCATTCGATACACCAACAGCATAAAAAGCATTACGCAACCCAAGCCAACTAGCCCAGCAAAAATACTTTGCCGCACCGCTTCTTGACCTAGAGTAGCACCGATTGTGCGTTGCTCAACGACCTGAATTGGAACAGGCAGTGCCCCTGCATTTAGTTGAATACTCAGCTGCTTAGCTTCTTCCACACCAAAATCACCACTAATTACAGCTTGCCCTCCATAAATTGGCTCATTAATTTGAGGCGCCATAATAATATCACCATCTAGAAAAATAGCTAACATTTCACCGCTGTTCTCCGTTGTAATATCTGCAAACAACTGACTGCCCTCATCATCAAACTCGATGCCAACCACTGGCTGACCAGTGTTCGGATCAAACTGCACACTCGAACGTTGAAGCTGTGCTCCCGTTAGACCAGTTGCTTCAAAACTCATTGACTGTTCAGCTGTTACTTCTGCAGTTCTGAATAGATTAAACTCAAGTTGAGCAGTCTGCCCAACCAGAGCAAGTGCTTCCGTAGGATCTGAAACACCGGGAAGCTCCACAATTAACCGATATGCCTGAGCAGTAATAGCAGTACGAACAACTGGCTCAGAAATGCCATATAAATCCACTCGACGCAGGATAACTTCGCGAACAGACTCAAGCGCCTGATCTCGATCTTCGTCGGCAATCTCTGACATATCTGCCTCTAACACAATCTGCATCCCGCCCTGAATATCAAGACCTTGCTTGAACTCAAAACGAACAACTTGTGGCTGACCGCCCATAGTAAAATGTAGTACGGGCGAACCAATTTCTACAGATCTTCCAGGGGAAATAAAGTCTAAAGGAATGGTAAGCGATTGAGGAAGGGCAATGACGCCAGCAACTATCAAAGCTGCCATAATTGCCAAATACCGCTTAATAGGTCGTTGCATAGACTACTTTATCTTCCAACATTCGTGACAGAAGTGGAGTACGTTCTCTGCTTATACTGTGGGCGGCTTTCTGAAAGAAAATTCATCCTCGTCACCAATGATCATAATGCGTGTGGCATAGAGCACATCCATCACAAAAGGATCGCGACGCTGTTTGCGAAATTCAAATTCCTCTACCGGAAAGACGGCGTAATTAATTTCCCTGCCGAGAGTTTTCTCCTCTTCTTTAATCAAGGCATCTAGTTCTGAGAGTACAACATCACCAATAACAAGCAGATCAACTTCCCCTTGCGCCGTTGGCTTTCGACGCGCAAAAGTACCCGACATCATCACAAAATCGAGCGTGCCAAGTTTTCGCCGTAGTTTTCTGATTTTCTTACCCAGACCAAGACTTTTTGCCACCATTTGTTGCAACTCTTGAAAAAAAGTGTATTTTTTATTCAAAAAATAATAGAGGCGATTGCCCCGTTGCTCACTCTTGAGCATACCAGCACCCAACATACGGTCCAACTCTCTTCGGACTGCGTTAATTTCTTCCTTGGTTTTACGGGTAATTTCACGAACGTAGTACATTTCATCAGGATTGCTAAAAAACAATTCGATCATTTTGACTCGAACTCGAGATATCATAAAATCTTCAAGCTTATTCATAGAACCTTGATTGCAACTGTATGTAGATACTGTATTAATACGCTACATCTGTAGATTGATCAACCACCGATATCCAAGTCAACCCTCGTGCTAGGGCGATATCATTGCCACGGGCATCTACAAAACGAAGCTCGCTCTCACGATCTGGTTTAGACCAATTCGCCTCAACAACCTCTCCATTCTTAAATAGCAAAGCCTTGCCGGTTCCCGTAGTTGTATAGATCATGTGCTTCAGTTCGTTAATTGGTCCGCGCTCAGTTGTGAGTAGCACAACAACATTGGAAGCCATAACTTGCTCGTCATTATTTAAGTCCAAGTGAGGCTCTCCACCCATTTCTCGAGCGTATTGATTTGTTTCTTCGTCATACTTCCAGACAACGCTATATTGACCATAGCCTGACCAAAAGTCATGTGCTATTTCAGTAACTGTACCTGGTTCGGGAGCACTTTCCTGAAACGTCCATGGTTCAAAGGCAGATTGCCAATCTCTTGCTGGCACAACCACTCGGCCATGGCGCAGTTCTTTAGACATGTTTGTCCAGCCACGCTCCTCAGCAACTGCCCAGAGCTTCTCTGTACTGGTTTCCATCGTGTGTTCAGTAGCAACTGGTCGACCAAGTCGATTCGCATTACGTATAAAGGTTGGGTAGCCAACTGAAAATTGATTAATATTGTTTTGTAAAGACCAGCCATATTCGCTAATTTGACCGAGCGCGTCAGTTGGGCCAGGTAGATTAGCTCCACCTACGTTGGTGTACAGTGGATAGTTAAAGCCTGAAGCATAATCAACGAAATACGTGCGAGCAGACCTGACTGGAGCCAGTGTCGTGTCATACGCTTGTACATCACAATAGTACATAGCCATAAATCGAGTCACACCACCCTCAGCCACCGCTTCAAAAACAATGTCTGCCTCAGACAAACCTGAGTGAGGTCTAGCGTCAGGAGAATTCTCAATCATGATGGCAATAGGTCGCCTCTTTTCCCAGGATTCTCGCTCTGCTTGAGTATATAACTTGCCATTCAAGGGACAAGGCTGATCTCGGGGAGCACCTGGATCAAGATCAAGCAGGGCACCAAGACGAGTTTCTTGCTCTTGATCATCTGGGGTAGAAACAGGTGTCGTCGAAGTTATACCTGCCCTACTGATTGAAAAGAAAAAGGTAAAGCTGGCAGCTGTTGCCAAGATATAGGCGATTAAAGCACTGAGCAAGACTTTTTTAGACATAAGACTATTTCTCCTTAACTGAAATTGACAAGACTTAATTGTAACTCAGATATATAAAAATGCCAATTAACACCGCAACTATAAACAACGACATTAATACAGAACGATAGAGATCATATGTATGTAATTGCACATCCACTCTTAACAAGGATTTTTCTGAGTGCTCGGTATCTTTGGATGCCTGAGTTTGTTGACGACCAGCAGCACTCGAGGCAACTGCCCTACCTGGAGATGCGACTCTTCTTTGCGCTGCTTTTGCTTTTTGTTGTTTGGTACGACGTTCTGGCATACTTTACGTAAACAATCTCATTACATCTCGAGCGGTAATAATCAGGATCAGTCCCATTAAAAAGACCCAGCCCCCATAATTAAACCAATACTCAACTTTTCTAATTCGTGTTTGGGAAAGTGCGAACTCAAATAGAGTAAATACCGCTTTACCACCATCCAGGGGTGGAATGGGCAGAACATTCACAATAGCCAAATTAATGGACAGCAAGCCAGCAAAGGTGATGATCATCACCAGACCCCCGTCAAAAATTCCAAGCGTTGATGCCTGATGTACAATACCTACCGGACCGGCCAACTCCTGGGATAGCTCGCGTTCTTGAACAAGACCTGTTCCCAATCGTCCCAGGGCAGCAAGTATTTCATTACCAAGCCCAAATGCTTCCACTACACCAAAAGCCACACCTCTGACAGGCATTTCATACCAGGGATAAAAATGAATAATGTATTGTTGAAAACCAATGCCGAGCGAGCCCTCATCAGCAGGTGTTTCAGCTGCGGTACGCAAATATACTTGATATCCCACCGTTGCTTCTGGACAAGTCAGTCCATCACAGGCTTCAGAAACAAATACCGTTACCGTCTGCCCTTGATTCTCATCAACAAAGCCAATAACTTCTTCAATTGTAGAAACAGTAGTTTCCTCACCATCTAACTCGAATGAGCGCAAGGCTACTTCGGTAGGCAGTTGCACTTCTGCCGCTGGCGAGTCAGGGGAAATGTAGCCAATCCTGGGCTCACTAACCTCTGTTGGAATACCAGTAAATGAAAAAATCAGAGCAAAAGCAGCAACACCAAACACAAAATTAACGGTTGCCCCCGCCAAAATTACTACCATTCGCTTCCAGGCAGGTGCGGAGTAAAACTCACCCTGCTTTGGTGTATCTCCAGGCAAGGACTCCTCACCATCCATCTGTACAAATCCACCAAAAGGAATCCAGTTGAATGTAAAATCAGTACCGCTCCAAGTAAAAAGCTTCTTTGCCCTAGGAGGATAGCCAAGACCAAACTCCTTTACCTTTATGCCCGCCCAACGAGCAGCAACAAAATGACCAAGCTCGTGAATCAAAACTAAAAACGATAATACCAAAACGAAAATAACAATAGCCATAAGCAGTTTCTACCGTACTTCTTTAAATAGTGAGTAATTCTTTTTCTTTAGTCTCAGCCATTTGATCAAGCTCTTCCATCAACGTTTTCAGCTCTGTGTCAAGCTGCTCAAGACTAGCCGCAATATCATCTTCACTAACTCCATCATCACCCTCTAAACTCTCAATATCTTTTTTAACGTCTGATCGTAATGTTCGTAACAGTACTTTTCCCTGTTCTATTTTTTTATGCAATTCTTTGACCATTTCCTTGCGTTTTTCTTCCGTTAACGTCGGAATAGCTATCCGAATTCCGTCACCATCAACAACAGGGTGTAAATCAAGGCCAGACTTACTAATAGCCCTTTCAATACTTTCTAGGAGCGATTTATCCCAAGGTGAAACCCTGAGCAGGGTAGGGTCTGGCGCAGAAATTGAAGCAACTTCTACTAGTCGCATTTGCTGACCATAGGCCTCCACCATCACTGGGTCTAAAAGCGATGCTGAAGCACGGCCAGTTCTTAATGTGTTGATTTCTCGTCTAACGTGCTCAAGCGCTTTATGACTATCAGCACGAAACGTTGAAAAAGAATACTCCATAAGGTTCCTTCTGTTGGTATTGTATCAGAGTTTTTGCCGTTTAGAGTCAGGATTATCTTCGAGTAGGATCGAGTTCAATTTCATAGTTGAGGGTAGGGTACCCCAATTCTCGCTTGGTTGGATCAGCAGCTACTAACTCACGTTCGGCGGCTATAATTCGCTGCATCAGTGGATGCCCAGTACGATCAACAGTAGGCGTATTGAGATCCTGCAAGTCCACAATACTCGGCAGTTTTCCTTGCATAATAATTTGATTAATCACAAATAACAAAGCAAGAATAACTATTGTTGCCACAAATATAATCACCGCAACCAATTTTTTACGTTTGTACCAAACCAATCGATCAACTGACTCCGGATCTTCTGGTTCTGGGTCAGCAGGAATTTGTCCTACTTGTTCAAAGAGTGGTTCTTCTAAAGAAAATTCTGTTTGTGCGTTACGATGACTCATGATGCCTTACGTTAATTCCAAAAATAACTCACGTAGATAGAAGATAATTTGACTGGTCCCGCTGTACGCACTATTAAGATTGTTGCCCAAAACTCGATCGTAACTGTCTCGTCCAATGGTAGTGTTGCGTCCATATTCGATACGAATTTCTCGCAGTAGCAAGCCAATTCGCTCAAGCTCACGCTCTGCTTCGCGATATGCGCGAAGTCTCTCCTGTTGCTTAACTGCCGAAACCGGCTGTTCTTGATGGTAGGTCAATATGTCAGCATAAATTAGTCGTGCTTTGTCATACACCGTTTGAATGTCACCAATATTGATAAGTGCCAACCCTTTGTAAGCTGTCGTTTCAAAGGGTTCTGAAAGTAGTGCAAATTCCTCTACTCGCTCAGCAATGCCCTCTCGGTTTGTCGTTTGGGCAACTGCATCTCTGTGCTCGCGTAATACCTCGATGTGCTCGATCATCTCATTAATCACCGCACGTTTGTCAACTAAATCAATTCCCTCTGTATCTTCAAGAGAAGTAAGCATCAACTCAAAATAGGTAATGAGAACTTGATCTCTCACCAAAAGCACTTCGCGAGTGCTCACTACCGCTTCCTCTAAAGATTGCAGGGTCTGAATTTGCTGATACTGAGCTTTACTTATTTGAAACTCGCGATCTACTGTACGATACCGTTCTACTTGATCCCTGTACAAATCTCTCAAACGCAAAATTTCAGCTGTTTGACGAGGTCTCGTTTGAATGACATCAATCCCAACAGCTGATTCAGCATCACCGTCTTCAAGATCACCGTCTGCTTCATCATCAGACAGCTCAGTGTCTTCTTGTTCTGGACTTTCTTGCTCAGATTCTTGAGCTGGAGTTGTTGCTTGCTGAGCAGTTTCCTGAGCCAATCCAAGATTACTATTAGAGAACAGTAACAATATCGGCAATAATAGGGCAAGCAAGTATTTGAACATATAATTATTTTGCTTTTACTAGTTCTTTTTCTCGTACGAGTGTAATCGCTTCATATAATGACTCAAAAGTGCCCGTATCCAACCATTTACCCTGCACAAAAGCCACATCCAGCGTGCCCTCATTCAAAAACAGGTTATTCAAATCAGTAATTTCCAGCTCACCACGCTCTGATGGCTGCAAATTGCGTGCCTTTTCCACGACTGAGTTGTCATAAATATACATGCCGGTTACCGCGTATGAGGATTTTGGTTGAGTTGGTTTTTCCTCAATGCTGAGTGCTTTTTTGTTGTCATCAAACTCTACAACGCCAAAACGCTCTGGGTCGGAGACTTCTTTGGCAAATATTCTTCCACCACTCTCAAAGTTGGCTATATCAGTTGAAAAATCATCTTCAAAAATATTATCGCCCAAAATAAGCGTTACGCTGTCGTCTCCGATAAAATTTTCTCCAATCAAAAACGCTTGTGCCAATCCCTCTGGCTTATCTTGTATTTCATAGGTAAATTTACATCCAAATTCTGACCCACTACCCAACAATCTGAGAAAATCTCCAGCACGATCAGGCGCAACAATAATTAAAATATCCTTAATACCTGCTTGCAGCAAGGTGTTGATAGGGAAGTAAATCATTGGCTGATTATAAATTGGCAACAGCTGTTTACTGGTAATCTTGGTCAAAGGGCGTAGGCGCGTACCTGATCCCCCAGCTAAAATAATACCTTTCATGTTTCTCCTATCTGGGCTGCAAAACTAATTGATACATATTAGTGTAACACTTGTGACTTAAAAGGTCAGCATGAGCAGTAGTAGTCCGCCAAGCACTGCCACACCAGCATACTCAGCCATAATACCAAGCGTTACCGTACTAGAACGCTGATGAGTGATGACTCCCCAAATAAAATATCCAAGGGAAAAACACAGAAAAGCAATCCTTAACACCACCTTTGATTGCCAAAAAAGTATCGTTACGGTAAGTAACGACGCAATCAGTATAAGCAAAAGCACATACGCGAGTGGGTGTTGGCGAAATTCCGCAATTCTCATCCGACAAATCCTCCTCTAAATATAATCATGATCACACCGACAGTGGCAAGAAACAACACGTGCGCAATGTTTTTGCCGACCAATCGAACAACTCGATGCTTCTTAACTATATATTCATCATAAAGTAGAGTCATAATGAGAAGAATCACCAGTGATACACCAAATGCTTTTGCCAGTTGTAATGGAGAAATCATGCTATGACTCTGAGACTTTGGTACTTGAGCGAGTGCTGATACGGGTGCAGCTGGAGAATCACTTGAACGAAGTTGACGCTCTTCTCCCAAAAACTCAAGATCTGGCTCTGAGGCCGTGTTTTCTGTAACAACTGGCGCTTCGGCCTGCCCTTCTTGATCTTCAGGAACCACCACTGGTTCGGACTCCTGAGCAGCAGCAACTGGTATGGCTGGAGTGGAAGCTGACGCATTAGCCCCGGCAGGCCGTCCAAACATTTGGACAACAAGCGTCGTTTCGATACCATCAAGCACTCCATTCACAACCGCCACGCCAATATCACTATATCGCTCACTCACAATATTATCTCTATGTGTCGGCGAAGCCATCCAAGCGGACATCATCTCGTCTGTGTGCATGAAATCGCGAGCAAGATTTTCACCAGCGGAGACATACCCATACCCAGCGTTGGAAACAAAAGACCAAGGCTCCAATCCCTGTGGAGAAGTATGTGCCCAGTATTGATGAGTGAACATATCTTGCGCTTTAGCTTGTGCTGCTTCACTGAGTTGATCGTTGTAGCTTAGCTCTGAAACGCCGTTTTGTTGTCGTTGCAGATTGGTTTGAGTAACAACATCTTGGACAGAAATATCTGATGCGTAGCCTAAAATATCACCAACGTGAGTGTTAATATGTTTGGCAAAGCCTAAAAAGAGACCAAAACCAAGTGTTACAGCAATCAACAAGACATAGGCTTCTGGATGCAGCAATCGCGAGCGATGATTATTTGATCGACGAGGGTGAAAAAGATGGGCTATTGTTTCAAGCATGAACATTGATGCATTCTATTATGCAGAGAAATTTAGAGAATAACAAGCTAGGTTATTCGCTTAGTTCAACACATAAAAGTAGCTACTGACAAAGAGCTTGTGGATCTCCATGATAGGCTAGCAATGTGCTATTAAGAGTACACACTTGTCGCTGCGCCTGTGTCATCTTGTCAGAATCTGGAGCACTTATTCGAGCAAGAAAGTGTGCTGAAAGAAATGCGTCCCAAAAACCAAAATCGTTCTCAATCTCCACTACCTGAAAATCATCTGCAACACCTGCAGCTTCAGCAAGTCGTAAAATTGCCTGATCTCTAGTGCCCATTTGATCAATAAGACCCAGTTCATTGGCTGCTTTTTCACCGTAGACCAATGCTCCAATTGAGTTAACAACTGCTTCCGGCTCAAGCTCCCGATGCGCAGCAACTAAATTTACAAAATCTAAGTATTGATCATTAACCATCTCTTGCAAACGAACCGTTTCTTCTGATGACAGTTGTCGATATGGATTACCCAGATCTTTTGAGCGACCTGCAGTAATATAGGTTGTCTCAATACCTCGCTCGGTCACGACTCCGCCCATAAAAATACCTCCATCCTCACTGGTCACTCCATCGTAATATTTGAATGGTCCAAAGATAATGCCGATGCTACCAATGGTAGTTCCATAATCTGCAACTATCTCATCAGCATCAAGAATTGCCCAATAACTCCCAGATGCAGCAACACCGCTCACGTAGGCAATGACCGGCTTTCCAGTTTTGAGCTTGTACTCCTCAACTCCTTCAAGAATTGCGTGACTACCAAAAATTGTGCCCCCAGGAGAATTAACACGCAGCAAAATCCCCTTAATACTCTCATCTTCAGCAGCTTCTTTGAGTGCATCCTTAACCTCGTATCCATACGTAATACCAGTTTCAAAGCCCGCAAGCCAAGGATCAGAATACTCTCGCTCACCAAGAATCAGTCCATTAATGTCTATCACTAATAACTCATTCGAGCTCGTTTCTGTTCCGTAAATATGTTCCCTCTGCGCAATGAGGCCTTCGTCTAATTCTGACTCGCTAAAGCCAGCCACAATTACACCAAGCATAATAATGCCAATGAAAAAAGTGAACATAACAGTGAGCATAACCACCGTGGTGGCTGCCATAATGCGAAATAGATATTTGATGAGATTAATCATGATCGACCCACTATACAACGGAGCAGCCTGTCTGTCAGCCAGAGAATAATGGTATAATAGTGTTTTGATAAAGATCAAAAGATTAAATTTGGAAGATTTTTTTGTGGGAGTGGGTTTAAGAAGAATTCTTGTCAGTCCTCTTGCCCGCAACGTCAACAGTCAGTAACAATTTCTTTCGGCCCCATCGTCCAGAGGCCTAGGACGCCAGGTTCTCATCCTGGTAACTCCGGTTCGAATCCGGATGGGGTCACAATGAAAATATCACCGATAAGGTGATATTTTTGTTGTAATCTCAAAGACGAGAGTTGGACTGTCGCGCACTTCAAGCGAGCGAAGCGAGCCTGAGAAGTACTCAAGGGGGTGCGCACTTCAAGCGAGCTAAGCGAGCCTGAGAAGTACTCAAGGGGGTGCGCACTTCAAGCGAGCTAAGCGAGCCTGAGAAGTGCCCTTGGGGTGAATCCGGATGGCTAATATTTTAATGGTTTCAATATTAAATTAGTTTTTTAACTTTTAATAACCCATAGGAAGCAATCGTTGGGGCATCAGTGATATTACCATTAGCAATGAACTCTTCCAGTTCATCTTTTGTCATTTGGATGTGTTCTAAGTCTGCTTCTGTTTTATCAGGTCTTTTCTCCCCATGTTTCAGATCTGTCGCAAAGTAGATGTGAAAACCCTGATCACTATAGCCAGGTGCTTCAAGCATGAAACCAATTTTTTTCATAGAATCAGCGACAAAACCTGTTTCCTCTGCTAATTCGGCTTGTGCCAACTTGTGGTGATCAGAATTATCTTCATTTTCGTGTTTACCCTGTGGAAACTCAATGGAATACGTCTGGGGAGCATATCTATATTGTTTAACAAGATGAAGCTTTTCACCATCAAAAGGAATAATTAGTGCAAAGTGATCTTTATGCACAACACCATAAATACCCTCATGACCGTTCTGAAAAACAACTTGATCTTCTCGTACTTCCATCCAAGGATTTTGATATACAACTTTTCCAGATTTTTTCTTGATCACAACTTTATTCCCACAAATCATTCAATAAACTACTTTATTCACTTTGTTCAAAATTGCTTAATGCACTTGAACGTTATCAATTGATGACTCTGGCGACAATGCAAAGGAAAATTCGGCATCAGGTATCAGTATATTCTCAGAATGAGCCGCGTACTCACCTGAGCTCTGATCCGCAATCAAAATCATTCTTACTTTGACATTCATGCGTATATTTTCTAGAGAAGCAGACGGATTGAGTAAACCAACGCATATCCAATCATTTGACTGATTCTGACAACTGGCAAAAAGTTCACTATAAGAAATTGATTTGCTAAGACTAAGATCTGTGGTACTGAGTGTTTGTTGGAAAGAATCAAAATACAATGGCTCACTCTGTCCATCTGTAACAACTTCTGTTTGAATGAGATAATTGCCCGCGGTACCTTCTGGAAAATTATAGGTAATCTTTAGTTCAGAAGAATTCGAATCGGTAATGGCAGCACTGGTAATATTTTTTTGGTTTTGTTTCTTGAGTTCAATTTCTTGTCTTTGATCCTCTTTCAAATCAATTGCTGCAGAGTTCAGTACAAAGAATAGAGGAATAACTATTGCCATAGCTGCCATGAACACAGAAAGGTGGCTTGATTTATTATAATTTTTGATTCCCACCCACACATACAGTACGCCTGTGGCCAGAACAGGTGCAGCTATGTATAGGTAGCCTGATGTAAAAAATGCAATACCAAGAGTATTTAAAATCGTTGGCTGTGATATGCTTAAAAATCCCTCAAAGACCTCAAAAAAAACAGACAAAAAGACAATTCCTACAATAGTTGTAGTAATGCCGAATATGACATTAATAACAGATGAAAGCGCGCGTACCACAGAACCATAATGCATCAAAAAATTATAGCACGGAAAAATAACTACTGATAAGCGCTACATACATAATTCAGCCAACTACAATGTCATCAAATCTAGACCAAATTAGACTGGTGTCTGACACCACGCTTAGTCATTTCAAAAGCGCAATAGGGCTCACCCTTTACAAACCATAATACAAAGTATATACTTCGTAGTATGAATACAGTCATTAGTGTCAAAATTGACCAAGAAATCAAGAATTCTGCTCAAGAAGTTGCCAAAAGTGCTGGCTTAACTCTGAGCGCTTTGGTGAATGCATATCTGCGACAAATCGCTGCTACCCGTCGTATTGAACTCTACTCTCCTGAGCCAATGACACCTACTCTTGAGAAATTAGTCGCTGAAATTGAGGCTGAACTGAAGTCTGGTAAAGTCAGTAAAAGCTTTGACAATGCAGATGATTTTCTATCAGATTTAAAACAGTAATTCTGTCATGACTATCAGCTACACAACCAAATTCAAAAAGCAGTACAAAAAATTACCGAGTAAATTTCAACAACAATTCGATGACAGATTGAAGCTATTTGTAGTTGATCAAACGCACCCAAAATTACGCGTCCACCCACTCAAAGGAAGCTTTGCTGGATACTGGAGTATGAATGTGAACGGTGACCTACGAGCAATATATTTGGTACAAGGTGATGAAGTGATTATTTTTGCCTTGATCGTGACTCATAGTGAGCTTTATGGATAATAAAGACAAAGCTGTATAGGTATCATGCTCACAATGATTATTGCGATAACGTCCTTTAATAATCAGTAATAAGTACACCATTTAAATGATCTATCTCTTGCTGCACAATTTTTGGAGCATATTCTTCGTGATAGTTGCCATTAATATCTTGGTATCTGACTTTAGTCCAAAAGTATCTTTTGGTGAAATGCATGCCGTTCAAACTGTAACACGCCTCTAGCCAAGGCAATCGCCATCTTTTTTCTATTATTTCAGGATTTATCATCGTTTTGTAATTTCCATAAGATTCTTTGATGGCTATTATCCTTTGATTATAGCCAATTTGAGGTGCAGACATACCTAATCCAAAAATACTGCCGTAAACATCAACTTCTCTCATCACATCAGTAAGTTCGTTTGATATTTCTTTGGCAGTATTATCAAAATTTATGACTTCATCACTCCTTTCTCTTAACCGTGGATCAGGTAGCTGCACGATTTTATCAGGAATATGGCGAGGAATGGTTATGTAACCAATGTACAGTATGGCGAGAACTACTATTCCTATGATGATTTTGATATGGTTTTTCATTGTGCTTTGCATTTTTTTGATTTTATTAGTTATTTTGGGTTTTGTCCTTATTATACGTCTTTTAATTAACTTAAATGAACGTTAATTGGGGCATGATCGTTATTTCATATATTGGCTTAATGTTCCTCAGAAATGAGGCGCTATTTTAATATAAAACAAGCGGTATATTCTGTTAAAATGAGGCATGGGAAGTCTTTACACAATCATTGGTATAATTATAGCAACTGGATTGATGTACGCCTTTTTTACACTACTATATAAGGCTGGTGAGTACACCGCTCCAGGAAGCAATTTACCGATTAAACAAGCAACACGGCTTTATCAAGCAGTTAAAAGAGAAAGAAGATGATGGAGTTCTAGATGACGATGTGGCTAAATTACAACTAGCAAGCATGGAGGGTAGAAAGAAACAGACTGCCGATTTACTCTTGGATGAGAAGGGTTAAAACAAGCTGTATCATAATACTATGACTGACATGCAAGAAATTATTGCTACTCTAAAAAAAGATGGGAAGTATTGGCTGTCTTTTACTGGCGACTCCATAACCAGTTGTGAGTGGGTTCATCCTAATTGGAGAGATATTGTAATATATGTACTTCAAGAAGAAGTCACAAAATTATTGAATGGGGATTGGAAAACAGCAGAATGGGGTATCAAGGGTTTTAATTTAGCTTATGATGGTGCCACAACTAAAGATATCTACGAAAAACTAGATGACATATTGTTGATCAAGCCTCAAATGGTGATTGGTCTAATGGGAGGGAATGACCCAGTTTCAGGAATAAGTGTTGCGCAGTCGGTTGATTATATTTCAAATATTGCTGATACAATCACACACTCTGGAGCCAAACTAGTCTGGAGCAGTTCTACTCCAGCAGGCAAAGGTTCTAAGAAAAATAGAGAGTATGAGCCTTATGCTAGAGCATTTATGCGGATGCCATCAAAAGATGGCCTAACCAAAATCGATATGTTTAAAAGCTACCAATTATTCCCGACAGACAAATTTTTTACGTTTCTCTCAGAAGAAAACCCAGTCGAAGGAATTAAAACCAGAGAGCTTGATTTACAACACCCTAACCAATTAGGTAACGCCTACATAGCCAAAGTCATATTGAAGGAAGTCTTTAGAATAGAATTTAATCCTGATCAGTATATTGCCGAAACTCTGGCAGGTGAGAAGTTTCCAAAATATTGATCAAAAGTGAATTAAACCAACATGAAATCACACCTATACCACCTACAACTAAACATAGATTTTGAAAATCTAAACTTTTACAAAAATTTTATGGAGTTTATGGGTTGGAGCGTTATTTTTGAAATGGAAGGTGTAATCGGCTACAAAAGCCATACCAATGGAGATATTTGGTTTGTTGAAGCAGACAAAAATGAATTCAGTGACTATGACACAGAAGGCGTTAATCATATTTCATTGCGAGTAGATACAATGTCAAATGTTGATGAAATGAAAAACTATCTTGAAGAAAAAGGCATTAAAATGCTTTTCAACACCCCACTCCATCGACCAGAGTTTACTGACAGTGACAGCGAAACCTATTATCAAATCATATTCGAGTCACCAGACAAGATTTTATTTGAAATCGTCTATGTCGGAGCTAAATAACTGAGAAAACAAGAAAATAATACTCGACTTTATTAAACGTCATACATTGGCCGTCATCTCAACAGTTGGGATTGATAGCAGGCCTGAATCGGCAGTGTTAGAGTTTGGTGAAACCAATAAACTTGAGCTTATTTTTGATACTTTTTCTAGTTCAAGAAAATACAAATTTAAATTATAAGCCCTGGGAAATTATAGAGTCAACTAAGTTTTAAACAGTGCACTGAGGATTCACTACGACAAAATGGCTCGCTTTTGCTTGCAGCATTATCCTACATATGATCCTCTTAAGTTTACTTCGCCCAAATTCTTCGATTTCTAAGCTTCAATTTTTAACTTTTTGATTATTTATTAAGCTCAAAGTATAATTTGCATGATTATTTTAGAGGTTTTTATGAGTGAGAATGAAAAAAATATTTACATTGCTGACTCTGAGGCAGAGGGCTGCGCAATCATACTACGGCGATTTTTTGAGAAATATTACCGCCACCTTGGTGAAGAAATTTCTATTGCGGAATTGGGTTGTGGCAAGGGTGCCTTATTAAGATACCTTGGGGCAGCGTTCCCTAAAGCTCAAATTTGGGGCATTGATATTGATCCAAAAGCTGTGCAAATTGCACGCACCTCAATGCCTTCTGCTCAAATAAGTAAAGGTTCATTTACGCAGACTTTGTGGAAAGATGAAAGTATTCATATAGCAACATCTTCATTGATTTTTGATTATTCTGAATTAGGAAATTTTGAAGCAACATACACATTCCAAGAGCTATCTAGAGAGCTTTATAGAGTATTGACTCCAGGGGGAACTTATGTACCTGCATCTTCAGACTGGCAAATGATTGATGATGATGAAGTTATAGAAGCATTTCAATCTAGTGGATTTGAATTTATAGATCGAGGCCTATCTTCTTCCTTTGGTAAATCTCTGTAGGGAAATATAATTATCTTCCCTTTTTACAAAACCTATCAAGCAAGCAAAGTGATATGAACTCCTAATACTGTACATTTTTAAATACATTGCAATCTTTGAATTGCCTGTTGCTCAATGAGTTTGGCAATAGTCTTTTAATACTATATTTTTTCATATTGAAATATTAGAAATATTCTAGTATAATCGAATATATGAATTATCTTGATATTTTACACTCTACAAATTATTGGGGAGAGTTAAAAAAAGCACCCGGTAAACAGCGTCCACTCTATGTTTCTTGGTTACTTGAACAAAGTAAAAATAGTAATATTAGTGCTGTAATAGGTGTTCGAAGATCTGGCAAATCAACTATTCTCAAGCAAGTCATGCATCACCTTATCACTCAGGAAGATGTCAGTCCCAATAATACACTTCTTATAAATCTAGAAGATCCAAGACTCATTGAATTGCTGCAAAATACAAATCTACTTAATTTAGTTTCTGCCTTCAAAGATAAGGCTGACTTAAGAAGTAGGATGTACATTGTTTTTGATGAGATTCAGAATGTTCCAAATTGGGAAGCTGTAATACGCACACTGCACGATCAGGAAAAAAATCTTAAAATATACGTAACTGGATCATCAGCTGAACTGCTTGGTAAAGAGTTGGGAACAAAGCTTGCCGGTCGCTATCTAACAACGGAGGTGTTTCCGCTATCTTTTCATGAATATCAAAAGTTCACAAAAAAAGATCTCAAATCCTTTGTGGAATCTGGCGGATTTCCAGATCCAGTTTTGACAACCAATCAATCAGTTCAAGAACAACTACTGAAAGACTATTACGAAAGTATTTTGCTACGCGACATCACTGCCAGATACGGTGTGCGCGATGACTTCAAGCTCAGAAGGCTTTCGGCACAATTATTCGCATCAGTAGCAAATCAAGCATCTTCCTATAGATTAAGTAGAGATTTGGAAGTTTCACCAGATACTATTTTGCAGTACTTTAATTATATTGAGGATGCTTATCTTGGTTTCTTTGTCCCAAAATTTTCTCAATCTATCCGCAAACAAAACTATAACCCAAAGAAATTTTATAGTATCGACAATGGACTGCAGTCTGCAATTTCTTTCCGAGTTTTAGATGACATGGGCAAACTATTTGAGAATACCGTGTATTTAACTCTCAGACGCACATCTGATCAAATTTATTACTGGCAAGAAGAAAAGGAAGTAGACTTTGTCGTAAAAGAAAAGGAACGAATATCTCATCTTGTAAATGCATCAGTTTCTATCAAGCTAGAATCAACTCGTGAGCGAGAGATAACATCGCTCATGACAGCCATGCATGCTTTGCAAAAGTCAGAAAGTTTGCTGGTAATTATGAATGGAGAGAATGAAGTGATTGAAACAGAAACTGGAACAATCAAAGTAATTGAATATGAAAAGCTTGAAGGATTACTCTCAAAAAGTACAGTCGCTCCGGTTTTTTTATAGACAATCCTCGAACATAGTTTTTTTATTATGTGTTTATCCAAACGCACTTACCAAAAATTTATTCATCTGCTAATATCTAAGGTACATCCATACTAAAGCCATGTCCTACAATCCCCTCACGCCACAAGAACAAGCAATTATCGAAAATAAAGAAACAGAACAGCCATTTTCAGGTAAATTTGACAATTTTTACGAGTCGGGCACATTTATCTGTCGAAGATGCAACGCACCCTTGTTCAGCTCAACAGCCAAATTTGACGCCCAGTGTGGATGGCCTGCCTTTGACGATTCATTTCCCAATGCCATCAAAAGAATCCCAGACCCAGATGGAAGAAGAGTTGAAATCACCTGCGCCAACTGTGGCGGACACTTGGGTCATGTCTTTGAAGGTGAGCAACATACGCCAAAAAATACTCGCCACTGCGTCAACTCACTTTCCATGACATTTGTGGCTGACAACCATACCCTGCCAAAAAAAATTAATCCTACGATCCGCTAAGACATCTACATTCTCCAAAACAATCAGTTGATTTTTTAATTGTACAAATTGCCTTATACTGTACAAACGATATGAAAAATGTATTACTTTTTATTCAAAATAAGCTTAAAATAATCATTTGGCTGGTATTGCTGATCATTTTGCTGAGTGTTTCAATTTTTCTTTTTATTGGCTATCGTTCTTCGCAAGCTGAACTAGCCACGTTGCAAGCTCGGTATAGTATCACCGATGAATCACTGTTAGAAGTTGAGAGAAAGCTAGAAATTATTGATGAATTAGCAAAGATATATGATGTTCCAAGCGATGAAACACCTTCTGTGGCTAAGGTAACTAATGTCGATGAATTAAAAAATGAGCCATTTTTTGCAAAAGCAAAAAATGGCGACGTAGTCATTGTCTACCAAAGTATCCAAAAAGCTATCTTATTTGACCCACTAGAGAAAAAAATATTAGATGTTGCTGAAGTGAGTAGCAGTTCAGCTCAACAACCCAAGGCAGAAATACCAGTAGAGACCAGAGTCGTCGTCTATAATGGTACCACTATCTCAGGTAAGGCAAGCGCAATTGCTCAACAGCTGTTAACTGCGTTTCCTCAAATACGTATCACAGATACTGCAAACGCCCAGAATGTGGGTTACGAACAAACCGGAGTTGTGATTCTTAGTGAAACTCACCAGTCAGTAGCGCAGGCTATCGCGAGTGAGCTCGGGGCAGCTATCCAAACCATACCTTCAGGAGAACTGGTACCAAGTGAAACAGATATTGTCATTATCGTTGGCAGTGATATCTAAGCGTATTATTTACTCATATAAGATGTACTATTTTTAGGGTAGTATTTTCTATATACTGAATGAATCACTAAATTCCTGGGTCGAGTATTTTCATTTCCTCAAGAACTCTAATGAAAAATCTAAAAATATCTACCTACCTCAGTCGTTAGAGTGGTTGTATGTATCTAAAAAGTTTAATGCGATCAAGTATTAGCAAACTTTCTTCATTTTTTTCTCAGTTGCCCATCAAAGCTTCGGCGCTTGTTCTCGTTCTTTTCGTAGTCACTGTATCAATCACGCTCAGTTTTGGAACTACCTATCAGGCTTCTGCTCAACAAGCGCCGGAACAAAACCAAGTTGGCTTGATCCCAGGACTACCTGCAATTTTAGGAAACTTTTTAAAGTTTAATATTCCGATCGTTTTTGAAGACAGAGTCAGCTTTAATGGTGATGTTGAAATAAATGGACAACCACTAACTCCAGGATCTGGTGTCAATTCGGTCCAAGGACAAACCGGAGCAGTTCTTTTTACCGCTGGCGATGGAATGGAAGTTATCGGCACACAATTGGTCAATACTGATCCTGGTTCTGGACAAAACTTTTTTCAATCAATCATTGCTGGATCAAATACCTTGCTCGCTACCAGCAATGCTGATCAACTAATTTTTGAAGCAGGCAACGGCATTGCCATTTCAGGATCAGACAAGCAGCTTACAATTTCCTCAACTGCAAGCTTTGACCCAACATCCAGTGGTTGGACACGCAGCGGTAACAACTTAACCTTGAGTAATAATGGTGATTTAGTAGGCATTGGCACCGCCAATCCTTCTGCAAAGTTACACGTAGCAGGAACAGCTACTTTTGATGACACTCTTTCAGCGCTAGGTTCTGTTCAAGTTACGGGTGATACAGAGCTTGAGAGTGATCTAGCAGTTGGGCAGAATATTGCCGTAGAAGGCAACGCAACCATTTCTGGTACATTAACGAGTAATGGTGCAACGGTTATATCACCAACGGGCAATCAAGACTCATTAACGGTGCGATCAGGCGGTGGTACAGGAAATATTTTAAATATTACCAATCAAGCAGGAGACGCTTCCTATCTCTCAATAGGATCAGATGGATCGTTAACCGCTGGCGGAAGCACCTTGACCAACAGCGGTCTGTTTGCTTCAAGTGGAGCAATACACTTAACCGACGCGACTACAGCCTTAGTTGGAACAGCAATTGAGGGTGGCTGGACATTGGGTGACAATACATTTAACTACCGCAGAATAATTAGTGTGACAAACACTGATGAATCACTGGCTTTACCAACCCACTATGTGGTGACTGTGACGATAACAGGAACCGATGCTGCGCACATTTTTGACAATACCCGAGAAGATACAAACGATTTTAGAATTGCCCACTTAACTACTGAGATTCCAAGAAATATTAGTACCTTTACAGCCTCAAACGTTACATTTTCGTTTCAACTTCAATCTTCAATAGCTGCTGATACAGTTTCCGACGATTATCGCATTTTTTACGACAGCGCTGATCTTGAGCAAGCTGCGCCAAACTACTTGGAAGATGAGGTTATTGATACACTAGACAACTCCCCTGCTAACTGGGCAAGCACTGACGCTACACAATTTCCTGTTTCTTCAGACATTGTAGTCAAGCAGGAGGGTACTGCAGCAATGAAAGTGGAAGCCACTAGAGATAATATTGGCAGTTTTAGTTCAGAAGGAGTTGCAGGACTGGATAGTGGTGTAAGTAACTTTGGATTTTTGGTGGAAAATATTCTGGACACTCAGCGCCTGTACGTAGTTGGAGGTACGACAGATGGCACCTCTGCTGGTGCTCGATCGACGATTTACCATACCAGCATAAACTCAACAAGTGGTGACCCGGAAGAAGGAGCGCTAGAGGACAATGCGTTGCCAGAAGCAATTAGCGATTCTGCTGTTGCGATGTACACCCCCGTGATTGATGCAGGAACTGGTGAGGATGGGAGTATCGACTTATCACTCGGTGGTGAAGAAGGAGGGTGTAGTGGTGTTGGGCTCTCTTGGTCTAGTAGCACATGTACAGCCCTCGTTTCTGGCACCTACACAAGCGAAAAACATTTCCAAAATGCACCCGATGCTGGCACTCATTCTTTTGAGATTTCTTCAGGAACTCACGATGGAAAAATACTGACTATTGTTGGCAATACTTCTTCTGATACTGCTCTATTTGACCCTGCTACTGAAACGTATGTGGCAGGACCGGATTTGGGTGATACTGCACTAAGAGGAGCACATGCTTTTGCAATTACAACAGGAGATCATGCAGGAAAGACGCTAGTAGTGCTAGGTGGCAACTCTTCAGGCACGCGTGTATATGACCCTGCTACTCATACCTTTAGCGCTGGACCAGATTTGGGTGCTAGTGCAGGTTTCGGATCTAACTCATTTGCAATTACAACAGGAGATCATGCAGGAAAGACGCTGACCATTCGTGGGAGTAATAGTAGTCTGTATGATCCTGCTGCCCATACCTTTAGCGCTGGACCGGATTTGGGTGCTTCTGCACAATACGGATCACATACATTCACAATTCCCTCTGGAGATCATGCTGGAAAGATACTGGTGGTGCTGGCTGGTAATACTACTACTACCAACGTATATGATCCTGCTAACCACACCTTTGGTGCAGGACCGGATTTGGGTGCTACTGCAAGTAATGGATCACATACATTCACAATTCCCTCTGGAGATCATGCTGGGAAGATGATAACTATTCGTGGGAACACTTCTAATATCACTATGATGTATGATCCTGCTACTCATAGTTATAGTGAGGGACCCTCAACCACTTCTAATCCCACAGCTTCTCAGTCAATTACGATTACGAGTGGACCTCAGACAGGCAAGATCCTGACTTTAGGACAAGGATCTCAGTCATCATTATATGATCCAGCTTCTCATACCTATAGTACTGGACCAAGTCTTGGCACTAGTATTGGTACAGGAATGCATGTCATCCAAATATCTTCTGGAGCCCAAGCGGGAAGATATCTAATGATAGGTGCTGGGGGTAATTCAACCAATAGAATCTATAATCCTGACTCGCACACATTTATTAATGCGCCGTCGATAGGTACAACAGTGGGTACCGGAGTTCATTCATTCACTATTCCTAGCGGGGAACATTCAGGCAAGATTATCTTACTGATAGGAGATGCTAACAGTGAGACTAGACTGTATGATCCCGCTACCCATACATTTTCTGCAGGCCCAGATTTCGGAGGCAATCCAGGTGATGGTGTTCATTCTTTTGTAATTCCTTCTGGAGATCATGCTGGAAAAGTATTGGTATTAAGAGGTGCCAATAGTAGTACCACTAGAATATACAATCCAGCTACTCATACCTTTAGTGCAGGTCCAAGTCTGGGTACAAATGCATATAGAGGAGCGCACTCATTCACAATCACGACTGGAGATCATGCTGGAAAAGTATTGACAGTTAAAGGTTTCAACACAACTACTACTAGGATGTATGATCCTGCTACCCATACCTATAGTGCAGGTCCAAATTTGAGCGCTAGTGCATATGCTGGAGCGCACGCTCTTACAATTACAGCCGGAGCTCAAGCTGGAAAAGCGCTAGTAATTCTGGGCAATAAT
>JBBDKV010000003.1:37454-136112 GCA_040879165.1 Patescibacteria group bacterium
GGCTCAAATACGAGCGTATACGACCCTGCTACCCATACATTTTCTGCAGGTCCAGATTTGAGTGCTAGCGCAAATTTCGGGGCTCATTCATTTTCAATTACAACAGGAGATCATTCTGGAAAGACACTAGTAGTGCTGGGCAACGATGGCTCAAATACGAGCGTATACGACCCTGCTACCCATACATTTTCTGCAGGTCCAGGTTTAGGTGCTAATGCAGACTGGGGAGCACACTCGCTTGCAATTGGAACAGGTCCAAAAGCAGAAAGCATCTTAACCATTAGTGATGCTAATAAAAGTACAAGAATATACAATCCTGCAACCCATACCTTTTCTGCAGGACCAAACCTTATAGATAATGCAAGCACTAGCACCCACACCTTTCCAATTGAATCAGGTCCGCAAGCGGGCAAGTTTGTAACTATGCTCGGTGATTCAACACCCACTATTAATGTGTACAATCCTGGTAAAAATGTATTCAATTTTACATCAATTTCCATACCTTCAGGAACGAATTTTACCACTCAAGAAAAATTTTCAGACAATAGCGGACCATATCATTCAAAGCTCTACGCCACTAATGATGTTACTATTGCTGGCACCATAAACTTAAATATCAAGGGATATTCTGGAGGCGCAGCAGGAACTGCAGGATTTGGACCAGGAGCAGCCGAGGGCTCTACTGGGGGCGGATGTGGTGGCAGCCACGCAGTGAGTGGCGGATTGGGAGGAAATGCTGATTGTACGGTAAATAATACTTATACCGTTGATAATGCTGGAAGTGGTGGTAGCGGAGGAGCAAACAGTATTGGGGGAACTGGCGGTGGTGGCATCATGATCAGCAGCAATGGAACAATTACGGTTACTGCTAGCGGAAGCATTACTGCTAATGGCGGCAATGCTCAAGCATCTGGAGCAAGTAGAGGAGGAGGTGGAAGCGGTGGTTTAATAAAACTGATAGGAAGTACTGTCACTAACAATGGTACCTTGAATGCTAATGGGGGTGTTGGTGGAGATGGCTCAACAAATGGTGGCGGAGGCGGAGCTGGTGGCCGTATTGTAATCCAGTATACAAACTCTGTTACTGAGGGCACTATAACAACATTAGGAGGTAGTGCTGGTACTCCTAATGGCTCGGCAGGCAGTGATGACACACCAAATATAACCAGCACTGATCCTATTATGTATGTATTAGGCGGCAGAAATGCTTCAAATGTTGCTCAATCTACAATCTCTCAAACAAGTATTAACTCAGATAACGGTAGTTTAGGTGAATTCACTAATGCAGCTAATGCCCTTCCACAATCTCTCTATGGATTAACTGCTCAGTCGTTAGTGATTGAAAACACACCTTTTTTATACGTTCTTGGAGGAAACAATGGCATCGCAGATCAGTCAACGGTGTATAAAATTCCTTTAGGTAGCGCCGGAGCAGTAAATGAAGGTAGCACTCAAAATCAGACACAACTACCACTTCCTCTTTCCCATCACGCTTCTGTGACAGGTACCGTCAATGATACTCAATACTTATGGGTTGTTGGTGGCATCAGTGACGGCACTGCTCAAGATACCATCTACCGCGGGACAATAGATGAAAATGGAGACATAATTGCACTCACTACTGCGGGGCAAGCAACAGTGCCCGTACCACTGTATGGCCACTCTGCGTACATGCACTCTATAGAAAACAATAATTATTTGTATATTCTAGGCGGTACTACTACTGGAGGAACCAAGCAATCAGTGGTGTATAAAGCGACTTTAGATGGTAGTGGCAATGTTTCTGCCATTACTTCAATTGGTCAAGCACAACTTACGACTGCAATTTCAGGACACGCTGCTTTTGGTTTCACAACTGACAGTGATGATACGCACGCATACCTAGTAGGTGGGGAAACTACCACGCCTCAATCAGCGATTCAAAAAGCTACTGTTAATGCAGATCAGACAACATATGGTGTATCAAGAACAAATATTCCCGTCACAGATTTGAGCAACAAGAATACCTTGACTTTTTGGACTCACTCTGGCCGCTCTGGATCTTTCATGACCATGGAAATAAATACTAGTGAGGGTTGGCAATCTTGCGACTTTTCTGGTTCGTCAAACCTCACCGTTGACACTGCTAATACTTGGGAACAAAAGGCGTGTGACATTAGTAGCATTTCTCCAAGAAGTGCGGTGACAGGAATTCGCTTTAAACTCACTTCTTCACATACCTCATCTTTTACGGTTCGCATAGATGAGATTGAAACGCTTACTGCTCTTTTTTCTGGCAGTGCTGCCACTTCCGCTAACTCTACTGCCTTACTTGGTGCCGCCGATCTCACGCTCAACGCTCAAGGTTCTGGAGCAATAAAACTTAATTATGACCCAATTGATTCCTTGGCAGGTGGTGGTGGGTTAGCTGTCTATGATGGAGGTGATACCTCAGTCTTTTCTGTTGATGGTGAAGGTGATGGCTACGTGTCCAACTCAATGGGTATTGGTACAACTGATGTTGGTGAGCATACATTCTATATTGCTGGTGGAACAGCGTACTGCGATCAAAGTAGTTGTTGGCTTGACGCCTCATCACGTGATTTGAAAACAAATATTGAACAGCTTTCTGATACCGATATGACCTCAGTTTCAGATGAGATTAGAAACACAAATGTATATTTTTATAATCGTATTGAGGATCCAGATGGATTGCAGTATCTAGGAGTGATAGCTGAAGAAGCACCTTCATGGATTACAACACCAGACAAAAAAGCAATATCTGCTTCTGCGTTTGCCAATTTTTTATTAGCTGGTTTGAAATCTCTGCAAAACGATATTGATGAAATGAAAACTATGATGCAGTTAGAAGAATATTCACAATCAGGTGAGTCAGCTCCCTCTCAGAACCTGCCTGGTGTTGCCATACTAGAACCTGGAGAAAACAGCGTGCTTGTTGGTGGGCCGTATATTGCAGAAGACGCTCAAATATTTCTGACTCCTGAAGAGCCAATAGTTGTTTCAGCAAAAAGAGTCAATGGCGTTACATTTGAAATCAGAACCAAAGAAACAGTACAGGAGTCAGTCACGATACACTGGTGGATTGTCAATTAAGATGAAACGCATACCTACCCTCCTATTTGTGTTGTTATTAGCTAGCATAGTAGGTTTTTTCTATGCTAGCCAACCAGTATTGGCCCAGACAGATGTAGGTACTGGTTTAGCTCATACTTTTCAAATTAATGAACCTGTTAGCTCGGGAGATATTATTGTTGTTAAAGACGCTCAATACATGAAAAGCGCTGAACCCTACAGCGCTGATGTAGTTGGAGTAGTAGCAGAAAGACCAGCGGTAGTGTTTGTGGCAGATGATGGGCAGGGAACACCAATGCTCAAAGCCGGCATCACGAATGTCAAAGTTAGTATGAGTAATGGCGAAATACGTGTTGGAGATTATATTACTACCTCACAAATTTCAGGAGTAGCCATGAAAGCAACAAAGTCAGGATTTGTAATTGGTGTGGCAGAGGGAAATTTTTCAACCAGTAATCCAGAGGAAATCGGCTTGCTACCAGTTAATTTACAATTCAACTATATGGATTTATCTCAAGGTACTGGTGGAGTTGACAGCGATCTACAACGCAGTCTTTGGGATATCTTAAGTTTAAATCGTTTGGCTGCATCTGAAAGTCCCGGACAAATGCTCAAGTACACGGTTGCAGCATTACTCTTAATAGCATCGTTTGGTTTTGGTTTTTATATTTTTGGTCGAACCGCCAACAAAGGCATTGATGCCATAGGCAGGAATCCTTTGGCTGGTAAATTAATCGGTTTCAGCGTGGTACTCAATGTCGTACTGACAGTAGTTATCATTGGAGCTGGCGTCGGCCTCTCATATTTAATAATAGTTTTCTAAAAGGTCAATCATATGCAAGAATCATTACTACTGACTTTACTCATACTAACCAATGTGGCGTTGTTTTTAACGGCAGCAACTTGGCTATTCTTTCTTTTCAGAAGAGAAAAAAATGTTCGAGTACTAGTAACAATAGCAGAAAAAAAAGCAGAAGAAATTATAACAGCTGCACTAGAAAAGGCAGCAAAAACTGTTACAGATGCTGAATATCTAGAAAAATCTTTAAAAGAAAAACTTGAAAAAAGTGTCGAAATAGCAGCTACTACCATTACTGATGAAGGCAAACAAAGTGCTGAAGCACTCGCCGGAGCATACTCAACGGCCTCAAAGAATGCAGCAGCTACCCTCGAAGACCAAGCAGTAGCAGCTTTTTCTAAAGTAGCTCAAGATTTGAGTACAGAAAGCAACGAAGTCCGCCGTCAATTAGATGAAATTGTTGCGTCAGAACATACAAAGTTGGTTACTGAATTAACAGAATACAAAGCTGAGAGGAAACAAGAGTTTGAGCAGGAGTTGAGGAAAAAAATTCAAGTAATTATTACAGAGTTACTGCCCTATCAAATAACCATTGCTGACCAAGAAAAGTTACTAGTAGCAGCTATTAAAAAAGCCCATGCTGAAGGGTTATTTAACTAATGACATACTCTCTTTCTCAAGCCCTGCCCACCACTACAGCCTTAACTAATTTTCAACAAAAATTGGCTGACGCTAAGAAACTAACCTTTCGTATTGATTTTGATTCAGAGAAAATCCTAGCCAGTAGTTTCTCTCCAGCAGAGCGCAAAGTATTAGAACAACACTGTAGTCAACACAAATTATCGCTCGAATCAACTCATTTGCCCAAGACACTGGATGTCGTTTCAGACTATATAACCAAAATTCCAGAACTAACAATTACTATGGCGGTGGAACCGAACAAATCAATTATTCAAACTCTGAGTGAATTGCTGCATGTTCAGCTGAAAAAAGCAGTTGTGCTTACTTTTAGAATTGACACAAGCATTGTAGCCGGTGCCAAACTAGAGTTTCAAGGCAAAGTTCAGTCGCATACCATCGCCAATACTATTGAAAAAGTGTTTTATGAAAAATGATTACAATAGCTATCTGCAAACTATTAAAGAATTTGGAGAAGTTGAGCAGGTCAAGCATCCATTAATTTATTTATCAGGATTGCCAAATGCCCGTCCAATGGAAACGATTGTTTTTGAAACCGGTGAAGTCGGACACATTTTATCCTTAAATGAAGACACTATTGAAGCGACAACTTTTTCTCGCCAATCGGTAAAAATTGGCACTAAAGCTGCTCGAACAAATACGTTTTTTCAAGTACCAGTAGGCAACAATGTGCTTGGAAAAATAGTTGATCCTACTGGCCAACTGCGTTCAAGCACACAATCATGGTCCGCAGATGAGTACCGAGATGTAGAAGGGGGTCGAGCCTTGCTACAAGAGCGGTCAAAAATTACTAAACCGTTATTTACCGGGGTAAGCATCATTGATCTGATGTTGCCATTAGGCAGTGGACAACGGCAAATGATCGTTGGTGATCGTCAGACTGGGAAAACCTCGATACTGCTTTCAATACTGACCACTCAAGCACGACTCGGAAGTATTATTGTCTATGCAAGTATTGGCAAAGAACAATCAGAGATTAGTCGTATTAGTCAATATTGTCAAAATGCCGGAGTGTTAAAGCAGACGGTAATCGTAGCATCATCTGCCAGTGATTCACCAAGTCTAGTAGATATGACACCGTATACAGCTATGACTATCGCTGAATATTTTAAGGATCAAGGTAAGGATGTGGTCTTGATTTTAGATGATTTAACTACTCATGCTCGATATTATCGAGAGTTAGCGCTTTTGGGCAAACGCTTTCCAGGGAGAGATTCATATCCAGGAGATATTTTTTATAAACACGCTCGATTGCTCGAAAGAGCTGGCAACTTTGTACAAGGAAAAAAGAACGTTGCCATTACTTGCTTACCGGTTTCTGAGACCATAGAGGAAAGCCTCACTGATTACATCACATCAAATCTAATTGGTATTACGGATGGTCATTTTTTATTCAGTCAAGAAGCTTTTAATCGTGGACGGCGTCCAGCCATAGATCTTTTTTACTCAGTTACTCGAGTCGGGAGGCAAACACAACAAACGGCAATCCGAGAACTCAATCATCAGCTGATGCGCCTACTCTCTGATTATGAGAAAGCCCTTAAGTTTGCCCATTTTGGCGCAGAACTCATTGAGGAAACAAAACAACTACTGCATACTGGCAGCCTGACTCATGCGTTTTTTGAACAGCGTACAGGAGTGGATGTACCTCAGGCTGTGCAAACGATAGCAGTCGGTTTAATTTTGTTGAAGGCTTTTGATGACCTAAATCCAGATGATATTGCGAGCATCCGTCAATCTCTAACTGAAGCCTATCAACAGGATAAAGCTTTTCAAAAGCAAGCCACCGAACTCTTAACAGCAGCAACTAGTGATGAGTTTCTAACACAGCTAGATGCAAATAAAGAATCGATACTCAAAATATGCAAACCAAAAAATTAATCATCGAAGTTGATTTTACCAAAACCCTACAAGATCTAACGCAAGTCTATAAGGAAGCAGCAGTAATGAGAATGCAAAAAATTCGTGAAAAAGTGCTGCAATCTAGATCCTTTGCCGAAGAATTAGCAGTGTTATTTGGAGACGTCAATGCTTCATATAAAGAAAGTTTGTTTCAGAAACTGAAGAAATCAAAACAGCTTTCATTTGTACAAAAAAGAAAAAAGCTGGCAGTACTAATTGCACCAGAGGGAAAATTGAGCGGCGATATTTTGGCAAAAGTTTTCCAAAAATTTTCGCAAGAAATAAAACAGTTTAGCGGCAGTATACTGGTAGTAGGTAAACTAGGCAAACAACTGGTTGAAGAACACAATGTACGCCAAAAATGTACTTTTTTTGATTTTCCAAACTCTCAAACTGACCCCACCTACAGTCAATTAATTACTACGATCGCGCAGTATGATGAGATTACGCTGTATCATGGACAATTTGTTAATCTTATGCAGCAAGTGCCCCATGCTTCTCAAATTAAAGGAGAAAATATAGTTCCGAAAACCAGTCAAAAACCAGCTACCATCACTCACTACTTGTATGAACCACACGTTGATGCGGTGATGGAGTATTTTGAAAAGCAAATTTTTGCTACAGTGTTCCAACAACGCCTCCAGGAATCCCAACTAGCTCAATTAGGCGCGCGCATCAAGGCTATGGAAAATGCTTCTAGTAACATCAGTGACAGACTGCGGGATTTGCATCGATATAAAAAAATTAATAGGCAGTTGCATGAAAATAAAAAGCAATTAGAGCGCTTAACAGGTGTGGCACTTGTAGAGGGAATGGTATGAGCACAGGTACAATTATCACAATTCATGATTTTATTGTTGAGGTAGAATTTACTGAAAATAAACCGTTTTTTCACAGCTTATTACATTTAGAGGGTGATGAGTCAGTGATACTTGAAGTCTTAACTTCAAGTTCAAAAAATGTCTTTTTTTGCTTAGTGTTAGCAGGCTCACATTCGTTGACTCGTGGTTCCAGGGTCGTCAACACCAATCAGTCACTGCAAGTTGCCGCTTCACCCAACTCACTAGGCAGGGTATTTGATATTTTTGGTACTGTTTTTGATGGCGGAGAACCACTCGATACCTCTACTATGTGGGATGTCTTTCCACACGCAAAAGCAGTCAGTCAAGCAGCAAGCAACTCGGTCGAAATACAAGAAACAGGCATAAAAGCTATCGATTTTTTTGCACCGCTGGTCAAAGGCAGCAGAGCGGGATTAATTGGCGGAGCAGGTGTAGGGAAAACAGTTTTACTATCAGAATTAATTAAAAATATTACTGATCAAAACAATGCTGCAAAAAAGAAACAAACTGTTTCCGTCTTTGCGGCTGTTGGTGAACGAACTCGCGAAGCTCAGGAGCTATACGAGTCAATGCGGGACGCTGGCGTACTCAAACAAATGAGCATCGTGCTAGGACAAATGGGAGAGAATCCGGCAGTCCGTTTTAGAACAGCGTTTGCTGCAGTTGCATTAGCAGAATATTATCGAGATGTATTGGGACATGATGTGCTTTTCTTTATGGACAACATGTACCGATTTGCTCAAGCTGGTCACGAGCTGTCAACCCTGATGAAAACCTTACCTTCTGAAGGAGGATATCAGCCAACACTAACGTCTGAGATGGGTGCCCTACATGAACGCCTGATTAGCACTGATAAAAACGCTCTAACTTCTTTCGAAACTGTTTTTGTTCCCTCAGATGATTTAACAGATTTTGGAGTTCGATCCGTGTTTCCTTTTTTACAAACCAGCATTTTCTTATCACGAGAAATTTATCAGCAAAGTAGGTTCCCAGCTATTGACTTGATGGCTTCATCATCATCTTTTTTGAATGTTGAAACTGTGGGAGAGTTGCATTATCAGACGTATGTTACTGCAACAAATATTTTAAGAAAAGCGGTAAGCATAGAAAAATTAGTTTCGTTGGTGGGAGAGTCAGAAATTTCTGCTGAGGATCGCACTACCTATAAGCGCTCACAACTGATTCAAAGCTATATGACGCAACCATTTGCTGTAATAGCTGATCAAACAGACAAGCCCGGAGCAATTGTGCCGCTTCAACAAACAGTCAAGGATATGAATGAGCTGGTCACTGGTGAGTATGACACTATCGATCCGGCAAAAATAGCAAATAGCGGTGCGTTGTCAAAAACAGAACAAAAAAACAGCACTTAATGCAACGAGCAACCTCAAAACGGAGTGATTAGACGCCAACATAGACAGTGACGACATTATTTTTACACTGTATCACTCCAGAAGCAAAAGAAAAATTTTCAGTCTTTTTATTTTGTCGTACTAAGGTAAGACTATTGGAAATTATTGAGATAAAGTTAGTGTGATTGGGCAAAATATCAAAAGTGCCAATGGTGTTTTCAGAAGTTACAGAAACAGCTTCTCCTTCAAACAGCACTGCTTCTGGCGAGTTGATGGTAATACGAAGTTGGGATAATTGCATACTACTATTTAGTTTCCATGGTTAACTATGGCGAAAGTTGCATTGAATTGCAAGTTAAAAACCTACTTTACTGTCACACTCTTAGCTAAGTTTCTTGGCTTATCTGGATCAAGTTTTTTTTCTACACTCAGATAATAAGCAAACAACTGCCCAATAACCACGTTAGGAATAAGAGTCGCGATTCCAATATCTGTAACAGGAATAAACGCATCAAACACCTCATGTCTTTCCTCAGCACAACCTATGATATACCCACCTCGTGCCTTCACTTCCATGGCTGCGGACAGAGTTGCTTGGTACGTTTCATCTTTTGGCGCAAACACCATACATGGCAGGCCTTTTTCGATGAGCGCCAACGCACCGTGCTTTAATTCACCAGCAGCCAGACCTTCAGCATGAATGTAGGAAATTTCTTTAATTTTTAGTGCTGCTTCTAGCGCAGCAGGGTAGGATACTCCTCGACCGATCACAAACATGTGTTCACTCTGAGCAATTCTCTTTGAGATTTTCTTGACGTTATTGATATGTGTTGAGGTCAAAATTTCTTGAGTGGCTGCAGCAGCAGCTTTGACACAAGCTGCTCCTTGATCCTTCTTGCCTGCCAGCGTATGAGCAATCAACAGTAAGTAAGCAATCTTGGCTAGAAATGCCTTGGTGGAGGCAACTGCTTTTTCCGGACCAGCGCCCAGTAGCAACTTCTCATCTGCCAGTCGATACAACGACGAACCAATACTATTCACTATGGCAAGAATGGTAGCTTCTTTTTTTCTAGCCTGTTTTACAGACTCTAAAATATCCATTGTTTCACCAGACTGAGATAGCGCAATTACCGCACTCTTTTGGGTTAAAAAATCAACTTGATAGCCAAATTCGCTACCCACCGCCCAATTGACATGTCTTTTGGCAATTTTGGAAAAAATATAGGTACCAGCCAAACAGGCATAAGCACCAGTACCACAACCAATTAAGTAGCTGCCATATGATTTTGTGATACATCTCGCGATTCGTTCAGCATTGGCCTGACCGCTACTTGCAATTTCACTGAGAATTTTAGGTTGTTCATATATTTCCTTCAGCATAAAATGCTCAAAGCTTCCTTTTGAAACCTGGTCAACGTTCCAATCAAGCATTTTTGTAACAATTTTTTGCTGCTTGTTGGTGCGTACTGTTTTGATAATAACCGAGTTTGCCTGAATTTCAGCATACTCGCCGTCTTCTAAATAATATACTTGCTTAGTATGAGGAATAAGCCCAGCTGGATCACTAGAAATAAAATGAGATTTCTTTCCAAACCCGAGCAGCAACGGTGAGCCATTGCGAGCAGCCAGAATGCTAGGTTCGCCCAGCTTGATTGCCACCACTGCGTTTAATCCCTCTAATTGCATAAAACTGCGGCGAAACGCTTCGGGAAATGTAGTAGTTTTCAATTCTTCTGTGAGCAAATGGGCAAACACCTCAGAGTCTGTTTCTGAGCGAAAAACATATCCTTTTGCCAGTAAGTTGTCGCGAAGCTGGGCAAAATTCTCGATTATGCCATTATGTACAATGGCAACTTGCTGTTCTGAATCAAGATGAGGATGTGCGTTTTGTACCGTTACTCCGCCATGAGTTGCCCACCGTGTGTGACCAATTGCGATCTGGGATTCAGCAAAACGACCTATTTTTGAATCAAGTATTTTTCCAACTTTTTTGCTGCAAATAAGTTTTGTAGAGTTTGTGTGTAACGGTACACCAGCCACCCCCCAACTATCGTATCCTCGGTATTCAAGCTCTTTCAAGGCGGTAAAAACAGTTTGTCCAGCTTTTTTAGTGTCTCCAACCAATCCAAATATTCCACACATATCACTCTATATAACCCAGCGTGCTGTAAAATGCAAACTGAAGTTGATACAAATGCAGTACCCGCTGTGCTACTCACTAGTTTCAGATAATTGCAGTTGATTTGAGTTACGCATATACTGACAACACATGCACAAAAAACGATCGCTCCGTGGTCTAACACGAAAAATCACCTATCACCCTCAACAGCGAGTTGAAATCTTTCTCAACCTAGCGCTCACTGACCAGTGTCGTGTCTTGTTACAGCTATCAGCCTATGTCCAACAGCAACTCGTCACAAAATTAAAAAATGACCAGCTTTTACCGATCTTATCCAAACTAGATCCAGATGACGCAACAGATATCCTGCAACGGCTAACAGTCAAACGCCAACAGACGCTACTCTCACAACTCAGCGAAAATAAGCAGCGTGATATTGCTCTGCTTTTACAATTTGATCCCAAAACCGCTGCGGGACTAATGAGCATAAATTATATCCACACCGATCACAATAGTACGGTTACCGAAGTGGCTGAACAAATTCATCGACACGAAGAACGGACGGGAAGATTTCCCATAATACTAGTGTTTGCAAATAACGAATTAATTGGTTATTTACCAGATCACAGCCTTGTGTTTGCTAAGACTGCAGATAGAGTCAAGCAGTACGTGCAAGAAATTTCAGCAATTCCACACACCACTGATTATCAATCCATCATTGATCACTTCGTAGAACATCCACACAGCAAAGTAGCCGTGCTTGGAGAAAATGATACAATATTGGGTATTCTCTACTCTGATGACGTCCTGCGAGCAGTGCATGATCGCGAAGCTTCAACGCTGTATGACTTTGCCGGCGTCAGCAATGAGGAGACGATTTTTGACTCAATACGAAAAAAGGTCAATTCTCGATACAAGTGGTTGATGATCAATCTCGCCACTTCTTTTCTAGCTGCCTATACGGTCAGTCTGTTTGAGAGCACTATCGACAAATATGTGCTATTGGCTGTCTATATGCCCATAGTGGCTGGAATGGGTGGCAATGCCGCAACTCAGACACTGGCCGTGCTAGTTCGCGGTATAGCACTCAAGCAAATTGATTTAGCCACTGCCATGCCAGCACTCAAACGTGAGCTGGGTGCAGCCTTGATTCATGGTCTTATCAATGGCCTGTTGGTCGCTGCTATAGTTATGTTCTTTAATCGAGATATGATGATTGCGCTAATCCTGGCTATCGCTATGGTTACTAACCTCGTCATTGCAGGATTTTTTGGCACTTTAGTACCACTCATCATGACCAAACTAGGAAAAGATCCTGCTACTTCTGCCACAATATTTATAACTACTGCAACTGATGTGCTGGGATTCTTGGCTTTTTTGGGGTTGGCAACAATACTACTTCAATAACCACACGCCCGTAATCAGCACCCACAGCTCAAACGCCACTGCCTAGACATACCAAAACTGACCCCCTTGCGGAGGTCAGTTTTTTCAGTTTTAAGCTGAGTGAGGAATGTATTTAGTCTCTGCGACCAAATCCACCGCCACCGCCACGATTATCGCGACGATCGCCACCACGGTATCCACCGCGGTCGCCACCACCAAAGCCGCCACGATCACCACCACCGGTGCGTTCTCGAGGTTGGAAAGGACGTGCGACATTAACGATTAGCGCTCTGCCTTCAAGTTCCATGCCATTTACAGCTTCAATAGCTGCATCTGCCATTTCTTTACTTGCATATTCAACAAAAGCGATGCCTTTTGAACGGCCGCTCATGCGATCGATGATCAATTTAAGATCAACAATTTCACCATGTTCAGAAAAGATGTCTCTCAACTGATCTTCAGTGACGCTGTAAGGCAAGTTGCCTACAAACAATTTATTTGGATTAACCTGGGGATCGGTTGTCATAATTCTCCCTGCTCGTGTTCGAGCCTACTACTACGTAGCTCAGGAACATTAATTTCTAAAGAGGGAGATAACTATATACATTTTTTCCCACTATTCGACGTGCTGTTCTTAAGCAGAGTCATTATAGCACACTTTTCGTTTCACATTATGGTAATAGATATGATATAACCACTTATGGATGAATTCAGGAACCGCTGTGCTTACAACGCTTTCTCCGCTCGATGGTAGGTATTACTACGCTACTCAATCTCTACAACCCTTTTTTAGTGAATTTGCTCTCAACTCATACCGCCTTCATTTTGAAATTAGCTATTTGATTTTTTTTGCCGATCAAGTTCTTAACAAACCATTTACCGCTGCTCAAGTAGCAACTCTTGAGAAAATTGGCGCTGATTTTAATGAAACAGAGGCACTAAAACTCCAAAAAATAGAGAGAGACATCAAGCACGATGTCAAGGCTGTCGAATACTACTTGCGTCAACAGCTTGCAGCAAAAAAACTACCCCACTCGGCTTACGTTCATTTTGGCCTCACTAGTGAAGACACAAACTCGGTTGCCTATGCCTTAATGCTCAAAGACGGCATTGATACCGTTGTGCTCCTCGCACTGACTGAAATAATCCAAGAACTGGCTGATCAGGCGGAAAAATATGCAGATACGCCAATGCTAGCTCGCACACATGGCCAACCAGCCGTTCCCACAACTTTTGGAAAAGAACTAATCACGTATGCTATTCGCCTACACAATCAGGTTGGTCAGCTTAAAATTAGACCACACCCAGCAAAAATCACTGGCGCAATCGGCACACATAGCGCACTAACGACTGCCTTTCCAGACATAGACTGGCTGGAAACTTTTTCCAAACTTATTACCTCACTTAATCTCAATCCCGAACACTTTACTACGCAAATTATTCCTGGAGAACACTACGCTCAAACGTTTGACATTATGCAACGCATCAACACGATTCTGATTGATTTAAATCAGGACTGCTGGCGGTATATCAGTGATGATGTGCTCGTTCAGCAAGTTGTTACTGGAGAAATAGGCTCCTCTACAATGCCACAAAAAGTCAATCCTATTCAATTTGAAAATAGTGAAGGCAATCTCGGTTTAGCCAACGCTCTTCTGCATTTTTTCTCTCAAAAACTCCCCATTTCAAGATTACAGCGAGATTTGTCTGATAGCACTGTAAAACGAAATTTTGGCGCAGCTTTTGGCTACTGTCTGATTGGCTATCAGCAATGTCTGAACGGTCTTACATCAGTAACCCCCGATACAGATGTAATGGAGCAGCACGTCGATACTCATTGGGAATGTCTGACCGAAGCAGTGCAAACCATTCTTAAGCAAGCGGGAGATGATGATGCATACCAAAAAATTAAAAACCGAGTCAGAGGCAAAACTCTCGATAAAACGGGGTACTTCAACTTGATCAATCAGCTCGACACAGACACTAAGACCCACAAAAGACTTCTAGCACTTTCACCACTCACATACCTTGGACACGCTAAACAACTAGTAATAATAGGAGTAACACAAATAAAGGAGCAGTATGGCAGCACGACCTAATTCTTTTGCATTTTGCGGAGGAGCTTTTGGCGATGAAGGTAAAGGCAGAATTGTGGACGAGTATGTCGCAGATCTTGCTACAAAGAAACAAGTTGTGGTATTTCGCGATAATGGCGGTGCAAATGCCGGGCACACCGTAGTACTTCCCGATGGCACCAAAATTGCACTGCATCAAGTTCCTTCTGGCGTATTTTGTGAAAAAGCTCACGCTATCCTCGGCAAAGAAATGGTTCTCCATCCTGGAGACTTACTGCTCGAACTCAGCGAAATTGAGCATGCCGCCAAAAAGCATCCCATTGGCACAATCACTATTGATGAGCAAACCATACTTTCACTTGATACCCATCGCGCCTTCGAGGCTGCATTGAAAAACTGGCAAACTGGTAGTAAAGGCTCAACAGGGAGAGGAATCTCACCTGCGTATGCCGATGTGCTCCTGCGTCATCCACTCAGATTAATCGACTGTATTCAGAATAACAAGCAAAAGATTACAGAACACTATACACTGTACCAGGCTTTGCTTGCTGGTCTAGATCAAGAGTTATCCACAGCAACAGCTCCCACACTCAATGGAACACAACAAACAATTGGTTCGCTCAAGGAGTTCACCGATCGCCTATTAACACAAACTAAGACCTTGAAAAAATACTGCTCAGACACCATGCCATTTGTTCGTTCTGCTTGGGCTGACACTCAGTATGCTTGGGTGTTTGAAAAAGCACAGGCCATCGGCCTCGATCGACGCTGGGGAGTCTACCCCGATATTACTGCTTCAAATGCTTGCTTAGATGGCATTGACTCTGCGACTGAGGGAATTATCAACTCAAACGAGATCATGCTCAGAGCTGGTGTTATTAAGGCTACATACATGAGCAGCGTTGGTTCAAGAAAGCTACCCACCCAAATGCCCACGAAGCTCGCTGATCGCATCCGTCAAGATGCTGGAGAGTATGGCGCAACTACCAAGCGACCTCGAGATATAGCCTATCTAGATTTAGTAGCCTTGCGATTCTATTCACAAGTGGGCAACCTTAATGCCCTGGTGTTAACCCACATGGATATTTCCTACCCAGAAGTGTCACTACAGGTTTGTACTGACTACACAAAGGATGGAGCAGCTGCACCGTATCGACCAGACCAAACACACCTAGATACTGTTTCTCCAGTGTATCAAAAACTGCAGTTTTGGAATCCCAAAGATATTCAAGACGCTCGAACACCATCAAGTATTCCCAAAGCTGCTCAAGCGCTAATCGACATGATAGAAGACACCATTGGTATTCCAGTTTGGATGATAACTACTGGCTCACAGCGTGACCAGAGCTTAAAGCTTACCGTACAGAAATTTTAATGACCAGGCTCAAGCATTCCAATGAAATACATCAAAGCCAGGCCAGCAGCTAGTAGCGTTATGCTGATCATTGACTGTTTATGACCACGGTGTTGTCGCAATTCAGGCAGCAAATCTGAAGCAGCAATGTATAAAAATGCGCCTGCTGCCACTGGCATTAACAGGTGAGCCACTTGCTCGCTTCCCTCAGCCAAGAAGAATCCAAACACACCACCTAAGACAACCGTCAACGCCACTAAGAAATTTGCCAACAATGCTTTTTTGTACTGCCAACCAGCGTGTAGTAGCACTCCAAAATCTCCAATTTCCTGAGGTAACTCATGAGAAGCCACAGCAATTGCGGTAACAACACCCAGGGTCGGATCTGCAATAAATGCTACTGCAATAATCAGACCATCGATAAAATTATGCACACTATCACCGATCAAATTCATATGACCATACGTCTTCGCATCAAGTTCGCAATCTTCGCCATGACAATGGTGCCAAAGCAAAAATTTTTCAATTAGATAAAAACTTAAAAATGATAGTAATACATACAACATCGCTTGCTCAGCAGCCAAGTCCTCCAGTGATTCTGGCAACAAATGAAAAAAGGCAGCTCCAAGCATTGTGCCCGCAGATAGTGAAACGAGGGGAAACAAAATTTTTTGTAACGCGTGCTTGTGAAGCAGTAGGGCTGCAGCACCACCCAGCGCTGCTAGACTGATGATTGATGTTGCAAGGATAATTTGAATTAAAATTGGCATATACAGTATTATATGCACAACGCGCTATAAATGCAACTATGGTGCATTTTATAACAATACAATGCCTTGAATGCTACTACGCTAGCAACAATTAATGAAAATGCCCGTGACTTTGCGCGTGTTTTTCAATTTCTGTTGCAGATTTCCTCAGAGCTACCCAGCTTGCAATAAAGGTCGCTACCGGCACTGCCAACACTAACCCTATTGAGCCAGCCAATGTCCGCACTACTTCTTCGACAATAACTTCACTGTTGAGTGTTACCCAATCTGGAGTGTTTTCATTCATAATGAACAACAAAAAAAGTGGCATATTGGCACCTGCATAGGCAAGCACTAGTGTGTTGACCAACGAAGCTACATGATCTTTGCCTACAGCTAGTGAACGTCTGTATAACTCTCCACTACTGATATTCTTTTTGGCTGCACGTAATTGAAAAACTACTGACACTTGAGAAACTGTAATATCATCAAGTACCCCGAGCGCGCCAAGCATGATGCCTCCAAGCAGCAAGCCTTGTAAATTGACAACAGCGCTTGGACCAAATTGTAAAAAGTATGCTTCCTCTGAGCCCAAACCTACCAATTGAGAAGCAGTAACAGCTAGATACGAAATCCCCACTACCACAAATAGAACGAGCACGGTTGACATCAATGCCAAATGAGACTTGAGCGTAAGACCATGAGCTACGTAAATAGTAACAGCGCCAATCACCAAAGCACCAATTAAACTGACCCCAATAGGATTAGCGCCAGTAAGAATTTGTGGCACAACAAATTGCATCAAAATCACCACGCTCAAAATCATGCCGAACGTAGCGTACAAACCCTGCCAACCACCAACTACGACTACTACTACCAAAAAGACAAAAAACAAAAAGTAAATAGTTGGCAGACGATATATATCTGCTACAACCACCTCTGTCTCACCATCACTCAATAATTGTTCAGCCAACACCAAGCGTCGACCTTCTTCAATTAACTGCTGTTCATTTAGTGGCTGAAACGTTGAGCCCACGCTAACCTCAACAAGCTCTCCCGTATCTGAGCGTTGTACCCGAACTTTCTGAGTAAATAGATTGTCTTGTTCGCTGACCCGGAGTTGCTCAACGATTTCCTGAGCCCTTCCAGTAAAATAGACTGGCACTTCTACTGTCGGCTGCTGAGGTGTCGTTGGCTCTTGAGGTGACGCTTGCTCTTGACTTGTCGTTGGCTGCTGAGCTGATTCCTGAGCCGCTACTGGGGGTGCTGTCACAATTCCCACCATCAATGACGCAAGCAAGAAAATTAAACAAGCAAAATATCTCAACATACTGGTATTCTATACCACAGATGAACTATTTTTTACAATTACTTCACTTCGTCCTGAAAAATAGCTTAATTGTAAGCATCGTGCTTGTGGCAGCAATTCTGAGGTTTTGGCAACTAGATAGTCAAATGATTTTGTTTCCTGATGCTGGACACGATCTCTTGGTGGCGGCACAGGCTGTTGAGGAACGATCTGTTCCACTTCTTGGAATTCCATCAAGCATACCAATCTTTAAGCAAGGTCCTATAGCTATCTGGCTGATGATGGCAACAATTTCAACTTTTGGCATAGCTAGCTATCCTATTGCTATCCTCTTCGCCCTCATTGGCTGCCTAGCGGTGATTGGGATATATGAAATCTTAACTGTCACAATGTCCAGACAGCATGGACTGATTGCTGCAGCACTAGCTGCTACTTCGCCAATTATGGTTGCCCATAGCCGGATGCCCTATCACACCACACCTATCCCCTTTATGACCATACTATTTCTTGCAGCCTGCGTTGCACTATGGCACAAGTATCGATTTGCGCCTTTTCTTGCAGTGCTGACTTTTTGTGGGGTGTTCCAGTTTGAGTTAGCCGCTGCTCCACTAGCGCTTGTGCCAATCTATATTTGGTTGCGCAGATATCGCCGCTTGCCAACACGAGGTGAAAGCGCTCAGGTTGTTTTGGCGTTTTTAACAGGGATGCTTCCCCAAGTCATATTTGATTTACAAAATAATTTTACGCAAATTGCCAAGTTCTTTGTCTGGGTTATGATTAAAACAAAAGATTTTTTTGTACTCGGTAGTAGCGGTAATTTGCAGTTGCATACAGCTTTTGAAAATAGCTGGCTCTATATCGGCCGAATTTTTAGCACAGATTTTCTGCTGATTTCTATAGCATTCACCGTCGTATTTGTGTTAGGCATATTCTTTGCAATACACAAAGCCAAGACTAAAATACTTGAGCCTATCTGGGAAATATCGCTACTAAGCATGCTGGTATTGTTGAGTGCGTTTATCATCCACACCGGTCCATCTGAAGCATATTTCCCACCCCTTTTTATTCTAGTGCTGATTCATATCACCTGCACTATCAAGGCTTTGCCAAAACCTGTGTATACGCTAAGCGTCCTCGCCATTGCGCTCTTGATGCTAACCAATGTGGTGAGTATCTGGCAACACCGTTTTTTCGTCAGTACCGTGCAAAAATGGACCTACGCTCCAAGTCTAGCTGAACAGCGTCAAGTTATTTCATTTATTACTCAAAAAAGCACGGGCGAGTATCAATTGAAAAGTACACAGCCCAACAAAGAAGCATTTCCCTCTGACTTTGATAACTATCGCTGGGTAGCACTAGAGGAAAAAATGCATCCACCAGGTGATTCTGGCACTGTTTTCTGGATTCAGCCCAAAAACCAAGTAAGTAGTTTTTCGCCTGCCCAGAACCGCAGAACTTTTCAGTCTCTAGTCATCTACTGGCACTAATTTTTAACAGACTATTCTCCGCGGTATAATACAAGCATGCGACCACTCATTACACTCGCAATAGTATCAGCAGTAACACTCTGCATTGGTCTTTTTGCTGGCTCGCTTTGGCACGATAGAATGCCATGGAGCAGTGCAGATATGTTCTCAGACACCCCGCTCGGTGACCTGGTAGAAACTATTGAACCCGAACGACCACTAGAACGCTATACGTTTCAAACGCTCAGAACTGAAACTTTTGAGCCTGCACATGTTGCAATCACTGAAGAGCTTGCCACTAATCCAGACTTTACGAGTTATTTAGTGATGATCCAGACGCTAGATAAAACCATGAGCGGACAGTTAAACATTCCAACTGAAGTTACTGACGACACACCAGTCATTATTATGCTGCGCGGCTATGTCAGTCCAGACATATATTTTACTGGGCTAGGAACTCGCAACGGCGCTGCTGAATACGCCCGAGCTGGATATATAACTCTGGCTCCTGATTTTTTTGGTTACGGACAAAGTGATCCAGAACCTGAAGATTCATGGCAGGCACGATTTGAAAAGCCTATCATCGTGGCAGAAATTTTGAATGGCGTACGCGAATTAGGAGTTCCTACTACCAACGGCTCACATGCAACCGATAGAATTGGACTATGGGGACACAGCAATGGTGGTCAGATTGCCCTCAGCGTCCTCGAAATTCTGCAAGAACCAATTCCCGCTACCCTTTGGGCTCCGGTAACCGCGCCGTTTCCCTACTCAGTGCTTTTCTTTACCATCGATCATGATGATGATGGACGAGGCATGCGATTGTGGATCAATCAATTGGAATCTATCTATGACTTGCACAATTTTTCAATTACACGGCATTTGGATGGACTGCGCGGTCCACTTATGATTCATCATGGCAGCGGAGATGATGCGGCACTTCTTGACTGGTCGAGGCGGTTTGCTAATCTAGTGGATGAAGAAAATGAGCGACGCGAATCTCTAATCAGTACTGCCTCAGCAGAACTTGCAGTGCCTGAGCCTATCGGGTTTACCCTGCATACATATCCAGGTGCCGATCACAATTTACAGCCAGGCTGGAATACCGTGGTGGAGCGGGATATACTGTTTTTTGATAGACATTTAAAGTAAAGCAAGGCTGCTTATGGAAAGACATATTTACCTGACTCGTCATGGCGAGACGGATTTTAATCTCACTAAACGAGTTCAGGATGCTGAAACACCTGTGTTAACTAAACGAGGTCAAGAGCACGCTCTCGCATTGAAAGCAACCATAGAAACTATGGGCGTAGATTTTGATTGCATTATTTGCGCTGATACTAAGAGAACGCGCCAAACACTCGCTCTGATTTTTCCTGATTATAAAAATATGCCTCAAGTTTTAATAGATCCTCGCAACCAAGAGCGATTGCATAGAGGACTCATAGGATATACAAAGCAGCAAATTGCTGAAGCAATTGGAGTAGAGCTACAAGGTCGCTTATCCTGGCCATTGTACTTCGAAGGCACTGATCAATCGGTCTTAACAAACAGATTTCCAGAAAATGAAACAATAGAACAAATTAGAGAACGCGTGTCTTCACTCATAGATGAATTTCAAAACCATACGAATATCCTCATAATTGGCAGTTCAATTATTAATCACTACATTCTGGAATACCTCATTCATGGCTCAATTGGTAAGCAGAAAGCTGAGTATCCAGAAGGCAATCAGCTCGACTTCCAAAGTCATGATGAGATACGAGTTGTTACACTAGACGAAAATATGCACGTTACTAACTACAAAATAATACAAACAGGGCAGCCTACAACTAACGAGGAGTAGCCTACTCAAGCTTCTTCTCCTCTTTCTTCTGATCCAGCAACTTCCCCGATGCATAACTCTGCACCTTATCCACTCGCTTCTCCATCTGACGCACCCGAGTCTGAGTCAGCTGCTCATAATCACTCTGCAACGTCCCCAACGTCCGACCATACTTCTCGAACTGCCCCTTAAACTTGTCCCATTCCACTACAAACTCATCAATGTACTTTACCGCCTTACGCAGTGAATCAGTAATCATAAAGTTGCGGTAACTTTCCATGACGGTCTTGGCTACGATAATAAAAGTAAACGGCGACACAAGCAGCACGCGCTGCTTGATAGCATAATCAACCATGTCTGGAATTTGTTGATTAATAAACGAGAAGACCATCTCATTAGGGACAAATAAAATAGCGTAATCAAGCGTTTCTGCAGCTGGATCAATGTACTCAGCAACCTTATCAATTTTTGTTTTCAAATCCACTCGAAACTGCTTCAAATGAGGAGCCTGAGCAGCCTTTCCATCTTCTGCCACCAAGCGAGCTATGCTTTGATACGGGAACTTTACATCAATTGGCACAATTCGCTCGTTGGGCAACAACAAAGTGATATCTGGTCGAAGCACAGTGTCATTGCTCGTAGTCATCGAACGCTGCTTGCTATAATGCACCCCTTCTTGTAAGCCGTTGGCAGTCAACAAATCTTCAATAATCCGCTCACCCCATTCACCTCGTGCCTGATTATTAGACAAAACCTTAGCCAACTTTTCAGTGTTAATTCTCAGCTCGTCAGTGAGTTTGCGGTGATTAGTAATATCAGTTTTGAGAGTACTAAACTGCACACTGCGCTCTTTTTCTAAATCATGGATTTCTTTTTGACGCTCAGCCACCGAATCTTCCAAACGCTTGACCATTTCTTCAATATTTCGACGAGTGTGCGCTACATCGGTAGCGATCATTTTTTTCTCACCTTCCAGAATTTGTCGACTCTGCTCCGCGACAACTGAAGCACTTTTACCAAAGGCTTGATTAACAATATTTTCTATATCTGCACCTGGCTTTCTCAACAGCATTGCCCGTATCGCAAAAAACAAGCCAACAAAACCGGCAATTACTACTAGAATTAAGAGTAGTTCGAATGTCATAGTAAAAACATACTAACGCACCTTACCATAAATGTCAGCACACACCCGTCAAGTCACCAACACCACAACTTCTCAACAAAGAAAGCCTGCGCGCTCACGACTACGACCGCACTCCGAGCCTCGCCAACGTCAGTCCAATAACTATCAATCCTATATCTCATCTTTTTTCTCATCCTTTATTGCCCCACGAAAAAAATATCTGCCTACTTTGCTACTCAGCCTCCTTTGTTACCTGATTGTTTTCTATATTCTGACCCAAGTACACCCAGCAAGCATCGCTCATCTACCACTACCGTATAGCTATGCACCACTGCAAATAGCGCTGGCAGCTGGTAATTTTTTGCTGTTCTCTTTCCTACTCTTGCAACGTCGCCAAGCTATAATTGTCAGTTCTTGGATAGCCGTGCTCCTTTTTTTAAAATTGCAATTATTTGTTGTGCATTGGCTAGTAATTGCAATCTCTGGTTTGTGCATGATAGCGCTCGAACTAATTTTGAGCAAAATTGAGCACACAAAATAATTTTCCAAAATTCTACCTCTAAGCTAGAGTGTATCAAAGCTTGTTTAAGCTGGTAATTCGATACTATTTTGATATACTATCGACACGTAACGTCTTCAATAAAAAAAGTTTTTATGAACAAACTCATCTATTCTGAAACAGAAGCTCGACAAGAGCTAACACAACTTTTAGCTGATATCAATTCGCCACAAGAAATTGCTGATTTCTTAGCTGCTTTTATTAAGGAGTCGGAAGTAAGCAACTTAGCTAAACGAGTTGCAATATTGAAACTGTTGGAAGAAAATGTTTCGTATGAAGATATTCAAAATCAACTGAGCGTTTCCAGCGCTACTGTATCTGCAGTTGCTCAAACCAGAGAGCTTCCCATTAGTCAACGAATTTTGGAGAGAATCGCTGCGCAGAATTGGGCTGACCAACAGTTTAAAAAAATTCAACAGTACTTTAATCCTGATCAACCAAAAAATCAGAGTCAAACATTGTAATCTGAGTGACAGCTATGTCATACTCTACTGGTCGTCCAGTCTAGAAACAGTCTAGAAAAGACTCAAAGCCCTGTTCATCACTATGTCCAACAACTTCTACATTACCGCTGCAATTCCTTACGTCAATGGCAAGCCACATCTTGGTCACGTTTTAGAATGGTTTCAGGCCGATAGTATCGCTCAATATCAACGTATGATTGGCAATACCGTAACTTTTAGTTGCGGCACTGATGAAAATAGTCTCAAAAACGTTCAGGCAGCAGAGAAAGCCAATATAAGTAGCCAAGACTGGCTCGACCAATACGCTCAGATTTTTGAGGATGCCTTTGAAGAGCTTGGAATTTCCTTAACCAATTTTCGCCGTGGCAGCGATCAAGTTCATCATTGGCCAGGTGTGCAAGAATTATGGAAAAGATGTGAAGCCGCAGGTGATATTTATACGAAAGAATACACTGGACTCTACTGCGTTGGCTGTGAAATGTATTACACTGAAGCCGAATTGGTGGATGGATTATGTCCAGAACATCTCAAAAAGCCCGAATCAATTACTGAGACCAATTACTTTTTCCGCCTCTCAAAATATGAGCAGCAAATCAAAACACTCATAGAATCGAATCAATTATCAATTGTTTCTGATCAATTTCGCCAAGAAATGCTCGGTTTTGTTAAGCAAGGTCTTGAGGACTTTAGCGTGTCTCGATCTCAAGAACGCTCTCGAGGTATCGGTGTGCCAGTTCCCAATGATCCGAGTCAAGTAATGTATGTCTGGTTTGACGCCTTGGCTATTTACCTAACGAGCATTGGCTGGGGATACGATGCCCAATCTTTTGACAAAGCTTGGCCAGCAGACGTGCATGTAATTGGCAAAGGTATTGCGAGATTTCACGCCGTCTATTGGATCGGCATGCTCCTTTCTGCTGGGCTTTCCCTCCCAAAAGCTATCTCAATTCATGGCTACATTACCTCAGATGGTCAAAAAATGAGTAAATCACTTGGTAATGTTGTTGAGCCATTTAGCCTCATACAACAATATGGACTTGAACCAGTACGCTATTACTTACTCAAACACATTCCCACTCACTCGGACGGAGACTTTTCTGAAAAGATGTACCAAGAAGTCTACACGGCAGATTTAGCGAATGGCATAGGCAACCTCTGCTCCAGAACCGCTACACTAGCAGTTAAAACGAACGCCACCGCACCAATAGATTCTCCGGACAAATGCAACCCTGCTTTTGCAAAGTCTATGAATGCTTTTAAAATCAGCGACGCGCTTCTCTGGATTATCGATCAAGTTAAAACAACTGATCACTATCTAAGTGAAAAACAACCATGGAAAAACCCTGATGCACCAGAAGCAGCGCAGGTCGTCACAGAAGTCACACATAAAGTAGTGGCAATCGGCTACCATTTACAGCCATTCATGCCGCAAACGGCTGCCAAAATTCTCAATCACTTTACAAAGCAACCAATAACAGCAATGACTGAGCCGCTATTTCCCAGACTTTCTTAACCACGCAAGCAGCTTCACTGCACACCAAATATCCAGTACAATGAGCACTATGATTATTGATACCCACAGCCACTACAACCTACCTCCTCTGTACCAGGATTGGCATCGACACTGGCAAGAGGCACAAGCACATGACGTAGTGGGAGCATTGGTGATTGGCACTAATCTCAAAACGAGTCGTGCAGCTATAACGATCTCCGAAAACGAATCGCAGCTTTGGCCAGCGGTTGGCATTCATCCCACCATGGCCGGAGAGTTCCTCAAATCATCTTTAGAGCTTGAAAAAACCATTGCTGAATTGGGCAAACTGGCAAACCAAGACGACGTGGTTGCAATTGGTGAGTGCGGACTTGATTACTTTCGTTTGCCAAAAGCTGGCGAAGCTAGAGATGCAGAGATAGCTTTACAACAACAATTGTGTCGCGCGCAACTCCAGCTTGCAGGCGAGCTACAATTACCAGTCAGTATTCATCTTAGAGACAAAACCAGCCTTGCGTATCACGATTTCTTAGAAATGTATCAAGAAATTGATCCGCAAGTGCCAACCATTCTACACTGTGTTTCCGGACCAACAGACTGGGTGCTAACCATGCTTGAACACGGAGCGTTCGTCAGTGTGGCAGGTAACGTCAGCTATCCAAGCGCAGAACACGTTCGGGGCTTGGTGGCGATTATCCCTCCCGATCGATTACTGATTGAAACCGATGCCCCATACCTGCCGCCAAAAGCCTATCGAGGTGAAAGCTGCTTGCCCTGGATGATTTCTGAAACTATGACATTTTTAGAACAATTCTTAGATAAGAACAGAGAAGATATCTACCAAAATACCATCAGTATTTTTCCACAGTGCGAAAAGGTACTGGAGTAATCCTAGTTGATCGAGGAACACAACGTGCAAGACTTACTAATCAAATTCGTTGATCGCTATCCGGTCAAAACTCAGCGTGCTTTAGAGATTCTTCCTGGCTTTGTGTCCTGGATGCTCATTTTATTTCCATTTTGGGGATCATTCTTTTTTCCAATTTGGGTGGCGTACTACGTAATTGCCTTCAGCGTGTATTGGCTCTATCGCTCTACTACGTTGGCAGCACTCTCTATCATGGCTCATTTCAAAATCAAAGCAGCGCAACGTTTTGATTGGCTCGCTGATCTACAAAAAAACTATCCAGATTCTTGGAACTCAATTCATCACTTAGTTATCATCCCCACCTATCAAGAACCTATCACGACACTTGAAAGAACATTGCAAGCCTTGCAGCAACAAACGTTTCCGCTGAAAAACATTCATATTATGTTGTCATTTGAAGAACGAGAAGGCGCGATGGCTGATGCCAAAGCAATGCAACTCAAGGAATTGTTTAAAAATACCTTTGGCAATCTTTGGACGACCAAACACCCAGATATTGTGGGAGAGGTGAAGGGCAAGTCATCAAATACTGCATGGGGCGCCCGACAAGCCAAAAAAAATCTAGTGGATACTCAGAAAGTTCCGCTCGAGCAGATAACCGTCAGCAGCGAAGACGCGGATGCCATGTTTGACAAACAGTACTTTGCAGCTCTGACTTTCGCTTTCCTCAGTGAGGAAAATCCGTATAACAAAATTTGGCAAGGAGCAATTGTTTTTTATAATAATATTTGGAAAGTGCCAGCCCCGGTACGAGTCATCTCGTCAATGTTTTCAGTGATTCAGATGTATATTCTGATGCGGCGCGATCGGTTGGTCAATTTCTCTACCTACAGCACTTCACTCAAGCACATTGTGGACATTGGCTACTGGGATACTGACGTCATTCCTGAAGATTATCGATTATTTTTCAAATCATATTTTGCCAAAAAGGGCGATTTTAGCGTTGAGCCAATTTTTCTACCTATTCACGCTGATGCTGCCGAAGCTCACTCCACCTGGGCAACGGTCAAGAATCAGTATGAACAACTGAAGCGTTGGGCATGGGGCGTCAGTGACGATGCCTACATTATCAAACAATACATCAAGGCTAAGGGTGTTCCTTTCTGGGACAAATCCATTCGCGTGCTTAAAGTTATCGAAGACCACTTTCTCTGGCCAGTTAATTGGTTTGCCATCACGGTGTCAGCTTTTTTACCACCATTACTCAACGATGAATTCAATCGTACGGTGATCGGACGAACCCTTCCCCAGGTCACTAGCACGCTGCTCACTCTAGCATTGGTGTCTATGTTGGTTATTTTTATTATCGATGCTGTCAACAGGCCACCGCGACCCAACAAACACAACCCACTCTCATACATCGCCCAGCCGCTTGAGTTTTTAATGCTACCAATTATTGGTTTCTTTTTCTCTGCGCTGCCTGGAATAGATGCTCATACTAGACTGATGATGGGTAAATACATTGAATACAAAGTAACTAAAAAAGTGTAAGATTGAGCTATGCGCCAATTTTTTCGCTCCACTGACGCAATCATCCTTGCTGGATTGTTGTTACTTGTTACGCTACTACGACTTCCCAACTTTTTTGAACCATATTGGTACGGAGACGAAGCCATTTACCTAACCATTGGTAACGCACTCAATTATGGCGAAATACTCTATCAAGACATTGTTGATCACAAAACTCCAGGCATCTACTGGTTGGCACAAGTGGGAACACAACTCAACTTTCGAATTGTATTGATGGGCTGGATGCTGGCCAGCACAACGCTATTTTTTCTAATCTCTAAACAAGTATGTAGCAATCGTTGGTCAATCGGCTGGGCAAGCCTGTTCTTCGTCATATTCACCAGCATTCCTTTTTTTGAGGGTAATATTCCTAATGGCGAATTATTCGTTATTGGCTTCGTGCTACTTGGCACGTGGCTGCTGCTTCAAAGCACTGTTGGTCAAGCCATCAAGATGCAGAAAACAAGTACCACACATACAAAAGATTTTGTATTTCTGCTAGGCTCAGGAGCGGCGTTTGGCTTAGCCATACTTGTCAAAATACCAGCGTTATTTGATTGGCTTGGCGCAATTTCTCTACTCTATTTTATAGTGCTCAGATACGCCAGTACGCAGGGTTGGAAATCATACACAAAGCTTTGGCAATCCGTACGGCACTATCTACTGTTAACATCTGCACAGACCTTGGCAGTTTTGCTCGTACTGGCAGCAAGTATCGGATATTTTTGGTTGATTGGCGCTGGCTCAGACTACCTAGAATTCGGACTGCTCTATAACTTTCACTATGCAGGCAACTGGGAAGTTACACATCTCGATCCCAAACTGGCTTGGTGGTTTTCACTCCCAGGAAAGGCGACATTTCTTGCAGTAACTGGCGTTATCTTGAGTTTTATATCGTTTCAAAAGTTATCAGTGGTTGGTCGTTGGCTCGGCATGTGGGTGGCGCTAGCTTTAATTGCTGCACTGCTTTCAAACCGTCCGTACCCTCATTATTTTCTCCAAATTATTCCTCCACTAGCGTTGCTGCTTGGACACACAATTGAGGAATGGTCCGTCAAGCGAAAAAATCGAAAAAGCAGCAGCTTATCACTTACTACCGCACTCACTGGCATACTTATTACTTTCAGCGTGCTGACCATTTGGTTGATCAACGCCTTTCCTTACCCAACAATTTCGTATTATGCTACCTGGTACAGGTTTATGACCAATCAAATCACTCCAACAGAGTATCGAGATAGTTTTAATTATCTACTTGCAGATAATTATCGATTTAACCAAGCTGATTTGGTACAACCCGGAGAAAACTTGTTTATTTGGGGAACTAATCCAATGTTGTATGCTCAAACCCAGACCATTCCCGTTGGTCGCTTTACGGTTGCATTTCACATTCATGACTTAGGACTGTACTCCGAAACAATGCAAGCTGTAGAACGTGTCAAACCAAAAATTATCATTACGCAACACGCAGAAGACACCGAACTTCCTGGTCTTAATCAATTATTGGAAGCAGAATACGTTGCCGATGAAACGTATGATCACTTTACTCTTTGGCAGCTCCGAGATAGTATTGCGGAGTAAACTTGCTATAATGACGCTATGCCTGAAAACTTCCATCGCTATGGTCGTTGGTCAAAAGCACCAACATTAGCCAAAAAACAGTTGCTCTGGTCATTTTATCTGACTACTGCCATTACCCTAATTGCAACTGTTTTTTACTTTTTTGCCCAACCACACCTACCTTTTTTCTATACACTCCCACTGGATAGTCAGATGCTGGCACCAAAATTATGGCTATTTCTCTTTCCCAGTATTTCACTCGGAATTACGTTGCTACACATGATTTTGCTCGGTCTATTTTATGATTTAGACGAATTAATTCTCCGACTGTTCGCCAACGCAACAACCATCATCCAGAGCATACTACTCTTGGCACTGGTACGAATAATTGTCATTACTTGGTAAACAACGCGTATATGCTTGAACTACTCAGTTTTTTACTGACAGCACTACTAGCCACATTGCTAACACCTCTGGTAATCCAGTACTATAAACGAAAAAATTGGCTTGATGAACCAGAGAAAAAAAGACACGTTAAGGTTACCCACACCACGGCGGTACCTCGTGGTGGTGGTCTTGTTATTTTTCTCAGTATAGTGTTCAGCAGTTTATTATTGCTCAATATTGACCAATACTTACTCGCCATTTTGTTTGGCGCTGCACTTCTGGCCATCGTAGGCATGCTTGATGATATTTATGATATTCATCCACTGATTCGTCTTACTGCCAATACTATCGCAGCGTTGATTGTCGTTGGCTCTGGCATAGGCATCGCCTACGTTAGTCATCCGTTTCAAGAGGGAGTTATTCATCTTGATCAGCCACAAATTAGCTTCTGGGCTTTCGGTGCTGAACGAACCATCTGGTTACTCTCAAGTTCATTAGCAGTCTTATTCATCATTTGGAATATGAATATTGTCAACTGGTCAAAGGGCGTAGATGGTCAAATGCCGGGATTCGTGATGATTGCTCTGATTTTTATTGGAATACTCTCAACTCGATTTATAGGTGATCCGACAGAATTTAACACCATGATGCTGAGCTTCATTACAGCGGGTGCATTTGGAGGATTTTTACTTTGGAATTGGTATCCACAAAAAATTATGCCAGGCTATGGTGCAGGCTCTTTGGCTGGTTACTTCTTAAGCGTATTAGCCATACTCTCAGGAGCCAAGGTAGCTACAGCCTTAATGGTGCTGGCGCTGCCCACAGCCGATGCGGTATTTACTATTATTCGCCGTATTCGTGCTGGTAAGTCTCCAATTTGGGGAGATCGCGGCCATTTCCATCACAAATTAATTGATGTTTTTCACTGGAGCAAGCAGCAAGTGGCGGTTTTCTATTGGTCTGTCAGTTTAATTATGGGAGTGGTATCATTATACGTGAGCACCTTAGGAAAATTGGTGGCCATAGCCATTACTTTTGGACTGACCTTTGGTGTATTAATTTGGGCTAAAATAAAACAGCTGCGCCATGACTCACAATAAAAGCGTCTTCTACAACCTCTTAAAAACCGCACGTCCTCGGCAATGGATTAAAAACTTGGCATTGTACGCAGCGCTGATTTTTTCAGGCATGCTGTTTTATGTACCCACTGACGCCCCCGCCTACTTTTTGACTGTAACTCTCGCCTTCATCACTTTTAATTTCATCACTTCTAGTATCTATATTTTTAACGATATTGTTGATGCAGAAGCCGATCGCAATCATCCATTCAAAAAGAAGCGACCTATTGCATCAGGCGCACTTTCAGTACGCTCAGCCAAAATTGGCGCTGGAGTTTTGCTCATCATTAGTCTTATTTTGTCATTTTATTTAACGTTCTTCTTTCAACTGATGGCACTTGCCTACGTACTGCTTCAGATATTATATGCGAAGTTTCTCAAGCACATTCCAATTTTTGATGTAGCATCAATAGCCACCGGCTTTCTGATCAGAATTTATGCCGGGGCGCTCGTCGTTAATCTCCATATGAACGTTTGGTTTTTACTGACTGTTATCTCAGCGTCATTATTCTTAGCTGTGGGTAAACGTCAAAGTGAGCGCACACTACTTTCTGGGCAATCAGAGGAAGTAATCGGCTCAACACGCAAGATTCTCAAGCACTACACCCAGCGCTTACTCGACCAATACACGGGCATGTTTGCCACTGCAGCATGGCTTAGCTATGCCATTTATACCTTTCAAGCACAAACAGTTGTTCCAGCAGCCGAATTTACTCAAATCTACACATTTTTACCAAAAACACTGCACTCGCAAAAACTACTGATGCTAACACTACCTTTTGTAATTTTTGGCATCATGCGCTACTTACAACTGATTTATGAAAAAAATGAAGGTGAATCCCCAGAGCGAGTGCTGCTTGGAGACAGAACGTTGCTCACCACACTTTTTATGTTTGGCAGTAGCGTTCTCTTAATTATTTACGTCATCGGTTAAACCTAATTATCTGCCCAAAAAATATGTTGACTAGTTTATTGCATCAATACCGAGCAAGTATTCTCCTGCTCATTCTTGCGTTTGCCTTCGTAACTCGCATTCTGTTTGTTGATCAGCCAGAGGAATATTACTTTGATGAAGTCTACCACAGCGTTACTGCTCGATTGATAGCTGAAAATGATCCCCGAGCCTTTGAATGGTGGAATACAGCGCCAGAGCAAGACACCGCTATCGATTGGCTCCACCCCCCTGTAGCTAAGTACATTCAAGCCAGTACAGTCCTGCTTTTTGGAGCCAATAGCTTCGGCTTTCGCTTTAGCTCAGTGCTGTTTGGCGTCGTAGTTATTCTGCTTACCTACCATGTGGCTCAACGCCTTTTTAACAATACTCGACTCAGCCTGCTGGCTGCTGCACTGGCTAGTTTTGATGGACTACTGCTCGCTCAATCAAGAATTACCATGAACGATATTCATGTTACAGCCTTTATTCTACTCAGCACATTGTGTTTCTTGACGTATTTGCACAATCAAAACAGTAAATGGCTGCTATTGACCGGCGTGATAACAGGCATAACCATCGCAACCAAATGGTCTGGCATTTTAATACTTCCGGCGTTTGTCGCTCTATTATTTTTTAATTGGCTCGCATCAGGCAATCAAATACAAGTCAAAAAAATTGCTCAGGTTGTCGGTGCATTGGGCATCATTCCACTAATTGTATTTATTAGCAGCTATGCTCTTATGTTTGCGCAGGGTAAAGATCTCGCTCACTTTATAGAGTTACAAAAACAAGTTTGGTGGTATCAGACAACGTTATCTGCCACCCATCCAGCGCAATCGCGACCTTGGGAATGGGTCTTAAATACGAGTCCTGTTTGGTATCACGTTGATTACATCTCAGACGAGTTACGTGGCAACATTTATGCACAGGGCAATCTCCCGCTCTATTGGCTTGGAGCGATTGCTGTACTGGCCGCTAGTCTGCATGTTGCACGAAAGAAAATCACTGCTTTTACGGCTTCCCGAAATGCATCATATGTCCAGCGGTTGCAAGCAATTACTCGATCAGTCGTCACTGAGCCAGTTGCGCCACTAGTACTGTTGTATTTTATACTTTGGGTACCGTGGCTTTTTTCTCCAAGAATTATGTTTTTCTATCACTATGCACCAGCCGTGCCATTTATGTGCATTCTTTTGGCATGGTGGCTGCTCAGATTACAACAAAAAATCAAGCATGGTTCGTATCTTATCTGGACCGCTTTTCTTGTAATAGGTGTTTGGTTTGTAGCTTGGTACCCCTACTGGACTGGAGTTCCCACACCGATTATTTTTCACGAAAATATCTATCAATATTTTGATGTGTGGAAATAGAAAACCTACTTTTCATCTAAAAAATCTAAATTTCTCATTTCCTGGACCACCTCACGAATTACCTTCTTCAGCTCGCCTACCTCTTCGTCTACCAAATCAAAATGATGCTGTGTAATAATTTTTTTACTTTCAGCGTACAAAAACTCAAATTGACCGGCTATGACTGTTGGTTGAAAGGTGTTGTCTAAATCAGTCAATAATTTATAAAACAATAATTGTCGCTTATACGGACCGCGAATGCTTTCTGGCAAGGCACGTTCACGGTGCGAGAGTTTGTCAATAGCGGTCGCCCCGATAATGGCGTTTTTTGACTGAGGCTTACTAGCCTTATAGTCAATGACGCGAACTGTTTTTTCATCAGGACTGACCCAATCAATACGATCAATTCTCCCTGTCAATGCTATGTCATCCATCCAAACAGGTTTGCTCGTAGAACCAAAAGTTCGCTCAGTAAAGGCAAGCATTTCTGGCTGGAAAGGTTTCTCCTGATGATAGGCCTCTACCACTGTTGTGCCCTGCTGTAATCGACGAGCGTGTTCATGCTCACCAAACTCTCCCTTGCGCAAACCTTCGTCAAGTGTGGCAATAATCTCTGCAAAGTCAATTGTTCGTCCAAGCAAGTGCTGCTTTACCAATTTCTCAATACCTGCATGCAAGGCAGTGCCGTAAATCATGTGCCCTTGCGCTACTTGCGGCACGCGTAAAACATCATTGAGCACAAATTCAGCGGGGTCTCTGAGGTATCGATTTAGAGCAGAAACTGACATCTTGAAATCTGCCATTTCTGATTGCAAAAACCGTCGTACCGCAGGAGTTCGATCAATCAAAACGGGCGGTGCCAAGAGCTGTGCTAAAGTAGGTTGCACCGCAGTATCATCAAGCGAAATCTGCTCAAGATCAGCGAAGATTCCAGCTTCATGCAAAAACATACTTGCCACTTGTGCCTTAGTTTTTCCTTTAGCAAGCAGTGTTTCTGGATAGGTGCAGTAGACAGCCTTGCTTGCTCGGGTGAGTGCGACATAAAACAATCGTCGATCATCTTCGTTGCGTTCTTTTTTAGTGACATCAGTATATTTCAAAACAGAATCAGGAAGTGGCAATAACTCCCGCTGACGCGCATTACCCCACTTCCCATCATAACAAGCTGTGATGAATACATACTGCCACTCTTTACCCTTGGCACCGTGAACTGTACTCAACTCAACCGCTTCCTCAGCAAACGCTGAGCTACTGACCGGTATGCTCAGACCATGCAGTTGTAGTATTGCTGTGGACTCAAGCAGCTGCGACAGTGAGAATGAAGGTGCGCCATCCGCCCATTCCTGAACAGTTTTTTGAAAAGAAAGCAGTGCCATCAAATCAGGTAATCTTGACAGATCAGACCTTAGCCACTGAATGATGCCTGCTTGGTCAAATACCTCGCGCAACCAGTGAGAAATTCCTGTCTGAGCCGCTAGCTGACCAAGGCTCTCTAATTGGGCAACTACTTGCTGTATTTTTTCCAGCTCCGTTGCTGAGACATCTGGCAAAACCGCGACAAGTTCCTCTGTGTCCTTCTGCAACAAATGATAGAGTGATCCTCGTTCACGACCAGCTTTTTGTACCAACTGATAAACTACCGCTGATTCAAGTTCCCACCATGGTTGGAGTAAGACTTGATACAACGTATAACTATCTGCTTGGGCTTCAAGCTCATCAACGACTTGAATCAATCGCAACACGTCTTGTACTGCTTTAACGTTCAAAGCATTCTGTTCTGCTTGAGTTTTGGTAACAATGTTGTGTTGTGCTAGCACGTCTGCAAGCTGTAATGACTCAGCGTTGGTTTTAGTTAAAATTGCAATCTGATCAGCCGCAACGCCACGGTTGAGCAATTGTTTGATTTCTTGAACAAGTATCAACCATTCCTGAATATCTGAAGGCGTTGAGTAGGTAATAATTTGTTTGGTAGTGCGATCATGCTCTTGTTGACTCTGCAAAGACTGCTGTAGTTGTTGGCTAATAGCGGTCTCAATGCTAGTTCCTGACTGAGCGGTAAGCTGATTTTCACCAATCAGCTTGTGAGCGCTATCGTATATTGGTTGCGGACAGCGATACCCCTGAGTCAAATTAATAACGGTTGCAGTAGGAAATCTCTCTAAAAATGCGTAGACATTTTCTACTGAAGCACCTTGAAATCGGAAAATTGCTTGGTGTGGATCACCTACCACAAAAATGTTAGCGGCTTCACCCCAGTGAGCACTCAATTGCCAAAGCAGCTCATTCTGCGTAGCATTGGTGTCCTGATACTCATCAGTCAGTACGTACTGGTAGCGCTCCTGATAGGTCTGCAACAGCGTCGACTGCGTCTTAAATCCCTCAAGCACCAAATTAATCATATCGTCAAAGTCATAACGCGCCATCTCACCAAGTGCCTGCTGGTACGCACTGAACACCTGAGCAAGTTCAGTATTTTTTTGTCTCTTTTTTTCAAAAGCGGCGAGCGTGGTTTTGTTTTTTGTGTCTGGAGGCTCAGCAAAGTCGTCTTTGACTAGTTTGGCAAAAGTTGTTGGATTGTAGCCTTCCTTTTTTACATTACTAATGGCCTCTAAAATTGATCGCGCGTAATGTCGCGGGTCGTTGAGCGGTTTAAGCACTTCTAGCTCTAGTTCTGAGAGTAGTTTTTCTATCAAGAGATAGCGCTCCAAATCAGACAACGCTTGGCTCGCGGGATTTATCGGAAACTGATCACTTTGCTCTGAAAGGACGTCTGCACAAAATGCGTGAAAAGTCATAATACTAACGTAGTAGCCCGTTTGACCAATCAGAGAAACAAGTCGCTCGCGCATGTTTTTAGCAGCTGCATCAGTGAAAGTAATGGCTAAAATGGACTGTGGTGGGGTGTCAGTTTTTTGCAATATTGCGGCAATTCTTGCCGCAAGCACTTGGGTTTTACCGGTGCCTGGACCAGCTAACACCATTACTGGGCCTTCAATTGTTTCCACTGCCTGTAATTGTTCAGGATTCAGCATGGCCAATAAATTGCGATATTGATCTGCAGATTTGTCTTGTGAAGCGGTTGCTTTTGGAGAGGTCATGGTGCAAGTATACCAAAGTACGCGTGTTGCAATATTTTTGCAATGTTGGTTATTTTTCGTATCGTTGCGCTTGTTGCCGTTCGTGTTGTAGTACTTGTTGCTGTACTTGTTGGGCCGAAGCAAGCTAGGCTGAGAAATCAAACTCGTTAAATGGCGGACAAACAATTCTATTACTTTCGCCAATTGCATCTATAGCGGCAACATCTTCATCTTCAAGTTGCCAATCTTGGGCCAGCAATGCATCCGCGATCCGCTCAGGCTTGCTTGAGCGAGGAATAACGATCATGTCCTTGCTCAGCAACCAATTAAGAATCACTTGCGCAGGACTCCGTTGATATTTTTCTGCCAATGTTTGAATAATCGGCAACTGCAAGTCAGCTCCTTGAGCTATAGGAGAGTAGGCAGTGATACGTATATCGTGTTCAGCACAAAAAGCGAGCAATTCTTCTTGATTAAGCGAGGGATGAAACTCAACTTGATTGATAGCAATAGTATGCCCAGTTTCTAAAGCCTGTTTAAGGTGAGCGATGGTAAAGTTTGATACGCCAAAAGACTTGATAATACCCTGCTTTTGCAAAGAAGCCATTGCCCCAAGCGTTTCGTCAATCGGAATATCACGATTTGGCCAATGAATCAGTAGTAGATCAAGATACTCTGTTTGCAGTTCTTGCAAAAATCGCTCGGCAGCGCGCTGCAGATCCGCGGCATGCAGCTGATCACGCCAAACCTTAGTCGTGAGAAAAATGTCTGAACGCTTGATGCCGCTATCCGCAATGCCTGCAGCTACATCAGCATGATTACCATATCGATCAGCGGTATCAAGGTGACGATGCCCCGCCGCAAGCGCTGTTGCCACTGCCTGCTGACAGGCTTTGCCAGTCAACTGCCAGGTGCCAAAACCGAGGGAGGGAATGGTGGTGTTTGGGTTGAGTTGTAGGGTTTTCATGTTCTAATTTAAACTTTTTATTTCAATCTCAAGATTTCTAATCTGCGCTCTAACAGCTTTATTTGCACTCCTCAGTTCTGCTGCTTTTTCTGAATCATTTGTATGAGCAATTTTCCAGTCATTCCCACTTATGATCGTGAGATTATTGTTAACCTGAGCACGCAACTCTCTAATTTTTTCAGCATTTGTTTTAGCTGCATCATACGCCTCTTGATGACCTGGGTTTAATTCACTTTCTGACATATTTCCACCTTTCTCCTACTTCTTTAAATCCTGCTTCAAACTCGCAATCCGTCGCTCCAGTAATGAGCTTCTCAACTCAAATGTTTTTGAAAGTGGATCATCAGTTGCGAACTGGCCCTTGATTGATTGTTGGTGGGCGGTCTCCAATTGCGTGAGACGTCTGGTTGCTTGCTCCTGTTTACGAGTAGCAAATGTGTTCGATTGTTGTTTATTGTCGGTATTAGTGACGTTCGCCGCAGAAAAACGTCTAATAGTTGGCTTGATCATATGCAATAGTTGCGAGTACGTATCAAGTTGATAGTATCATGGATGTGCGCTGTTCTCAATGCGACTGCCAATGATTGTGTGGTTTATTGTACGGAAGAATGTAAAGAAGCAACGTCAGTATTTCAGCAGCATTCACTGCACAAGCCTGCTTTTTTGATCTATTTTAATCCAAAGAATCAAATTGACGTAGGTAACGGAACATAGTAGGTTATGAACAAGTGAGATGTGCTCACAATGGTACAAATCATTGAATTCCGTCAAATGATGGGTTCTTTCGAAAGGAAACGTATGAATCTAAAACATGTATTGGTTGGTGTTGGCGCTCTTGCTCTCTCTGTGGGAGTGGTTTCTGCCAGTAGTCACTTACTGGAACCATTTACCCAGACTGAGCTGGATACCAACTGGGAAGCTGATCGAGCATTCCCCACTGATGGTGTAACGTCTGTCTCTGACTTTGGCAGAGATGATGTGGCTCGTATCGGCATTGATAGTTCAGAAACAGCTCCGGGAACTTTTCAAAGAACCGAAGGGATTAAAACTGTCGGTGATCAAAATTTTGGCACTGAAGTACAAGTTGATCTCTATGTTGACTCTGACTGGCAAGATTCAGCCGTTCGCTCTGGTTTCTGGGTAGTTGGTGACAATGACACCACTGCTACTGGTTCAGCAGCTCGTGACAATTGGTTTGGCATTATCGAGTATGTCAATCTCGAGCCGGCTGACAGCGGTGACTCAGCAGCAGACGATCATCAAGGCTGGCGTTTCTGGGATTCAACCAATGGTTGGACCGAGGTAGCCCATCCTGTCACCTATGATGAGTGGGCAACACTCAAAATTGTGCTTGATACCGATGCGCAAGAGTACCACTATTTCATCAATGATGATCAAATCGGTACTGGTCCAGCTGGCGAACACTTCATTCGCGAAATCTTCCTGAATAGCTACAACTATGGTTTGGACTCTTATCCAAATCTCAATAGCGATAGCTATGCTGCTCACTGGCATGTCGGGGTGGAGGCACAGACGCCTACATCTAAAGACGACTGCAAAAAGGGAGGTTGGATGAACTTGGTAGATGAAGACGGCAACCAATTCAAAAACCAGGGACAATGTGTCAGCTCAGTAGCGACACAAGGTGCTCCAGGGAGGAATAGGTAATTGATCTCACAGATCAATGTAAGAAAACCCCTCTCAGTTGAGAGGGGTTTTTGGTATCAAAATTTAACTTACTCAGCATCACAGTATGCTTTGAAAGTCATCATGTGATCTTGCAAAGTCTCGTGGGGGCCACCAAAACCTGGAATATTTTCGAAAGGATCTAAAAATCAAAGTTTGCCATGATATAATTTTATACATTTAATGAATAAAATAGTATGACAATAGAACAAACATATCAATCAATGACTTTCGGCTTTGGTTCAGAAGAAGAATTTGTACAAAAAGTTAAAGAATACGTAAATGGTCTCCGCCAGGCATCGTCTGAATATGATAATCCGGAAGATCTTGACCTCTTTCTTGCTAAAAAAATTCAGCGACTAATCAATCGAAGAAATGCACAAATAGATAATTTAGAAGAGCAACTTCTTAACCCAAACGCTTTGTATTTATATGTTCTTTCAATCTACTTAAAAGTTGTTGAGCTAGAAAATGATGGTAAATCCAGAATGGATATTGCTGATCAACTTTTAGAAACAGATGGAGAAAAAATTATGAAAATATTCAGCCTGTTGGAGACTGGATTGAATCAAAAATGGGCATATATTTTAATGCAAGAAATTTCAGCAGCAAAGACTCTAAAAAATAGTATTTAAACAACGTTACTTAAGCATGCTTGTCTACATCCTGCTTCGTTGTCGGGCCAACTGGACTCTCCGCTTGGCGGAGTAAACTTCTCGTCCAGCACCCTCCTCGTTCGCTATCGCTCTCTTGTCGGGGTGACTGGACTCGAACCAGCGACCACTCGCACCCCATGCGAGCATTCTAGCCATCTGAACTACACCCCGACCGCTGCACAAAAACACAGCTTCTGAATTATACCAGCACTGACTGAGGACGGTACTGCTTAACACCGCCACAGCATACCACTCCAACTCTGACTCACAAACAGATGATCACTTTCCTACACTTTACTAAAGAATCATTTTGTACTATACAGATATCACAAACGAATCCCCAATCTGAGGGTATGAAAGGATCACATGGCCAGACCTAGTAAAAACACACAGAGCGCTGACAAGAGCAAAACTGCCGCTACTACAAACACCAATGACGAGAAAAAAGCTCGTCTTGAAGCAATCTCCATTGCTATGCAGCAAATTGAAAAAGAATTTGGCAAAGGCTCCATCATGAAGATGGGAACGGGAGGGCAGCAACGTGAGCGCATTCCCGTAGTACGCAGTGGCTCACTTGCTCTAGACTTAGCCCTTGGGGTTGGTGGGTATCCAAAAGGTAGAATCATTGAAATTTATGGTCCTGAAGCATCAGGAAAAACCACACTCTGTTTGCACGCAATTGCCAATGTTCAAAAAACTGGCGGAGTTGCCGCCTTTGTTGATGTAGAACACGCTCTTGATCCACTCAGAGCTGAGAACATCGGCGTAAATTTGGATGACCTACTTATTTCACAACCAGATTACGGAGAACAGGCCTTAGAAATTGCTGAAACACTCATCCGCTCAGGAGGAGTTGATGTCCTCGTCATTGACTCAGTCGCAGCCCTCGTACCAAAAGCTGAAATCGAGGGAGAAATGGGTGATGCTCAGATGGGGTTGCAAGCTCGTCTTATGTCCCAAGCAATGCGTAAGCTAGCCGCAGCCATTAATCGCACTAAGACTCTAGTCATTTTCACCAACCAAATCAGAATGAAAATTGGTGTCATGTTCGGTAGTCCTGAAACTACTACTGGGGGTAACGCGCTTAAGTTTTACTCATCACAAAGGCTGGATGTTCGCAAAATAGGAAATATCCAAGAAGGTGAGAATGTTGTCGGTAGTCGCCATCGAGTTCGTGTCAAGAAAAATAAAGTAGCACCTCCTTTCCAAGTTGCTGAATTTGATATGGACAACCAAGGCATTTCTCTCACAGGTGATGTAGTTGATCTGGGTGTTAAGTTCAAAGTCATTGAGCGATCTGGCAGCTTCTATAAATATGGTGGCGAAGTACTAGCGCAAGGAAGAGAAGCCACTAAACAAAACCTTGCTGAAAACAAGGAGTTACTCAGTAAATTGCAAAAAGAGATTTGGCAAGCAGCCACAGCAGCACCTGGAGATGCCAAAGGTATCAAAGCTGAGAAAAGCTGAGAATTGACGCTTTGCACAGTCAGGAGTATAATTTAAGGACTCTTGAAACAGGAATTTAAGGGGAAAATATACATTTAATTTAGTACTAAGTCGTAGTGAAACATACATATTTATATGCAATATCACCAGCAGTATACTCTGCGCTGACCCAACACCACTTGTTGAGTCGTGTGTGCCGTTGCAATGTGTACAGCAATATTTAGTCTAATTGTTGCTAATCTACCACTCCTTTTTTCCTGTTTCATTGATCCATGCATTGCTTTTTAGCAAGCATGTTTGTTATTAGGTAAGGAGTATCATGTCATTTTTTAATAATTTGTCATCACTGTTTGGCACGCAACTACAAAAAAACAGTGCAGACAGCAGTGGTAAATCTACGCGTCAAAATAAGCAACGAGGCAAAGTGCAACCTCAAAATTTGCCAAAGCCTGAACCCATAAAACAAAAGCCTCAGTCAAAACAGCAGCAACGCCAACAACAAAATCAAAGTCAAACTCAAAATCAAAACCAAACTCAAGTTGCTCCAAGTGAATCGATGCGTGAAGCAGAAGCCAAGGCAAGAGAAATTATGGTCGAGGCAAAAGCAGAAGCACTTGCGCTACGCAGTAAGGCAGAGCGTGAAACCAAAGAACAGGCTCGCCAACTTGATGAACAACAACGCTCACTTTCTGAAAAGCTGGATCGTCTTGACGAACGATTGAGTCACATGGACAAAAAAGAAGTTGAGATTCAATCAGAGCGAGATGAAATCCTTAAGGCTAAAAAAGAATTAAAACAGCAGCAAGAAAAGTTATTTACCCAACTAGAAGACACTGCTAATTTAACCCGCGAAGAGGCTAGAAAACAACTGCTCGACTCGCTCGACTCAGCCCTACTGAAAGAAAAAGCCCAACTGATTCGTCAGCGCGAAGAAGAAGCTAAAGCTGAGTCATCAGAAAAAGTGCAAGAGATTTTAATAGACGCCATGAAGCACGGCGCCACTGACTATGTACCCGAGTACACGGTCTCTGTGGTGGAGTTACCCAGTGAGGACGCCAAAGGTAAAATCATTGGTAAGTCAGGAAGAAATATTAATGCCTTTGAACGCTCTACTGGTGTTGACGTTGATCTAGATACTTCCCCGACAGAAGTGCGCCTTTCCAGCTTTGATCCAGTGCGACGCGAGATCGCCCGCATTTCCCTTGAGCGATTAATCAAAGATGGCAGAATTCAGCCTTCTCGTATCGAGGAAGTCGTCGCCAAGGTCAAAACAGAAATTGAAAAAACTATGTTTGAGGCAGGTAAAAAGCTGTGCCATGAAATTGGAATTTATAACTTGCCAATCGATTTAGTCAAAATGATCGGTAAATTCAAATTCCGCTTCTCATATGGTCAAAATCTGATCGCCCACACCCTAGAAGAAACCAAAATCGGCATGAAGCTCGCCAGCGAACTTGGCATCGATGTTAATGTTGTCAAACTTGGCTGCTTACTCCACGATATTGGCAAGGTATCAGAGGAAGCCGAAGGTTCTCATGTCGAACTCGGTGTCAAGATTGCCAAGCGGTTCAACCTACCACAACCAGTCATAGATGCCATTGCGCAGCATCATGAAGATGAGCCATTTTCCGGACCAGAGCAAATGGTGGTCTATATCGCAGATGCTATTTCTGGAGCTCGTCCTGGCGCTCGCTACGAAAACTATGATGAATACGTTAAGCGTCTACAAGCACTTGAGGAAGTGGCCATGCAGCATGACATTGTCAAACAAGCCTATGCCATTCAAGCTGGACGCGAAGTACGGGTCATTCTGCAGCCTGAAAAAACCAAAGATGATGATGTAACACTAATCAGTGGTAAAATTAGAGATGAAATTAAAAATACTATGACTTACCCTGGTACAGTCACTGTCACCGTGATTCGAGAAGTTCGAGGCCAGGAGGTGGCCACCTAGTTTTTGGATGAGCAGCTACCAACACACAGTAATGATATACTAAGGCACTATGTACACAGCACTTTTGATTACTCAAATAATTTTAGCAGTCACTGTTGTTAGCTGCATCTTATTGCAATCTCAAGGCTCAGGTCTTGGTGCTGCCATGGGTGGTGGCGGCGAAACCTTTCACACTAGAAGAGGACTGGAAAAAGTTATTTATTACATTACTATCGTCGGTGTAATTCTGTTTGCAGCAAACTCAATCGCGTTACTCATTTTTCGATAACTAACCACTCTGCAGCAACTCGCATCTGCTCGTATCTAATGGAGTTTTGAGTTGGCTTCTTGTACAATTATCTCAAGATAGTATAGTTACAACACCACAATGCGAAAACTGTATTGGTATTTCAGCGCCTATGTTCGAAAGCACGGCCTCGTCTTTGTGAGTTCATTGGTCATTGCACTGCTCACTTTTTGGTTTTTTGTACCAACACTTGCTCAAAATCTGGAAGTGAATCGGCGCTACTATATAGCAGTTATCGGAGATTATACTTTAGCCGACCTCCCGCCAGTGATAAAACACCAGCTAAGCGTCGGTTTAACCGAACTTCAGGAAGATGGCAGTGCCATCCCAGCTTTGAGCGAGCGGTGGACCACTGAGCAAGATAATGCTACTTTTCGGTTTTTAATTCAGGATGATCTGTCCTGGCAAGATGGCGAGCAAGTAACCCCAAGCTCAATTCAATATCAATTTGATGATTTAGAAACCATTTATACACCCAATGATATTGTCTTTAATCTACCTGCACCGTATGCACCCTTTCCTACTCTTGTTTCTGAACCGATTCTTAAATCAGGAACCAAAGATCGATTACTGTTTTTCTCTGAACCAACGTTGATTGGTATTGGCGAATACTCCATTACTGGATATGAGCGAATTGGGCAGCAATTGAAAGAGTTGAGAATTGATGGCGACGGCGATAGATATATTTACCGTTTTTATTTAACAGAACAGGATGCAGTGCTTGCATATAAAAAAGGTGAGGTGGACATAATCCCTGACTTATCTCGTCGGTACGACATTTTTGATTGGTCTTCGACCATTGCTGAAGAGGTACAGCTGCAAAACTCTTACCTAGCAATCTTTTTTAATAACAGCGACCCCAATCTCACACGCAATATTCGACAAGGACTTTCGTACGCTTTAGAGAAAAAAAATGATGGCAGTCGGGCTATAGGCCCCATTAGTCCAAAATCTTGGGCGTATCTTCCAGGTGGAAAAACCTATAATCTAGATATCGCTCGTGGTAGCGAACGGATGCGCGCCGAACTACCGCGCAATCCGCTGACATTTACACTCACTACCACCTCTCTATTCCAACAAAAAGCTGAGCAGATAAAGCAAGAGTGGGAGGCTTTTGGCGAACAAATAGCACAAGATTGTCAAGATGATTCGGATGTCACTGAAAAAGAATTGTGTGATAATTTGCTGATTAGCATTAACATTCGAGTAAGAAACTTCCCCGATACGCAAAATTTTCAAATGCTCCTAGTTGGCCAGGAAATCCCAGCTGACCCTGATCAATATAGTACTTGGCACTCAGAACAAGCCACCAACTTCACAAACTATAACAACACCCGGATTGATACCCTCCTCGAACGTGGTCGACAAACCCTAAACCAACAAGATCGTACAGAAATTTACCAAGAATTTCAGCAATTTTTTCTTGAGGATCCTCCAGCTGTATTTCTGGAATATTTACCTCGATACAGTGTCAGAAGGAACTCAGTGACTGAACCAGAGATCGACTTCTACCATTCTATTTAATCACTAATAAGAAGTGTCACTGCACCGATTGCTACTGCACACCAAGCAAGCAGTTTGCTACTAGTTGACAGCCCTCACTCTCTTTGTATACTGACCTGTATGCAAAAGACGCTTTCGATTATTGTGCTTTCTGCCTTCGTTTTGGCGGCTTGTCAGACTCCACACAATCCTGATACTTCAGACGTTCAGTTTAACAATACTCAAACTGGGCAAGATCAGACACAAGGCTTGGTCGAAGGCTCTCAGACCTCTGCCAATTTTCAATTAGAAGATACTAACATTCAACAGGAGGAATCCATGAAACAACTATCAGACTTTAAAGCCATCGAAGGTTCAACCGTCACAATGACTACCTCAAAAGGAGATATTGAAATTACACTTTTCAGAGAAGAAGCACCGCTAACTACACTCAATTTTCTCAATTTAATTGATTCAGGTTTTTATGATGGTATTATCATCCACCGTGTTGAGCCTAATTTTGTCGTTCAATTTGGTGATCCGCTCACTAAGGAACCTGGCACTGAAGCCCAATGGGGCACGGGTGGTCCAGGCTACGTCATTCCAGACGAATTTCATCCACAGCTTCGCCACTCTGGTCCAGGCACTCTCTCCATGGCCAATCGTGGTCCGAACACAGGGAGTAGTCAAATCTTTATCACCCTAGCTGCCACAGAGTGGCTTGATGACCGTCACGCAGTATTTGGCACTGTTTCTCAAGGAATGGACGTTGTCAACCAATTACAAGTAGGTGATGTCATCCAATCAGCTACCTACCACTAAGCTCCGTTCATACGTATATATTGGGGTCGGCGTATTGCTGATTATTGTAGGCTTGGTTTTGTTTGCTGTTCTAGAAACGCAAAACGCTCTTAGCCAGGCAAAATTATTGAACTTTGATTCCGCCCAAACACACACTAAACGTGCTGCTCCTATAGTCACCGTACTTTCTCTGCTCACATTACAACAGCAAGCTGATATAGAGGTTTGGAAAAATGGCCTCAAACTACTCGATGAAATTGCGCACCTAAAACTGGAAGCTCACGCCATCGCTGCAGCCTACACTCACCAATCCGACCAACCAACAGATTTGCGGCCGCTCTCATACCAGTTGGCAAGTATCGCAGCATCGCTTTCAAAATTAGAACAATTACTCCCAAAGACTACGTTTGTGCAGCACCAAGTTCAGCCTGACAACATTGACCAACTCAGCACAGGTACTGCGTATTTTTCAATTGCTGCTGCCTTGATTGACCATTTGACAGAGTCAAATCAAACCTGGGTGATTCTATTTCAAAATAGCAACGAGTTGCGCGCGACCGGTGGTTTTACCGGCTCGTATGCTGTATTTATGATGCATCAAGGCATTGCCCAACCGCTAATCATTGAAGATATTTATGATGCTGATGGGCAGTTTGTGGGTTATGTTAGCCCACCACCAGGAGTTCACGAATATACCAGCGGTAATCGAGGATTACGCTTACCCGATGCCAATTGGTGGCCAGATTTCCCTAAAAGTGCCCAAACGCAACTCCAATTTTTTGAGCTTGGCAATAAGGACCCTATAGCCGGTGTTGTTGCAATAAATATCAGCGTACTGGAAGAGCTACTCGCTATTACTGGTCCGATCTTTCTTCCAGATTACGATCTGGAGTTGACTGCGCAGAATGCAGCTGATGTGCTGAGAACAGATCGGGAGTCCTTTTTTCCCGGCAGTAGTCAGAAAAAAGATCTGATTAGTCACGCCACTACAATGCTCAGTCAAAAAATAACCAGTCTTAATCAGGAGCAAGTGCGTGGCATGCTGGGACTACTTATTTCGTTAATTCCTGAAAAATCAATACAAGCATACGCCACTGATCCTCAAATCCAGAATCACCTGGCTGAGCTAGGTATAACTGGTGAACTCGGCACAAACACAGTTCGCGCCAACACTTTGCAACAAGCGTGTCAGTGCGAGCTGGAAAGTTTCATGTTGGTCGAATCAAATGTCGGTATCAATAAAGTCAACGAGGCAGTCACTCGATCTGTATCACTGGATTGGCAAGCCAATACACTAGCAACTGAAATCGTCTTCAATCATGATGGCTCGTATACTCCCAAAACAGCTGGTGAAAATGCTGGTTACCTCAACTATCAACGGCTTATTTTTTCTCCCGAATACACTATCTCTTCAATCACAGTCAATGATCGACCAATCCCGCGCTACGACCTGTCAACAATCACTACCCATCAAGGTCAAGATCTCCAGCAGCTGGGATTTATCATACCTATTCCCTCAAATACCACTCAGCGAGCTACCATTACTCTCCAAAGAAATACGCCCTACACTCAAAAAGCCGGTCTACTAATCCATAAACAATCAGGCTTACCGATTACTCCATATAGTATAGAAACACCTGCTGGCGAACAAGTCGTACACCTCAAGACAGATACGGTAATTCAGCAGTCACCATAACTATTGTCGCTGCGACTATGCACGTGCCCAGAACGATCTCACCCAGTCAAACCATGCTACAATCTAGGCATGAAACAGACTCCAGAGGAACTACAAACACTATTGCAAAAGTCAGCGGACTTACTAACAGCCAGCAATCAAACCACACTTGAGAAAAACGTTGCACGTCTTGAAAAAAAAACGACGCAACCAAATTTCTGGAATACCAGCGATGCTCAATCCATCATGCAACAATTGTCTGAGTATCGTGATGAGCTAAGCCAACTGACTACCCTCGCCCAGCTGAAGAATGATCTAGAAGCGTGTCTAGAACTGCAGTCAGAATTTTCTGAAACAACAGAGGACCAAGATGTTTCTAGTGAACTAGCAACCATCGCCTCTCAATTAACCAAACAAGTCAAGAGTATTGAACTCAAGCAATATTTATCAAGCCCCTACGACAAAAAGGGGGCGCTTTTCTCAATTCACTCAGGTCAAGGTGGTACTGAAGCTATGGATTGGGCTGACATGCTGCGACGAATGTATGAGCGATATTTTGAACGACAAAATTGGAAGTTTACCCTACTGAGCGAATCTCGCGGCGAAGAAGCCGGTATTAAGGCAGTCGAATATCAAGTTACATCTCCATACGCCTACGGATACCTCAAGCGTGAGCGAGGCACCCACCGCTTAGTTCGTCAAAGTCCGTTTAACGCCGATAACTTACGTCAAACTTCCTTTGCACTTGTTGAAGTGCTGCCCCTAGTTGAAAGCAATGCTGACGTAGCTATCTCTGACCAAGATCTATCGTGGAACTTTTCTCGAGCTGGTGGAGCCGGCGGTCAAAATGTTAATAAAGTCAACACTGCCGTCGAACTTACGCACATTCCAACCAATATTACAATTAAGTGCCGCGAGGCGAGAACTCAAGTACAAAATAAGGAGCTCGCCTTGAACAAGCTTAGAGCACTCCTTGCTCAGCAACAAGAAACGGAACGCCTAGCATCAATTCAAGCAGAAAAAGGTACCCATCAACACGCTAGTTGGGGCAGCCAGATTCGCAACTATGTTCTCCACCCCTACCACCTGGTAAAGGACACTCGAACCGAGGTGGAAACCTCTGACACTCAAGCAGTTCTTGATGGCGATATTGAACAATTTATTCAAGCAGCGCTGTTACTGCCAGGGTAAAAAATGCTTCATAGAGAGGTACGTATGAAAAACACTACTGAGCATTTTCTGGTATACTAGTACGCATTATCAGTTAAGAACAGTTAAAAACACACATGCCAGACACACAAAAGTCCACCCAACCAACACCAGTAGATTCGCCCGTTGACGAAACAACCACTTCTGAAGATAATCAAACACCTGTGGGCAAGATTCATCCTCTCAATCTTGAAAAAAGTACAAAAACAAACACTCTTATGGCAGCTAAAAAAACTAACCCCAAACTTCTGATTACTCTACTCATCATTGCCGTTGTTGCCGGTGTTGGAACTGGATATGGCAGCTTCAAACTCTACGCCCAATCTGCAGGACCAGATCTTTCCCAGATTGAACAAGTTGCAACTGAAGGAAGCGTTGCCGCTGGCGATGTCTTTGGCAGCGCTGATACTTCAACATTCAAGGATTCAGCAGAAGGCTATCTTGAGAGTGGTGGCGTCAATGGAGAAGGCACGCATCGTCTACTCAGACCCGGTGGTGAGGCTCAAACAGTTTCGCTCACTTCTTCTGTGACCGACCTTGAAGCACTCGTCGGTATGGATGTCAAAATCTGGGGCGAAACCTTCAAAGGTCAGCGATCTGGCTGGCTAATGGATGTCGGTCGTGTTGAAGTAGTTCGAGTTGAAGGCGACAAGCCAATAATGGATTAATGCATCCATAGCATCTTCCAGTTTTTTGCGGTAGAATGAGCCTTGCCATGCCCATAGTACGATTTCAAACCGTCAGTAAATATTTCACTCCTGAGTCATACGCTCTTCAGGAAGTATCTTTCGATATAGATCCTGGTGAATTAATTTTCGTGACCGGTCCCTCTGGGAGCGGCAAAACAACCCTCATGCGTCTAATGACCTGCGAGTATTCTCCCACCGAGGGCGAGATTTTTTTCAACGATTCGCCACTGTCAATTATTCGTCCGCACACTGTCCACCAGCATCGTCGTAAAATTGGCGTCGTTTTTCAAGACTATCGCCTAATTTCTGAGATGAATGTTTGGGAAAATATTGCTCTCCCGCTGTACGTAACCGGCACAAAAGAATCAGATATTGAACAGCGAGTGACTGACCTGCTTAATCTTATCAAATTACCAGACAAAGCAGAGTCATTTCCCAGCCAGTTGTCTGGCGGAGAAGCTCAACGAGTTAGTATTGCTCGGGCACTAGCAAGCGCCCCTGAGGTAATCTTTGCAGATGAGCCCACGGGGAATCTTGACCCAGAAACTTCTAAAAGCATTGCCGCTTTATTGAGAAAAATTAATGAGCTAGGCACCACTGTTTTCGTCGCCACGCATGATTGGGAAATTCTGAACAATCATGGTGATGTTCGCCAGCTTCATCTTGAGCGAGGAAAAATTACCAAGGATTCAAAAGTTGGCAAAAAACCAGCTTTTCCCAAAAGCGAAGCGAAAAATCAATCAGCAGAATCAGAAGAGTCAAAACAGACAGCTAGCGATGATGATCTAACTCCTAAAACTGCAACAGAAACCATTCTAGAAACAACTCCTCAGGATACTCCGGTCAAAAGCTCCAGCACAAGTTGGTGGAAACGCTGGTTCTCCAAGACGCAACTTGATTCAGCTGAGCCTTCAGATGACGCTTCAGACCATGATCTTGCCGGGTCAGATTCCGCAACAGAAGAAACTCCTCAGAAATCCAAATCTCAGTCTAGCTCAATCACTGATGACGAAGACAACAGTGATAGCAAATCTGAAAAATCTCAAACAACCACCAAAAACACACAGAAAAAGCCCGCTCAACAAGCTACTGAAAAAACTACCACCAAAGCAGACGAAAAATCAGATGATAGCTCAAAACAAAAATCAGCAGCCAAAAAATCTTCTGCAACAAGTACTAAAAAGAAGTAAAGTATGAACGCACTCACCTCTGCACTAGCCAACATTCGACGCTCACCCTATCAGGCACTAGCAGCGACAATGATTGCCTTCGTTACCTTCAGCGTGATCTTTTGCTTAAGCTTCTTCTTATATGGAGCACACCTCGTTCTTGACTACTACGAAGGTCGCCCTCAAGTCATCGCTTTTTTTGAGATTGAAGCAGCTGAGGAAGATGTCGCTCAAGCACAAGCCACGATGCAGGACAAGCCCTATGTCGCTGACATCACACTGACCACTAAAGAGGATGCGCTCGCTATTTACAGCGAGCAATACCGCGAATCCCCAATGCTACTTGAACTGGTCACCGCTGATATTCTACCCATCAGTCTTGAAGTCTCTGCCACTGAACTGGCTGCGTTGGCGCTCATACGCGACGACTTAGCTGAATTACCGGGAGTCGAAGATGTAGTGTTCCAGGACAGCATCATCAATCAAGTTTCCACTTGGATCAATACTGGCCGAATTATCGGCGGCGCTTCTGCGTTGGTACTGACCACACTCTCCTTTTTAGTCATTTTAGTCATTATTGGTATGCGTGTCGGAATGTATAAACATCGCATTACCATCATGCGCCTGTTGGGTGCTACCCGCTGGTACGTCAAGCGGCCGTTCATGATGGAAGGCATCCTATACAGTAGTGTCGGCGCACTCGGTGGATGGATTGTTAGCGTCGGCATCTTGCTTTACTTTTCTCCAGATATTCAGGCATTTATTTCTGAAGTGCAGATCTTTCCTTTGTCATGGGAGTTATTGGGATTACAGCTGGCGATTGGTCTTGCCTTGAGCACCTTGTTAGGTGGCTTTGCTGGCTGGACAGCCGCCTCTCGATTGATTAGACAATAGCGCACAATAATTGATTAATTTTATCAACTTTTGATGCTGTTATAGCAAAAATACAGTTTGAGAATAGTGAGTAATTTTGTTAGAGTGAGATCTCGAGACTACAACTGTTACTCGAATCAATTATGATCGCATTCTGCCTTCGCTCATATCACACATCACGCTTTCTTTTATTAGGCGTAGTATTTGTGGCTCTCGCTGCAATATTTTCCTCGATGGTCCACGCCCAAGACTGCGACCTAGAGTGTTCTGCAGACGATCAATCTGAAAATGAGTACTTTAGCTGCATAAGCGACAAGAAAGCATGTCTTGAATCACGCATCTCAGAAACTCAGGCACGCAGTAACACCCTTTCTAATACCATTAGCATTATCAATGGTCAGATTAATATTCAGGAGCTGCAAATTCAGCAGACACGCCTGGAGATCGGCATGTTGGAGCGGGAAATCGACGAATTGAGTGAACGGATCAGCGGGCTCAATCTGTCTCTTGACCGACTGACATCGATGCTCGTAGCTCGAGTGCGTACTCATTATAAGGAAAGTCGGGTTTCTCCCCTGACTGCCCTGGCTAGCACAGGCTCATTTGCTGAGACATTTACTCGAGAACAATACTTAAATCTTGCTGGTCGCCAAACCGCCCTCGCTATGCAGCGTGCCGAACTCCAACGCATTCTTTACGATCAACAGAAAGAACTCAAAGAACTCAAGCAAGCCGAAGTGGAAAGCAAGCGTCAAGAACTGCAATCAGAACAGAATCAGCTGGCCAGTCAGCGGCAGGAACAACAATTTTTACTTCAAGAAACTCGGAGCAATGAGCAACGGTACCAACAAGAACTCCAGCGAACACTGGCAGAAATTGCCGCTATTCAGTCAATTATTGCAGGTCAGGGTACTGAGACAGAAGTAGGCGGAGTTGACCGCGGCGAGCGAATAGCCAGCGTTATCGTTGGCGCAAGTACCTGCTCTACTGGCACGCATCTGCATTTTGAGGTAACTTCAGGGGGCACCCGTCGGGATCCGGCTCAGCACCTCAAGCCTGTTTCCATTGTCTGGAGCAACAGTCCTGACGGTGAGTTTGGCTTTAGTGGCGACTGGGACTGGCCACTCAACGATGCAGCCCGCATCACTCAGGGCTACGGCATGACTTATTACGCCCGCGTGCGTCGCGCCTATGGGGGCTCACCCCACACCGGCATTGATATGACCAGCAAATCCGCTAATTATGGGGTAAAAGCGGTACGATCTGGCACTTTATATCGAGGAAGTATCCGCTGTGGCGGCGGCCAGCTGCGCTACGTCAAGGTGGAACACGATGATGACGACTTGAGTACGTATTATTTGCATGTTAATTATATTTAGAGATAGTGAAAAACTTGCAGCTACTCTATTTTAATTTTTTAAGATAGAAGAACAATCCAACCAAGACCGCCATCAGAACGGTTGAAATAATAAAAATGTAATCGTCTCGAGAAAATGATTCCGCAAATAACTGCATAGCTGAAACTTAGCTACTTTTTACTATTCTTGCGTGAAACAATAATCAATAACATGCCCAGAATAAGAACTAGCTGACTGACTATAAGGAACGAGCCAGTGACGCTCGAGATGATTTCAGAGAGTTCACTTGACATATTTCCTCAATTCTAAGGCATTCTTAATTGACAGTAAAGCCGATAAAAATAACCAAACAACAATTAACAGGTCGTAGCTCTGTTGGTACTCGTCCTGACTAGCTAACTTCACTGCCATACCAACCAGTAATCCTTGAGCCACATGGATGTAAAAGTCAGATAGCATGATAGATTGTGCTTGATTAAGAGTCACTAATCAAATTATATGTGATCAGCCTTACACAAACTGTAGCGTGCACATTTTTCCTCCTATGTAGCAGTAAAATCTTAATGCCCCATAACTATTGACAGAATGATACTATTGCATTAAAATAGATGTTTAGATATAGTTATAACTAGTAAATAACTGACTTCTGCCCAGTGAAGGAATATATGAAACAGCTCGTTTTTAGCCTATTAATCGGCCTTTTTGCTTTTGGCGCCATCGCGTATCCAGCAACTGCACCAGTTCAAGCAACTACTGCTGAGCAAGAGCAGGAACAGAAATTGAAGCAAGAAGCTGAAGCGGAATGCAAAACTGGCTCATACGGTCAAGATTCAACTTGTGTACTCAAGCTCAAGCAAGAAGCTGAGCAACGTCAACGACAGCGCATCTTGGGTCAAGTAACTGAAGATAAACCTGCAGCTGACAAAGTGCACGTCCCAGTGGACACTGCGCTTGACGGCACCACCCTCGCATTTGTACTCGGTACTGGCGGAGTGGGATCAGCAGCGTACATGATCAGACGCAAGTTGACATAAATTTAGATTTACAATACGCGCGATAACCACTCCCTCAAAAGAGTGGTTATTTTATTCGCTGGGGCTGTGAAATTTTAAGCCCATAAGATTGACTAAAGTAAGTTATAGTGATATTATATAGTTCTAAATATATCGCTGCCCATCATACTATCCCAGGCAGCAACAGGAGGCAAAAGTAGCAGATGCATTCTTATTTACTCAAATAGTAAGTGTAGGCGTGCATCTGCTTCTTTTTTTCGTCGCTCTGCCAGCTTCGCGCTAGCAGTAGCGGTGACAAGTTGAAGTAGAGACTGGTTTTCTGAATTGCCTCCGGCGACTTGTTCGCCAACCTGGCGAAACAGAAAGCTCTTTAACAGGCATACAGGAAATAAACTGGGGAAACCTAGTTATAGATAGCTATTTCTGGCTAGAAATAGTGTTCTCCTTGTAGCCCCTTACGCTCCATTAACGTGGTGCGGGTAACTGGCAGTTTCTCACAAAGCGAACTGCGAGCTGCCCGCATCATCCTAATATTCGGAAGCACAACGATGTGCAGAAGATATTAGGGCGATGGACTTTTGAGGAGGCTACGGGCGCAAGTTACAGCCTCCTCATATAAAGTTTTCTAACTTTGGGGCAGGCGCCGTGCTTGTCCCGATTTTTTCAATAAAGGAGAAAGTATCATGCGTAAAATTTTTTGGCTCATGATCATCGCAGCGCTCACCTTGAGTGCGTGCAACCCATTTTCTGCTTCAGAAGAAACCGAAGCCACCGCAGTGCCTACTCAAGAAGTTGTTGAGACTACGGCAACCCCGTCACCAACGCCCGACCCCACATCCGTGGCACTCACCACAGAAAACTCTCAGCTCAAGGCGCGTATGACGCGCACAGCTGATGAGAGTGCTCGGGAAGCAGTGGTGGCTGACGTTGGTAACTCACCAACCCCAGAACCACCTACGTTGCTCTCCCCAAGAGTACAGCAGGAAACAGTCGCACCGACCCCGGCTCCGACTGTGAATGTTGATGTGCTCGCCGCGAATATTGCGGCAAGCATGTCCTCGTACTTGCCTTCTGGCGCCCCGCCAGAGGTGCAGGTAGTCCTGCAAGAGGCTTCTCACGAAGCCGCCACACAGTTAGTGGCGGCTGGTGGCAACGAAGAAGACGCAGTCACCATGGCTGCGTCCCTGTTCAATGCCCTTCGGGACGCGGGAGCGTTCTGTTGGGCCGATAAAACGGCCACGTGGTCCGAGAATTATTCGGCCAGTGGTGAATACTTGGGACCTCAACGCCTCGAGATTAGCCAGCATCAGCAGAATGTCAGTCACCTAGATTACTATCGCGGGCCCGGATCGGCCGCGATTAGTATCTTAGTACGTGGCGGTGAGGAAGCGGTGTTGTTGGGCAACGGCTCCCTCTGGGAATACCCAGGGGATCGTTGTAACGGGTTCGATTTCCTCGAGGATCTGTCGCTCTACGCGGCAGGTCGTCCAGACTGGGGGCACTCGGGGTTGGTCTTCGCCAACCTGAGTGATGCGCTCAATGGGGAGCCAGCACTCAACCCTCGCGGTTTGAGTGCTAGCCAAATCGACGCGCTCCGGCCGATCCTCTTCACCGAGGATTCGGCAAAGTTGGCGCAGGTTCGTGCGGTCACCGGGTTCACCCCCGATGACCGCGAAGCGGCCTGCAAGGCCGTGCGGGAAGATCATCCCCCAGTGGACGGAAGTCCCTGGAGGATAAATGCGTCAGAGGGACCGGTCATCGTTAATTTTTGGTCCAATTGGCCTGGCATTGCCACAGCTGGCGAGGCCAAAATAATGATTCAGTCCGGCACCCTCGTCCTCCGGGGCGGCGGATCAGCCTTCTATTATCCCAAAGGCTGCGACGATGTCGCGGCTAAAGGATATGGGGAGAATCTAAACTCCCCATGGACTGTTGATGGGAGCCAATTGGAGCCCTACATCGTCCGATAGACGGCACCCGCCAGCTGCAGCGGTTCACCAAAAGCAGCTTAAAAAAATATTTCCTCGTATGCCTACGTCCCCCTCTTCGGAGGGGGACTCCCCAAAGGGTACAACTCGCTTGCGCCTTTTGGGGAGTCAAAAAAAGCTCTGATATTTATAGGAAAATAAAAAGGAATAATACTATGAAAAGTATTGCAATAAGCATCATTCTGGCCACTATCGTTTTTGGTGGTATTACGGGATATTGGGTGTATGCAACTCAAGCTCAGCAGGTACTCTTGACCAAACATGCAGCAGTTCAGGGCTGTATTACTGTACTTCCAGAAGTCAATCCTGGCTGGTACAACAAGTGCATGGCAGAAAAAGGATATCAAACAAACTTAACGTACTAATCCGTATAAAATTAAAAAGCGGCTTAGATCTGTATGCCTAATAATCAAGCTACCCAACCATTTGTCAGCGTCATCATGCCGGTTTATAACGCAGCGGCCTATTTACCACTGGCTATCGAGAGTATTCTTAAGCAGTCATATACCAACTGGGAGCTGATCATAGTTGATGATGCATCTACCGATGGCTCCTGGCAGATCATTCAGCACTATGTCAGAACTTCAACAGGTAAGATAACCGCTTACCAATTAGATAAAAATCACAATGCCGGCGGAGATACTGCGGCCAATATCGCCTACCAACATGCGAGCGGCCAGTACGTCGCCCGTATGGATGCGGATGACATTTCTCATCCAAAACGACTCCAACACCAAGTGAAGTTTCTGCAACAAAACCCACACGTTACCATACTCGGTACCAATGCGGTGGTGATTGATAGTTCAGGCAAAAAAATGGGCAATAAAACCATGCCAGCTGAGCACAACGCGATCACGCAGGAATATTTTAGATATCACCCAATCATCAATCCAACAGTGATGATTAATCGCTCACTCTTTCCTAATAAATCACAACTCTATCAACTCAAGAATAGCAGCAACAATGACTACTACACGTTCTTCAGATTACTCTGTGACGGACATCAATTTGCAAATGTTCAAGAACCGCTACTGTCATACCGGATTCATGGACAAAATGATTCACTCGCCAATGTGAAGCGAAGTTTTAAGAATACCCTGTTAACACGCATCGAGATGGTGAAAAAGCATGGATATCGCCCATCACTTAAAAACTGGCTCATTACAGCAGCACAATTATCAATTATTCTGATACTACCTGAAAAAGTGCTGTTCGAACTCTATCTGCACTTGCGTGGAATTAAAAAATTGAAGGCTCCTGCATTCACCAGCGTTACTGCTAGTTATATAGCCAGTGTGCGGGCTGAACTACTTCGCTCTAGTATCAACTGGCGCCACAAAATTGCCAAAAAAGTACTCTATAACACACACTCATAATGCTACAGTTATGGAACACTCGCCTAAGAAATTTTTTCAAAACCCACATCGTCACACTAATACTACTGGGAGTTGTGCTCTCAATAGGCGCAGCTAGTTTTCAATCAGGAACATTCTTGCTTGGTTGGGATGTGACTGCTCCAGAGTTGGCAATTTCGCTGAATCTCGAACGCAGCATTTTTGGTGTCTGGCAAACCTATCGTGGACTAGGCACGCTCGACGGCATGGCACATGTTGCCAATGTAATTCACGTCCTCCTGATGGCTTTCTGGAAATTACTCGTGGGAATCGAGGCTGCTCGCCCACTCTGGTTGCTAATACTGTATGGACTTGGCATGCTTGGCTCAGCTGCTCTAACCAGACAAATCTTTGCAAATATTGCTAAAAAAACTGATACAAAAATCGAGATGGCAGCAAGCTTAATCAGCGGATTGGCATACGGGTTGAACTTTTACGTGCTGCAAATGTTTTATGTTCCTCTGGAAGTGTTTGCCTATCAATTTGCTGCCTTACCATGGCTTTTGTGGTCAGCAGAACACTACTTAACTAACAGATCACACAAAGCACTTGGGGTTTTTGGATTAATTACCTTGTTGGGATTAGGTCAGGCTCATGTTCCCACTGTATTCATCAGCTCCGCCCTGCTATTTGGCTGCATGCTGCTCTGGAGACTGAGTGTAAATTGGAAAAAAAACCTACTCTCAGTTGTATTATTAGGATTAGTATTTACCGGTATCAATGCATCGTGGATGTTGCCATACACCTACAGCGCCATACAAAAGCCAGACGTTATTGCAGGATCACACATCAACCAACTCTCTACACCAGAGATTTCAGCCAGAAATAAGTCGTGGGGCACTGTGCGTGGCGTCTCAACTATGGGGAGTTTTAACCTCGATTACTTGAGTTGGTCAGAAACACCAAAAAATAACATCTATATGATGGGTGACTGGCGAGAGCACTATTTTTCATTTACGTATCAATCAGTGACTTTTCTGCTGTTTGGGATAGCTTTTTTCGGAGTACTTACTATGCTTATCAGGAGAAAGTGGCGCACAACGCAGAGCGTATGGATTCCAGTGACGTTCATACTCTTTTTTGCTTTATTAGCCAATAACTCAGCGTTGTTTGGCTGGGTGACTCAAGTTCTTACCGCTGGAGTGCCTTTTTTTGGAGAAGTCTTTCGCTTCACTTTTACCAAGTTCTCTCAGCCGTACGCACTGCTTTTGAGCGTGTTGCTCGGAATCGGAGTAGCCCAAGCTGCCCTACTTCTGCATGCACGCGGGCATCAGAAACGACAATGGCTACTAGTAATCTTCACGCTCATCTTAATTTTCACACACTCACTACCAATCTGGAAAAATGGTATATTTTACAAAGAACTCTGGGTGAGTGTTCCTCAAGAATATTTTGGACTCACTGAGTACTTAAACACCAACACTTCAAGTACTGAAAAGGTAGCCATTCTACCAAGCCCAACTCTCTATGGCTGGACGAGCAACTCGTGGGGGCATAGAGGATCAGGATTTTTGTGGCAGATGGTGCGACCAGCAATGATGGATAGAGCTTTTGACGCATGGAGTACAGAAAACGAAACATACTATCAGCAGCTTAATACAGCCCTTAGCTCGCAGGACGAAACAGCTTTTTTTGCTGTCTTAAATCAATATAACATCGACTATATTTTGTATGATAGCAGTATTGTTGCTGGAACAAGTGAGCTTCAAACTGCTGAAAATCAAGTCATGAAAAACTGGTTGCTTGATCAATCAGAAGTGGTATTTATGGATGGCTACCTAACACTCTATCAACTAAATTCTTCTACTACGCATTCTCCGCTTCTCAGTACTGAAAATACTCCTATCCTCAGCGGCTCAACCCTACGCACACAACGGAACACGCTTCCTACTCCGTATCTTGAGGCGAAAACTGGCTCTCAATTAGTTCAGAAAACACACCCATTTTTATGGGTAACACAACAAAAAATTGCCGACGAACGATTTCAATATCGGCAAGAGGTACTCAGCTTGTCGCTGCCTTCCGTAGAGACTCCGACCACACTAACACTACCAAAACCAAATCAGGGAGCGCAACTCAACCTCCCCTTTATGGTAATGGCAGATGACGAGAGGTTGATCTTTAACGGACTACCTATGGGTATCGTGACATCTGGAACAGAGGTAGAAGCGCTTGAAAACCCAATGTCATTTTCTCATTCAACCACAGCAATGAATGAGAATTCTACACTCCTAATTGAGGTGAATGAACAATTAATTGCGATTAATACCAATGAACAACCCACAGTCTGGCTGACGAAACTCAAGATGGATCAACCTATCAAGATTAGGGTGATTCAACATGATCAAATCGAAACTTTGACAGATGCCATCCTAAATGCAGAATCAAACTCTGAGACACGTATTCCAGCCAGTATCTGGGATGAATTTCCTGAGACAGAAATACCTATCAATCCGGGCAGAGAATCAGTTCAATTACATCTCTCTACCCACGCAATTCAGATTTCCTTAGATGATGGTGCGCCAGTAGAAAACTGCGACTCTCTTGGGCGTGGATTCGTAACCGAAAGCATCGGGCGGGATGGTGTAGAAATACGGTCACGGGGATTTGCGAATGCCTGTAAAGGCTTTCCATTACTTCCAGCGAGCTCTCATGAAAGTTTTTTCCTAAAGGCATCAGGCTCAAGTGACGCAGAAAGTGGACTACTTTTTGGGGTAGATCACTGGTCAACACCAAGATTGGCAACATATCAGATGCTCAATCCTGATGAAAATACAATTGTGATGTCAGTTCCATCTGCACCGCATCTTGCAAAGCAAGGTTCTTCACTGATCGTTGAAAATCGATCCTTCTCTGAAAAATTTGCTACTGCACAAATCCAAAGTATCGAAGTGTTTATGCCAAGCTACTCAATTGAATACCTACAAGATATTTTTATTCATCCAGAAAATGAACAGGTTAATACTAGTAGTGATGCTGCAATCCACACAGCTTCTGCAACTTTTCTCACACCTACTCAAATAAAAGTCAAACCAAGCAATAATTCAAGTCAGGCTAATACTTCTGCATTAGTTCTTTTACAAGCATATGACCCCGGCTGGATTGCCTTTCCTTCAAACAAGCCATGGCAACGTCTTGAGCATGCTAAGTACAACGGGTGGGCGAATGCATGGCTGATTGATTCAGACAATGAGGAGTTGACTATTTTATATCTGCCACAGTTACTAACCTATGCTGGATATACATTATTACTCACCACTCTGTTTTTTCTATTTAAGAGCTGGAGGCGAGAATCTAGACACTTCCTTGCTTAATTTTTTACATTCAGTAACTTCCTACACTTCCCTAAAGACTCCTGCGCTAGACTTAGCGCATGACCCAAAAACGCATCCTCCTCACGCTCCTGTTTGTACTCCTCTTCACGCTCCTGCTCGCACTAATCGCTCAGAGTGCTCATCTTGCTTCAGCTGCTTCTCCCGAAATCATCATCTCCGAACTCTACCCAGCCCCACCTGCGGGCAGCGGCGAGCCAGAGTGGATCGAGCTTGCCAATGTCAGTGAACAGGATATCGACATCTCTGGCTGGGAAGTATGGGATCAGTTGGCGTCACCTGGGCAGCTAAACACATTTGAGCCCGGAACGATGGTGCCTGCCAACTCTTTTTTACTCATTGAACTGACCGTCCACAAACTCAACAACACCGGTGACGGCGTGGTGCTGATCCACTCCGATGGTACCATCGTAGACGACTTCTGGTACTCAGGCACTACTGCTAGTAAATCATGGCAGCGCCAGTCGGCAGACACGACGCAACGTATCCTAACCAATCCTACCCCTAGCGCAGAACACCCAGAATACCCCGTTCTCTCAGCTTCGACAACACAACCATCTCCATCTCCCCAGCCTTCTCCAACACCAACTCCCTCGCCAGCCTCAACTCCCCAGCCTACCTCAACACCCACGCCCCAACCTACACTCGACCCAACCACAATCACCCAACACGTCACCTTTACTGAGTTTGCTGCCTGCCCATCAGGGGGATCAGAGTGGATTGAGCTCTACAATACCAGTCCACAGCTGACGATCACTGACTGGGTTGTTCGTGATGCTGGCGGCAATCAGCGCACAATCAGTGGCGAATTACCACCGTTTACTTTTACTCGGTTTTCCTGGGGTGGCTCGTTACTCAATAATTCGGGAGATGAATTCTCCATTTTTACAGACACTGACGCGCTGATTGGATCAGCAAGCTATGATTCTTGCACCCTGGGGCTGAGTCATATTTGGGACGGCACCAACTGGATTCAGCTTGCACTCGATCTGACTACGAACCCAACACCGACGCCGACGCCATCACCAAGCCCAACTACCCAGCCAGCTCCAACCACCGAACCAGATTCAACCAAAAATGAAACGGAGCAAGCAGGCTCTGCGACTGAGGCTAATGCCGCGATCCAGGGCGCAACTACTACCACAACTGAGCCGTACCCTCACACACTGCCCACCTACTCACCACAGCAGCTGCACACAGGTGCCACGATTACCGATTCGGTGATCGAGTTTGAACAATCAGAGCTTCCCAAGTTACCGACGCTGAGTGTTATAATGGGTGGATTGCTCCAGCTCTTGCCTGGAGCTGTTAGCTTATATGTCAAACGCACTCAGTCCAGCGATATATCTTAAAGCCTACCTTCCAGTAGCGGCCTGGGCCTTAACAATTTTCATACTTTCTTCTCAAGGATCTCTTCCTGGATTCTCTGTCTCAGCTGCGGACTTTGTCTTCAAAAAATCTGCACATATGTTTGTCTATGCAGTGCTCTATTATCTTTTTTGGCGGGCAGTCCAAAAAACCCATCCTACACCAACCACTTCTCAGACTTTCATCCACTGGGCACTCCCACTTGGACTGACGCTACTGTACGCAGCGTCGGACGAATTGCATCAAACATTTGTGCCGTACCGCTACGGCACAATCCGTGACGTTGGGTACGATATGTTAGGAGCCTGCATTGTATTTTTGCGACAATATCGGTATATTTAGGGATCGACTAATACTTGACTCTGGCTGACTTTCTATTAGACTCTGCCTACTGCTCAAAAAAATCGTAATACAAAAAACAGTCCAATTGTCGCAGGTCGCTAGGCTCATCTTGCCACAATTTCAACACTGAAAGGAACTATGACAAAATCACAACTGATTGCCGTTGTCGCCAAAAAGGCCCACCTAACAAAAAAAGCCTCGTCAGATGCTATTAACGCACTTTTTGACGAAGTCACTCGCTCACTCCAAAAAGGTGAGAAGGTGGTCATCTCAGGCTTCGGCACCCTCTATGTCAGCCCGGTCAAAGATAAGCAAGTGGTTCCCTTTGGTAACGAAACCAAACGCCAGACTATTCGCGGCCACCGTGTTGTCAACCTCAAAGTAGGCAAACCGCTCAAAAAAGCCGTCTGGTAACCCCAGCTCACAACAACCATACGATTTGAGTCACTTTTTTGATCCTTGAACGCAGGGTGGTCGCTTTTGCTTTCTAATGCATGCCATTTTCAGCACTCACGAGATCAAAAAGTGCAGACTCGTGTTATATAATTAGTTCCCTATGACTACACAACAGCCTGACATCATCGTCAGAAATCTCACCAAAATCTTTCAAGTCTATCAGAAAAAATCAGGCCTTTGGGGCTCAATCGAGTCACTCTGGCACCGTGAGCACTATCCAGTAACCGCAGTTGACCACATTAATTTTGATATACAGCGTGGCGAAGTTATCGGTTTCATTGGCCAAAATGGCGCAGGCAAAACTACCACGCTCAAAATGCTCTCGGGTCTACTCTATCCTACCAGCGGAAAAGTGTCGGTACTTGGTCATAACCCCTGGGATCGGCAGCCCGAATTTCAAAAACAATTTGCGCTGGTGATGGGGCAAAAAAATCAATTATGGTGGGATCTGCCGCCCATGGAAACTTTTTTGCTCAATAAGGCAATCTATGAAATTCCCGAGGCGCATTTTCATAAAACCCTTGATCAATTAGTGGAGATGCTTGATGTGGGCAGCGTTATTCGAGTCCAAACCCGCAAGCTGTCACTAGGGCAGCGCATGAAGTGTGAGCTGATCGCTTCGCTACTACACACACCACAGGTGCTGTTTCTTGATGAACCGACTATCGGACTCGACGTCGTGATGCAAAAAACTGTCCGAGATTTTATCAAACAGTACAACCAAGAATTTGGCGCCACCATCATTCTCACTAGTCACTACATGGAAGATGTTCAGGAGCTTTGTAAGCGCGCCATCGTGATTCATCAGGGCAAAAAAATGTTCGATGGCGCGCTCAACCAACTCATTGATCAGTACGCGCGCAATAAAATCCTTTCACTAACCTTTGACAAAACCATTCCCCAAAAAGACCTCAAAAAGTTTGGCACCCTCAAGTCACATGATGCCACTGCGGCTACACTGCTTGTTCCTCGCCGACAAGCCACTAAAGCCGCTTCTCAACTTCTCCAGCAGTACACCATTTCTGATGTCAATATCGAGGAGCCTCCCATTGAAGCTATTATCCGCGAAGTATTTGCAGATCAGTCGAACCAGGCTCAGAAATAACCACCGAGAAACACAGATATGAGCAAGTATATTCAACTATTTTCACTCTATTGGCAAAATGGGCTGGTGTACCGAACAAACCTGATTCTTTGGCGATTTCGGCAGTTCCTGTCAGCTCTGATGGCACTCACAGTCTGGTCAGTGGTCTTTACTGGTCAAGAACAAGTTTTTGGTTATGACACTGGTGGCATGATTGCCTATGTTTTCATTGCCTCATTTCTGCAAAGCCTCGTCCTCGCCACTGCGCTCCACGGTCTGGCGCAACGCGTCTACAGCGGCGAAGTCAGTATGCTGCTCACCAAGCCCATCAATTTTTTTGGCACGCTAGCCATTGAAGATCTGGCTGATAAATCACGCAACATTCTCTTTATTTTCGTCGAGATGGGGCTACTGTATCTGTTATTTATGCCCACCATTCCGCTACCTGGACTACAAACCTGGCTCATATTTGGCCTGCTGGCTAGTATGGGAGCCGTGTTGCATTTCATCATTTCTTTGCTCTTTGGTACGTTGGGATTTTTTAGCCCGGAGACCTGGGGACCAAAGTTTTTATTTTTTGTGATTGTGGATTTTACTGCTGGCAAACTGTTCCCGCTGGATATTCTCCCCGAAGTCGTCCAGAAGATTCTCTTTCTGACCCCATTTCCCTATTTTTCATTTGTGCAGACGCAAGTTTTCCTCGAAAAGTACACGCAACCCGAATTGCTCAACCACATACTCGTGCTGGCAGGCTGGCTGATTGGCCTGAGCGTACTCAATTCTTGGCTCTGGAAGAAGGGGATGCGTGAGTACACCGCAGCAGGACACTAAAATCACGAGGCGACCACCTTGCTCGGTATAATTAGTGTAGGACTTATATACGATGCTAAAACGACTACACTTCTACTGGCGAATTTGGCTCCTCTGGGCAACCAACGCTTTTCAGGCTACTTTTGTCAATCGAGGCACCAACGCTATTTTCCTAATTGCCAAACTCGCTCGTTTTGGCATGTCACTGGTCTTTCTCTTACTCCTGCGGCAGAACATTGATTCGTTCGCGCAGTACTCAACAGATGAACTTGTCGTTTTTTTCTTGATTTATCAATGGATTGATCTATTTTCTCAATCAGTCTTTCGGGGAGTGTATAAATTTGGGCAGTTAGTCAGGAATGGCGAGTTCGACTTTGATCTGCTCAAGCCCATTCATCCCCTCTTTCGCGCCCTGATGGGAAGTCCAGACATCAATGACGTACTGCTCATTTTGCCAACTATTGGTGTATCGATCTGGATTCTCAGTTTTCTTGAAGTGAGCATTACCTTGGGCAGCGTGCTTGGCTTTAGCGTGTTGGCGCTCAATGGACTACTGATCGCCACCGCACTACATATCTGCGTTCTTTCCTTGGCAATTATAACAACGGACATTGACAGCATGGTTTGGCTCTATCGCGACCTGAGTCGACTTGGCCAGTTTCCAGTTACGATGTACATGGAGCTAGTGCGTTTCTCCCTCTTTTTCCTGGTGCCGATCGGCATGATGATCACCATTCCTGCCGAGGTTTTACTGAATATTGAACCAAGTCAGGCAATTTGGGTAACGCTGGTGATTGGCGGAGGATTTTTTGCCGCGAGCATCGCGCTCTGGAATTGGAGCCTCAAGCGATATACTAGCGCGAGCAGTTAAGTTCATTTATTTTGTCGAAATGACACTTCAAGAGTCAAATCAAGAGCTGATGCAAGTCTTCGCAGAAATGAAAGAGATGGCAACGATTTTCCACTTTCCACTCGAGAGATTACTGACTGCCGAGTCTGCAATTTTTCAGCCAGATCTTGCTGTGATAAGTTCAATTCAACTCGAGCCTTAAGGAGGTGTCTAGCGATTTGATACTCAAGAGCATTGTCTTGCAAAGCTTCCAAAAAGCTCGGATTTTTTAGTAGTATTTTTTTGTGTTGTTGCCAGTCCATAATTATCATATTATCATGATATTGTGATAATTCAATATCTACTTTTAAACTCTTGCAATCTCCGTTCAGCCAGTTGAACATCCTTCCTATCGATTTTCTGTTTCTTTTTATAAAAAGCATGTAACAAAACAAACGTTTTGTCACTTGCTGCTGCATACAAAATCCGAATACTGTCGTTACCCACTATTCGCAACTCCCAAATTCCACTGACGGTAAGCTTTTTGGCAAACAGTGGTCTCACGCCAATTCCGAACTCCTCCAACAGTTCCAAACTGTTATACATTTTTGCTTGCTCCTGAACCTGAGCTGCTTCAATAAAGTCATATACCGACGAACTGCCGCGGCGATTTCTATAATAGACAATTTTCCAAGTTCTGCACATCAAACAGATACTATCAATGCACCGAGTACTCAACCGTAGGAAAAGTTGTCAAGAATCTGCGAAAACAAAAGATTAAAGGCAGCTTACCGCTTCGGAGATTGGCGCTGACGTCGGGCTTTACCACCCATGCCAATTTTGCGCGTCTCTTTCATGCGATCATCTCTAGTGAGGAGATCTTCAGTCTTAAGCAAGGTTTTGAATTCAGGATCAAAAGTAACTAGAGCGCGTGAGATACCGTGAAGCAGTGCGTCAAGCTGAGCGTTAATACCAGCACCAGAAACCTTGGCTACCACCGAAAAAGTGCCTTCTGTGCCAGTCAGCTTAAATGGTAAAAGATAGCGTTTATCAGCGTGAGCAATGTTTCCAAAATAGGAGCCGACCACCTGGTCATTGACAATAAAATCGCCGTCGGCTTTGTACAATCTTACTCGAGCAGTAGCAACTTTGCGGCGACCGACACCTTCAGTGTATTGACCCTTTGGGTACGAGAGCTCAACTTGTAATTGCTTGGGCTGAGTAGGACTCTTTTTAGTTGGAGCAGCCACTACTTTTTTGACTACTTTTTTAACTTTGGTGTTTTTCTTATTTAATTTCAGTGCCATGATTACGCTTCCTTTGTTTCTGCTTGAGAGAACTGACTTTTGTGTGGGTGCTGATCGGCAGCGTAGACTTTAAGACGAATCATTCTGTCGCTGCGCAACTTATTCTTAGGTAACATAGTATATACCGCTTTTTCAATAATTCGCTCAGGGTATTTTGCCTGCAACTCTGCGTAGGTTTCTTCTTTAAGCCCTCCCATATACCCTGAGTGGCGACGATACAGTTTGGTTTCTTCCTTATTACCAGTAACGGCAACTTCGGCAGCATTAACAACCACTACGTAATCACCAGCATCAATATGTGGAGTGTATTCTTTTTTGTGCTTGCCAATTAATTTTTGAGCAATTTCACTAGCAACACGGCCGAGAATTTTATCTGACGCGTCAACTAAGTGCCAGTGACGGACAACTGCTTCTTTTGGTTGCATGAATGTTTTGTTCTGCATACGGGTCTTTATTTGCTTGCTTTCTTTGTAGTGATTGCTTTTTTGGTAGATGCTGTCTTCTTGACTGGTTTTTTAGCTGCTGATTTTGTTGTTGCTGTTTTTTTTGCAACAGTAGATTTTTTGGCTGGTGCCGCTTTTTTGGTAGCTGCATGAGCTTTTGGAGCAGGGTTGCGAACAGAACCAGTTATTTTTGGCATATCCACCCAAGCAATTTGAGCTAGCTGAGCGTTATCTCCCACGCGAATACCCTGTCGAACGATGCGGGTAAAGCCAGAGGTTCGCGTACTAACTGCTGGTACAATTTGCTCAACGAGCGTATTAACAACGTCACGCTTACCAAAGAAACGATGCAGTACTCGACGAGCAGCAATGGAGTCCTTTTTTGCAGTAGTAATCAATTTATCCACCAGGCGTTTCAATTCTTTTGCTTTTGGCTCAGTGGTAACGATTGATCCATGCGTCACCAATTCACGCGCTAAGTTTTTTAACAAACTTGCACGTTGTTTAGTGTTGCGATTGAGCGTTCTTCCGCTAACTCGATGTCTCATATACTGTTGTCAGTTGGTTATTCACCCAGACTAACACCTTTCTTCTGCAATGCTTCATCAACTACACCAACACTCTTTTCACCAAGGTTCTTGACCTTAGCAATCGTCATGCGGGGCGCACCTGAGAGGTCGCCGACTGTCTTGAAGCCACCTTTGCGCAGTGCATTAGCAATACGAGTTGGCAAATCAAGCTCTTCAACTGTCAGGCGTAATGCCTCTGCTTCTTCTGGACTCAGTGATTGATCTAGTTTTGGTGCCTCAACTGCCACTGGTGTAACAATTTGATTAAATTGCTTTGTCAAAATTTCTGCAGCTGTGCGAACAGCAGCAGCCGGAGCAATAGTGCCATCGGTAACCACGTCCAGTATCAACTGATCATAGTCTGTTCGACGTCCAACACGAGTGGACTCGACTTTGTAAGAGACTTTGACGATTGGAGAGAATAGGGCATCAAGGGCAATTTCACCTATTGCAGCCGTATTTTTTTCATCAGCTACTTCGTATCCCAACCCTGATTCTGCGGTCATTTCTAATTCAAAGCTGTGACCTTTTGCCACCGTAGCAATGTGCTGATCAGTGTTGACGACTTCAAAACCAGCTTCTGCTTCAATATCTGCAGCTGTCACTGTTTTAGGACCAGTCACCTGTAAGCGAAGAATGCCCTCGCCTTCTTGTGTTGAGCGCAATCGAACTTGCTTTAGGTTGAGCGTCACATCAAGCACGTCTTCAGTCACGCCTGCAATAGCAGAAAATTGATGATCTGCACCTGTAAGGCGAACTTTAGTTAAGGCACAGCCTGAGAGTGAGGATAAGAGTACCCTGCGCAAGGCATTGCCGAGCGTATGACCATATCCCTGCTCTAATGGCTCAATGGTAATAGTGCCATGATTATCCGTGTGCACCTTCTCACTGATTTGAAATGAGGGCTGTAAGACCTGTGTGTGTGAGTCTTGATTTTTCATATTATGTTTTCCTTGTTTCTCCTCTTCTTTGCTTTTGCAAAGAAAATCTGTATCTGGATACTACTACTTTACTACTGACTTTTTTGGTTAGCGTGAGTAATACTCAATCACTAATTGCTCCTCAATAACTTCTGTTACATCTTTTCTTTGAGGCAGACGGGCTATTTTACCAGCAGACTGCTTTTTCTCCAACCATTCGGGGAGTACTGGTTCATTTTCAAGCAATTCTGCCACCACTGGTATCTTAGTTGCCTTGCTGGCAAGCATAATTACATCATCCACCGTAACCCTATATGATGGAATGTTCATTTTTTTGCCATTTACTTGAATGTGACCGTGCGAAACCAGCTGTCGGGCTGCTGCGCGAGTGCCTGCCCAGCCAAGTCTAAAAATGACATTGTCTAAGCGACGCTCCAAGAAACTGAGTAACAGCTCGCCTGTAGCTAGATCAGTACTACTTGCTGTAGCGTATAAGCTACGGAGTTGTTTTTCGGTGATACCATAAATGTAGCGAATTTTTTGTTTCTCACGCAACTGCACGCCATAGTCTGAGACCTTGCGTCGACCCTTAGCGCCGTGTTGACCTGGGCGAATCGTCAGGCGGCGGCTAGCTTTGAGCGGGTTGGTTTTGAGATTAAGATCTTCACCAATTTGTCGCGCTCGTTTTGTTTGTGGTCCAGTGTATCTTGACATAGTTGCTTTATTTATTATGCTTTGCTTTACGTGGTCGAGTGCCATTGTGTGGAATTGGCGTCATATCCGCAATCATGGTGACCCGAATACCTTGAGCCCGCAGCACTCGCAGTGCCACATCTCTCCCTGGACCTGGTCCTTTGAGATAGACAGCCATCTGTTGCATGCCGTAGTTTCTGGCTTTATTGATGGCATTCTCAATGGTAATGGTTGCGGCGTAGGGAGTCGATTTTCGCGATCCAGTGAATCCTGACTCTCCAGCGGTTGACCAACAAAGCACATTACCACCGTCATCGGTGATACTGGCGAGAGTGCTATTAAAAGTAGCCGTCACGTACAAACGACCTCTAGAAACCGATTGCTGTGCCGCTCGTTTTGGTTTTTTAGTTGTTGTAGGTTTTGCTGTTGCCATACTGGTTCTTTATTACTTTTTTGAATCGTCTAATTTTGCTGCCATTTCTTTACTGAGTGCACCAACGGTACGACGTCTGCCACCACCTCGGGCAGTTCGGCTGTTAGTACGTGTGCGCTGACCTCGACCTGGTAGCTTTGCTGTGTGACGTGAGCCACGATATGATTTAATACGTTTGTGACGATCAATATTATCGTTTATCATGCGACGCAAATCTCCTTCAGTAGGAAACCGCTCAAGCGCACGCTGAATTCGATTGACTTCATCTGCTGTCAAATCTCGTGTTCTCTTATCTACGTCTACATTGGCCTCTTGCAGGACAGCATTTGACGTATCAATACCAACACCATAGATAGAACAGAGTGAGTAGGCTACTTTTTTATGTTCTGGTAAGTCTACACCGGCAATACGAATCATACGCGCTTATCCTTGCTTCTGCTTATGCTTGGGATTGATACAAATCACCCGCAATACCCCTCTGCGACGAATGGTTTTGCAGTTAACACACAATGTTTTGACAGATGATTTTACTTTCATAAACAGGGTTGAAATATACCAGGCGGGACTCGATTTGAAAAGGACTAATTTGACTGCGAGTTACTTTTGGTTGATCTATAGGTAATTTTACACTTTTTGAGGTCATATTTTGATACATAACCCTTGACGCTATCACCAGGCATAACGCGAATACGAAAGAGTCGCATTTTACCCACTAATGTACCAAGAAGAGTCATTCCCACCATTTGTGGAATTTGTGCCTCGGTAACCTTGACTTTAAACATAGTATTGGGTAAACAGGCCTCGACTACGCCTTCAACCTCAAAACGATCAGCATGACCACTCGTAGTAGCACTCGTATCTACTTGACGCTTAGCTTTAGCTGCTCGTTTGTGTTCTTGAACTTTACCCATAGAGGTCTATTATACCAGAAGTAGAGGGTTTTGTCAGCACTTCACACCCTGTAGCGGTCACTAAGACAGTGTCCTCAAACATGCCCGTTAAGGAGCGATCGCGACTGCGATATGTCCAGCCATCATCATCAAGCTGCAGAACAGCAGAACCGGCAGCGTACATAATCTCTACCGCAATCGTCTGATCCTCTTCTAACTGGACTCGTTTATCTGCTTGTATGGCCACGCAAGGAATATTTGGTGGCATATGCAGTTGTGCACCGACACCATGCCCCGTTAACTCACGAACTGCACTGTAGCCCGCTTTTTCCACAACGCGCTGCATGGCCCTGCTGACATCAAATACTCGAGCACCAGCTTGTACCTCAGCCAGAGCTGCTGCCAACGAAGCTTTACCAACATCGAGAAACTTGACCAGCTGAGAATCATTTGACTCCACCAGAAAAGAAATTGAGGTGTCTAGGTGATAGCCTTCGTAGATCAAGCCAATATCAATGGTAATGCAGTCACCAGCTACGACTTTTTGCTTGTCGGGGATACCGTGACACAATCCGTCATTTTTCATGATGCAGGTTGCCCAGTTGTAGCCTGGAACTGTTGAAAAACTTGGTTTGACTTGGTGCTCTGCCAATAGCGCCTGGGCGTTTTCCTCAATCTGAGCAAAGGAGTGTCCAACCGCCACTGAACTGACAAGCCTGTCACGAATAGTGCCTAAAACTGCACCGCCCTTTCGCATGGCTGTGATCCGATCCACGGACATACAATCCTTACTGCTGAGTAAATACTGTGTTACTGATTACTCTTGCAAACCTGATTTAATTGCCTCAAAGACTTCCTCAACACTCATTTCGCCATCAACTTCCAATACTTTGTTTTCATTGCGATAAAACTCCACCACAGGCTCAGTGTGGGTATGAAAGAGCTCGATACGCTTGCGAATTGCTGCCAAGGTCTCGTCTTCACGCTGATCTTCTCGACCAGAAATCCGCCAAAGCGCTTCACGATCCGAAACATTCATATACACTACTTTATCTACCCCACCATTAAACGCTTCGGCTTGAACTGCGGTCCGGGGAAATCCATCGAGTATATAGCCATTTTGATACTCAGGCTTTGCCAGGTACTCCAAAACAACTTCAAGGGTGGTCTCGTCGGGAACCAGTGCACCTGCATTGAGTGTTTCTTTTAACCAGCGACCAAGCTTGGTTTTTTCTTTAGCCATTTCGCGAAAAATATGACCAGAAGATAAGTACGGAATCCCAAAATGATCTGACAACAAACTGCCTTGAGTCGACTTGCCAGCACCCTGAATACCAATCAAAACTAATTTCATACAACCTCCCTTATAACCTCGAATTAGCGGGGTTAGATACGTGTTAAATATATTTATCGTACTGCTGTTCTACGGCACTGCTTTCTACTTGTTTGGTTGTTTCTAAAATGACTGAAACTACAATTAACAGTCCGGTTCCACCAATCGCCAACGATTGAATGTCAGTTAGATATTGCGCTATCGATGGCAGAATGGCCACAAATCCCAGGAAAGTAGCGCCCGCAAAAGTAATTCGAGTGACTACATACTCCAAGTGTTTTTTGGTAGGACTACCAGGGCGAATTCCCGCCACAAAGGCACCGCTTTTCTTAAGTTCATTAGAGATATCTTCAGCATTAAAGAAAATCAGGGCAGAGAAGTAGGTAAATAAGAAGACAATAGCAAAATACACACTCATATAGACGCCTGAGGTCGGCTGAAACCAGAGCGTTAGGTTGCGTCCGAGCTCGGCAACCCAGGGTTGTTGCGCCGCAACCATAAATCGAGCTAAAAATGGCGGCGCTAGCATAAGTGATACAGCAAAAATAATTGGCAGCACTCCGGCTACATTGACCTTAATTGGCAAGTGTGTTGATTGACCACCATACACCTTACTACCCCGAACTCGCTTGGCATACTGAATGCTGACCTTTCGGATAGCTTCTGTCATAAACGTTATCAAGCCAATGACCGCCAAAAATACTCCAGCAAAGACGGCAAGTGTCAGAAGTTGGTCGGAAGTAATCAACGACACAACTTGCGCTCCAGCCACTGGTAATTGACTCAAGATACCTGCGAGCAAAATCATGGAAATACCATTGCCCAAACCATGCAGCGAAATTAACTCACCCAGCCACATAACGACCAAAGCACCGGTCACCATAGTCAGCAACATCACTATTAACGTCAGGGGATCTGATGTTTCAATTAATTCCTGACTGCGCAGCAATGCCAACACAGAAATACTCTGAATGACAGCCAATGGCACTGAAAGCAAGCGGGTGTATTGATTAATTTTCTCTCGACCCGACTCTCCTTCACGCTGAATTTCTTTCAACTTTGGCAGCACCATGACCGATAGCTGAATCGCAATCGAGGCCGTAATATAGGGACTAATTCCCACTGCTGTTACCGAGAAATTCTCGAGTGTTCCACCAGCAAAAACATTTAACAGATTTAAAAACTGATTACCTGCAAATAACTCTCTCAACTGCACCAAATTAACAGCTGGTACTGGAATGTGAGCGAGAAATCGAAATATAGTGAAAATACCTAGGGTAAACAAGAGCTTGTTTCTCAGCTGTGTGTTGGAGAAGATAGTTCGGGCAAGATGTTGTAATCTTTTCACGAGTTATTTAGTTGGCTGGATAGTTCCTCCAGCTGCTTCAATTTTGGCTTGAGCGCCCTTGCTGACTGCTACTACTTTTTGATCGGTTGAATCAATGGTCACTTTTCTAGAAATACTGCCACTTGCAACAATTTTGGCTTTTTTAGCTTTACCTGAAATGATCTTTTCTGCAACCAGGCTCTCAAAGGTAATAGTAGCTGCCTTCATGCTATTGAGCTCACTCAATGTAACGGTAGCTGTTGGTTTCACAACCTTAAAACGACCTTTACCACGTAACATCGGCATTCTTTTAATAAGCGGTAATTGTCCACCTTCGAACCAAAGAGGAATCTTAGCGCCTCCTCGAGATTTTTGACCCTTCGTCCCACGTCCAGAAGTATGCCCACCTTTACCTGAGCCGTAGCCACGGCCCACGCGCTTTGCTTTGCGATCAGTGGTGCTGGTGATGGTGTGTAATAATGACATGATTACTTAGTTGCTTTGGATATTTTGTTAGCTGGCGCTTTTTTAGCTGCTTTTTTAGCGACTGGTTTTTTATCTGACTGTGTCTTTTTAGAGGCTGTTTTAGCTGCTGCTGTCGGTGCTTTTTTTGTTGTATTGGCTGAAGTCACTGATTTCTTAGCAGCGGCGTTACTTTTGGCGACAGCTTCTTTGGCGTGCTCTTTGACTCGAGCTTGCTCAACTGCTACCTTAGCTTCTTCTTCTGCCTCAACTTGAGCAACTGACTTGAGCTCAACGCCTTTGAGCACTACGATGCGACGAATGCGATTAAGCGCTTCAAAGGTAGCGTAGACACTTGATGACTGGTTTTCACTACCAAGAATCTTACTGGAAATATCGCGTATGCCTGCTGCCTCAACAACCGCTCTGACTGGCCCGCCGGCAATAACACCGGAACCAACTGGAGCTGGCTTAAGCATCACCCGACCCGCACCTTTTTTGACCACAACTCGAAAAGGAATGGTGGTACCGTCCAAAGGAACGTCAATCATTTTTTTCTTGGCTTTTTTAACACCCTTGCGCATGGCTGCCAACACGTCATTGGCCTTACCCAGACCGACACCGACGCGACCTTTTTTGTCGCCAACGACCATCAACACAGAAAAGCCAACATTATTTCCGCCCTTGGTTTTTTTGGAAACGCGGGAGATTTGAATGACTTTTTCTTCGAATTCTGATTGTTCTCGTTGCTCTCTCATACTCGTTTTAAACCTTTAGACCTTGCTCACGCAGCGCATCTGCAACTGCCTTGACTCGGCCATGATACTTATAATAACCACGATCAAAAATGACCTGAGTGATTTTTTTCTTTTTTAATTGTGTCGCCAACGCAGTAGCTATTTGCTGCGCTCGCTCTACCTTTGTGCCACTAATTTTGTTTTTACCCAAATCAGTGACAGCGGCTAGGGTAACTCCAGCTGTATCATCAATTGCCTGCACGCTCATGTGCGCGTTTGATCGATGCACACTAACTCGAGGCTTGGTAGCAGAACTGACTATCTTTCCTCGAACTCGCGCTTTGCGTGCCACTCGTTTTGTATGTATGTGTGTTTTCATGTATTCTGTTTGCACCAGGTTAAGCTGCTGCCTTTCCTTGTTTGCGTCGGACCACTTCGTCCTCGTATCGAATGCCCTTGCCCAGATATGGCTCAGGTGGTTTGACTTTCCTGATATCTGAGGCAGCCTGACCAACTAAGTGTTTGTCCATTCCAGAAACAATGATTGTATCATTTCCTTCAACGGTAAGGGTAACTCCCTCAGTACCTTTAAATTCAACTGGATGTGAATAGCCGACTGCTAAGCTCAAATCTCGTCCTTTAGCTTGAACGCGATAGCCTGTTCCAACTAATTTAAGCGTCTTTTTGTAGCCTTCAGTCACACCAATAATGTGATTATTAATGACACTGCGAACTAAACCATGAAATGCTTTGGTTTGGGCGTCGTTGCCACTTCGCAGCACTGACACCTCACCATCTTCAATCTTAATATCAAGATTATCAAAAAATGGAGCACGCAACTCTCCTTTGGGCCCCTTCACCAACACTGTGTCAGCGTCAATTGTGACCGTTACATCACTGGGTAGCTGGATGGGTGTTTTACCTATTCTTGACATAGAAACTTACCAGATTTGACAAAGGAGCTCACCGCCAACATTCAGCTTGCGAGCTTGAGTGTCTGTCATCACTCCTTTATTGGTTGATACAATCGTAATACCATATCCGCCCAAAGCGCGAGGGATCGTCTTGGAAGGTGAGTACAAGCGACGTCCAGGCTTGGATAAGCGGCGAACGTCAGTTACTGCAGGCTGTTTGCCAACATAGCGCAGATTAAGTACTAACTCAGGAAACTGCACTGACTCATCAATGCCTAATTCCTTGATATACCCCTCTTGTTTCAAGATTTCTGCTAATGCTTGGTTGAGCTTCGAATGTTGCACTCGAACTGAATCATGGCGAGCCATAACAGCGTTCTTGATTCGAATGATAAAGTCACCTACTGGATCAGTCATAATTTACTTACTTGCTTTTACTACTCCGGGCAACTCTCCACGAACAGCGAGTTCACGGAAGGTCATTCGGCTCAGTCCGAAATACCGCATGTAGCCACGCGGACGGCCCGTAATTTTACACCTATTTATGCCTCGAGTCGACACCCGGTTTGGTTTGACCTCGCCACTCAACTCAATGAGCGAGCGTTTGGCCAGTAACCGGTTGTCTTTAGCGATTTTTGATTTCTTTGCCATACGAATTCCTTATGCTGTCTTGATTGACTCATCCTTTTCAAATGGAACGCCCAGCAATTCTAACAGACGCAATGCTGAAACAGTATCGGCTGCAGAAGTTACAAATCCAACCTGCAGACCACGGATACTCTCGATTTGATCATAATTTATTTCTGGGAAAATGATCTGCTCCTCAAGCCCCATACTGTAATTGCCTTGACCATCAAAGGCTGTACGAGATACTCCTCTAAAGTCTTTGACACGTGGTAGCGCAATACTAATTAACTTTTGCAAAAAATCCCACATTCTTTTACCGCGCAAGGTTACTTTGACACCAAGCGGATCACCTTCGCGCAACTTAAATCCGGCAATTGATTTGCTGGCTGTAGTAATAACTGCCTTTTGTCCAGAAATCAACGCGAACTGTTCAGCCAAGTTCTCAAGCACCTGGCGACGAGCGCGCGGCTCTTGAGGACTACTAACTCCTACATTCAAAACGATTTTTTGCAACTTTGGTACTGCAAACACATTCTTAATCCCTAACTCTTTTTGTAAAGCGGGAACAATTTCTTGCTGATAGTTTTGTAATAGTGTCGACATACTTACTTAGTTTTTTGTTCTGTTTTTGGTTCTGGCACTGGTGAACCTGTTTTTTTGAATACTCGGTTTTTTTCGCCATTTTTTGCTACCGCATAGCCGATTCTATCTGCCTTGCCAGCGTCGTTGATGATAGCAATCTTGGCGGGGGACATCGCCCGTTCAACGCGTATTTTATCACCTGATCGACCTTGTTGCGGTTTAATGTGCTTCGTATAGAGATTGGCACCCGAAACCACCACTCTATCTGCTGCAGGAAGTATCTTGGTGATATTTCCCTGCTTTCCTTTGTCTTTACCGGCGGTGACGAGCACTGTGTCTCCAACTTTGAACTTCATAATTCCTTATAATACTTCTGGTGCCAAACTGGCAATTTTGCTATATCCACTGTTTTTTACTTCTCGAGCAATCGGTCCAAACACGCGTGTACCAATTGGGTTAAGGCTTTTGCGTGACTCGACTACAACTGCGGCATTGTCGTCGAAGCGAACATATTCACCACTAGTGCGGCGCTTCTCTTTTTTGGTTCTCACAATCACCGCCACTACTTTTTCACCTTTTTTGACTGTCCCTTGTGCATCTGAAGCAATCACTGATGCCATGACCATATCTCCGACTCCGCCAAAGCGACGCTTGGAGCCACCATAGACCTGGATAACACGCAGCTTTCTTGCTCCACTATTATCACAAACCTGGAGAACGCTTCTTAATTGAATCACTCGGTACCTCCGACTTTTTCAGCAACTATGAAGTGTTTGGTTTTGCTAATTGGCTTGGACTCTTGAATAATCACCACGTCTCCAACAGCCAAGTTTTGGTCTGCATTGTATTGGCAGGCATACTGCTTACTGCGGGTAACAGACTTCTTGTACATTGGATGCTGCCACTGTCTGGTCACACTGACTTTTGCAGTATTGCCTGTGTGTAAACCGATGATTTTGCCTTGTAATGTTTTCATACTTATTCAGTTACCTTTGTTGTACTTGTTGCGGAAGCAGTTGGTGCTGCTTGTGCAATCGCCGCGGCCTCTGCTGCAACCACTGTTTTTTCATGTAGCACTGTTTTTACTCGAGCAATATCATGTTTGAGCATTTTAACAGAACTGACATTTGCAAGTTTGCCGGCAGCTTTTTCAATGCGCGCTTTGGCAAGCTCCTGCTGCAACTGCAACAGCTGCTCCTCAAGAGCGTCAATGCCTTTGTCGTGTAGTGCTGTAATGTCGTTGCGTTTCATACTCTATTTCTCATTTTCTTTAGCGAGCCACAAAGTTGGTGCTCACTGATAATTTATGCCCTGCCTTGTTAAAAGCGGTGCGAGCAACACCCTCTGTTACGCCAGAAAGTTCAAAGAGAACCATTCCAGGTTTGACAACTGCTACGTGTTCTTCTACTGCTCCTTTTCCTGATCCCATTTTGACTCCGACGGCTTTTTTGGTAATTGGCTTATGGGGAAATACCCGAATCCAATACTTACCTGCCCGCTTGGTCATAAACGTAATTTTTTTACGCGCAGCTTCAATTTGTCGAGACGTTACCCAACCGGTCGTTGTTGCCTTGAGTCCGAATTCTCCAAAAGCAACCTGGTTACCTCGCTGAGCCAGACCTCTTCGACGACCTCGAAACTGCTTGCGGTGTTTTTCTTTTTTTGGTTGCAACATATACTTGATCAATGACTAGTTAGTCATTTCTCCTCGATAAATCCACACTTTAATACCTACATATCCTGATCGAGTCAAAGCTGACTCGTGATGATAATCAATGTCAGCACGTAACGTCTGTGTTGGCACACTACCATCTGAGTATTTCTCAGTTCTGCCAATTTCTGCTCCGCCGACACGTCCTGAAAGCGAAATCTTCACTCCTTTGGCTCCTGCCTGCATCACCCGTTCCAGTGCTTGATTGACTGCCCGACGGTGAGGAAATCGCTTAATCAATTGTCCAGTTATGCGCTCAGCCACAAGTTTTGCGCTCATATCTGGCTGTGACACTTCTTCGACACGAAGATCTATTTTAACGCGATCTTTCTTGAGCTTAGAAACATTCAGAATACGCTCGATGGCTTTTTTGACGTCTTCCAAGTTTGAGCCACCCTTGCCGATCACTACGCCTGGTCTTGAAACAAAGAGAGTTACCTTGATCAGTGTTAATGAGCGTTCAATTTCAACTCGAACAAGTCCAGCACTAGTCAGTTTACGCTGCAAGTACTGGCGCAATCGATAATCTTCCAATACCTGATCAGCGTATTGTTTTGGATCACTGTGCCAGCGAGACTTCCAATTGAAGTAAGGCCCGACACGAAAACCAGTTGGATGTACTTTTTGTCCCATAAGTTCGAAGCCTGTATTGTACTATATCTTTCCTATTTTTTGGTTACCGATTTACTTTTTTTTTGCTTTTGGTTCAACGGTAGCTTTTTTAGCTGGTTTTTTAGTAGTTTCAGTTGCTGCTGCTGACTTTTTTGCTGCTTTTGCGACTTTGGTAGTTTTGGTGGTTTTGGTAGCTCCTGATTTTGCGTCAGCTTGCTGAGCAGATTCTTTTTCCACAGGCGCAGTAGGTGCAGATTTTTGACCAACCACTTCACCAGCTGAGACGTATTCTAATTGCACGGTAACGTGGCTCGTTTTCTTGAGTATTTGATGACCGCGACCGCGACTGACAGCCCGAAAACGCTTGTAGTGTGGACCTGAGTCAACTGTAATATTTTTCAGTGACAAATCAGCAAAAGCGGCGCCATGATTATGCTGCGCATTCGCGATGGCTTGTCTGATTACTTTGAGCACCAAGATGCTTGCTCTGCGCTCGATCACAGCTAGTTGGCGCAAGGCAGTATCTAAAGGCATCTTACGAACTGCGTTAGCCACCAAGCGTACTTTGCGTGGTGCCTGGCGAGTGTTGGTTTGTGTTGCGGTTATTATCATATAGCTTCTCAAGTATTTTGAGTCTGAATCAATTAAGTCTTAGTCATGGTTCGTTTAACAATTTTTCCATGTCCCCTGAAGGTTCGAGATGGAGCAAACTCACCAAGTTTATGCCCAACCATAGCTTCAGTAGCGAAAACTTCGACAAAGTTTCTGCCTTGATGAACCATAAAGGTGTGGCCAACAAAATCTGGACTAATCACGCAGGCGCGACTCCAAGTTTTAATAGGTGTTTTATCGCCAGTGGCCTTTTGAGCCATCACTTTCTTCAAAAGTTTCTGATCGATAAATGGTCCTTTTTTTGAACTGCGACTCATATGTTTCCTTATGCTTTGCTGCGGCGATCACGCACGACCAGCTTTGTGCTCCATTTACGACGATTCCGTGTTTTCTTACCAAGAGCATGTTTACCCCAAGGAGTTTTAGGATACTTCATACCAACACCAGAACGACCCTCGCCCCCTCCATGTGGATGAGAACCAGGATGTTGAGCGGTACCACGAACAGTGGGACGAATACCCATCAGGCGCGTACGTCCTGCTTTACCGATTTTGCGATTTTTCCACTCGGCGTTACCAACTTGGCCAATTGTAGCTAAACAAGTGCTATTTATCAATCTAAGTTCCTTTGAAGGCAGTTGAATAGTGACCATGCCATCATCTTTTGACTGTATCATTGCCGCTACACCTGCTCCTCGAACTAATTGCGCACCTTTTCCTGGGCGAACCTCAAGGTTGTGAATGGGCACGCCAACTGGAATCTCAGACACTGGCAGTGCATTACCTTGGCGAACTTCAGAACCTGGACCAGACTGAATACTGTCTTCCACTTTCAAACCAGCTGGCGCCAAAATATAGGCTTTTTCACCATCTGCATATTGCAACAGTGCTAGGTGCGCGCTGCGCATCGGGTCATACTCAATACGAACAACAGTCGCTGGCACACCATACTTGCTTCGTTTCCAGTCAATAAGGCGCAAGCGCTTCTTCACCCCACCGCCACGATGACGAACAGTGATGTGACCTTTATAGCCACGACCCTGACGTTTTTTGTGACCAGGAACTAAAAGCGATTTTTCTGGACTGCCAGAATACAGCTCAGATCGATCTACTTCAACCTGATGCCTGCGTCCACTGCTGGTAGCTTTGCGTTGCACTAACATAGTTTACTTTTCAGCTGCAGCATCTGAAATATCAAAAGCTGCGATATTCTGTCCTTTTTTCAAAGTTACTAAAGCCTTTTTTGTCTTTGGCACACTCATGGTAGTGCGGCGACGACCTGTACGACGAGTATCCGCGTGTCGCATAATAGTGCGCACTCCAACTACATCTACTGAATAGAGTGTAGTAACTGCCGCACCAATCTGGTTTTTGGTAGCTGAGCGAACAACATCAAAGGTATATGTATTGTCCGTTGCTGCCAAGCGAACGGTTTTTTCTGTAAGCACTGGTTGTTTTAAGACTGTGTTTGACATGAGTTATTTTTTTGCAACCTTTTTGGTAGCCGTTGTTTTAGTTGCTGCTGTCTTGGTTGCTACTTTCTTAGCCGCTGGTTTTGTAGCCGCTGGTTTTTTAGTTGCGGTTATTTTTGTAGATTTTGTAGTAGTTTTTGAAGCCTTGGTTGCTTTTGTGGCAGGCTTTGCAGCAGTTGCTTTTGGAGCTTTTGCTGGAGCAACCACTTTCTTTTTTGCCTTAGCAACCAGTCGTTCTTCTAGAATAGCAATTGCCTCTGGGCTCATAACTATTTGGTAGACCGACACAACGTCAAGTGCGTTGAGCTCAAAAGCTGAAACATGGCTGACAAACGGCAAGTTACCGACTGCTTTTGCAACCGGATGATTTTTCTGACTGGTCACCACAATCATAGCTTGATCAGTTTTTGGAGCAACTATAGAAAGCAGATGAGCCATTGGTGCTGTTTTGTGCTCCATTGTTTCTAGCTCGGGCACAATGGTAATAGCTGCTGCTTGTGCTGAAAGGGCAATTTTGAGTGCTGCTTTTTTCTGTTGTTGGTTGCATGCTAGATTTGCTGCTTTGGCGAGCTTTGGACCATGAGCCGCACCACCGCCAACAAAAATTGGTGCCGAACGAGCGCCGTGTCGAGCATTGCCCGTACCCTTTTGCTTAAACCATTTTTTCTTGGTTCGAGCAACATCTGATCGGGTTTGAGCCCAGCTCGTATTTTGATGTCCGTTCGCCGTGTAAACGCGCACCGCCTGAGCCAACAACTGTTGATTCATTGGCACTGCAAAAATGGCATCACTAACTGAGTGAGTTTCTTTTTTGCCTGCTGATGAGTACGCGGTAATTTTCATACTATCTTAAGCCGTGGCTGCCTCTGTAGTCACTTTTTCTGTAGCTTCTGCTGCTGGAGTAGTAATACCAGACGCTGATTGATCAATGGTAATAGTGCGAGATTGACCAGTCTTACGAATACGTACGGGTGAGAAAAGCGCACCAGGCACTGGTCCACTCAACCATACTTCTTTGTTGACTGTGTCAATGTGAACGATTGTTAAGCTTTTAACTGTTTGGGTAGCTGCACCATAGTGTCCAGGCATTTTTTTGCCTTTAATAACCTTGCCTGGAGTAGTACCAGCACCTATCGAGCCAACCGAGCGGTGACGATCAGATTGACCGTGAGTCTTTGGACCACCGTGGAAACCATGACGCTTGATCGCTCCAGCGAAACCTCGACCTTTACTCAGACCTTGAACATCTACTACGTCACCAATAGCTAATACTTGATCGACGCTAATGCTTGAACCTGCTTTGATGGCAACTTCTGCATCCTGAGGTGTTTGCATCGTCACGCCTCTCATGGAGCGAACACCAAAAGAAAAACCACTTTTCTCTAAACGAGTGCGTAGTGGTTTAGACATGTTGCGTAACTTTTTTTGAACTACACCAATTTCAATTGTTTGAGTTTGTGCTGCTGAATCAGCAGTTGCATTCTTATTCAATTCAGAAAGATTGGCAAGCACAGGAAGATCAGCCGCTTGACAGCGAGTAATTGCAAGACGCTTGCCAGACTTGGTCCAGGCTTGTGTCATGCCGAGCTTGGTGGCGTAAAAATCCGTTAACATACCCTCGGTACTTTACTATTATTTCTGTCTGGTGGCTGTGCGCTCCTAATGTTGGGCTGGGCAACACAACTCCTTTACTACTATAGCCTGTCTACATTTTTATCTGAATTGAAACACCTGCAGGCAACTCGAGGTGCATCAATGAGTCAATTGTCTTACTGGTCGGATTCATAATATCCAACACGCGCTTATGCGTCCTGATTTCATAATGCTCCTGTGCGTTCTTATCCGCGTGAGGAGAGGTCAGTACAGTGAATGATTTAATGTGCGTTGGCAATGGCACTGGGCCAATTACTTGAGCCCCTGTTGAAAGAGTAGTCTCAAGAATTTTCTTACTAGCCTCATCAATGACGCGATGGTCATATGATTTTAAGCGAACGCGAATTTTATAGGTGTCTGCCGGGGCTGGTTTTGGTGTTTTTTGTGTTTGTGCCATTTGTGTTGTATTTCTATCAAAACTGCAGATCGCAATTATACCTCAAGTAACCTAGATAAGTAAACCCTGCACTTTTTTGCCATCGTTAGCCATTTAATCTGGTCTAAAAACGGTCGTTGCAGGGCGGCAGGCTATCTATGAACAGTGCGCCCCTCACCATTCTGGTGAGGGGGCGCACTACCAATTTCTTCTTAATTTACTTTGCTACCTTGATGATAGCTCCAGCACCAATAGTGTGGCCACCTTCACGGATAGCAAATCTCAGACCATCATTTAATGCAACAGGTGAGATTAATTTCACCTGCATCTTTGCGTTATCTCCAGGCATGACCATTTCTACACCGCTTGGCAAGGTAATTTCGCCAGTTACGTCTGTAGTACGGATGTAAAACTGCGGTCTGTATCCTGAGAAGAATGGTTTGTGACGACCACCCTCTTCTTTAGTCAAAATATACACCTCTGCTTCAAACTCAGTGTGAGGAGTGGTTGATCCTGGCTTAGCCAAAACCTGACCGCGCTCAACATCATCCTTACCAATACCGCGAAGGAGAATACCGACGTTGTCGCCTGCCTCACCTTGATCAAGCAGTTTACGGAACATTTCAACACCAGTAACAGTTGTTTTTGTTGAATCTTTAAGACCAACGATCTCAATTTCCTCACCAACTTTAACAACACCTGATTCGATACGACCAGTCACTACTGTTCCTCGACCTTTGATTGAGAAAACATCTTCAATTGGCATCAGGAATGGTTTTTCGAGTTCTCGAACTGGATCTGGAATGTACGAGTCAACTGTCTTCATCAGCTCAACAACTTTTTCTTGCTCAGCTGAATCACCTTCTAATGCTTTCAAGGCACTAACTCGATGAATTGGTGTTTCCTCACCATCGAAACCATACTTGGTTAGCAATTCGCGGACTTCCATTTCTACCAGATCAAGCAGTTCTTCGTCATCAACCATATCGCATTTGTTCAAAGCGACCACGATCTTTGGCACGTTAACCTGCTTAGCAAGCAGAATATGCTCTCGAGTTTGAGGCATTGGACCGTCTGTAGCGGCAACCACTAATATCGCGCCATCCATTTGAGCAGCACCGGTGATCATGTTTTTTACATAGTCAGCGTGACCTGGAGCATCAATGTGGGCATAGTGCCGTTTTTCAGTTTCATACTCAAGATGAGAAATGTTGATAGTCACACCACGAGCTGCTTCTTCTGGAGCATTGTCAATATCTGCGTATTGCATTGGCTTGTTAATATCACTCGGCATTGTTGCTGCCAAACTCTGCGTAATTGCAGCAGAGAGAGTGGTTTTACCATGGTCGACGTGACCGATGGTACCGATGTTGACGTGTTGCTTATCACGTACGAATTTTTTTGCGTCTGCCATTGTGCCTCCTTATTGTTGTGTCTAAAAACACAGTATATTAATGGTTCTTGGCGAACCGTTATTACCTAACTACTTGATACCACCGCTCCACTTGCCCGGCGCTCAGCCACGATCTTTTCAGCAATATTGTGTGGAACAATGTCATAATGACTTGGCAACATCACTGATGATGCTCTGCCTTGAGTCATACTTCTGAGAATTGTAACATAGCCCTGCATTTCTGCCAACGGGACAAGTGCGGTAATAATGACTGCTGTGCCTCGAGTTGTTGAGCCTTGGATGTGCGCCCGACGAGAACCCAAGTCACCAATCACGTCACCCATAAAGTCTTCTGGAGTTGAAACTTCAACCTTCATAATAGGTTCAATCAGCACCATTTCTGCCGTCTTAACTGCCTCGCGCATTCCCAGTGAACCTGCCATCTTAAACGACAACTCACTTGAATCAACCTCATGATACGAACCATCGTACAGCGCAACTGAGAGATCTGTCATTGGAAAACCAGCAAAGAAACCTCGTTCTAATGATTCCTGAATACCCTTATTGACTGGCTCGATGTATTCTCGAGGAACAACACCGCCAGTAATTTCATTTAAAAATTCATAGCCTGTCCCACGATCTTTGGGCTCTAGACGCAAGTACACATGACCATATTGCCCTCGACCTCCAGATTGCTTGATGTACTTACCTTCTGCTTGTGAAGAGCGGGTAATAGTCTCACGATAGGCAACCTGTGGCTTGCCAATGTTGGCTTCCACATTAAACTCACGCTTCATCCGATCTACTAAAATTTCTAGATGTAATTCGCCCATTCCACCAATAATAGTTTGACCAGTATCAGGATCTGAATTAATCTTAAACGTAGGATCTTCTTCACTCAACTTGGCCAATGCCATACCCATTTTTTCCTGATCAGACTTCGTCCTTGGCTCAATCGCCAGCGAAATAACTGGTTCAGAAAAGGTAATTCCCTCAAGAATAATGGGGTGGGCTTTATCACAGAGCGTATCACCTGTTTTTGTATCTTTGAGCCCAACAATCGCTACAATCTCTCCAGCTCGAGCTTCTGGAATTTCTTCACGCTGATTAGCATGCATTAGTAGCAACCGACCGACGCGCTCTTGAGCGTCACGAGTAGAATTATAAATATAGCTGCCTGCTTTAAGCACACCTGAATACACCCGACAGTACGTGAGCTTACCAACATGCGGATCAGTTTGAATTTTGAAAGACAAAATACTCAACGGCTCTTCAGGCACTAATTTGCGCTCTATCGGTTCGTCCGTTTTAGGGTCAACTCCCTTGATGTGATCAATATCCACCGGTGAAGGCAGGTACTCGATAACCGCATCGAGTAACGGTTGAACACCGGTATTCTTGAGCGAAGAACCAGCGAAAACAGGCACTAATTTGTACTCAATGACCGCTTTGCGCAGTGCAATTTTAAGTTCATTGACTGTAATTTCTTCTTCTGCAAAAAACTTTTCAAGCAAGGCGTCATCGGTCTCGGCTATCTGTTCAACCAAAGCTGCGCGCATCTCTTCTACTTTTTCTGCATATTCCTCTGGGATTTCTCTAATTTCTGGTTCAGTAGCTATTTCACTATCTTTCCAAAATAACGCCTTTCGCTCAATCAACTGAACAACCCCGCGGAACTCACTTTCAGCACCCATGGGCAAGACCATCACTGAGGGTTTAACACCAAATTTAACTTTAATATCTTCAATGGTAGCGAAAAAATCTGCGCCCAACTTATCCATTTTATTGACAAAACAAATTCGAGGCACGTTATACTTATCAGCTTGTCGCCAAACAGTCTCGGACTGTGACTGAACACCTTCACTGGCATCAAGAACGGTTACGCCGCCATCTAGAACGCGCAAGCTCCGCTCAACTTCGGCGGTGAAGTCAACGTGTCCCGGTGTATCAATGATATTGAAACGATAAAATTCTTTAGGCAAATGAGATTCAAAATAGGGAGTCCAGAAGGTAGTGGTGGCAGCAGAGACAATCGTAATGCCGCGCTCTTGCTCTTGCGCCATCCAATCCATAGTAGCAACCCCATCATGCACTTCACCAATTTTGTAGGTTTTGCCTGTAAAATACAAAATCCGCTCACTCGTAGTAGTCTTGCCAGCATCAATATGGGCAATAATACCAATATTACGAATTCTCTCGAGAGGAATCTTGCTTTTATCAGTAGTTTTAATTGTTTGTGCCATATATAGTACCTATTAATTACTCTCATCCTGTCAGGGTAAGCACGTAGATCTCCAACTTTCTATCAATTACTGTGTAGAAAATGTAACGCCCTTCTCTGACACGTATAAAAATCCTAGTTCAAACTTACCATCGGAAATGGGCAAAGGCTTTATTGGCTTCTGCCATACGATGTGAGGTTTGCTTACGTTGAATTGCTCCACCTTGATTTTGCAAAATATCCAGCATTTCTGCGGTTAATTTTTCTGCAAAAGTATGATGTTGTGAACTTGAGCGCTTGCGAGCTTCTTGAATCAGCCAGCGCAACGCTAATGCAAACCCGCGACGCGTACGAACCGGCATTGGAACCTGATAGGCAGCTCCGCCAACTCGACGAGAACGCACTTCCATTTGAGGGGTCAGTGCCGCAATAACTTCATCTAAAGCTTCGAGAGGCTTTTTGTCAGTTTCAGCTGCCAAGGCTTCTAGAGCTGCGTATACTTGCTTCTGAGCAATACTTTTTTTGCCATCTCTCATGACATAGTTGATCAATCGAGCAACCTTGGTTGATCCATAGGATAAATCTGGCTTAATATCTTGAATGACTGCTCGTTTTGATCGCATAGGTTACTTTTCTAATCTTGTATGTACGCTAAGAGGCTTTTACCCCATATTTACTGCGGCTCGTTTTACGGCCTTCAACACCACCGGCATCATATTTGCCCCGAACGATGTGATACTTCACACCAGGCAAATCTTTTACTCTGCCGCCACGAACCAAGACAATACTGTGCTCTGCCAAGGAATGACCTTCGCCCATGATGTACGCTGTAACTTCCATCTTGTTGGACAAACGAACACGAGCCACCTTGCGCAGTGCTGAGTTTGGTTTCTTTGGTGTCATTGTTTTCACCACAGTACAGACGCCACGCTTTTGGGGGTTAGTGGTTTTGACACTCTGCCCGCTATGTGTGTTAAAACTACGTCGTAGTGCTGTCGCCTTAACTCGCTTGGCTTTACTTTTTCGTCCGCCTTTGCGAATTAATTGGTTAATTGTTGGCATCAATACTTCTTTCTATTCTCCAGATTTTCCAGAGTTACGATTGTACCATAACTCCGCAGATTTGCTTAGCGGCTGTTTTTGATACTACTAGTATTAGGCTTCAATCTCAGCTCGCTCGCGGGTAGTTGGAATTAAGCGACCAATGATCACATTTTCCTTCAAACCTTCAAGATGGTCAATTGCGCCTGAACAGGCTGCGTCAGTCAACACGTTCTTGGTGTGCTGGAATGAAGCGGCTGACAACCATGAGCTGGTAAAGAGTGATGATCGAGTGATACCCAGGAACAAGATTTTAGCTGTTGCTGGCTCACCACCTGCAGCAATAGTTTCATCGTTCATCTCCATGAAGCGGCTGCGCTCGACGATTTCACCAGTCAAGAAGTCGGTGTCTCCAACTCCTTCAATCTGTAATTTATCACTCATCTTACGAACAATCACCTCGAAATGCTTATCATGAATCTGAATACCTTGCGACTCATAGACGTTTTGCACTTGGTCAACCACGTACTTCTGAATGTGCTCCAAGCCCTTGATTTGCAGCAGTTCGCGCAAATTGACAGAGCCAGCGGTTAATTGCTGACCAGGAGCAACCAAGTCGCCTTTAGCAACAGCAAGCGGTGTTCGAGCATGCACGGTGTACGTGACATCTTCAACCGAACCAGCTGTACTCTTGACAGTAATGATTGTTTCATTGCCTTCTGTATCAACATCAATTGTTCCGGCAATTTCAGCCAGGATTGCAGCATTCTTGGGATTGCGTGCTTCAAACAATTCTTCGACACGAGGTAGACCTTGAGTCACGTCTAGACCAACAATACCACCAGAGTGCTTAACACGCATAGTCAGCTGAGTACCAGGTTCTCCAATTGATTGTGCCGCAACGATACCCACTGGTACACCGATTTCCACCGGCGCCCGTGTTGAGAAGTCCCAACCGTAACACTTGGCACAAAGACCCTTAGTAGCGTCACAGGTTGCAGGTGAAAATACCCGCACTGAGGTAGTGCCTGCAGAGACAATTTTATCAGCAATTTCTGGAGTGATAATTTCATTCGCTTTAGCAATTGATTTCTTACCCTTAGTCACATCATTAGACAAGAATCGTCCAACTAGCCGTTCTGCGAAAACATCAGGGCGAGCACCTGGTTCAACGACCAACGACCGCTCAGTTCCACAGTCATCCATGCGAATAATGACATCGTGAGCCACATCACAGAGTCGACGAGTCAGGTATCCTGCGTCAGCTGTTTTAATAGCTGAGTCAGTCAAGCCCTTGCGAGATCCGCGAGCAGAAGTAACGTATTCGAAAATAGTCAATCCTTCGCGGAAATTTGACTTGGTAGGCATTTCCACAATGTTGCCCAGTGGATCGACAACCAGTCCACGCATGGCAGCCAACTGCTTCACCTGATCTTTGGAAGCACGGGTACCTCCAGAATTAATCATGATTTTGACTGCATTGGCTTCCTCGTATGAATCCCAAGTTTTTTCAGCTACTTCTTCAGTAGTTTCCATCCAGACAGTAAAGGACATGCGTTTACGCTCTTCTCCAGAGATAAAACCACTCTGGTATTGCTCCTGGATCGATTCAACACGTTTGTTAGCTTCAACGACAATACCTGCCTTTTCTGGAATCATAGCGCAATCTGTCACTGAAACTGAAAGACCTGAAACGGTTGCAGCTGCAAAGCCGAGATCCTTAATATCGTCAATTAATTGAGAAACACGCTCATAATCATTTGCTCCAATGGCATCAGTAATAACTTCCTTAATCTTCTGAGCAGTGACGTCTTGATTGATAAAGTCAAACGTGTCTGGCAACAGATCGTTAAACTCTAAACGGCCAACCGTAGTATTGATGCGACTACCACTCATTCGGACAGTAATAGCCTGACGCAGCTTGATGCGCTCGATTTGATAGGCGTGATATGCCTCTTCTTTGCTGGCAAAGACGTGCTCAAATGCCGGCATCGCGGTATCTATGCTGGTGTGATAGTAAACGCCCATTGCCATTTCCTTATTAGGAATAGTAATTGGCTCACCATTTGCTGGTTTGAGCAGGTTATGCGTAGCCATCATTAGGTTGCGCGCTTCATCTTGTGCTTCGTTCGTCAGTGGTACATGGACCGCCATTTGGTCACCATCAAAATCAGCATTGTAGCCGGCACAAACACAAGGGTGTAAACGAATAGCATTACCTTCAATTAAAATTGGATAAAAGGCTTGCATACCCAGTTTGTGCAGTGTTGGCGCACGATTCAAAATCACCGGATGATTGGTGGTCACTTGTTCCAAAATGTCATAGACAATTGGCTCTCGACGTTCAATTTGTTGACGAGCACTCTTCACGTTGGGAGCAGTACCCTGAACAATCAACTCACGCAACACATATGGTTTGAACATTTCAAGTGCCATATCTTTAGGCAGTCCACACTCATTCAATTTCAATTCTGGACCCACGACGATAACACTTCGACCAGAGTAGTCGACACGTTTTCCAAGTAAGTTTTGTCGGAAACGACCCTGCTTACCCTTGAGCATTTCTGACAAGGATTTGAGTGGACGACGCGTAGCGCGACGACGTGATTGACTGGCTTGTGAACCATCAATCAAAGAGTCGACTGCCTCTTGAAGCATGCGTTTTTCATTACGCAGAATAATTTCTGGTGCACCAAGATCAATCAAATGCTTCAAACGATTGTTACGGTTAATCACTCGACGATACAGATCGTTCAAATCAGATGTAGCAAATCGACCGCCAGACAATTGCACCATTGGACGCAAATCTGGAGGGATAACGGGCAACACTGTTAAAAACATCCAAGCAGGATTAATTTGAGCTTTACGCAAGCCTTCAACCACACGAAGACGCTTGGTGGCTTTGATACGCTTGGCGCCCTTGGCTTCTTCCATCTCAACGCGCAAACTCTCAACTAATGCCTCCATATCAATATCGTGAATCAACTCGAGAAGACTCTCTGCACCCATGCCTACGCGCAGATGTGAGGCCACGTCATATTCATCAAGCTTCAAGTACTCATCTTCAGTCAAGATGGCACACTTACCAACTTTCTTAAGCATGCTTTTGAGTGTTTTGAAGATTTCTTCAGTTTGATCAAGTTGTGTTTCAAGTTGACGCTTGAGTGAAGCTAGTTTGTTTTTAGCTTTTAAGTCAAGTTCGGTCACTTTGAGGTGGAGCGTTTCTTTGTTGGTTACTTTTTCTTTGAGCGTTGCCTTATCAGCAACCAAAGCATCTTTGACCGCCTCCATTTGTTCTTTGAACGTATCTTTGAGTTCATCTCGAGCCGCTTCAAGACTGACGTCAAGTTGTTCAATATTGGCCACTTTTTCTTCAGCGTCAACGTCAAGCACTAAGTACTTGGAAAAGTAGATTATAGCGTTAATATTACGAGGAGAAATGTCCAGCAAGAGTGAAAGCTTAGAGGGAGCACCCTTAAAATACCAAATGTGAGAAACTGGAGCTGCGAGTGAAATATGACCCATCCGCTCACGACGAACTTTCGCCTGCGTCACCTCGACACCACACTTATCACAAATAATGCCTTTATAGCGGATTCTTTTGTATTTTCCACAAAAACACTCATAGTCTTTGGTTGGACCAAAAATTTTCTCATCAAACAGACCATCTTTTTCTGCACGCAACGAACGATAGTTAATGGTTTCAGGTTTCTTAATCTCGCCATGTGACCAAGATTTCATGATCTCCGGTGAGGCAATTCTGATACCAAGTGCTGAGAAGTCGACTATATTTTTCATGGATTCCTTTGTGTGTTTTTCAAGATTGGGCTAGTACTATTTTTTGGCTTCCTCGTCCTCTGTGTCCTCTTCGTCTGTATCTTCGTCCTCTGACACAGCTTCGTCTTCTGAGGAAAAATCATCATCACTTGGTTCAGCATCAGCTTCTGGCTCAACCACTGCATCATCCTCTGACTCAGTAGTCGCTCCATCCAGCTCTTCTGCCTCAATAGTTTCTACGCCATCTTCTGCGAGTGTTTCGTCAGCTTGGAGCTCTTTGGGTGTTTCTGCCACTTCTTCTTCGACGACTTCTTCAGTTTCGTATGGCACAACGTCCACACCAAGTGAGTTCAACTCGCGCATCAAAACGCGGAATGACTCTGGTACGGTTGGTGATGGAATGTCTGTACCCTTGACCATTGCTTCGAACGCTTTAGCTCGACCACGAACATCGTCTGATTTGATCGTAAGCATTTCCTGCAACGTGTGCGCTGCCCGATGTGCTTCTAGTGCCCAAACTTCCATTTCTCCCAAACGCTGTCCACCCATTTGCGCTTTACCGCCCAAAGGCTGCTGCGTAACAAGAGAGTATGGTCCAGTCGAGCGAGCGTGCATCTTATCTTCAACCATGTGAGTCAATTTCAAAATGTACCCAATACCAACCGTAGTTGGCTGACTGTATTTTTCACCGGTTCGACCGTCAAATAAGTGCGCTTTTCCAGAAACTGGCAAGCCAGCTCGTTCCAACTCCTTCCAAATGCGATCCTCCTCAAAAGTTTCAAAGGCTGGCACGGCGATGTTATAACCCAATTTTTGAGCTGCCCAACCCGCATGAGCCTCGAGCAACTGACCTAAGTTCATACGCGCCAACACGGATAGCGGTGAAATAATGACGTCAACTGGCGTACCATCCTCAAGATGAGGCATGTCGGCAGTTGGAACGATCTTGGAAATAACTCCTTTGTTACCATGACGACCTGCTAATTTGTCACCGACAGTAATTTTGCGAATTTGAGCAACCTTGACAATCACTTCTTTGAGCGTTCCAGGATCAAGCTCATCACCCAAATCACTGTCCAAAATTTGCACATCAATAATAGTTCCTTGCTCACCATGCGGCATACGCAGAGAGGTATCGCGAACTTCACGAGATTTCTCGCCAAAAATGGCTCTCAGCAACCGCTCTTCAGGAGAAAGCTCAGTTTCTCCTTTAGGAGCAATTTTTCCCACCAAGATATCTCCAGCTGTCACAAAACTACCAACACGGATAATTCCGTCAGGAGTTAGGTTGCTTAGATACATTTCAGAAACGTTGGGAATGTCATTGGTAAGCTCTTCTTCGCCCAGTTTGGTGTCCATTACTTTTGCTTTGTACTCATTAATTTGAATCGAAGTCAGCGTATCATCCACCACCAAGCGATCAGAAATCACGATAGCATCTTCATATCCCAAACCATCAAACGATGAGTAGGCTATGACCATGTTTGACCCTAGAGCCAACTCGCCATTGTCTGCTGCTGGTCCGTCAATAATTACTTGACCGGCTGCTACCTTGTCGCCAACAGCAACTATTGGACGTTGTGAATAACAAGTACTTTGTGAAGTACGAATGAACTTATGGACTGGATAGACTTCAGTTGAGCCCTCAAGAAACGAAATATCACTTGAAAACTCTTCGGCAACTTCCTTTGCCGCTTTGGCGCCAATGTCAAGTACAACCCGACTGCCATCAACGTAGGTAACCGTACCTGCAGCACGGGCTTTAACAGTGCGATTCATCGCTGTTGCAACGGCCTCTTCCATGCCAGTGCCAACAATTGGTGCTTGCGGCTTGATTAGTGGCACAGCTTGACATTGCATGTGTGTGCCCATCAAAGCCCGATTGGCTTCGTCATGTGCAATAAAGGGAATCAGCGCAGCTGAAGTACCGATCACCTGACGAGGCACAACATCAATGTACTGGACATCAGTCACAGGACCTTCAATAAAGCTATTCATGTAACGAATAGGCACCCACTCTTCATTAATGAAATTTTTGTCATCAACATTAAGACTACGGTGAGTGATTTTGTAATCTTCTTCGTCATCAGCAGATAAGTACGAAATGTCTCCGGCAATTTTCATCTTACCATTAACATTTTCTACTTTTTGGTAGGGAGCTTCCAAGAAACCAAAATCATTGACTCGAGTATAGAGTGATAGGTAGGTTACCAGGCCAATATTTGGACCTTCTGGAGAACGAACTGGGTCAATTCTTGAGTATTGTGAGGCGTTGATGTCACGCATTGAAAATGACGCTCGCTCTCGAGTTACTCCACCAGTACCCATCACTGACAATCGACGTAGGTTATCTATTTCAGAGAGTGGATTGGTTTGATCAAGGATGGTAGATAAGCGATTTCGACGGAAAAATTCAGAAATGGTTGCGATAAGCGGACGAGCATTAACCAAAGCTGCTGGCGTCAGTACGTCTTCAGTTTTAGTGAGTGACATTTTTTCACGAATTGAACGCTCAAGACGAATCAAACCTATGCGGAAGGCAGATTCTTGGACCAACTCACCAATTTGGCGAACACGGCGATTACTCAAATGATCGATGTCATCAGCTTTTCCTTGACCATTTTGTAACTTAATTAAGTAGCCAATCGTTCCCACCACGTCTTCAGGTGTCAGCACAACGTTCTGTTGATTAATGTCAATTTTCAAGCGACGATTGAGTTTGTATCTGCCAACTTCCCCCAAGTCGTATCGACGAGGGTCGTGGAACATTTGTTTGATGAATTCTTGCGAACCTTCTAGTGAAGCCGGTTCTCCTGGGCGCATTTTTTCGTAAATTTCAATTAAAGCCTCTTCTCGAGATTTCGTAGGATCTTTTTCGAGGGTGTTTTTCAATAAATCGTACTCATCAGCTGCCATTGTATCTTTATACAGATCTAGAATTTCTTGGTCTGTGCCATAACCCATAGCACGCAATAAAACCGTAGCTGGCAACTTACGACGACGATCAATTTTAACCGTTAAGACATTTTTCTTCCCGACCGCAATTTCAAGCCAAGAACCACGCTTTGGACGCAGCTCAGCCTGATACAACTCCCTACCAGTGGAAATATCTGTAGTGCCTGAAAAGAACACTCCTGGTGAGCGAACCAATTGTGTCACTACAGCACGCTCAATACCGTTAATTACAAATGTTCCAATGGGCGTCATTTTAGGAATGTCACCGAGAAAAACTTCTTGGGTCTGCTCTTCACCCGTCTTTTTATTCTTGAGAATTGCCATCACATAGAGAGGCATGTCGTAGCTGACGCCTTTTTGCTTAGCCTGAGCAATATTATATTTTGAGGTGCCAAACCGATACTCGCCAAATGATAACTGCCAGTTTTTTCCTGTGTAATCTTCAATGCCGTGATCGCCATACACTTCAGCCAAGGTTTCATGAATACCATGTTCTAAAAATCGGTCATAACTCTGCAACTGCAATCCCACCAAATCTAATTCTGGCAAGACAGTGTGTTCGTTTCCCCAATTCTGGCGTGTTATTGACATGAAGGCTCCTCGTTATTTAAGTTGTATTCTGTTATTTAACGATATCTAGGTGGCAGATCTTCTGGGAGCAGACTTTTGCTGGCAAACACAAAAAACAGAGCAAGGATTACCTTCTCTGTTGTGGTGTCTATGCGACTACTGGCGTGCGTGCTGCTGTACTCAAGAAAACTCCAATTCATTCACTTGGATTTTGATCTACTGTATGAAACTAGAAATATACCACAAAAGAAATACTACCGCAAGTATCTATTGATGTTTGCGTTATGCTCCTCCAAAGTCTCGGCGTAATACGCCTCGCCAGTGGAAGTGTGGATGTAGAATAAATCATCACTAGGGATTGGGTCAAGTACCGCTCTAAAAGCTTGCAGGCCAGGATTAGCAATTGGAGCCGGAGGCAAGCCTGGCTGTTGATAGGTATTGTAGGGAGATACGATTTGACGATGCACCGATCGAGGAGTCACCCACCAGGTTTCTTCTTCCTCATCATACCCATTAGCATATTGCATGGTGGCATCAGCTTGTAGTGCCATACCGATGTTGATTCGATTGAGTAAAATACCTGACACATGGCGCATGTCCTCATAATCTCGCGCCTCTCGCTCCACTATTGAAGCCAAGGTTATGATCTCTGCTTCTATTAATGTACTGGCTGCAAACTCCTCAGCCAGCGACTGGAGCACTTTTTGTTCAAAAGTGGTAGTCAAGAGTGTTACCACCTGCTCAGTACTGGTTTGCTGAGCAACTTGGTAGGTATCAGGAAATAAACGACCTTCAAGATTTGTGGTCAATCGAAGAAACTCTGCCTCGTCATAGTTTGGAAAATTCTGCTGTGCTAGGTATGCAGCTATCTCTTCTCTGCGCCACCCCTCAATAATGGTAATTCTGCCACTCACTTCTTGACTATCCGTGAGCTGAGTGGCAATTTCTGAGAGTGACATAGCTGGTGATAATTGATAGGTACCTGCCTGTAAATTAGTATCGATCTGCGCGTATCGCACGTACCCATTAAAAACCAAGCTTGATTGAATTAAGCCAGCAGATTGCAACTGATCTGCTATAGTGCTGACTCCGCTGCCTTGCTCCACCGTAAACGACACTAAGTCGGTCTGCTCAGCATCCACCGGTTGCAACTGCCCAAACAGCCACCAAACTCCTCCTCCTGTCAGCAACGCAAGTAAGAAAATGACAAGGAAAGCAAAGGTCAGCTTTTGTCTCATAGCAATCCATTAGAACTTATACTTCTTCAGAAGTAAAGACCAAGTCGTGCTCAGTCTCCTTGGTCAATGAGTATCCATACGCAGCAAACCGCTTAACTTCTTCTAGAGTAGTGCAGCCATTACGAATCAAGTACTCTAGCATCATCCCTCGAGCCCGTTTTGCCAACAGCCCAATTACTTTTGGCGGCTGACCAGACTTTACCTGCTGAAAGGTGATCGAGTAGTACGGCTGATCAATCTTTTCAAAGTCTACAGCTGCAGTATATTCTTGAGAGGCTAAATTGATCAACAGTGGTTGCTCATCTGCTTGGAGTTCTTTTTGTACTCGCTTAGTAATGCGTGTTCGCCAAAAATCAGACATTCGAACCTGGTCGCCTGAATGGTGTATCTTTGTTTTCATCTCCAGTCGATACGGTCGAATTAAATCATAAGCTCGCAAATAGCCATACAAACCAGTCACGATACGGAGGTTGTCCTGAGCGTAGCGTTGCTGATGCTCGGTGTAGAGTGCAGCACTCAATTGTTGATAGACATCTCCGGTGTAAGCAAGCAAGGCAGGTTTTGCCGTTTTCAAGCTATGAGTCATGGTCCATGTCTGATATGCCTGATAATTGCGCTTAGCAAGTGTGGCACTGACAGAAAGCGTCTTTGCAAGTTCTGCTTTGTCAAGTTTGGACAGTGTTTTGACCAATTGTGCTGTAGTTTTAAGAAAGATCGGTTTTGTAGGTGTAACAGCACTCGTCCAAGGTGTCTCGAAATCTTGCGACTTAGCTGGCGAAAGTACAATTTTCATATGGTACGAAGTAGTAGTGAGCAGTATTAGTTGTCGTAGTATACCCTCTGAGGCAATGCTCTGTACAATTGCTCGAATTTGTTGCATTTTTGAGACTCTGCTGAAGTCTCAAATGTATTCCGACCTATACAATTACTCGCATGCCAAATGTTTTCAGCACCAGTTTTTTAATAGAACTTAGTGTTAGAATATCAAAATATGTCAGAAACACAAAAATGGCAAGCGCTTCATGAGTCAGACTGGCTCGCACATAACTCAAGTCAGGGGTATTCACACAATGATTCGCCACTCTCTAGCCACGCGTATAGCCTAGAGATCAACAATCAAGCAATGCGGCGATTAATTGCCCAGACTGCGCTCGATACAGCTCCCAAATTGGTAGACACGGGCATAGTCTATAAAACTCAACCTCCTGGACGCATATGCATCAATTTTAAAGAATTAGCTCAGCAACTAGACCGGGATGGTCGGCACCGTACAACACTCGCCAGTCTGGTAGAAACAGAAGTTATTGAGCAATTAGAGAACTTAACGAATGACAATATTAAGAAGGATATTGAGCATTACCCGGTGACATACATATGTGAAATTATTTTGAGCATATTTCAAATTATGATACTCAGCGACATATTTGCTGCCTTTATTGCCGTTTGGACATCAGAGAACGGCGAGCCATCATTTTTTTCAGAATTATCGACGAACGTATATTTCTATCTTATAGCAACCATTATCATGCATATCATTGGTCACGAACTTACAAAATACTCCTACTTAAATCCTGACGATACACCAATGTATTCTAAAGATTGGTATCAACAAAACATCAAAGACAGGAACTTTCTTTCTATGCTCACGGCAGCACACATCTCACAAATTGTGGTCAGACCCAAAACCACTCTGGCATTGCGCAAGATGAAGGTTGGAGAAAAATTATTCAGAAAACCAAAGTCAAGAGCCGACACATGATACAATTGATCAAATTCTGCACTGTGGTGGCTTGAATTGTGTCAAGTGCTGCAATTAGAGAAAAGACGTACTATGCGGATCGGTAGTTTTACCTGGTGGTTTTCAATCTGCTTTATCAGCATTGCAGCTGGAGTCATTTGGTGGAATCAACGCACACCTCAAGCGCAGCCATCTAGTAGCGCAACAAATACAGTTTCGAACCATACTCAGCAACGCTCACAACCAACCCAACCTGCCCCAACCCCCGAACCAATTCAGGTCATTTTTACGGGTGATGTGATGCTTGATCGCAATATACGCACCTATGCTGAAACTGCAGGATACCAAGCGCTCATTGGAGAGCAACTACAAGCAGTTTTGCTTGGAGCAGATCTAGTTGTGCCAAATTTTGAAGGACCTATTACCGAGAATGCCTCAGTCAGCCAAGGAAGCGTGGTTGGTTCGCCAAATAATTTTAGATTTACCTTCTCCCCAGATTCGGTGACTTTTTTAGAAGCCTTCAATATGCAGTTGGTCAATCTGGGCAACAACCATATGAATGACTTTGGTGCGGCAGGCAGACAATCCACGCTAACCTATCTTGACGCTGCTGCAATCGCCTCCTTTGGACACACTGACCCTGAAGGTAATCAACAGCGTTGGCACATTGAAAACTTTGAGCACGGCAGTATCGGCTTTGTTAATTACAATCAATTTGTGCCTGGTGGGAGAGAGGCAGCATTTGCAGATCTCGCTGATATTACGCCACAAGCTGATTTTGTAGTAGTAGTCACACACTGGGGCAACGAATATCAGCAAGAACCCAACCTGGCACTGGAAGAACTAGCGCATGCCATGGTTGACGCAGGCGCAGACTTGATCATCGGCACGCACCAACACGTGATCGCCAACCACGAAGTCTATCAAGGAGCGGAAATATATTACTCACTCGGAAATTTTGTTTTTGACCAATACTTTAGTCCCGCTGTACAGGAGGGCTTGATTGTTACAGCAGCGTTTGACTTCGATACTGCCACTATCACCACTGAAACTGATCGAGTCACCATGACCAAACCTGGAGTTACCGAATTGGCGGAGTAGGCAGCCCTTTGAGACAAAATCTAGACTAGTCATGGTAAAAGCACGCCTACTGCTCATCAATATCAATCATGGTAAAAGCACGCTTACTGCTCATCCATCCATTGTTGGAGAATTTCAGCCGCCGCAAAGTGATCGACAAACTGATCAGGATTTTTACCCGCATCTTTGAGTTTTTTGCGCACTGTTTGAGTGGACAATGTTTCATCAGCGTACTCGATGGGAACCTTGGTTACTCGAGCAAGCAAAGCTCCAAACTCTCGACTTTGCTCAGCCATCCTACCTTCAGAAATGCCAATAAGTAACTTTGTTACCCGGTAATCTTCCAGTATGCTGCACACATACTGTACCGCTATTTCATCATTGGGAATAATTGTCAGCGGTTCTGCCAGAATTCCAAAGGAAATAGCCAGACCAATTCGTTGACTGCCAAAATCAATAGCAAGTATTTTGGGATGCGGATCAAGCATATATTGAGACAGCCATACAGCTACCGTGCTTACGAGCTACACATAGCTTACATACTATCAGAAACTTGCACAAGCTGCGCTGTAACTACTCCTCTGCGCAGGTAGGTGCCCTCAGGTGTGCAGGTAACCAATTTTAACAATTGAGAATCATAGCGTTGGGTCAAAATATGCA
>JBBDKV010000003.1:136122-151398 GCA_040879165.1 Patescibacteria group bacterium
ACTTCAGTTTTATCTTGGACGATATAGGTATACTTCACTCCATCAGCATAGACAAAAATCTCATCACCTGACTTGAGCGTCATAATTGTGCTGAATATTGAGTTGTATCGACGGGGGTTTTTTTCACTTGGATTATAAAACTGCCGCAGCACTGAGTGACCAAAAATGACTGGTGCGCCGTGCTCTCCAGGCAAAGCCGTACCTGGATACGCGATCAAGCTTTTGTTCAAATCAGTACCACCAACAGCTACTTCTGCGTTAGCAATATCTAGCTTGGGAATTTCTATGACGTACTCATCAATTTCTCCCTGCTCCTCCTGACTAAAATCGAGTTGAGAAAGCGTAGCTGGATCAAACCAGTTGACTAAGTTTGTGTAATCAAGCTCCAAATCTATCACTCGTGGCGTCTGCGGAATAAATGCTTGCCCTTCCTCATCCAAGCGTTTAGAAATGACGACCGGCGTGGCATCCATGACTTGTTCAGACGGTATTGGCGAAGCCAAAGCGCTATCAAGATCTGAGCCAGTCATAGCTTTCAAATAGTAACCAGCTATTGGCACCATAGCCATTCCCACTAAGTATAGGCCAAATGCGATGCAGATTACTGGTAAAATAAATGCTCCTAGCCGCACAAAGGCTGGGACACTTTGTTTGAGCACTACTGTTTGAGTCTCTTCAAAACTAGAATCCATCCTATCGGCAACTACTAGCCGCTCTGCATGTTTTTGTAGGCTCTGGTCTACTTCATCAAGTGGAATATTATGCACTAACGCTGATCGATACAGAGAAACAATTTCTTCATGCGGTAACTGGCGCTGCCATTGTGTCATAGTCGTGCTCACGTATATTATTCTTCTGCTTGCTGCACACTAATTCTGGTGACAGAATTTGGCACAGAGCGCACAAATGGGCGCACCCAAGTTGGGTGATGAACAAAAACTACTTTTTCAATTGATTCTCTACGTTGCAACAACTCACGAGCCTCTTCTAGCGATTTCCCAACAATGTCTGTCTTGAGTTGAGCCTCATCATACCTTGGAACAGCTTGGCTTGTCACCTGTGATTCGATGATGGTTTCAGTCTCCTCAGTCAAATTGTCTGCTGGAGCTGACATAATCTGTGGTTCTTGGTCGTGAATGGTATAACCTTCTGGTAACTCTGACGACAAAGCAGCCGTAGCAATCGGACGCAGGTCACTGCTGTTGTAGGCAAGAGTGGTAATCTCACCAGTCGCTGTAACCGTCAGAATGTCCGCTTCTACTTCGAGCTCGTGTGAGTATTGGGTATTTAAGGCACTAATAGTCTCAGTAGTAATAACGTACCGACCTGCAGTTGAATCTTCTTCGAACTGTTGATTGGCTTGTGCCAGTAGACTTTGGCGAGCTTTTTCGAGCACTGCAGCAATGTCTTCTTCGGCCACTACGCGTACCTCTCGACTTGATCCGCCGGTGAAGGCAGTGTTACTTACTGCAGAGTACGTAGAATCATCAAAATTTTCTACCGTCAGCTCCGTTTCTTCACCAATATTTCCCTCAACACCAATCTGGTATGCGGTTACAGCTACTTGCTGCTCACCAAAGGTAATGCTGCGACCAGACGCCCTTTCCTCTACCTCGGATGCCGGCACCACTACTTCCTCATCCAACAAAAACTGCAGCTCATCAACCGAAAGCACAGTGCCTTCAGGAAATTGCTTGTCCCCCTCTGTTTTATTATAGAGAATCACCGTTCCCTTAGCTTGGTCGCCCACGATTTTAATACCGGTTGTCTCAATTTCTTCAGTGGTGGTTAATTCCAGAGTGACTGTTTCAGCGGGTATGGTGTTGGTGCTGCTATCTGCTTCCTCTGCAGATGGGTCGAGGGTGATACTAATATCCTTGCTGACGGTTATCTGCTTTGGTGAAATGACCGCAGTCAGCTGCGAGAGAAAACTAGCATAGACAAACACCACACTGATGAGGGCTACAATACCAGCTGCAATACCAATGCCTACAAACAACTTAGTACTTGGTTTTTTGACACCCGTGACACGTTTTGATCCCAGACCAAGTTCTGACTTTTTTGTAGTGGCAAACTCGGACTCAACAGCAGTTTCAGAATCACCCGAGTCAGCTAACGCTGCATCTGAAATAGGAACGCCAAAGCTACTAGCCGTGGCGCGAGAAGTTGACTTGGAAGTTGGTGCCACTTGGTCCGAGCTTGCTTCGTCCGATACTGCTGACTGAGTGGTTGCTTCATCAGCTTCGCTTGATTGAGGAACGGTTGAATTATCAACGGCGGCAGCTTGCATTTCTGGACTAATTTGCGCTAATAGCGCCTGACCAGCTTGATACGCGACTGCTTGAACGGCTTGTTTAACGTCAATCACATCTATGGTCGGTGCTTGCACAAAGGAAACCGCGTCACCCCACTGAAAATCCAGAAGCGCTTGTTGCAATTGCTTGAGCTCCGTCATCGCCAACACAAATGAACTACAAACAATCTTGGCTGGTAATGCCTCACCCTCTTGAGCTGCAACATATCGAGCAAGCGCTTCCTGCACATCTGATGCACTATCCTTTGAACGCCCAACCACAGTGCTGTACTGCAACCTTCCCTGCCTGACTACTTGTACAGTGATATGAGCCGAAGAGAAGAGAACCATGACTGCTGAAAAGTGAGTATGAATATTGAGATACTGTTGAAACAAAGCTTCTGATTGGACGACAAAACCGATCGGTTTAAGCGATAAATTTTCGCTGACTTCTTTAAGCAAATTTTGGTGTGAGGCATCAACGTCTCCAGCCTCCAACCAACTATCTTCCACGGCAAATAACACCTCATTTACCTGTTCCGAATTTGAACCCAAATCCTGCAGCGCTTCGTCAGTTTTCAACACGCAATTTTTTGCGTCAGTATACGTCAGGACACTCGATTGAGACACCACTTGAGCATTGGAAACGGAAATTGCCAACAGCAAAGCCTGCACGGATGTATCAGTCAAGATGATACAGATTACCATCTGTTCTGGAGGCTCTGTTTGGGCAGTAAAAAGGTTGGTTAAATCCATAGGACGTATTGCAAAATAGCAGTACACCACAACGAGCGGCGCAAAGTCCATTATACGCAACATTCGGATAGAAAAACTAGGGGTTATTTAGTCTGGCGAAATTGGATGCGGCAAATTGAGCTACAGTTCTAAGTACACTCTGCGCACGCCTGCTCCAACAGCCTGCTCCTTTTTCCAATGCAATTGACCAATCTCACCCGTACTTGAAACGTGAGGGCCGCCACAAAGTTCTTTGGAAATCCAATCAGTATCTGTGTTTTTTCCAATGGTATAGACGGTCACAGTGTCAGGATATTTTTCAACAAAAAAGGCAATTGCCCCTGAGTCCAAAGCCGCTTGTTTGTCCATCGTCTGAGTATGCACTGGCAGGTCTTGTTTAATCCAATCATTGATTAACTCCAGTATGTGCTGCCGCTCAGCCTGGGTGACGGCTGTCGAGTGGGAAAAATCAAAACGCAATCGATCTTGAGTAATATTCGAGCCTTTTTGTTCTACATGTGTGCCAAGCACTGTGCGCAGCGCGGCGTGTAAAAGATGAGTGGCAGTATGGTATTTTACGGTAATTTCACCAGCATCTTGCAAACCACCCTTGAACTTGCCCGCCGACGCGTCGCGAGAAGCTGCCGCGTGCTCTTTTTTAGCTGATTCAAATGCTGTCTGAAAATCTTCGGGCACTGCTGGTTCAAGCTGGAGATTGAGATCCTGTGCGACTTCTTTGGTTAGCTCCAGGGGAAATCCGTGTGTTTCGTACAGCTCAAAAGCTGCCTTGGCACTGAGTTTTTTACTGGATCGTGCCAAGTGTTGCAACTGGCGCAAACCTCGACTGAGCGTGCTCATGAACCGCGTTTCTTCCTCCGTAATAATGGCCGCAATCTCATCCGTCTGCTGCAGAACATCTGGATATGCACTGGTATACAACTGTGTTACCACTGGTACTATTGGTGCTAAAAAGGCTTCTTGTACACCCAGCATCTTGCCATGTCGAATACTACGGCGAATCAGTCGACGCAAAAAATAGCCCTGCTCTTTGTTTGAAGGTTTGACGCCATCTGCAATCAACAGTACCGCGGCGCGAAGATGATCGGCGATCACCCTAAACGATGCTGTTTCTACTTCTGAATCAAGATAGGTTTTGCCCGTTACAGCTTCCAGCTGAGTAATAATTGGCCAGAGTAAGTCTATTTTGAACACATCGGGCTCACCAGCCGCAGCCGCAAGAATGCGCTCCAAACCACCACCAAAGTCCACATTTTGCTGAGGCAGCGGCGTAAAGCTGCCGTCTGACTGCTTTTGATACTGCATAAAAACCGAGTTGCCAATTTCTAAAAAGCGACCACAGTCACAATTGACATGACAGGGCTCATTTTTAAATGGTGAGTGTTCGTGCAGTTGGCGTTCTAGACCAAAATCGTAAAAAACTTCGCTGTCGGGGCCGCCAGGCTCGCCTGGCGGCATGTTGCTCGGCTCGCCCGCCCGCGACCACCAATTTTTGCTCTCATCGTAATAAAAAATGCGCCCATCCTGCAGACCTTCAGTTTCTGCAGAATCAACAGCTTTGGCAGTGATACCATGCTCGGCAAATAATTTCTGCCAGATAGCTACCGATTCATCATCACGCTCAATACCCAGGGTCGTATTTCCTCGAAAAACAGTCACAAAAATCTGCTCGGGGTTCAAGCCAATCTCATCGACCAAAAATGAAAAAAACCACTCTAATTGCTCAGATTTAAAATAATCACCGAGTGACCAGTTGCCAAGCATTTCAAAGTACGTAGTATGACGATTATCGCCTACTTCCTCAATGTCCTGAGAGCGAAAGGCTTTCTGACTGTCCACAATTCGCGTCCCTTTGGGATGTTTTTCACCAAGCAGATACGGCACCATCGGCTGCATGCCCGAACCAGTAAAAAGTGTGGTTGGATCATTCTCAGGTACTAAGCTTGCTGAAGGAATTCGAGCATGACCTTGTTTTTCAAAAAAACTAAGATAAGCTTCGCGAAGTTTGTCGGCTGTGAGCGTCTGATGCATGGGGGAATTGTATCAAGAATGTTCAGCCTTGAGAAGGCGATAGTGCTGGAATACACAAGAAGCGTGATCAGCGAGCATTATTACTACCTCACTATGTCTTTGTTTACACGCCTTTGAAGACATTTTTGCTGGCAGCTTTTTTAGATCTTGAAGTTTTTCGAGAAGATTTTGTAAACATCTCTGGAAAAAAGGTAGTAGCCAAGTCTCTAAAGGCTGTTTCCATTTGCTGCAGTTGGTTGTCACCTGTTTTGGGATTGCCTTCGTGTAGTCGCTGCCACTCGGTTAAGAGTTGCTCGCGAAACTGATTACCCCTCTTTGTGCCTACCATGAGATACGCAAAAGCAGCCGTTAGTAAGCCAACAGTTAATCCCACAAAATACGAGCCACCGTCAGCTGGTTGTTTCATGTTTTTTATCTCGATTAAGCCAACTGGCAAAGGTTTCTACAACTTTAAAGCCAGCCTTCATGCCCGCAACTGCCCCGCCGAGCTGAGTCAGTGGGCCGACTGCCTGATTAAATTTAGACTGAACATCATGAATACCAGAATCAATGCGCTTAATAGCATTACGCAGATCACGTAGGACCAGAAATAACTGAACGCCGACCACAGTCAAGACAATAGCCACGATGCTGAGAATGATGATAAAAATGAGTTGAATGATGTCCATACTAATCCCTTATCTGAGGTGCTTTTTTTAAGTACGCTGTATTGGATATCTTACCGCAGTTGATACGTAGGTGCAAATGAAAACTGTGTATCTAGCTCTCAAAAACTAGAACATCGCAAACGGATCATCGGGATCATACTCTTCAAGCTTTGAGTAATCTGGGGGTGGGCACTCAGCAAATTGACAATTGGGACCTGTTCTCCCAACCTGGGTACGATCAGGACAAATTCTCACATCTAGAGCACACTCAGGATTCTGAGCATACGCCTCTTGAACTGCAGGTGGTAGGGCGTAAAACTCCACCTCTGATAATGCAGCGTCAGGAGGTGGTGAGACTGCTGGTCGACTCGCTTGTTGAAAGCCTGAAAAAAATTGACCATTCTCGTACCATTGATAGCTGAGTATCGCACCGGCAAGCAGCATGATCACCAAGAACACCGAGATGCCTGTTTTAGGAGCAATAGGCAACTTCTGATGCCACGGTCGTTGCACTCGTATCAATTTCCGTTCGACCAATCGGGTTCCTTTAGCACCTACCGGAGCTAGTTGCCTGTCATTTTCTGTCATTCCAGCGTGTTCCATCTTAATTCACTTCCCTCCAAGATGTTTCTGACTCCTTTAAGAGGTCAGGAGTATTTATTACTAAATCCGGACGATGTATAAATATTTCTGATGGTGAGTAGGAGTTTGCAGATTGATCTGAGAAGCCACGACCAAGCGATATCCCACCCAGACCTACAAACGAACCCTCACCTACAAATTTTTGCCCACCCGAGCTTATGCGCAGTTCTTTATCAGAGACATACACGCCTGCAACTATGGGAGTGGAAAGCGTCGGGTCGGTGTGACCGATACTGTCCCCAAAAGTCAGATGACCATCAGTAAAGACACCTAGGAATCCTCCATTTGATACAACAATCCTTTCCGTACTTTCCCTACTTAGGGTCAGATCACCAGGTGCGAGAATCAACACTTGCTGATTAGCATCAATAGTTATTATCTCATTGAGAGTAAGATGCGTGCTGTTGAGTTCAATCACGTATAACTCATGACCATCAGTGTCATACCTATTAGCTGAATTGCTAATTGCAGCATTAATCTCGTCTGCCCTAACAGGATCTGATTGCGTCCCTGGTAACTCAATTATTTCTCTCCCAGTATCAATCTCACTCATAACTGTGCCATAAAAATCTGCTACCACTGCCTGCTGCGGAACTGGATCATCGGTCGCCCTTTGTTCAGGATCATCAGCGCGATTGGTGTACCAACCGCCTACACCTTCGCCCAAAGTGATAGTGTCATGATTAGAAATTGGAACACCCGCTATACGCTCTGCAGTACTATTCCACGGATGTCTGGCAATAAGATAGGGCGTGCAAACACCAGGATTATCGCCACATGCTGTAGAAGGCACTGGTGACCCACCAGGCGCTCGAAGAGGTAGTTGTGTATTGATGTGGCCAACTGCAAAAATTAAGCCGTTCCGTGCCTGCCACCAAGCTTCGTACTCTCGCTCTTCAAACAACAAGTAATGCCGACTAGGCGCACTTGGTGAATCAATCGTTATGCTACTACTATCAATAGTAGTTAAGTTATCAGCTGCTATACCACAGGCTTGCATTTCTCTTTCTCCAGCAACACTATCAAGCGTAAAGGCCAGTGAGTCATACTGACCTCCAAAATCTCTACTGTCTTTTGAAATAGGAATATCCCTCAGACGATATTGATCAACTCGGTTACTTGGATTTCCTATAGTTTCATCTCGGTCGTATGTTTCGCTAAAATTGGTACCTGATAGAGAAACATCGCCTTCCACCTCCAGCGGATTTGAGTCTTCTAAAGTGCACTGATCAGTGGTGGCCTCTCTAAAATTCAGCTCTATTTCGTCGATCAACCTGACTCTGGCATAATTCCACGGTGAGTAAGTTGTGGAGTCCTCGCAACTCCTGTTGACAGCTCGCGTGGCAAGAATTAACTCATTGGATTCATCAAGGTGTCTCGAGCCTCTAAGCAGAGAAATAGGATGCAAATCATCGTCAGAAACATAATTATAGTATTGAATTGAATTTTCCTGAAGCGTTGGTATATCGTCACCAGGATCAAATTCATCTTCAAATGTATCTGGATCAAAGACAAACATCTCAACGACATCCACGCGATCCTCAGGAGCACCAGGTAGGTGCTTGAGTGCTAAGCCTTGATAATTACGATTGTATCCTGAGTCAGGAACAGAATTCCATTTGTCTTCTTCATCATCGTCCTCATCATCTAAAGGAATGCCATCACTCGGTAAGATCTCCCAGGTGTCAGTAAAACTGCCTGGCACTAAATTCTCCATATAATCATCAGGGTTATTCTCCCAAACATAGCGAGGAGCCCACGGTTCGCTGTTGTTGCATTCGTTGAGGGTGATAAAGGTATTACAAGCAGGAGCAGTAAAAGGAGCCCCATCACTTCCGGATGAACAGTTAGAGTACACCGGATCATCCTCATAGCACTGACCCGGATTGCCAGTACACGTCAAGGATGTTCCAGTAATGGTGTCAAATTCTTCACCAACTTTATTGGAACCTGGAGTGATATGAGAAATTAAAACATATTCACCTGGATCTAAATCATCCGTTTCCCAGGTATATTTAAAAGTACCATACCCAAGATGCTCAATCGGTGATGCTTCGCTGTTCGACTTTTCCCATGTTGCCAGATCAACCCAGCCAGCTGTGGGCGTCTCTCCCCCTGTAGCACAATATACGCTTGGGTCGGTTTGTTTATTAGCTCTGAAAATTTGTACCTTATCAGGCAGTGGATCAGTAGCCAATGCTAGTTCATCAAACTCGACGATTCTTCCTTGCTCATTTGCTGGTCGGAGATAAATTTGCATTTGAGTTGAATCATTATTGCTTTCAGGAAAACTAACTGTTCCTCTGAAATGTCTCCATGTATCATTCAATTCAATATAATTCTCGCCACCATGTTCATGATCTGAAAAATCTACATTCACATATGTCGAGTCAGTGCCAAAGTGATACGAAGGAGAATCACCTGTCGCTGCGACTAAATAAGGCCTACGCAGTACGCCAATGTTTTCTACCCGAGTGGTTTCTCCATCAGATGCTAGTGCCCGGGCATAAAATTCAACAATAAAGTCTCGAGTAGTCGAATCGCGCTGTGTTTCTGTCCACTGACTACGAACCCACGGATCGCCGATCATAGAGGTTCTGTTAACCTGCAACCTTTGCACACTTGCCTCAGTTGGACAAGGACCATTTTGGGTTTCACAATCAAAGATGCCTGCATTAACATTTTGTGTATTCACCTCCCAACCTGGTGTAGAAAACTGGGAACCCTGGTCAAAATTTCCATTAAATATGCGCATATATTCATAATTTCGCTCTGCAATAAACCGAACTTCCACTTTGTCTTGCTGGTTAAACTGTGTTCGCACTTCCCCTAATTCCCCCTCTTCTCCTGACTCGTCAACTGCACGCGTCTCAAACAATGGACAAGAAGCAGCATATTTATCAACTTCTGCTGGACCTGGATAATAATAGTCTGCGGGCTTGTTTCCACACCAATCCAACTTATTATCAATAAAATAAGCGCCTGCTGCATCTATTTCGAAAAAATGATTCTGACCTATCATTAGTTCACTGGTAGGAATTTTTATGATTGCTTGACGATAATATGTGCCACCTTTGATAGGTGCATCAGCCTCATATTTATACCTATTATCACTGGGTCTTCTACCACACTCCCTTCCATCAGCACACACTTCTTCTCGAGCAGCCCTTACTTCTGGATGGCTCTCCATACCCCAATAATTACCTGACCAAAAATCATCATTGTGAAGCTGCCTATCATCACACTTCTTCCACATCCAATTACCTTCGTGATATGAATCCATGATCCAGCCCCGATTGGCAATATTGCCAGAAGTAAACTTACTAAGATTAATCAACGAAGCGCAGCTATACCATGGTAACTTTGCATCGCTATTATGTAGTATTTTGCCACTGCCACACTCACCATCTGGACAATCTCCATCGTCATAACAATCTTGTTCGGTATTCTCTCCACCATGGCATCTCTTTCGATCATGAATAAGAGAAACATTTTTTTCTGCTCGATCAAATTCCTGGGCGGTCATAGAAAGCGTTTCTCCATTAAAATCCGCAAAGTAATATTGTTTTGTTGTCTTGTTAAACACGCGCATTGCCCAAATAGTAGTACCACTGTCTACAGAAGGCTTGCCGCTTGCTGAAACAATAAAACACAACATGTTTCCTGGACACCGATAGGGAGAAATTGGGGCGGGCATCACTTGTGCATCACCCTCGGCATCCACAGACATTGCTGTTGATAAGGGGTCTCCAGAGGGAGGAGTGGCATACGTGTACCAATCTAATGTGTCTCCTGGTTTAACCATGGTTACATCAACAGAAGTAGCAAATGTATCGTCAGAACATCGTTCTCTTGTCCAAGGAGGTGGAGTGTATTCAATACAACCCTGACACCCTTGTCCACCTGGCATCACAACACACTGGTTATTAAAACACCCCCAGGCATCTGGAACGCAGCTATCTGCGCAATTATTTGACGTATACGAGCCACCATCCATCGCTATGCATTGTCCATTCCAGCAACCATAGGTGGCTTCCTCATCTGGTTCGAATTCTGGATCAGGTGGGGGTTCTAATACTTGCACAGGGGGGGGTTGTGGGTATTGAGGTTGACCACAACTACCTCTCGTCTCTAGACCAGGATTGCATGCCACACCACAAGAAGCACCACGAAAATTACATGGCAGGCTATCAACTTGTTTACGAATAGGAGTGCCACTTTCACATTCTCCTCCCGGACAATCACTAGAACCTGAGCAAGAATTACCACTATTTGAGCATATACTGTCAGTCATTTGCTCCCAACACGTAACTCCACCACTACAGGTTTGAGCGGAAACAATATTCTGATCACTAGATAACGCCATCAGTGATAGAAAAAAAACGGTAAATAACACTAAAAATGTCTTAATAAGCAGCATATATTTATTGTTTACTAAACCTTATAAAACGGTCGTTCCCAGCTTCATATAACTGATCCATAATATCGATAGCTTCTTGCTTTAGTACTGCATAATTTGCCCGATAACTCACGTCCTGCTCTACCTTATTTGCTTCAATGATAGTTAAGATACCGACAATAAAAGCGTGATTGATCACTCCTAGTTGTGTATCGCCTTCAAGTTCCTCATGTATGTACAAGTTTAGTTGAGTATTTTTTTCTGATTGTTCAAAAGATAAAGCAGACACGAGCTCTCGCTCCTCTGTATTAAAGGTTGGATAATTCCCAATAGTTTTTTGAATTAGCTGACTTTCGTCAACTTCTTCAGTCAAATGAAAAATAGTAACGTATATAGGCTTGCTTAAAAGCGTTGAATTTTCTAGTTTTAAAAAAAGTGTAGGATTAGTAAAGACAGATTGATCAAATGACATTGATTGATTCGTGGGATAAAAGGTCGCGATCACTTGTGAACGAGTTTCAGAAAAAAACTGTTGATAAAAAAAGTACCCGCTAATTACGGCAATCAAAAACCCAATCAGCGAGAACGTAATTATTCCTAATCTTGTCATTAGCTATTAGCATAGCAAAGAAAAAAAATCGACACAACTGGGATAATCAGTCTATCTGAATCTCAAATGTTTCAGCATTTTGATTTAATGGCATTATAGGATGAACTATTACTATAGTATCATTAGCTAATTGCACTAATCTCACAATACGACTATCAATTGCTGTAAATTGTGGCCTACCCGACTCATCCACATCTTGATCTCTTTCAAGAGTGGTTTCTGACTCTAAAAACATGGCTAGTGCCCTAGTTGCAGCAGTTAATATGTTGTGCGCGCCACGTTCTTTGATAGTTAAATCAATAGTTAAAACTCCCTGTTTTATATCATAGAAATCCTGAGGCCAGAAATCAATTGTCGATCTCCCTTGATAGTTTTTTCCTGCACCATTATCCACATCGCTCCATCGGGCTGTACGAATTCGCATTGGATTATTCCTATTAATGATTCGACCATCAGCGAGAGTAATAATTCCATCCTGCTCTTTAACATCAGGAGCAGTAGCGAGTAATTCTAAGAAAGCCTCAAAAATATCGTTAAGATGTTCTTCTGATGAGTACTCCGTCTCTGAATAAATTTGTGGTGTTTCAGGTAAAAAATTATATTGTTGAAACCATTTCTCCATTTCTTCATCGTACTTAAAGAATTCAAAACCATAATTTTTTGAAGGATCTGACAATCTACTAACATCAGTTAGTCTAATTTCGATACCGTTCCGATCATATTCAGCTATTCGAGTTGGATTCTCTTCGTTGTAAGAAGCATCTGTATATATTTCCACAGAATCAGTGCGCAAATCAAGTTTTTGCCAATTATTTCTAGCAGCTGCTTCTGGACTAATATCGCGTTCCATCCAAATAAATTCTTGAGTCTGACCACCTACCTCAGTCTTAAAATGCAACTCATCATTTCGTTCAAAAAACTGCAAATCATTCTGATCTAATACAGACTCACTTACTTGAGTCTCATCAGCATTGAGCGTCAGAATGCTTTCTGGTAACATTTGAAATGCTTGGGCATACTCCTGCCCAAACTCTTCCTCAGCTGACTCATAATCAAGCAGCTCGACACCTTTTTGAATAAATTCCCATGAACCAGTATCCGTGTATTTCAGAATGTATTCTCCGTATCTGACCGTCATTTCTCCTGACTCAGCAATGTCAATATCTATTTTTTCTTGCAACTCAACTCCTTCGTCCTTCAACAAATGAATTGCTTCTCCAGCTAGGGTGAGCTCCAATACTCCATGACTATACTCGGCTAATTGATTGCCAAATCTGTCAGTAAAAAATAATTCATCATCGCTCGTACCTTCAGCATCTTCAACTTGAGAAATAACTAACTCAACATTTTGGTTTGGCCATACTGCCTCAAACTTATTTAACAATTCTTCCTCAGAAATAGCTCCACCTATATTTGCTCCTTCGTAGATATGTGTTATATCTTCTCTTTGATCAAGAAACCATTTAGCTACCCAAACGCCATCTCTCTGTTGAAGCCTGCCTTCTGCAACAATTTCATACGCAACTCTGATCCACTGACCTCTGCCTGCTTCATCCTCAACAACTTCGGCATCAAGCACAGGACTCAACTTAGTTCCCATTGGCAAGACATCTACAACAGTTGATTCACCAGAGGTATTTGGCTCTGTTCGCGTTCTCAAACCATCGATGTTGGTCAGGAAATATGCAACCTCTTCTTCTTTCAGCTCTATTTTCTCTGGCTTTTTTTGCTCTGCTTCAGCTTGAGAGGCGTTTACAATATCCTGTAGTGATTCTTGGGAAATAACAGCAAAAGTTTCAGTGTTTTCAGCAGAACCTGGTTGACTCACTTTTACTACAGCCTGTTCTCCAAACAAAGAGCGCACTTCTACTGCATCACCAGGATTAAGCACTAGATCTTTGCCAGTAGTAGAAATAGTCAGCGAGTCTGTACCAGTAATCTCATAGGTAATTGGTAGCGCATCCTGTTCAACTGGTGCTACTACAGCTTGTTCAGTATCTAAATTAGGAGTGGGCTGGTTGTCTTGTGGCTTAATCAATTCTGACATAACACTATCGACACCTAAAAGTGTCGTAATACTTATATTGTCAAACATTGTATCCTATAGCAATTCTCAAAACAATATGTAGCAGATGTGTAAACTATGGGACGTGGGAAAATAATTGCAAGGTTGAGCTAGAGGTTTGATGATGTTGTGAGGAGTTAAAACTCGACCGTTACGCGCCGCTCGATGCGAGTAACCCGCCCTCGGTCATTAACTGCCTCGACTAGTAGGGTGGTGAGTCCTTCATTAACAACACTGACTTCAGTTTGAAATTGCCCATCTGGGCGGAGGGCAACTGGTTGATTGTTGACTGTTACTCGGGCGTCCGCATCGGTTCGCCCATGTACTTCAATAATTGGCCCCACATCAGCCAAGACGGCAGGCTGAGTGATAACGAGTTGTGGTGGACGCTGTAACTCCCACCATTGCCAGCCTAAATACAGCAAGATAGTGGAAAAAATAACTACAATTCCCAAAGCGACAACGGTTAGCGGTTTGAGCTGCCAGTGTCGCCTCATGACTGGCTTTAGAAATTCTCTGGGGACTAGGGTTCCGCGCGCGCTTTCTTTAAAATCTCTTCGTAACAAAGCAAGTAGTGGCTCAGCATCAAAACCAAACAACTTAGAATAAATCTTGACGTAGCCTTTGACAAAGGTGGCTGCTGGAAGGTCGGTAAATCTATTTTCTTCAAGTGCTTCCAGATACTGGAGTCTAATTCTGGTTCGCTTAGACAAAGCAGCCAAAGAAATACGGTGTGAAGACCGTGCTTCCTTAAGAAAGTCGCCTAGGGTTTTTTGCCGCATTGATTGTTTCAACTTACTTCCTCGCCAAATTGTTAGTATCTATCAATAAGCAATTGATTCAAGTAAAGAACCATGAAAAAGGATGCAGGTTTCGATCAAGGGTTATTTTGCTAGCGTATCCTTGACTAGCGCCGCAACACGACTGCCATCCGCTCGACCTGCTACCTGCTTATTGACCGCCCCAATGAGCTGACCAAAGGCTAGGTCTGGCTGAGCCTTAATGCTCTCGGCAATTAATGCTCTGAGTTCTACATCGCTCAATTGGGTAGGTAAGTACTCCTCCAAAACGTGCATTTTTGCTTGTTCAGCCTGAGCGAGTTCCTCGCGCCCTGCTTTCTCGTACTCGACTATTGATTCTCTTGCTTCTTTAATCACCTTGCTAACAACTTGCTGTACGGCAGTATCGTCAAGTAAGCCTGCATCTATTTCAACATTCTTAATTCTTGACATAAGATAACGAATAGCGTCGAGCCGAACTTGATCACGAGCCTTCATGGCTGTTTTCATATCCTCTCTGAGTTGTTCTTGAATGGTCATGATTCCTTTGTTGTCTGTTTGTACAGGTGTACACAGACCCATTGTATCTCATCAATACTGGCTATGCTATACTGGCTAGTATGAGAGCACAGGAAATAATTGCTGCCTTTATCGCTGTTTTCGTGGCTATCATCGTCTTTCTAGCCAGTATCATTTTTTCTTTTAATCCATATACCGAACCAACAGCCAGTCCTACCCCACCTTTGGAACAGGAAGCTGCTGCTGAATCTTGCTCAGAATTATCAGGTCAAGCCCTACAAAGCTGCTGTCAAAGCTGGGCGGACTCAAATCAGCTCATGCGCGTCCAGTGTATAGGCGAGTGGCAATTGAGTACTGAAAATCAGTGTGCATGGCAATGTCTGATTGAACCAAATTAGTTTTCCGTATCAATTTTCCGCGTATCCGATCTAAAACCAGCTTGATGCATCTGAATTGGTGCGCTGTGCCGTAGCTAGAAAGTTACAGTCAATTGCGGGCTCGATACTTCCTGTGTAAGATAAAAAGTGGGGAATTTTCT
>JBBDKV010000003.1:151408-188867 GCA_040879165.1 Patescibacteria group bacterium
ATTTTATTACTAAAATGCCGCACCCTCGTTTCCAACTTCAAATACTCTCTACATAAAGAGGCTGTCTGTGAATTCCCAGAAAGCTTCTGCTCCGGCAATCTCTCCTACGCACTCAGCTGCCGTAGCTGCTGATATCGAACCCTGACCTAAAAATGGGTAATGTCTATATACCCAGGCTACATCATTGCCGTATTCTGCCATCACCTGATTCATGGTGCCATGAAACTGTTGACAGAATGAGCAAGCATAATCTCCATATTCAACGAGAGCTACGCGAGCGTCAGCGTTACCTTTAACATAATCGTCGCCAGTAATTGGAGGAACTGTGCCCGCCGGAGGCGTTCCAGTAGCTGTACCTGCCAAATGACCCTCAATCATGCTCGCAACTTCAGCAAACGGCAGAGCACCGCCAATTACGTCAACTGGCTCTCCATCAAGCATAATGATGGTGTGAGGAGTACCACTCACTCCTGCTTGACTTGCTGCCTCCATATTTGCTGAGACTTTTGTACTCATTTCACCTGCGGCAATACAAGCTTCCATATCTGACCGCCCTGCGCCAACTGCATCAGCAGTAGCCAATAAATTCTCATCTGTCAAATTGGGTGGAGTTTGCGCTGCACCTCCCTCAGGAGCAGCTGCACCAGGAGCTCCTGCTCCTGTGCCAGCAACTGTTCCTTCTCCAGCGCCACCTCGAATCATTTTATTCTCAGTCCAAACGGAGCCAAAGAAAAAGCCTCCCATAAAAAAGAGTCCTACAATGACGAGCAAACTAAAATTGTTTTGTATAAACCCCAAGAAATTTTCAAGTGAATACGGATTTTGCTGTGCCATAATGACTCCTTTTTAATCTTGCCAAGACTAAATCAAGGCAAGTACTAGATATGTGTTTGACAGTAACATGGGCAGTTATAACAGACAACTCAACCATGTTGCAAGTAGCGCCAGGAGCTAGACTCAAGTTTGCTCACAGAGTCCACCAAGTCAGGTGAAATAGAGTACAATACCAGTCAAGGTATGACTGCAATCCCACCAAAACGAACGCTTACTCCCTATGAGCAAACGCAACTTCGCCGGTATGGTCGCGCTGATTTGATCACTGCTGAGCTGGATGAGACACCAGTTGAATACTTGACTGGCAAAGTTGAGTTTTGTGATCTGGTTCTCAACGTATCACCAGATGTGCTGATTCCCAGAGTAGAAACCGAAGGCTTGGTTGCCCGAGCCACCGAGCTGTGTCTGTCACGCTCATACACCAAGATTGCTGAAATAGGCACGGGTTGCGGTGCAATCGCTCTTGGCTTGGCTCAGACACTTGCCCAGTCTCAGTACGCAGCCACAATCATCGCCAGTGAGCTTTCCCAGTCAGCACTGAATGTGGCTCGCACAAATCTAGAAGAGTATCCTTCTCTAAAAACATACGTGAGCTTGCAGCAAGGCGATCTATTAGACAGATACCAAAATCAATCCCTAGAACTGATTGTCGCCAATCTTCCATATATTCCAGAAACCATTCTAGACTCTTTAGATACAAGCGTTCGCCTCTTTGAACCTGAGCTAGCGCTCAATGGTGGAGCCGAAGGTTTTGAGCTGATTGCTGCACTACTTGACCAAGCGCCACAAAAACTACTCCCTGGCAGTAGCGTGTTGTTAGAAATGGACTACACCCACAATCTAGCGATGCTCAAGCCGTGGGAGCAGTTGTTTGAGATCAGTCTTTTTCCCGATTACCGAGAGGTACGCCGCTTTGCCCAGCTTGACTTACGCTGAGACTTCAGGCAGGCTAAACATACTATGGAAACACAAATTCCCGCCACCGTTTTTACCGGCTTTCTTGGTTCAGGTAAAACGACCGTCATCAGCCACCTGGTTGATCAACTACAAAATGCTGACAAGCAAGTGGTGTATATCAAAAATGAAATTGGCAGTGAGAATGTCGACGCCAAAATCATGGAAGGCAAGCATATTCGCACTCGAGAATTACTCAATGGCTGCATTTGCTGCACGCTGGTCGGACCGTTTGTCAATGCCATTTCTGAAATTATCGAGAAACTCAAGCCACATCGCATCATCATCGAGGCCTCAGGTGCTGCAGATCCGGCTGCCATCGCCATCATGATCGACGGACATCCACAATTGTTTCGCGACGGCGTGATTACCATCGTCGATGTAGGTAACTTTGAGGGTTACGCGGACGTAAGTCAGACCGCCCGCAACCAAACCAAGTTCACCGATCTGATCGTTTTTAATAAAATTGAGGCCGTTAATATCGAGCGTAAGCGAGCAGTCGTTGACATGGTACGTGAGCTCAATCAGCATTCGCCTATTGTCGAAGCCCCAAATGGTGAGTTAGCTATTGATGTCGCTTTTGGCATTTCGTCACTAGAGCTGGATACGGCGCTCAAAGCAGCTGGTTTTTCCGAAACTAACAGCACACACTCTTCTGAGCAAGAACAAGATCAACAGCAAGACAACAAAGCTGCCAACCATCCGCACCACGATCATTTATCGCAGGATGGCTTAGAATCGTTCTACATCAAACCCAGCTTTACTCCCACCACAGACCAACTGCAACACTGGCTCGAGGCTTTGCCCAGCAATATTTATCGAGTAAAAGGGTACATTCAAACGGCAGATGCAGGTTGGGTGCTACTCAATCGCGTGGGCATGCGCAGCACGCTCTCCACCACAGATGCCAGCAATCATACAGATAGTGTCATTGTCTGCATCGGCTTTCATATTAAAAGTAGTCGGGAAAGCATTGCAGATAGTTTTATGCAGCTTGAGTTTTCTGGCGAGTAATATAAGCTGATTAGCTTTTCTGGCGAGCAACAACCCGATCCGCTGGTGCAAAAAGAGTATAGTACAAAATATAGTAGCTTGATCTACAGAATATCCGAACCACTATCCGAGCGACTCTCTTTCAAGATGTAGACATCCTGACGATAATTACTCTCTCCAACAAACGTTGCCTCACCAGCCACAATCTGCTCCAATGGCGTGCATGAACGACAACCGCTGTCGCCATTGGGACAAGTGAAGACTTGTAATTTCTTCTGAGTCTTAATTTTTTTAGCAATTGTCAAAACCTTCTCATGCGCTTCAACTAAGTCGGGTAATTCTTTTTCAGTCAGCTCATCTGAGTGATGGAGATACCAATAACTGGCGCGTGCTACTTTGCGTTCCTGAGTGTTGTGAACGAGAAGATGGTAAATAGGTAACTGTAGTGAGTCGTCCGCTTCCTCTCGCTTCCCCGTTTTAAAGTCAATGATATGAACAGCGTCTTCCTTGAGTAGATACTCAAGCCAATCCACTTTACCGCAGAGCATTATATTCTCTTCCTCAGAGAGAAAATACTTAGGTAGATCTGTTTTAATCTTAACCGCCAAGCGCTCAAGCGGTCCAGGATTTTTTGCAACACGGGCGATCATTTGACTGCCTCTGTGCTTATATTCAGCTTCTTGTGACTCTGAGGTGAAGCCTCCCCGCTCACCACTGATTTTTTTCCAGGACTTCTCAAAGCGATCAGCTAAAGGAATATCAAAGCGAGAAGCAACTGGCAATACTGAAAGTGACTCTAATGCCTCATGCACTGCCTGACCAAGCGCAAGGGCAGGTGACATTAACTGGATTTTATGACCGGTTTGAGGATCTTTATAGATATTATTTAAGAAATACGCCCGTGGGCAACGGAGAAAATCAGCAATGCTGCTATGAGATACCCAGGTTGCGGTGTACATATCTGGCATAAACGCAGCTCTTCCTATTACTAACAATTTAACGATTGCAGCTTAGCCTATTTTTATTTGCTGCACAAGTCTAATGATACAACGACTTCCTTACACAGAGTGTAGCAAAAAGCCCCTCACCTTTTCTTCTGGACAGATGTCTAGACGAAAAGGTGAGGGGCTTCTACTATCAGCTTTACAATTTTAGCGTGTAGCTGAGATACTTGCGCCAAGTTCAGCTGTAGGTGCAGAAACCGTGATGCGGTTGTTGGCTGCACTTGAGACAACAACGTATCCCGTATCATATTCGGTACTACAGTCAGACTCAATTATTGGATCACCGAGTTGAGGATCAACTGGCAAGGCAGCGAGATAGTCTGTAACCAAAATTGAACAGATGTCAGCGTCACTGGCACCACCACCAATTGTCAGCGGATCATTAGTGATACCGTCAGGCAATTGACCATTATTATCTGCGGCATATTGGTGAATAGCATTGAGCAAGGCGTTCACATCACTTGAGCGCTGTGTATTATTAGCCTGGGCAAACTGTCTAGCTGGATTGATAGCAACCAACACAATTGCGAGTAGTACGGCTAAAATACCAATCACGACCAATAATTCAATAAGGGTAAAACCTCTATTGCGTGATCTGAGGGCAGAAAGAGTTCTTTTCATATCAGAGAATCCTATTTTTCAAACATTTTTATTACGTACCTCCACTGTACACTATATGACTAGCCTCATGTCAACACCTAATTCCTCACTTGTTTCAAACGTACCCTCCACGCCAAACTCCGCCAGCAAATCTGCAATCTCTACCTGAACTTCTTCACTAACTGTCGGTGCCATCAACACAAGTGCCTCAGTAGCAGCGGGTTCGAGCTGAGCACCAAGAACCAGTACCACTGAAACTTCATTTGCCTCTAATACTTGAGAGAGCTCAGCGGCTCTTTCCTGACTTTCCTGAGCATACTGAATCTCCACTTCCAACTCAGCTAATTCTGTAATCATAACTGGCTCTATAGCTGCTGGTGCCTCTACCACTTCCTCAACCTCCTCAGCTTCATCAGCTGGTGTTGAGTCGAGTGATAGCTGGGCTTGCTCCAATTGAGCCTGTTCGGCGAGACGTTCTTCTAATTCAGCCTGCTCCCTTTGCTGTGACCAATACCAGACTAGTCCAAAAATCAGTATCAGCAAAGTAAACGTTCCAATTAACATATATACGCGCTGCGGATGCTCTTTTGATTTCATGTTTGCTGTCATCATCGGCTCGACTTCACGATTAATGGTTGTATGAAGTAAATTATATTGTTTATATTTTTCGATGTTTTTTAAAAATTGTTGAAACGCTTGTTCTGTAATACCCTCAGAAAACGAGCCGGACAGCACGCGCATTGGTAAGATATGTGACATTTTTGCACCAAGCCCCTCAACAATACTGACAATTGGTTCATACAAATCTCTGTTAACTGCTAAAACATATCGTTCCTTTCCAATTTGCAACACAGTCGAGAATGTATTGGTAAACGGAACTTTTCGTGTAAATGCTACCCGCGCCTCTTCATCTATAGTGTCTTGGTTACGGATTTGTTGCACATTCTCACCATTTTTACCATCGTCATCAGGATTAGCAGCTGGATTTGCGGGCTGCTTGTCCTGGGAGGAGGCAGTTTCTATTTGTTGAATGAATGAGATTGAGCTATCGAGAATGAGGAGTACTGAGTGTTTTGCGCCTATATCAAGTTGCTTGAGTATCTTTTCCAATGATGTGCGATAGAGAGCTTCATCAATGATTTCCAAATCATGAACTTGAGTCGTTTCAAAATTCCAGGCTTGCAAGGAATTTTTTGACTCCAAATACAGTACCAGCTGGGTGCGCTGGAGCACCAAAATTAGCACGTCTTTTCCTTGACTTTCCAATGAGTTACTCCACTTCATACCATTCCTGCACTAACCAGCTACCTTCTTCTCGCGCCACAACTACTTCCAAGCTTCTTGAGCTTGCATATATTTCTCCTACAACATGCAGGGTATAGGGATTTTCTCCTTCTATACTCACCGTTGCCGTACCCTCGCCAATTGAGAGTACCTCACCAGTATACGCTGGATCTCGTAGCAAACTCAAGATCGCAATTTCTGCCCCACTTTCTGCAACATCTATTGCAGCATTTCCTGCCTGCTGCTGACTAACTCCAACGGTTGCATCAATGACTATCATCGTGGCGGTTGTGGCAACGCTAATGCCTACCACAATAAAAATCATCAGCGCAATGAGCATGCTTCCCTCTTGATTATTCTGGTAGTTTCTATCTAAGTTTGAATTCATACTTATTTTTTTACTTGGCTGAAATGAAACTCAACTACCTCAAACCAACGCTTGTTTCAAAAATTCTACTTCGGGGACCCGTCTGCTCCTCAATGACACTTCGTAACTCAAGTCTTACTTGAATAAGCGGGGTTTGATCAGCGCTACCCATTCTAGTTACTTGAAACATATCAACGATGGTCTGGTCATGCAGCACAGCAGACTCACCTGCTTGCGTGAGTAGTAATTGCCCATTGGTTTCTTGATAGGTGATGGTTTGACCATCAATGGCTAACTCTAGCACGGCTGAGCTCTCACCGCTCAGCTCAGGCACCTGTACTGAGTCGGCCCTACGCAAATCATACTGCAACCTCATACTAATAAATTGCCCATCGCGATCAAGACTCGTCACCGAACTAATTGTGCTACGACCCTCCATAATAGAGATAAACATACTGCCTACGGTCACCAATAAAATTGATACAAGCGCAAAGTACAGCAACAGTTCAACCAACGTAAAACCTGACTTGTTTGTGGTTGCCGTGAGGCGTTTCGGTACTTTTTTCATAAAACTAAACATCATTGTTACTATGGGGAGTAATTAATCGTCATTGATTGGAGTATCGGCGTTGCTCCTGAATCATCAGTATCAAAATACACCCTATACTTGAAACACTTACCCGGATTCATGTAGTCACCACCAGTACTTCCCCAAAAAATGGGTCCTTCATCAGCATAAAAAGTATTACTCGTGCCATCAGCACCAACATACTGATAGTCTGCTGTAGCGCAGTTCCCATCGTCTGGATTTGCCACACCAATCTGATAGCTAGCGGCTGTGTTCGCTGGTCGCACAAAATCAGCAATGCTGTAATTAAACGCTGTAGCATGACCTGCATCGAAAATTCGGGATTCAAAAATTCCTTCGTCGATAAATTGACCCCCAGGACCTCCCAAGATTGCCTTAAATTCATTACTGGAGTCTTCAGTCACAATATACGAAAAAGCGTCACCATCCTCCTCAAGGACGGCAGCCACTCCATAAATTCCAGACTCGATCTGCATGCCACCACAGCGAACCATGTTGTTTTCATTACTGATATCAAGCACCTGATACTCCTCGCCCCCCGTTCCAACGAGGATTGCTCGATTTCCTGGTACAGCTATAACGCCTTGTGGGCTCATTCCCTGAGAATTATATGAACTGATCACTTGCAGATCAAAACTAGTGCTGTTTTTCTGTGCAGTGCTGTAATCAGTGTTAATCACAAAAAACTCATCAAGACTACTTGAATGATCAGTCGCCAAGTAAGCACGCGTTCCTGTCTCATTGACAAACAGCTCTTGACCATTTTCACCATTAACATTTGCTCGTGCTCCTCGTGAGAGATTGCTTGAGTTTGCGACATTAATGAGGCGCATCTCATTACTACTCCAGCCACTGAGTGCAACATACGCATAATCACCCACCACACGAATTTTCCTCCCTCGAGCAAACCAGTCAGCCAAAAAACTTGTTTCAATGCGCTGCGAATCTAATTGCGGTCGAGCTCCTGTCTTTTCAGATAGATCAAATGTTCGCACGTAATTTCCGGTTGTCACATATCCAACATTTCCGCGAACATAGACACCGCTCCCTCCAACCCAACCTGAAGTGTCAAAATACCCAACAATCTCATTAGTTGTCAGACTAATAATTACCACGTCTCTTTCGTACCAATCAAAAGGATCGTCAACAGCAACATAGGCGTAGTCACCGTCTATAAATACATCATTGGTAGAATATCCGGGCAAATCATTTGCAATAGTGAAATCTGGGGGATCTTCGTTGGTAATAGCAATTTCAAAAAAGGAACCAGAGAAGAATGTATCGGTGCCAGTGAATGCTGTCCCCTCAATGGCTGCCACCGAGCGTGCAAGCCCGCTTTGAGGCAAATTCATCTCAGCAATGATATGATCCTCAGGCTCACACCAATCGCCGTGCCCTCCCGAACCCAAAATAACTTCGCCCCCCGCCGAATTAGTAACGGCAGTACCCAACAACTCACCTTGCTCAAAGTCAAGCTCCTCATCATCAATAAAGGTAATGTTATCTAAGTATCGAGTAAGATATAACTCTGAAGATACTTCACCAGGATACGGTTCCTCCCAAGACACTTGAACGGTCACGAGCCGCGTCGAAAAATCTTCAGAACCCGCTGGCGCAATCTCGCCTGACTCATCGCGAAAGACTGGTTCTATGACGATACGTCGCTCAAATTGATCTAGACTCTCAACACCAGGCTCTAATGTCCAGGTAGTACCAGCCTCAACCAGCTGATAGGTCCCAGGCTCCTGAACAGCAAGCCAACTATCCTCCCTAATGAGACGCAAAATATCTACCGCTTCACGCAGTAAAAATGTGGCGGCAAGACGATTCTGTCTTTGTGGTTCACCTTGGCGTGACACAATCAACGATCCAAGTAGCGCTGGCAAAATCACTGCCAAGATACCCATTATTACCAGCACCTCTACCAAGAGCTGACCAGCAGAATTTGCAGAGATCGTATAACCAAACATTAGTTTTCCTTACTGAGCCAACTGCTCAATCATAACAACTCCGTATTGATTTGTAGTCAATTGATATCGCTCGCCTGATGCCTCGCTTTCAAGCAAGATCGTGTTCTGATCAGCCAAACAATTACCGCACTCTCCACTCATTGGCTCAAAAAGAATGGCATCGTTCGCCAAGCTGCTCTCCACAAATCTAAGATGTGGAGCTAGTGAAATGCTAAATACATCTACGGCTTGCTCATCATACTCAGTTCCATAAAAAAGTACGTACTCATATTCGTCAAAGTGCACGCCAGTTGGCACTCGGACACCAGCTGGGTTACTTGTTCCAGTCATTGCTTCGTGTTGTTGCCGACGTAGATCTGAAGCAATAGTAGTTGCCTGTTCACGAACTGAAGTCTGTGCAATCAATCCAGAAATGTTAATTTGAGAAAAAGCAAAAATAGTGGCAAAAAGTCCTACCGTCACAATCAACTCAACAAGCGTCAGCCCCGCTTGAAGATTGGAGCAAACAGTGACGCCTGATTGGCTATTTTTCAGAAGCGAGCTGTTTGATAGTATCATTCGCATCCTCAGATATTTTCAATGAACTAGTAGAAATAACTCCGGCATCAACTCCTTGGTCAAATTTTTTGTTAATACGCGCAACCTCCTTTTCATCATACACTTTTAGAGTAAAGGTAAACGTTGAACCCTTATCTCTACCTGGAGAAGTCACCCACAAACTGCCTTCATGCAGCTCCATAATGGATTTACTGACGTATAACCCCAGCCCACTTCCTTGTGCGGCCTCAGAATACGAGCGATATGATTCTTTGAGCATGCCAAATTTTTTAAATAGCTTGGGGATCTGATCTTGCTCAACACCCACACCCGTGTCTGTAACATTGACATAGACATGTTCATGATCAACTTGTAGTGAGATTGTCACTTTTCCGCCAGCCTGAGTAAACTTCAGAGCGTTGCCAATCAAATTAACCAGAACTTCAGCCACTTTGTCGCGATCAGCGATTACTTTCGGTAGATCTGTTTTTTCATTGGACGCTCTCTTTGTCACAGTTTTTGCTTGCTTGAGCTCAATCTTAAGTTGTTTGGCGCGCGGCTTGTTCTCGTCGACAATCTGCGCGACGAGCTCAGCAAGATCTACAGCCTCGACATGAAGCAGAATTCTGCCCGACTCGATTCGCGAAATATTGAGCATGTCATTGATCAGCTTTGTCATTCTGTTAGAGCTATCGTACGAACGCTGCAAATAAAATTCCTGCTTCTCAGTTAGCTTGCCTCCCTTGCCAGCCAGTGCCATCCAAAGATAATTTTTGATCGAGACCATCGGCGTGCGCAACTCGTGCGAGGCAATTGAGACAAATTCATCCTTGAGTTTGTCCAGTTGCTGAAGCTTGTGGTTGGCGGTGACAAGTTTTTTGGTGGCACGCTCGACTTCTTCTTCTAGGGTGACGTTAAAGCGGCGGATTTCTTCGTAGGCTTTGGCGTTCTGAAAGGCAACAGCTGCTTCTGGAGCTAATATAGATAGGACCTGCTCATCAGTGCTTGAGAAGGATTCACCTGATAGTTTTTCTCCCAAGCCAAGCATTCCCACCTTCTCACCTTCATGTTCAATTGCAATCAATACTTCCAGCTGATACTTGCGCAGTATAGTTTTCAACTTTTGATCACTTGTCTCAAGATAGCTCACAAGACCTGTTTCGTGTAATAAGTAATCAATGTCATTCTCATCTATGGTTGGAACGCTGGTATACTCCTCAGAGATAACACTGTATAATTGCCTGTCTTCAATCAGAAAAAATAGTCCTCTAGAGATTTTCATCGTTTGCAACACCTCAATCAAGACATCACGAATCAGTACTTCAAAATGCAGTCGTGATGCCATAATAAGGGCTAGTCGATACAAGAAAGCCTCAGTATCGTAGGCATCCTTGAAAAAAATCGAGTCTGTTCTTTTGGCTATTGTATTTTTCATTGGCTGAAAAATAATGGCTAACACTAAAGCAGCGCCCATAACAAACAGTAGGGCGGTATTGCTCAGTTGGAAGTCAACAACATACTGTCCCAAACCAAAAATTATGCCAGAAAACAACGCTCCTGAAATAGCTACCACTATAAAATAGGCCACCGATCTTGCCACAAAAACACGAATCTCTAGTAGCTTGATCTTAATAATTGCGTATCCTACTAACGCATTAAAAATTAACACGTAGAGTGGTAACAAGGGTACAAAATTTCCAAAATTAAAAAACACCGTTAAAATAAAGTTAAACAACACAATACAAGTGAACAAAATAAAAAAACTAAGCACTACATATCTAATTCTTCTCTTTTCCAGACCCTGACTTTTACGATATTTTAATAGTAAAGAGGTAATACCTCCTCCAATCAGTGCTAAGGTGTGCAGTAAAAATATGGGCATTAATAAACCTGGCTTTGGTGTGACAGCGTTGTTAACAATCTCTATGTCAGAAAAAATTAGCGGAGTAAATCCAGCGATGGCTAAAAGAATAGTAAAAATTCCGATCCCCCAGAGTGTCTTTTTATGCAATTTGGATGTAATTTCTGGAAAGGTATGCAAAAATAAAAAAACTGCAGCATTAATTACTGCCCCTATCGCTATCACAATTCTTGAAAACAATAACTTTTGATCAACACTGAGCATGTCGGTATTGATAAATGAGTTAAAAAATAAATACAATATTAACAGAAAAATGAGAGCGGAAAAGAAAATATTTGTATGACTTTTTGGATTATTAACGTACACTATATAAGCCAATATTGCATTGACTGGTATAAAAATTACTAATGAGAGTATGAGCAGTAAGTCCATAGGTACTATTCATTGACAACAAACGATCTCAATGATTTTTTGGTAGTACCTAAGATGATATCGATAATAGACAAAGTCCACAATGAGCAGAGTAGTTGTCCAGTGGGCAATAATTGCGGTATGCCAGCATACTCAATCCCCAATTTATTAACTACATCAAGCATTCTTTGGCTATGATTTTCTATTCCAATTAAGTCCATAAACTTTTTGATTTTATCTTCTGGCGAACCTGATTTCTTGAGCAATGACTCATTACTTGCTGCATGCAAAAATATTTTTTCTGACACATTCTCTGTATCATAACGTTCTACAATCAACAAAGCTCCTCTATCAACATCATACCCCGATACCACCGGTATTTTGCGTGAACGAGCTACTTTTCTCAAAAATACTTTTTTTTCAAAGTCATCGAATGCATCAACAATAATATCTACAGATTCAACAACTTTCTCTAACTCTGTCGTACTCATTTGCTTTTGAATACAATCAATCTTCAGATAGGGATCTACTTGCAACATCTGCTGTGCGATTACTGACACTTTAGGTTTTCCTATATCTGATAAAAAATACGGCGTCCTATTTAAATTGGTAATTTCTACAGTGTCAAAATCAGCTAGAATGAAAGACTTGCCAATACCCATGCGAGCTGCATTAAGAGCGAGTTGACTACCAACACTCAACCCAATTACTCCCACCTTCACATCATAGAGTTTGTGCTGCTCAGCAATAGTGATCAGGCCTCGGTTTCTATTGGTTCTCAACTCCAAGTATTCAGCTTGATCTAGTAAGTGAAACAGCATCTTTGTTTCTTGATTCACAATCCAAGTGCCGAGCTGAAAATCTTTGCCTGTTGAATTTTTTGCAGGTGACTGCGCCAAACTATCGTTTTCTGAGTCGGCTTTTTTCTGCTGAGAGAGCGTAAGTGCTCGCAAAGCGCGCAGCTCTGTCGCTGCAGGTGCGTAGTAATCATACTGCGTATAGTCAGCATACTTTTGAAGAAACGCGTCAAACATTTTTTTATTTTTTCCTCTAAAATTGTAGTAGCGTAGCTGTAAGTCTGACATTATAGGAAGTGCTTAAGTTTAAAATTTGTATACTTGTCTGCACTATCAGGTAAAAATTCTATAATCAAGTCCTGTATTGTCACATTTTGTAGTCCAGCCACATCAGAATTGACCACGTAAAGTGACTGCACAAATTCCTTAACAAAAATTTTCTCCTCATTTCTGCTCATTTTTGATTTATTCTTGAGAAAGACTTGTACGCGAAGTTGCTTTTTTAATGTCGTGCTTTCCTCAACGGTACCAAATCTAAAATGCCCAGTCAGTCTTGAGCTAAAGCTGGATGACTCAAGGCAATACTTGATATCTTCAATGTAAATATTAGTAGTAAATAGCACTGCATCGCTTCTTCCCATAATAAAGACATACATCTGTTCCTCGAACTGCTTAGAAAGACTGGGGAGTGTTTTGAGTTGATTACTATTTTTTTTACATGACTTGAGACACGCGGCAATCTCTGAACCTGCAATTATTCCTCCACGATCTCCTAGTTTGTAGCGAATTAACGGCACATTTTGGTCAGCTGTAACAAGAATTTCACCATCATGTGCTTCCAAGTACTTGACCATTGGATCGTATTGGTACAAAGCTGGTATTTTGGATGAAGAAAAATATTTTTGTAGTATTTTAGACATTTTTGTATCAGACAGCTGATTAAGTTCTTCAAATGCAGTTGCGGTGACTCTGGTTTGAGCGCCGACAATTCCAGTATCCGTACAGGCGTAGAACCCAACAACGGATCCATGATCATCTGCTTTACCGATTAATTGCAACAACCGCTCTTTTGCTTTCGGGCTTAAGCTGTCAGAAGTGTATAGAATCTTAATATTAAACTGAGCTAGATTAACAAATTCTTCAGAAATGTGTTCGATAACTTCCATTAATACTGGCGGATACCCAAGCATAATCACTTGATCATACTTTTCTACTATGTTGCGAAACGTGTCAGCAATCGCTTGAAAATTCATGCCCGTGCTAATCACCGTCATGGGGTTTTTTTCTGCCGCGCCCCAAGAAAACTTTGAGGTTAAAACACCTGCTGTCCAAATTCCTAACGCAAACGTATTGATACAAAGCGTCTTCTGATTTTTAATATCAAACAAATCTTGGTATAAACGCTCTTTCTTCTTTTCAAGGAATTTATCAGTGTCATAATCTCTCGGCCAAAAAAGCGGCTCCCCAGTTGATCCCGAACTGGCTGTCATCATGTAGCAGTCAGAGAGTAATTTATTATCAATCAATCTTTGATTTAATGGATATTTTCTTAAAAAATTATCCTTAGTCATGATTGGAATTCGATCAATATGCTGAGGTTTTGTAATCTGTGAAGCTACAATGTCGTGCTCATCAATAAAATCACGATACGCAGGACAAGTTGAATAGGCTCTTTGAAATAAAGAAATGACTTTCTCTTGAGCATCAAACTGCGATGATTTTGCGTTCATGTTTTCAATCACTAAATATTTTATGCAAAATTGAATCAATTTTTCCAACTGATATGCTTTGGTAAAGTCGCTCAATATCGTGATGTAATGGCCGTTCTTTACTCACATACTCGACTTCTTCCTTTAGAAAATCGTAGAGTAGAGTGGTTTTTGGTGACAATAAGTGCCCGGCTTTCTTTAACTCAACCGCCTGAAAAAGCGCCAACATTTGCTGAGCCAGTGCATATCGAGTGATACGAATATTCTCTAAACCTAAAATTCCTGAGGTAAGGGCGTGAGAAGTGATATCCTGATTATTTTCTTCATGACTCCCAAACATTGTGTTGACTGGTTGTGACAACAAAGACGAGTACACATCAAACATGCCAGATTGGATTTGAACACCTTTAAACGAACTCTGAGTGATAGCTTGTGAATCTGATAGATTAGCTGGCAAGCCATTGTTGTGTATTGGTGACACCAGTCTAAACAGATGTCGGTCGCTCAGCTTGGTTATTCTCGTCATTACTTTTCTCAAGCTATCCAATGATTCTGCCATGTGCATAGCCAAAAAATTACCCCCACTCACCCATTGCCAAGCATCTTCATTGTCAGCGGCATCTTGGTCAGTTACCCACAAAGGATTGTCTGAAACAGAGTTAGCATTGACACCAATTACGTCCATTGCCTTTTCGACCGCCTCAATATTTATTGCTTGAAACTGTGGTAAACAACGCAGGCTGTATGCGTCTTGAACCTTTTCTCCCGGCTTTCTCGGTTGATGACCAGTCATTTCTTGCTTTGCTAAAGAACTACCATCCAGTAATGATCTTAAAATCTCGGCTGCTTCAACCTGTCCCTGATGTGATCTATAGGTACTTAATAATGAGTGGAAGGATCGGTTTGTACCTCCCAACACCTCAATTGTCATAGCACTGAGCACCAAGCTCAATAAAAGAGCCTGCTGAGTATCCGTGGCTAACAGCACGGCTACTGCTGTAGAAAAGTTGTCACCGTTGACAAAACCCAATCCTGCTTTGGGGTCAAGAATTAATTTGGAGATCTCAGCCGCCTGCAGTGCTGTGGCTGCATCAACTTCTTTCCCTGACTCATTGATCACTTTTGCTCCAGGGAGCTGACGAGCAACACTCAGCACTCGCCCATTATGCGCCAAATCTCCAGAGGCGCCGATACCGCCATATTGATTAACAACTGGAGTAATCTGCGCGTTGAGTATTTTTCGGTAAATATCCAAATCTCCCAACTTCACCGCACTTAACCCAGGCATAAGCATATTGATGCGGATAAGCATAGCCGCTCTGACAACGTCTTTTTCAAATCGTGGCCCAACACTCACATCCACATGTACAATACCTTCAGATATTGCTCGTGCTGAAGCCAATCTTTCCTTCTTACTTCCAGAGTTCACAACCACTGATGCCCGCTCACCATATCCTGTGTTGCAACCATATATCGGCACACCGTTGCTAATTTGTTCAAGCATTTTTTCATGAGTTTTTGCAATCTTCTGAGTAATTTTCTTGTTTTGAGTAAACTCAATAGGTGTATCATTTCGAGCAACAGCAAGAATCTGAGAAACGGTCAACTTTGATCCCGTTAATACAACTGATGATTGATTCGCTTTTAAAGCCTGAAAGGACTGAACAATTTTTGACATTCAATTAACTCCTAAACTGTACTTAATTACCACAACATGTGCATTCGACAATAAAGCAACTTGTTTTCTTTTGATAGTATCTGTTACCATTGAGGTATGTCAAACACAAACCAACAACGCATCCTCATCGCCGATGATGAACAATACATTAGGGAATTGTACCAGGAAGTACTTGAAGATGCAGGGTACGCTATTGAAACAGCCAAAGATGGCAAAGAAGCCCTCGAAAAAATTACAGCCGGAGGCTACGATCTCATTGCTCTGGATGTGGTAATGCCACAGCTTGATGGGCTGGGCGTGCTCCAGAAGCTACAAAATGCCAAGCTGCAACAAGCAAACGGACCAATACTTTTACTCACCAGCCTGGTCAACGATCCAGCAGTCAAAGACGCTGAGAATCTTGGCGTCAAACAAGTACTCTATAAAACAGAAATTAACCCCCAGCAATTAGTTGATGTTGTCATCAAACTCATTGGTCAGCCAGCTGCAAAACCTGCGGCTCAAGATGCGAGCGCTGTCGATGCAACAGCAACAGCAGAATCTACAGATAGTGCTACTCCCCAGACAAAAGAATCAACGGCCCAACAACCAGCTACCGAGCCTTCTCAAGCCAAAACAACGGAAGAAAAAGTTGCATAACGTAGCTACATCATTGGAGAATTCGATCAGAAAAATTGGGAAGCGGGTTACTAGTCAGCGGGCTAATGGGCAAGTGGTCAAGAAAAATTTGAACAAAACCGACGTCAGAATCCCATCTCTTCACTACTACCCCTCACTGTATTACTGCCCCACTTGACCAATCAATCCATAGATTGGCGCAATAATTGCCATCATCATCCCACCAACAGCCACGCCCACAATAACGAGCATGAGCGGCTCCATCATTGCTGTTAATTTTTTTAATGACTTAGAAACTTGGTAATCCATGTGTTCTGCCACCTGCAACGTTGATTGCTCTAGTGTGCCCGTTTTCTCACCCACCTCTAACAATTTAACCATCATGGGCGGAACAACATGATTTGTGGTGCGCAAACCTGCAGAAAAAGGGTGACCTGCAAGCGCCTGATCCCTGGCTCGCTCCACCAACAGACCGACGTCTTTTTTGAGAATTACTGCTTGAGCGAGCTCCAGTGAATTGGTGATGGGAACGCCGGAGGCAAGTAGTAAGTGCAAACTGCGACAAAAACGGGTGATATCAATTTGACGAATCAAATTACTAACTCCTGGCAAAGAGAAAAGTGCTTTCATAAACAATTCTCGTTTCGTCTGAAAGAGCAAAAATAGTGATACCGCTAACAGCGCTGCGCCAATCCCTATCCACAGACCGTTATTGACTAGCGCATTTGACGAAGCAATCATTATCTTGGTGGGCAAGGGCACTTCAACTCGCAGCCGCTCAAAAACACCTGAGATTCTCGGAATAACAATAAACAGCATTGCGCCCATGACGCCCACAAAAACCAGTAATACGATGATGGGGTAAAACATTGCGCCGCGCACTTTATCAGAAAACTCCATCTCCTGCTTAATGTTTGACTGTAAGTCCTTGAGCGTAGCCTCAAGCGTGCCTGCTTCTTCTGCAGCGCGAATCAAATTGACCGTAACAATATCAAACACGTACGGATATTTAGCAAATGAGTCTGAAATCTGTTTTCCTGCACTAATGTCGGTTTGTAGGGCGAGAAGAATTTTCCGCTGGTTGCCTTTTGCCTCTTCAAGTAATGCTTCCACCGTTTCAATAATCGGAATGCCGGCAGCCAACATGGTTGCGATATTACTAACTAGACCGATTTTTTCATCTGCAGAAAGCCGAACTTGTCCAAAAAACGACGCCATATTTTCCTCTAGAGAATACCTTTTAATTCATTTCAGTCGTCGTGACGCGCAAAATTTCTTCAATAGTCGTCAAACCTCGAGTGATTTTATCGATACCATCATCATATATGCTTACCATGCCCTCTTTATAAGCCATAGCATTGATCTGATCAGTATCTGCACGTTGAGCTACCAACTCTCGCATTGCTTTCGTTACCTCAAGGATTTCGTAAATACCAATTCTGCCTTGATAGCCCGTGTTGTGACAAGCGCGACAACCCTGTCCTTTGTAAATTCGCACCTCTTGTTTATCGCCAACTGGCACGTAATGTTTTTTAATGGTTTCCAAAGACAAAAATTTCTTGAGTTCGTCAACGGTAACTGTTTCGGAAACTCGACACTGTTGACAAATTTTTCGCACCAAGCGCTGAGCAATAATGACATTAATTGTCGAAGCAACTAAAAACGGCTCCACCTTCATATCAAAAAGCCTCGGCATGGAGGCAGCTGCTGTGTTGGTGTGCAATGTTGAGAAAACCAAATGTCCAGTTAGAGCAGCATTGATAGCAATACCGGCGGTTTCGTTGTCTCGAACCTCTCCGACAAAAATATAATCAGGATCTTGTCGCAACAGCGACCGCAGACCATTGGCAAAAGTCAGATTCGTCTTTTCGTTGACCTGCACCTGGTTGGCACCTTTGATGCGATACTCTACTGGATCCTCAATTGAAGTAAGATTTTTCTCTCGTGTATTTATGGTTTTAAGAATAGAGTAAATAGTGGTTGTTTTACCCGAGCCAGTCGGCCCAGTCACTAAAATCATGCCGAACGAGCGTTTGGCGGCTGCTTTAACTTTTATCAACGCAGTTTCATTAATACCCAAATCTTCTAGTGAGTATGAGCGCGCTTGCGAAGTCAGCAGCCGCATCACAACCTTTTCTCCCTCAGCAATAGGAATAATTGAAACACGTAAGTCTAGTCCTTCACCATTGACCTCAGTTTTAATTTTGCCATCTTGAGCAGCCAAGTGCTGGTCGGTTCGCAAACTTGACATCACCTTTACTCTCGTGGTCAAACGATTGTGTAATTTTTTGGGCAAGGTAACGATGTCGTGCAAAACACCATCAATGCGGAAACGAACCAGTGTTTCTGTATCTTGTGGCTCGATATGTAAATCAGAAGCATGTTCGCGAAACGCTGAATGAATCAGCTCGTCAACCATTTTTGCTACTGGCGGATCATGAGAGATTGACCGGATTGCCACTCCATCATCAGCACTGAGTAACTTTTCAAATAACTCCTGAAAATTAGTACGATAGTTCAATAAAATTAAATCAATAGCTTTATCGGTAGCAAAATATATCTCAACTTTTAGACCCGTTTTTTGTGCCACCAATTGTGGCAAGAGCATGTCTGTAAAATTTGATCCTGCAATTTTAATTGTCTGTTCGTCCCGAGCAAAAACCACCATTCTATTTTCTTTGGCTGTTTCTTCTGGAATAATGCCGAGAATCTCATCTGGAATCTCTGCTTTGCTCAGTTCCACAAAGGGTAATTTGAGCGCCTTCGCAATTAAACTCCCCATTTCCGAATCTGTCATGATGCCCTTATCAACGATGGCATCACTCAACCGTTGACGAGACGTCGCTGCCTCATCAGCTAAGGCTGTTAATTCTTTTTCGGTACTAATCTTTTGTTGCACCAATAAATTGACTAGCTGTTCATCAGAAAGTTGCATGTATCCATGATATAGGGATTTTTTGTAATTGTCAGTACCTTGCTGTTTCTGCTGTACTTTCAAGCTCCAAACTGAAATGTCTTATCTCCCAAAAAGCCGGTTACTTCAGGCATAATAATTTTTTTACGCAATAATCTCCCTGAGGTGATGGTAAATAAACCATGTTTGTCTGCCATACTATCGATAGCCTGAGCAATACGCTCCTGACGATGCCACTGTGGGAGTAGTGGTTGCTGTGTTGCCTGCCAGGGCTTGAGCAAACTGAGAGAGACGGCAATTTTGATAACTGGAAAAGGTTGCTGCCGCTGCTCAAGCAATGACTGTACAACCGAGAACATAGCAGCTGTGTGGCGAATTTCAGTCTGCAACGTACGGTGCGCCCCCCAACGCTGCCCATCCCCTCGCAAACTCACCGCCACTCGCCTCCCACCCAGCTGCATGCGGCGCACCTTATACATCACCTCACTTACCAGGTTGTAGAGGGTTGCTCGTACCAACTCCGCGCTCCAACATAGCTCATATCCAGTAATAGAGCGACCAACACTTTTCATATGCGGCAATGGCGTGGCAGAACGGGTCAAAAAATGCGGCTCCTGCCCAACTGCCATTTTTTGTAACTCTCGACTCCAAAATGGACCAAACATGCTTTCTAATAACTCAGGCTCAAAAAAATTGATTTGATAGGGTACCCTCACCCCCAACCTTGCCAGCCGCTTCTCCAACCGATGACCAATCCCACACACAGAATCAAATGGCGTCTGCGCAAGCAGTGCTGGAGCCGTCTGCCAATTCACCCGAGTGACACTTCCTTTTGGCGCGGTCTCGCTCTGCATTTTAGCCAAGAATCGATTAGGACCAATACCCACATTACAGGTTACCCATTCGCCAAGTGTCTGCTTAATCCGAACCTGCAGCTCTCGTCCCAATACCTCGGGATCAGGATACAAACGCTGAATGGAGGCGTGAGGAATAAATGCTTCATCAAGCGAAAACAACTCTGTGTCGGGAGAAAACGAGCGCAACAACGCGTATAAATCGCGCGTCGCCGACCAATAGACGTCAAACTGAGCGGGTGCAATCTGCAACTGCTTTCCTGCCTGCAGACACCGTAATTTAGCATCACCTACCAGACTACCAGTTTGTATTCCCAACTTCTTAGCTTCCTTTGAAGCAGCGATTACACAACTGCGCCCTACATCCTTGACTACCACCATTGGTTTGCCCCGTAGCGCTGGAGTTTCTTGTTGCAAAAGCGTGGCAAAATACGAATTAATGTCAACGTGGAGCATCTTGCCAGTATCTGCAGACTCTTGAGAAAATTGCTCGCTTTGAGATAGGTGTCCATCTTGTATGGATTGTCTACTTTGGGAAAGTTGCTCATTTTGAGAACACCGCTCACTCACACCACACCTCCTTCAGCCTCCAAGTTTCGTGCGTCCGATTAAACAGCAATCTATAACTCGCCTCACTCGCCACCACCGTGTACTGTCGCACAGTATCCGACCCATCCCTAATATCTGCCACAAAAGTCACTTGTGTAATTACAAATGCGCGCTGCTGCCACAAAAACTTCTTGGGTATAAATTTTCCCTGACGATAGACGCCAGCTACGCTAATTGATTCATCGATAGTTTCGTACATAGCTTCGTGTATATTTCGGAACATATCCAAAATAGAACAAAACCCGAACTAAAGCAAGAGATCAAAAAGTGTCAAAAATTACATCCGCCCAAACCAAATGATTGCGACGCAACTTCACACGAGCACTTGGAGAAGTACCAGCAGAAATAACTTGTAAACCAGGGGTGTTTGAAAATATTTTCTCTGCCGTGAGACTGCGCTGGCGATTCCGACTACAGACAAATAAAAAGTGCTGCATACTCATAGGTTCTCTATAACCAACGTCTCACCAGCTGCCAACTGATTGTCAAGCAATCGCTGACTAATGGCGTCAACAATATCTCTTCTAATCACGCGCTCCAGTTCACGAGCTCCAAAGCGCGGGTCATACGCTTTTTCAATTAATTGTTCAAGAGTGCTCGGGCTAACTTCAACAAAAATACCGTGCTCTTCATGAACCGATCTCGAGAGATCAGCAATTTTCATCTGAGCAATAACACGCAACTGTTCTCGAGTGAGCGGCTCAAAAACGATGATCTCGTCAAAACGATTCAAAAACTCAGGTGAAAAAATGCGCTGCTCAATCAAGTGTTGAATGACTTCAGTTCTGATCTCCTCGACTCTGTTTTGCCGATTTTCCGTAAGTTGTCCAAAGCGCTGAGAAATGAGGTCACTAGCCGCATTAGCAGTACAAATGACCACGCTATGTTCAAATGAAACTCTATTACCTAAACCATCAACCAAGTACCCTTCATCAAGCAAGGTAAGTAAAATATTATGCACCGAGGGATGCGCCTTTTCTAACTCATCAAACAAAATAACGCCTTGCGGCTGCGCTTCGATTGCCGCCGTTAACGCTCCACTGCGCGCTGCTTTACCATTTTTGCTTGGAGTACCAATCAATACCTCAACACTTTCATCACTGCCATACTGTGCGCAATCAAAACGCTGCAACACTCGATCAGAACCATAGACCACGTTGGCAACCGCCTTGGCAGTTTCGGTTTTCCCAACACCCGTTGGACCAAGAAAGAGTAACGTCACCACTGGTTTGCCTGTGCCACTCAAACCTAAGCGAGCCCGCTGCATGCCCGCTGCCACCGCTGCCAACGCCGATTGCTGACCAACGACCCGCTGAGCCAGTCGCTGCTCAATTTGCTGCAACGACATGGCTTCCGTGGCCATAACACTTTGCAACTGTACTCCAGAACGTTGCGACAACACTTGCTGCACAAAACCAGCAGTAATGCGCCTAGTTTGTTTCATACGAGCAGTAGCCAAAATTTCATCAAGTAAATTAAAGGCTTTTTGTGGAAAACTCTGTTTGATTAAAATTTTGTCGCTGAGCTTGACCAGTGCTTGTAGTGCAGGGAACTCAATAAACACCCCGTGCTCTCGCTCAACCAATCGCAAATCTCGTAGTAAAACCGCTAGTGTTTCCTCCTGAGTCATTGGCTGCAGCTGAACAATTTCAAAAGCTGTTTCAATCACTGGATTAAGACTAACACTCCGCTCATAGCCTGTTGGATTCATGAGTCCGATAATTTTAATGCGGGCATCTTCTTCAATTTCTTTAAAAATATGACTGACATCTGGAGTGGTCGTATCCGGATCCAGATATTGATCAAAATCAGGAATAACCATAACACAATTGCCCGCCGCACTAGCTTCCTGTAACACCAATCGTAACTCCTGCAATTGAGCTGTAAGTTGCTCTTTACTGGCCAGTAGTGTTGTTAAATCAAGCAACAATACTCGATGATCTGCTAATTGGGGCGTAGTCTGACCATCACCAATGTGTTTGGCAAATAATCGACATATGCTCATCTTTCCTACACCATCTGGACCAATCAGTAAAATATTGGTACGTGCGGCTTTAGAGAAAATTAACTCGAGCTGCTCAAGTGTTGACTCTCTGCCTGTTAGTACCAGTTCTGCTGAAACATCAAGTGCTAAATCTTCAGCAAACTGATTGAGCCGCGGTGTGTACCCATACGACCAAGATTTGCCAATGGCGGGTGTTTTTTGTAAATTGACGCGCAACCAAAATCTGCGACGCACCTGTTGTGCGTAGTGCTCTTGAACATACCAGTCAATACTCTGTTTAATATCTGTTGGTGAAATTTTCTGTCGTTGCAGCCAAGCAGTAACTTGGTCTGACGTCAAATACGCCTCAATGATAGCCAGTTTTGTCTGCTTTGACGGCAGCTGTGCCATCCAAGTTGCTGCAAGCTCGGTGGATAGTGTCCATTTAACAGTCTGCAATACTTGCTCTGCTTGCTCCACAGAAACGCCCAAACGTCCCATCACACCTCGAAAAAGTGACGAGTGTTCAAAATATTTTCGAGCCTGCTCAACACTCGTGCTCAATCCATTCAGCTGGTGTTGCCAACTTTTTAACCTCCAAATGAAGTATACGTACACAAGTGGAAGCAACACCAAGCTTGCCAACCAGACCAACAGCAATCCAGACCATAGCAGTACTAGCAGCACCCCAACGCCCAACCCAGTCAACACCACAAATATTCTCAAAAAGGCGCCGATCACTCGACTAATTATGTTGTATGTTACTCGATCAAACCAAGCGCTCATCGAAAAACCACGCTGAGTCTTCTCGGCTACCAAACGGTGCCATGGCACAAATAACTGTCGCAGGTGTCTCCCCAGACCAAACACATGATACGTCCACCACAGATAATTACTCAGCAATTGCAACAACCACTTGAAGGGTCGCGCAATATACTGGTAAGCAAACAAGCTCCACATACCTACCTATCATACGCTGGAAATCTCAGTCTGTGAACTCGATTGCTTGCGAGCCAGCTTCAGTTGCAGCAACCTGTAAACCACTATTAAAACTATCAAAAATACACTAACTAGTGTCAATGATATAATAACTGCTCATGACGACACCCTTGATATTGCGAATCCGAAATTTTTTGTGCAAATTACTGCTAACGGTATTGATTGCCGTTACAGCTTCTCAAGTTACTGCCGCCGACACATTGGCATTTTCTTTTACACAAGAACCCCAACAGATTATCATTCCTAGTCTTGACCTTGCGCTTCCCGTCGAAACAGCAGAGATTGCCTACAATACTTGGGAGGTTAGTGAAACAACGGCATCATTTGGCAAGGGCTCATCGCTGCCTGGTACTATCGGAAACTCTGTGATTTTCGCTCATGCTCGCCCTCATTTGTTTGGCGAACTAGACCAAATCTCTCAAGGCGACCTCATCCACGTCTTTACTGACTATGATTGGTTCGTCTATGAAGTGACGGAATTACTGATCGTGACTCCTGAAAATACAGAGGTAATTAAAAAACGAGAAGCTACAGAACTTACACTTTTTACGTGCACAGGCATCAACGACTCACACCGCTTCGTGGTAAAAGCTAAACCTTTGTCAAATCAATTTTAAAGAATCCGACACAATACGACTCCGCGCTTCTATTTTCAAACTACTTTAGCCTGAAAAAAGCCACTTTTGCCCTTTACATCTGATAGTTTTCATAGATAATACCTTATAGTTTTATTATATACATTGATTAATGTATCAATACTATCGTTATGAATACAGTTTTTGAAATAATCTATCGCATAATTACCCTTTTTTACCAACTGGGTGCAGCGATACTTTTCCCAGGAGTGCTGCTTACACAAGGCATTGCTCTCTTGGCACACTTCGTTAACAGCGTGGCAAGCAAGCTTCGTCAAATAGCAATACGACTGAGCAAGAAAGTGGCGCGTGGCATCATTGCCCTTCGCCAAAATATAACTAAAATAATTACCCGTGCTCAAAAGGTTACGACAACTCGAATCAAAAAAATTAGAAACAATCTCAGCAGAACGGCCAAAAAAATACAGAAAACTGCTCGATTCAAACCTATCAAACTCACTGTTCCCGCCACTCGAGCAACGTCTATCGGTGTAATCGCCGGTCTAATCACCACTGCCACAGTCGCTGCAGGTCACTATAGCAATCAGTTGCCAAATCCTAGCTCCCTACAAGATTTTAACACTCCCGCAGCTACCTTAATTTATGACCGAAATGGTGTCTTACTCTACAGTGCCTACACTGACACATATCGAGTTCCCGTTTCACTGAGTGACATTCCCCCCGTCCTTATTGAAGCTACGCTTGAGGCAGAGGATGCGCGCTTCTACCAACATCACGGTATTGATCTGCAAGCAGTTGCTCGAGCAGCTCTCAACAACCTTCAAAATAAACCCACTCAAGGAGCGTCTACCATCACCCAGCAGTTGGCTCGCACTGCCTTTCTCAACCGAGAGCGAACTTGGACGAGAAAAATCGATGAGGCAATCATCGCCGCTAAAATTGAACAAAATTTTGAAAAACATCAAATTCTGGAGTTGTACTTCAACACCGTTCCGTATGGTGGCGTAGCCATCGGAGTTGAGGCTGCTGCCAAGCACTACTTTCACAAAAGCGTTCAAGACCTTAGTGCAAGTGAGGCACTCTTTTTAGCTTCACTAACTCCTGCACCCAGCGTCTTTTCTCAATCTGCACAAGAACATCCCGATGACTATCAAAGAGTTACCCAGCTCGCTGAAAAAATGCTGATCTCAGGAAAAATTACAGACAAAGAATATCAAGCAGTACAGACAGCGGAGTTGCACTTTGCGCCTCGAGTCAGCTATAAGCGGGCTCCGCATGCAGTCGACCAAATTTTAACCGAACTGGTTGCTCGATATGGGGAAAGCGAACTACTTGACTCAGGGGTGATTGTACATTCCACTATTGATCTCCAATTACAAAATACCATTCAACAACAAGTGCTCAGCGAAGTAGTGCGCAATGGTGCTGTTTACAATTTTTCTAACGCTGCTGTGGTCATCGCCGATCCAAACACTGGTCAAATTCAAGCCTTGATTGGCTCAGCTAATTATTACGACCCCAATTCTGGTCAAGTGAACGTAGCTGCCGCACAACGCCAGCTCGGTTCTACTCTAAAAATAATTCCCTACGCCGCCGCGCTTGAACAAGGCATGAAACCTGACTCAACCATTGTCGATGAAGCGACGGTGTTTACTGAGTATCAAAACTACACACCCCGCAACTACGACGGCACCTTTCATGGCACGGTCACGCTGGCTGAAGCGCTGGGTAATTCTTACAATATACCCGCCATTAAACTCACGCATCAAATTGGTCCGCAAGTCATTGCAGAATACGGCACTAAATTTGGGCTGACTGAATATGCCGATCTGAATCAGCCTATTCCGCTTTCACTCGCCATCGGTGGTGTAGAGACTTCACTGCTCAACCTTACTCAAGCATACCAAGTATTGGCAGAAGCTGGCGAAAAGAAAAATCTTCATCTCATCAATCAGATTACTAATCATCACGGCAATAAAATCTATCAAGCGAAATCTCAAGGAGAACAAGTTGTTACTGCATCTACAGCTCAGACACTTTCTGAAATGTTGGCGGATCCCGCTGCACGACTGGCAATGTTTGGCAGACCAGCATTATTTGAGTTTGGCGATGCTCCTGTTTCAATCAAAACCGGCACCTCAAATGAGTTTAAGGATAATGTAGCGGTTGCCTTCACTGAGGATTTTGTGGTGGCAGTTTGGACAGGCAATAATTCTGGCGAACCGATGGCAGCTATTTCCTCTGGTTACACCGGAGCCACTCCAATCATGCATAGCACCACTTCGCACCTACTTGAACGCCAGCCCACTAGATTCGTTAGTAGTAATTAGTAATGAAGTATTTAAAAGGAGACAGTATGTCAGCCACAACTCGCGCAGTCAGCGCCCAACCAGTAGCAGCCAAAGATAAAACCATGGCACTGCTAAAAAAACCAGAAACCATCGTCGGAATGGTCGTACTCGGTGCATTAGGCGTACTCGCCATCAACACCTTCAGTAACGCAAATAATGATCAGGTCAGCAGTACCGCTACTGAATCTGCTCAACTGGCAGACGTTTCTGAAACAGAAAATGAATCAGAATCAGAAGAGGCAATGATTACTGACGAATCGGCTACTGAAGAGTCAATAGATGCAATCTCCGTTCTAGCCAACACCAGTGGCCAATCTGAAGTTACTGCCCAACGCGGCGACACCTTCTGGAAATTGGCTGAAACTCACTGTGGCACAGGCGCAGCAGCTGAAGCAATGGAGCGCGCCAATGGCTACCGCTACAAACAACTCCAAGCTGGTGACATCGTAGAGATCATCTGTCAGTAGGCGCTGGTTCTTTGTGGAACTGCAAGGTAGTTTTTTGCTTTGTATCGTTTTCTAGCTAGATCATTGCTCATTTTTAGCAGTTGTTGACAAATACTGCTATGTGATAGGGCGTGTTAGATCAAGGTTTGTTTTGCTGCGCCAAGATGCTCACACTCGCATATACTGCCAATCTAGGCAGACCAATCAGTTCTAAGAAACGAACTAATGCATCTCTTTCTGTCAAATTAGATTCATCTTCGCCGCCCTTTTTAAGATTTCTAATTTTGCAGTCTTCAATCCTTCCAGCAAATTGTTTTTCAATAACATCTTCTCCTATTATTTTATTGCCATGCACGTGCGCCACAGAACCATATTTGGTTGCGGAACAAGTAAGTAATTCCTCACATTTAGTACACCTATTAACTGGCGAAGGAGTTTCAGTCATGCGCTCTTTCTGTCTAAAATACTGGGAGAATAGTAACAGATACCAAACAAAAGATCATCTGCAAGAGTTGTCATAACTGCAGAAATTCTGATACAACAGGTCAATCATTTTTCAGTAACTACAAATTCTGGCACCTCAGCAAGCATCTCCGAAAGCATCCAGCCAGCCACGGCCAGCTTATCCTTATGGCCAAGAGCGAAGGTGCCCAGCAGGCCTCTTAAACAATTAAACTGCCGCCATCGCATTTCAGATGCGCTCGCCTTCCATTTCCAGTTCTCTATACTGGCTCCCTTGACAAAAAGTATCTGTGCATAGTTCGACCACGGATTATCTTGCCTGAAGCTTGCAGGACAGTTGTTGGCCAACTCCGTTTCATTACTCAGTCCCCCAAGAGGTTGTGGCTCACCCTGAAATAACTGCTCGCTGCCAGTAGGTTGGAATGTATTTGATTCTCGCTCCATGTGGTCACCTCACTTTAAAAAAGTTTACCCGAGCAGGACTGAAAAAGTATTCTATCACGACTTATAATTGCGGTCAAAAAGTCATGTAAAAATAATCAAAAATTGTCAAAAATCCACAAGTCTGCTTCTTATAAATCATTCAACAACGAGAATGCCTCCGATTTCTCCAAAACCCGCTATAATATCCCTATCATGAAGCATTTTGTTTGGTATTTTCCCCAGCATCTTCATTTTTTTCCTAAGCTCCAGCGTTCTGACTGGCACCGCTTTCTCTTTGCCTTGCTCGCCCTTACACTCTTTACTATCTCTGCCACTGCCACCTTCACTTGGCTCTCACTGAGCCAAATGATTGTCAACTCTACTGAAGAAGCACCTTCAGCTCTTCCTCAATCAGCCGAACCAACGCCAGAACCCACCCCCGACCCGCTCGCTGCGTACGGCATCGCGCTGCTAGGGCATGGTGATCCTGGCCATGATGGCGGGTTACTGACTGACAGTATTATGGTTGCCTATGTCCAGCCTCGAGAAGAACGAGTGACGCTTATTTCCCTGCCCAGAGACATCTGGGTTGAGCTCCCCCTGCTAGAAACCGATGAAGGCTTGGAATACAAAGGCTATAAAATCAACGCTGCCTACGCTATTGGCACTGACCAGCGCCAATACCCCAATCGTCCCAAGGCTTTTACCGGCGAAGCTGGCGGAGGCACACTGGCGAAATATGCCATTGAGCAAGTAACGGGTTTGCACATACCATATTTTTTAGCAGTCAATTTTTCTGCCTTTGAAACTGCTATCGACCAGCTTGGCGGAATTACGGTTACCGTGCCGCGCGGTTTTGTGGATGATTACTACCCCATTCCCGGCGAAGAAGAAAATACCTGTGATTTTTCTGAAGAAGATATTGAAGCCATTACGGCAACAGTTTCTGGTGAGCAATTGGAGAGAGCCTTTCCGTGTCGATACGAGCGATTGGTTTTTGAAGCGGGCACTCACACATTAGACGGGGAGACCGCTCTCAAATTTGCTCGCTCTCGTCACTCTGAACAATCCGGTGGCGACTTTGCCCGCGCAGCACGTCAACAAGCGGTCGTGCAAGGCATCAAACAACAAGTAATCAATCTAAACTTTATTCCCAAAATTCCTGGCCTGCTGCAGACGCTCTCCTGGAACGTTACAACCGACATTCAACCTAGCCAACTTGAAGAATGGATTGACCAATCCGACGAGCTGCAAACCTATCCCTTTAGCCAGATAGTTCTCAGCACGCAAAATGTGCTCAAAGATGGCAGAAGTGGTGGTCAGTACGTCCTACTTCCAGCAGAACCAGCAGCGGGAGAGTATCCTTGGCTCGAGGTGCATCAGTGGATACAAACAGAAATCGACAGTACGGATCTCTAACGCTGCGCTGGCAAACACTCAACAAAAGCTACTTTTTCTTCATGTCAACAGTATCTAATCTCAATCCCTTAAACACAAAATAAATTACTGCTGCTATTAGCGCAAAATCAATCAACTCAGCTAAGAAACTGCCAATCATCACGGTCGCCGATGCAATCTGCACCTCTAGCTCAGTCATGCTTTCGAGACGAGTCATAAAAATTCCTAGCAGTGGACTGATAATATCCTCCACCAGTGACGTGACCAAGCCAGAGACTGCTCCACCGAGCAAAAAGCCTATTGCCAAGCCCATTACTCCTTGCTCACGAATAAATGTTAAAAAACCCTGCATAGCGCATCTTTCTTACTACTTGATAAAGTATCACACACTTCGTATACTAGCAAAAAAAGGAGGCAATATGTTCACCATTCGCTTCGTCCGCTCCCTCACCAATCTTTTTATCAGTATTGTTACCGCATTTCTCAGTTTGCGTATCATCCTCAAACTCTTCGGCGCTTCGACCCAGGCACCGTTTGTCCGCTGGACCTACGAAACCACTGAACCACTGCTCCGACCATTCATAGGTATGTTCCCATCACCCAACCTCACTAGGGGTTTGGAAATTGAATTTTCTGCACTTTTTGCTCTGATGGCGTATGTATTCTTGGGCTACTTAATTCAGGAAGTATTACTCACCATAGAGCACGGGTCAAATAAAAAATAATTTTAACTGAGTGTCAGAATTCTAAGACTGTGGATCTTCAATAAATACAAAACCAATGGTGCGAATCACAAAGAAAAGTGCTGCAGCTACCACCCAGAACCAGAGGCAGAGCCACTCGAGCCACTGCCCAGGCAAACAATTACAGTCACCCAAGAAGTAGACGATTGCAATACCTGTAAGAGTTATTGCCAGCAAGGCAAAATATTTTTTCTGAGGATTAGTGTATCTGAGAAGCCACTCTAATAGCACCAAGATGACAACCATAGCTATCGCTACCCAAATAGGCAGCCAGTTAACCGCTTGACAGACATCGGTTGTCACGCCCCCAATCAACCCACCCTGACTAGTTTTATCGCCTGCTTCACCTCCTAATGACTCGTCTTCGTCTTCATCAGTAGCTTCATCACCAAGCACTTGACCATCTGCCCCCACTGGATCGCCAATCACCCCTCCTACTCCTGCCACCAAACCAGTGGCAACTTCATTTGACCGAGAGCCCGGCGCGCAATCATTGACTCCAAAAACCTGAAACGTGTAGGCACTCCCAGCGGCTAAATTATTGACTGTATACGTCGTCGTTGCGCCAATATTAGCACTCCCATATTGCGCCCCATCACTCTGACGGGTAAATACGATGGCGTAATGCGTCACCGGTGAAACAACGCTCCAGGATAGTGTAATAGAATTTGGTTGACTAGAGGTCAGCAGGAGAGTGGGAGCAGTTGTCGGCGCTTGAGCAGAACAAACGGGTGGTGTTGGCGGACCACTTGAACCTGTACTGGAACCTAAAACGGTACCTGAGCTTTGGAAAAGGCTCGGGCTTGAAGTTGGGGTTGGCGTTGGTGTCGGGCTTGGAGTTGGACTCGGTGAAGCTGAAGGAGTGGGCGAAGGAGTACTGTCCTCAAAAAAGAAGCCAAGTTCGATGTCAAACGAAAGTGATTTGCCTTGCAGCTCATCACCAGCATTGGGCAATAACTGTAGCTCGAAAATATATTCCTGACTAGAACTCCCAGCCAGTGATTCTAGCGTAATCGGAGTATCAAAAAGACCAGACAGCGCACTTGGTCCGTAGAGCAATGTGGCATCACGAAATACTCGCAGCACAATAGCATCAGCCAAATTTGAATCAACAAGGGCGTTTTCTAATTGAAAGACCACATCGCCTGCTTGGGCAGAAGTGTTAGTAACGGTAACAGTTTGAGCAATCTTTTGACCGGGAACAAGATTATCTGCAGAAAATAATGGCGTATCAGCCGGATCAACTACACAACTACCACTCCCGTCACACGCTACTTCTAAGTCAGCAGCGTATGCCCCTGCTGGAGAAAAAAACAGAGCAGCCAGGGCTACAAACAGCAGGCAGCTTGACCAAAAATGTTTCATAGCTCACTCCAGGTAAAGGGCAGTGTTTCATCGTACTCAATATTGGTACCTATTTTATAGAGTAAGTGGACTTGTCCATGCACAACCGAAGTATGTGGTGTGCACGTTCCGCCAGAGGAGCATGTGCCTATGTAAAATAATTTTTCTATAGTAGCCGCATCCAAATCTTTGGTTATGGTATCCTCAATCATTTCTTCTAGAGGTTCAGAGTGACCATCACGATCATAGCTAATTGCTACTTTGACTGAATCAAAAATATTTTCTGCATCAGCGAATGCAATTCTCAGAGATTGGTCTTCCTGGGTAATCATCACATCCATCTCAGACTGCTCCTGTTCTTCATCAATCGATAGCAGTAGTGGAGCAGGGAGGGGCTCAGAACGATCTACAGTAAAGGTGCAACTAAATTCATCTGATTGTGGTGATGACTGTGCCAAAATAGTGTTTTGCGCATCAAGAGCCTCAATAAAGTAGGCCGTAGTTACTTCCGCACTTGCCGATGTTTCATAGCGGACAATGCCATCTTCCACGCTGACGTTTGCGGAAAGCGGATCAGTGCTCAATTGATATTGTCCACCGTAGGTCTGCCAATTGTCATCTTGCCAAATATAGCCTTGAATTCGATAGCTAGTAGCAAAATCAATTTCATGCCACTTAAGCACTTGTTTTGAAGCACCGTCCTGAGAAGCATCTGCTGTAGTTACCTGACACTGCTCAATTCCTGACAATTCTCCGGTTTCACTAGTTTCAAATCCAACGCCGAGCGTTCCACCACAAGCCTGACTTTCTAGGTCAGTCGTTATTATGTAATCCAGCTGAGCTGGGCCTGATAACTCATCACCAAACTGATTAAGCGTCCTCACCTGCCAACTGGCTTCTCCTGCAGGGGTATTGCCCGTGTTGTGCAGTGTAACGGTGAGCTGATCACCAACCAGCTCGACATCGCCCATGGTTAGCAAATTCATCCATGAGCCATAGACCCCACTACCTTCAATATAGTAGCGCCCTTCAAGCTGATATCCTTCATGCCAATTAGTAACATGTATACGAAGACCATCCTCTGCTACAGCAGCACCCACTCCACACGAATAACCGTTGGTAGCCGTTATGGATTCATCAAAGGAAATCTCAGGAATCCAATTGCCAGTTTGAATCTGGTTGCTCACAATAGCTGCGTCTGAAGAAAAATAAGAATTTGTGGCAGGTACTTGCACCAAAAAAGTCAAAGCTACCAAACAAAGCAATTTAAGACTTTGCAGGGGACGAAGAGATAGTGATTTTAAGAGTAGTTGCATATAGTTAAGTGCCACTTACTTTGGTGTTTGCTACGTTTTTTGCCTTCTTTTGAGCGAGCATTTTGACAATTTCTTTTTTTAGCACCACTAACTCGCTATAGACGATAATAGTAGCGGGAACAATAATAAGTAAAATAAAGCCTAACTGCGTCTTAATAAAACCAACCGGATATCCTAAGTACGGCAGGAATGTCGTAACTTTACCAATCACCTGCTCCTCTGGGATTGGATCTAAATCTTGCACTGAGTTGGCATCTCCTTTAGTAAAGAAGACAGTTTGTGATGCCACCTCATTAGTGCCAATTAAGCGGTGCGTAATTGTTGTCTCAGGTGTCTGATTTGCCTGTAATGGTTCTGGCGAATAGGTAATAACTTCACCTACTGCATACGCCGGCTGGGATTGTACAAACACTAAACTTCCGGTTGGAATAGCTGGCTCCATGGAACCAGACTGAACCACGAAGGTACGAAAATTAATCGGAAATTGAAAGGATGAAAGTGCAGCCATTCCAGCAATCGCGAATAAGACTAAAATAAATAGCCAGTAGGAAGTTGTTAGTAGTATATGGATAAATCGATTGTTCATGCGTTTGTCATTAGGTCGAGTCTACTGCGCAAGGCTTGCAGCCTTGCGCAGTAGAACGAAAGTTCAGATGTTATTACAGTGAAGGATCGATACTCTCGATTACAAAAACTTCATTCCAGGTACAACTATCGCCCTGGAGATTGTTGCCAGCTTCTGAATCAAGCTGCGCTCGTTGCTGCACGACATGATCGGTATTTGCAGGGATACCGTTAATGTGACCAGTTCCAGCTATGTTGACTTCTTTGCGATTTGCTGCCCCTTGCATACCAGATACAGGACCGCTGTAAATGCTTTGAGTTCGCTCACTTGCCTGATTAGTAAAGTCTTTTAGACCAGTCGCGACTTCGATATTGGTCATGCTGCAGGCTGCTCCAGATACACCAGTAAGGTACATATATGCATCCACAGGCACATTTGAGTCATTCATCAAACGAACTCGAGCCCATTCTGAATGTGCGCCGGGCACTAGATCAGTGATATTGAGTGGTTTATTAATTTCCCCACTGTTTAAACCGAGTAAATCTAAGTTAATCACAGCTGCGGACACCGTATTTTCAGCAATTGTCTCACTATCACTAAACAATGCTTGCGTTGCGCCGATGGTCATGGTGACCGTGGCAGCGATTGCTGTCAAACTTAAAAGAATGCGTTTCATATAGAAACTCCTTTATTAATACTAAGTACTACTCTAGATCAAGCTTCACCCACCACAACAACTCGTTACAAAAACAAGTTGGCGTATTTTCAACGTATAGCATACGTCAGTGGGGCAGATTACTACGATCTAGTTATAGATAGTGTTATGACACATAAATAATACTATTGTCAAATCTAATTGAATCTATGTTCCCGTTGTAATATCAGAGCCGCTTGAATTTTTGGCTGTTTCTCCAGGTACCAATCGAATCCGCTGCAAACGCAGCGCGTTGAGCACCACCGAAACACTGGAAAACGCCATCGCTGCCCCAGCAAACAGTGGCTGCAACTGAATACCGAAAAATGGATAAAGCACACCCATGGCCACTGGAATCAGGGTGACGTTATAGGCAAATGCCCAAAATAAATTTTGTTTAATAATGCGCAGCGTACTCTTGGCCAACACAAGCGCCTGAGGCACCAGTCGAATATCGCTGTGCAGTAATACCACTTCAGCGGCACCTCGAGCTACGTCAGTACCACCGCCCATGGCAATCCCCAGATGAGCTCGGGCAAGAGCAGGGGCGTCATTAATGCCATCGCCCACAAATGCCACCTTCTTACCACTATTCGTCAACTCAGCTACCACAGCTTCCTTTTGATCAGGCAACACTTCTGCTTGAATGTTGCCAATACCCACCTGAGCAGCTATGGCTTCAACCGTTTTTTGCGTATCACCACTCAGTAACAGTATCTCCAATCCTTGTTGCTGCAGTTGTGCCACCGTCTCAGCCGCACCAGCTCTCAAAGTGTCTGCTAGTGCGATGCTTCCCAAATGCTTGCCTGCTGCGCCAATCTGAATTACCGTTTGTCCAGCTTTCTGCCATTGTTCAGTTCGAGCCAAGGCTTTTTTATCCAAAGAAATCTTTTGCTCCTGTAAAAATGCTTTTGTCCCGATAATCACTTCTTTTGGACCAAATGTTGCGCGAACGCCTTTTCCCGCTGCTTCTTCAACCTCACCCAGCGCTGTTGCTTCAGAGCTCACTCCCAATGCCTCAAAATGCCGCACCACTGCTGCTGCCAACGGATGCTGTGACTGAGTTTCTAGTGTTAGAATCTGCTGTTGTAATTTCTGTACTTGCTGCTGGGAAAGGGTAGACGAAAAAAATGTGTCAGTAACGCTGGGCTTACCTTCAGTCAAGGTGCCTGTTTTATCAAAAATGATGGTCGTAACTTCTTGTGCAAGCTCGAGCGCTTGAGCATCTTTAATCAAAATACCTACCTGCGCTCCACGCCCCACACCCGCAATCAGCGCCGTCGGCGTCGCCAAACCCAGTGCACACGGACACGCAATAATCAGCACCGCGGTCATACTGACCATGCCGTATAACCAACCAGGATCTGGACCAAACAACCACCACACTCCAAATGCCACCAAAGATAAACCAAGCGCCACCGGCACAAAATAGCCCGCAATCGTATCAACCAACTGCTGTACCTGTGGTCGAGAAGCCTGAGCACGCCGCACCAGTTCAATAATTTGTGACAAAAACATCTCGCCGCCAACTTTTTCCGTCACCATCTCAAAACTGCCTGCTGCGTTCACCGTCGCCCCAACTACACCGTCACCGACCTCTTTGGTAACGGGCACACTCTCTCCAGTCACCATACTTTCATCAAGCACTGCACTACCTGTAACGATCTTGCCATCAACCGGCACTTGCTGCCCTGCTTTGACTAGCAATCGATCACCCACAACAACATCCTGCAACTCAACTCGCTCAATACTGCCGTCTGCGCCAATTCGAAACGCTTCTCGTGGCTGCAGATGAGCCAACGCCTCCAACGCTTCAGCAGTTTTACCCCTGCTTCTCAATTCCAAATATTTACCCAGGGTAACAAAGGCGATAATAGCCGCAGCCGCTTCAAAATAGAGATGCGGCTCTACGCCCATCGCCAGCAACTGTTCGCTAAATAGTACAGCCACCACTGAGTAGCCATATGCCACAGAGGTTCCAAGTGCAATTAGAGTGTCCATTGTCGCCCCGCCAGCTCGCAACGCCGACCATGCGCCTTGGTAGAATCGCCAACCGACCCAGAACTGCACCGGCGTCGCCAACGCCCACAAAAGCCAGGGGTTGTGTAACCACATTGACATACCAGGAATCATGGTCAGCAGTAAAATCCCTGTCAAAATCCCAGCAATCCAAAGCCTATTTTTTAGGTAACGCAACTCAATTTCTCGCTCTTGTTCTGAAACATCTTCAGCTTGGTCAGTCATCACGCTGGCTTTGTATCCAGCTGCAGCGACCGCGTCAATTAGTTTCTGATCATTCACCTGTTTTGGCTGATACTCAACGACCGCTTGGTGGTTGGCAAAACTTACGGTGGCATCAGTCACACCTGGCTCTTTGACGAGTTTTCGCTGAATCAGGGTAGCGCAACTAGCACAATGCATACCCGTGATGTGCAAGTTTTTTGTTTCTGTCACTGCTGTAGGTTGTGTAGAATCTGCCTTAGACTGCATGAGATTCCTGCTGATGTACCACATACTTGTGAGGGTTTTGCTTGAAACGTTGTACGCAACGACTGGCACAAAAAAAATACTCTTTGCCTTGATATTTTTCAATAAAACTACTAGTTTTTGGCGACAAACGCATGCCACAGACCGGATCGGCTTGAATGGGCAGCAAATCTTGAATAGTGTGCAAAAACTGTTGTGACTGACCTTCCTGCTGATGCTGTTCAACTAAAACTGCCCGAATAGCGTCATGCGCCCGAGTAATTCGCTCGTCACTGAGACTATAGAGAGCACTGCGACCTTCTTTACGAACTCTGACGACACCCACTTCTCTCAAGACCATCAAGTGCTGGCTGATTTTTGCCTGCGGTAACAGCAACATCTGATAGATCTCACTGACGCTCAACTCCTGATTACGCAACAATTGAATCAGTTCTAAACGCTGCGGGTGGGCAAGAGCCTTGAAAATGACTGCCTGGTGTTCAAATAGCTGTAGATACTTCATATATATTCAAAATATTGAATATATTTATTGTATTGCCATACAAAGCAATTGTCAAATAGCTTTTCTATCAAAAAAAACAAAAAACTTATTCGGCGAGTTCAGCAGACTGGGTCGCCCAAGCTGCCTGCCACTCTTGCATTTGGGTAATTTCTGCCGCTTGAGTTTCCTGAATGTCGGTTGCCAAATCTTGCAACTCAACATTTTCAGAACGTTCACCAACCAATTCCGACATATCTATAGCATCTTGATGGTGCTCGATCATTAGCTCCAAAAATGCCAAGTCAAATTCACCACCCTCAAGTTGGGAAAGCTCGTCAGTCATCTCACGCATGTTCATCCCTTGTTCAGATTCAGCAGGCATCTGCATCGCTTCATCTTGCGCAAGTGGAGTTGGAGTTGGCTCAAGCTGAGGTGAAATATACGTAGGTACTACAAAAGCAGCAATGACTGCTCCCACTACTGCACCAAAAACTGCAAAAATAATATTTCCGAGCATACAAACCTCCTTCCAATCCATTTTGTGTAGTATACTGCCTACTATTGTAATTTCATATACAAGCTATGTG
>JBBDKV010000004.1:0-4564 GCA_040879165.1 Patescibacteria group bacterium
ACCTCCTAGACGAGTATTTTACTCGCTAGTGGTGCGTTTCGTTTGCGAACTGAGGCAACTACATATATGCATCCACTTGAAGCCTTCGCTATTAACTCATGGAGCCGACTCAAAACTTGGTCTAATCATGCCAAAGGAAGAGCTCACATAGATGAGCTTTTTATTACAAGTTTTCTTGAAGGAATGTCTTATCTGTACATGAGCGGAGCTCAACTCTGGCTTACGATTGTGATACACGATACTGCAAAGAAAATTGATCAGGAAACAGCTCAGCTCCCTTTTGAAGTACTGTATTGGAGCTTTGCTTGTCTACTCCTCAGCATGCAACTTGAGGCTGCAACACTAGAAAAAAAAGGCTATAGTGCCAGTTTGGCACCAACACTCTCATATATTGGTTCAGGCAAAGCAAAAACAGCGGCAGGAATAGGTCAGATCGCCAACTTTGGCAAGTCACTTGCACCCTACGCCCTCTACAGCGCTGGTACCGCACTGACTGGAAATGGCGAACGGTTTAATTGGCTAGAAGCAGCCGCTGCCATAGGATATATTCAAGGAAGTTGGTATATTTTTTGGAATGGACTCATTTACCATGATATGGATAAATTTATCAAAGAGTTTGAAGATAAGATTGTTGCAAAATTGGGAAATCCAGATTAAGTAGACTTTGCTCTAAAAAAAACTTTAGCCGCTTTCCAACAGTCCCTCCCCTTCCAAAAAAGCAAGCACGCCGTCTGCCATCGCTCGTGCAGATATCTCTGGTGAGTCGATTAAAAATCGCTGATCACTTGGATTGGTCAGAAATCCAGTCTCAGCAATCACCGCCACCGTCATTGGATGGATGCTGTGTTCAAATCGCCACCAGGAAAAGGCATAGTAGCCGCGCATATTACGAGTAACGTTTGGATCAAGCGGCAGCTGAGTCTGCAGTAAGTACTCTTGTTCGAGCAACTGTACGAGTTTTGCAGATTTTCCTGTCACATCTCGCCAGGGTCCAGCAAACTTAAATCCAGAAACACTCTGATCTAAACTGCCGTCAGCATGGATCGCCACAAATACATCTGCCCAGTATTCTGGTGGCACTGTTGCGGGCAAGATATCCACCATCACTCCCTGAGATTCGAGCATTGCAGCCATCTCAACGGCAATGGAGTAGTTGACCTCCCACTCACTCTTTCCTCCACCCTGTGCTCCAGTATTACCACGCAAATTCTCCAGCTCGTCAGGAACTTCGTCATTTTTCCAGTGTCCCACTTGGATGCCCACTCGAGTAGGTACGTTGGGTCGCTCCCACTGGGCACCAAGCACTCGAGGATCAAAGGGAGGAATTTCTGTCAAATCTTCACCATACGGTGGCGCTCCCGACATCTCTTGATTAGGGAACACAATCACGCCAATGATGCTCGTTATTAAAACGAACCAAACAGCGACAATAGACCAAGCAACATATTTCATATTTTTTAGGGGAAGGTGAATTTTATCTGCAAAAGACTCGTCTAGCAACATGATCTTAATCAATCAAAAAGCGTAGAATGGTATAATTGGAGAGTATGAGAAGAATTTTTGATGCACTAAGCATTCAAACGCCAGCTTCAAAACGGGCTGAAGCCTCTGCAAAAAAAGCAAGGTTTTTAGCTGAAAATGACAAAATTGCAACCGAGTGTGAAACTCAGAATCGCGAACAATATAAAATTTTCTTGGAACAATGTGAAGCACACCAAATGAAGCCACTCTCTCTAGAGGAGATATTGTCGCAGATTGGACATGAACATCTAGGCAATATGGTTTTTTTGCAGTGGCCAGGTACAGGGGAAACTATTCGAGTAAAAATTGAACAGGTGACTACCACATACCGAAACCCACCCGTCACCGAATATATGGCAGTCGGTGGCATACTCTCTACAGGGATTGTGAGTATAGCGGCAACTAATCGAAGTCTTTGGGAATTAGCACCTGGAGAGGTAATGCTTGGCAAACGAAACTTTGTGCTTGATCCCACTGAAGCCCGGTTTACTGGGTATTATATGAACCATATCACAATCAATGCAGAACCAGTTGATATTTTTTCGCTAGAAGAAGCAATCCAAAACCGACACGTTGATTGGAGTGAAGTTGAGATGTATCAAGACACATATTATTCAAATGCTGAAGGTTTACTGGTTCCAAAAGGAGAGCATCCTCTCGTTGCTAAACGACTAGCAAATATAACTCCATCTACTTCTCCCGTTGCACGATAAAAGTTAAAACTTTTTTGAGAAACTGTTGCAACTCAGCTGAGTGGTGTAGCTGCTCAATGTGCGACTGCGTTGCCTGCTGCATCTCGCTCATGATTGCTCGCACTTGCTCTACGACACCACTGCTTTGCATACTCTTTTTTACCTGTGTGATGTCATGCTTTGAAGCATCAGCTATACCAAATACTTTCTCTAGCATTGCATGGTCGCAATCTGACGAAGTGAAATATGCTGAATACAACAGTGTTTTCTTTCCCTCAGTTAAGTCAGAAGTGACTGACTTACCCAGTACCGTTTCATCTCCAAACAAGCCAAGGTAGTCGTCTTGCAGTTGATACAAAACACCCAACTGTTCGCCAATCTGACCCAATTGAGCTTGTTGCTTTGCATCTAGCTCGGCCAAGACCGCGGCTAATTCCAGTGGCCAGCGACCTGTGTAACGACCAGTTTTTCCTGCATACATGGCTAAAACTTGATCTTGGGATGGAGTTGTTTTGAGGGAGGCTTGGCGCAAATCTTCGATTTGCGCCAGTCCCAACAGTGCCAATTCGTGCGCAGAAACAGCTTGAATGCGCTGAGCCACCTCGGTCGAAATCGACAACTGACTAAGCATTTGTTGCGCCACAAAAAACAGAAAGTCTCCCGCACAAATTGCCGTACTTTGTCCAACATGTGCTGGCTCATGTAAGTCATTTTCTCGAGAAAAATCTGCTATCTGAACATCAACGGTGGCTGCTCCCCTGCGCTCAGTTGCCCGATCCATAATGTCATCATGAATCAGCAACGCCGTGCCGTATAGCTCCACAGCCGCAGCGGTTTGATAAGCGCTCTCTATGGTGTGTTGAGCCTTCACATCAGCAGAAGAAGTGCCCGTCAATAACTGATAACTTTGCACCAGTAGCGTACCGCGAAATAATTTTCCCTTGGTACTCATGCTTTTCAGCATTGGCAGGAGCGTGTGATCAATAGGAAAACGCGACTCTGCTACCCATGCATCCAAAGTTTCATCGAGTATGGCAACAAGTCGCTGTCTAATTTTTTCTGAATGTTCATCAAACATACCGCTCAATACTGAAAATTATGCTTACTTCTTTAGCAATTTCTCAATTGCAACTTCTATTTCTGGAATGCTTGTATTGGCTTTGACAAAACATTCCTGAGCGCCATAATCGAGCGCTGCCTGACGCTGATCATCTAAATTGGTTAATATCACCACTGGAATTTGGGAAATTTGAGAGTTATTCTTTAAATCTTGCAGAAAATCAAAGCCATTCTTACCTCCTGGGAGCATAATATCGAGCAAGATTAGATCTGGCTTTGAATGGATCGCTTGCGTCAAACCCTGTTGGGCTGAAGTGGCAACTTCAACAGAATACTCTTCTGAAAAACTTTCTGCATACGCCTGAGCTGTGGCTTCATCATCCTCGATCAGTAGAATTTTTCTCATACCAAACCCGGAACACTTTATAAAAAGTAGCGAACTTGCTGAAGCATAGCACAAAAATCGGAAAAAAACGATGTGAAGCTATTTAGCTGACTGCGACTGCTCCTCAGGTATAATCAACCAACAAATAAAGTAGGCAATGACAGCTGGAAATATACCTGGAATGAGCAAAATCACCCAAGCGACGCGCACTAACGTAACATCAATATCAAAATAGTTAGCAATAGCCGCGGCCACCCCAGCAATCTTTCTATCTTGTTTAGGAAGCATTAGTTTTTTGATTTTTTTATTTGGCATAACAACCTTTATATACTTTTGTGTACTTGTTACTGGATTTTTCTTACCTCTTGCAATCCTTCGGAAGAATCTTGCAGCTCATATCCCAGAGCCAGCACTTTTTCCCTAATCGCATCTGCGCTCACCCAAGCTTTGGTTTCTCGGGCTTTTTGACGCTGTTTAAGCAGTTGGCGCACTTGAGCAGGGAGTTGTTTATCTGTCGCGGGCAACCAGGGTTGATCTTGGTGCAACTTGATCTGAGCTAGATGTTGCTCAGCTGTTTGCAAGCCCAACTGTAAGATTTCGTCAAAATTAATCAAGAGGTCATACTTGTCGGGACCCGGAATGTTAGATTTGGCCACTTCCCAAAGAATAGTAATCGCCTCAGGTGTAGCCAAATCATTGGCAAGGGCAGCAAAAAATGCCTCACGATACCAGTCCACTTTGGCAAGTTTTTCAGGAGAAAGCATCGTTCTGTCCTGCTCCGCTTTGAACTGAGTGATTGCCTCCAATAATTTGCGATAACGCTTCTGCATGCCCTCAAGTGACTCCCAAGTAAAATTCATCTCAGAGCGATAGTGAGAGGTCAGAAAAAGGAGGCGGAGTGGGGGGG
>JBBDKV010000004.1:4574-46836 GCA_040879165.1 Patescibacteria group bacterium
CCCCCCCCCCCCCCCCCCCCCCCCCCCGCCACAATGTCATCGATGGTGAAATAATTCTCCAACGACTTACTCATCTTCTCACCTTCAATTCTCAGAAAATTATGATGCACCCAATGCTTCACGAACGGATGCTTACCCGTTGCAGCTTCAGACTGAGCAATTTCATTGGTATGGTGCACTGGAATATGATCAATACCACCAGTATGAATGTCAAACTGCTCTCCAAGATATGCGACTGCCATAGCACTACACTCAATGTGCCACCCTGGAAAACTACGCTCATGCCACGGGCTTGGCCAGACCATTGCTCGATTCTCATCAGGACGCTCAAATTTCCACAAAGCAAAGTCGCTCGGATTGCGTTTACCAACTACCTGCTCTACCCGAGATCCCGCTTGCTGCTCTTCTAAATTCAGACGAGCCAATTCGCCATAACTGTCAAATTTACTGGTATCAAAATAGACTCCGTCGTTCTCAACAGCATACGCAAAACCTTTTTTCTCAAGCGCTACTACCATTGCCAACTGCTGCTCAATATGCTCAGTTGCCCGACAACTAACATCAGGTCGAGCGTTGCCCATCAAGTCCATACTCTTCCAAAAATATTCCTCAAACTCCCGAGCAATTTCCCAAACAGTCTTACCATACTTCTTGGCACCCTTTTCCAATTTGTCCTCGCCCGTATCTTCATCTGAAGTGAGATGACCCACATCGGTGACGTTCTGAACATGCTTCACTTGATTGCCTTGCTGACGCAAAACGCGCACCAACACGTCATCCAACGTATATTTTCTCAAATGCCCCAGATGAGTGTAGTCGTATACAGTCAGCCCACAAGCATACAAACCCACCTGACCTGAAGTCAAAGGCTCAAATTCTTCTACTGTGCGAGAAAGGGTATTATATAATTTCACTCTCGTATTGTAACAGACGGCAATCAACGCATCTCAAAAACCACTGTCACCGTAGTGCCCACCGTGCTTGTACCAGGAGCTAAGTCATACCCACCTCCCAAGCCATCCATTCTTTCCGACATTAGAAAATTACCGCCTGAAACAGCGCCTTCACTAATACTCAGAACTCGAGTTATTCGGTGACCTTGATCATCTGCTATCAGATCAGCTTTCTCGCGAGCGTTTGCCACTGCAGCAGTAAGCAATCGAGTTTGTGCTTCACTCGAATCATCAATGCGGAAATTTGGTCCTGAAATATCAGTCAACTCTGCCTCGCCAAGTAAGTTCATCAATTCATTGGCTCTATTGATATCTCTCAAAGTAACAACGATATTGTTACTAGCTCGCCATTGACCGCGCTCAACCGTGAGATCATCTTCGCTCGGAAACGTTTCCTGATACACGCTAACATTCTGCGTCTGAATATCACCCTCTGGAATACCAAAATCTTCCAAGGCAGTCTTAAGGCTATCCATCTCAGCATTCACTTCTGAAATAGCGGTCTGCCGATCATCATTAGTCGCCCAAAGACCAGCATTAAAAGACGCAATTTGATTGGCTACTTGAGATTCTGCCTCGCCCGACACCGTAATTGTTTGTGGAGGTCGCACCACCATTGATCCCCAATGCATCATTGGCAAAACAATTAAAATTGCTAAAATAACTAAAATGAATACTGCCCAAGATATAGATTTCATAACCAGACTCTCCTTTAGCATTAGTTTACTACTGTCACAACAACTTGTAAATAAATCAGATTATAGTTATATATAATACCTATGCCCCGATCTACTGAACAAGCAAAACCCCTTTTTCCAGCAGAACTATTCCAAGATCAAGCAGGCATTCCTGACATCGAAGATCTGAGGGATTTGTTGGTTGAGCATTATGAGGTTGAGCATTATGGACTCGTAGTCTCCATAGCACTCAATTACATCTCACCTAGAATCCAAATTCTAGATTTAATTCAAGAGGGATATGAGGGAGTGCTAGAAGCAAAAAAGCGCTTTAAACCAGAGTTTAAAACACAATTTAGTACATACGCTACATATTGGATTGAGTGCTACATGATGAAGGCAATTCGTGAGACCCATATCATTGTTTCCTCAGAGTACACGTACCTTCTCTTAAAAAAAATTCAAGATTATCGAGCAAACTGTACCGAGGAACCTTCTCTATCAGAAATTGCCGAGGCACTTGAAAAAAGCGAAACAGTTATCGAAAATGCCTTGCGACGAATGAGACACGTCATCTCGGTAGATAGCATCACTGACCAGCACCCCAACTTAGATGATCGACTTTTCATTCAACCGAGTGAACATCACGAGTTTGGCGATCCACAAGAGCTCTGGTTGAAAAAAGAAAAAGTAGAAACCTGGCAACAATTTCTAGAGGAGACTGTTTCTGCTCGAGAAGAAAAGGTCATAAAAGCACTACATGGTCAAGGTGAACATACGATGACCAAAAAGGAATTAGCAGAAAAATATGGATGCTCCGTGAGCAACATCACCAAAATTTATTCAAGTGGCTTGAAAAAGTTGTGGATGAAATTGCGGGCTACTGGTCAAAATGCTGTAGAGGACTGAGCTGAACACTCAAAACTAAACACTAATTCGCGCTCATCGTGCTATTAAAGCTCTGTCGTTGTTGCTGAACCATGTGGCTGGCTTGCTGCTTCTTTGATTTACTTCCCAACCCTTCAGCTCCATCTTTTTTTCCTTGCGGAACTGCGAACTGTTGTTCAGTCGCTTCTGCTGCTGCTCTCTGCTGTTGTTCCTCTTCATCCTGTTGTCGCTTCTGCATTTCAGCTTCAAATCGCTGCTTGGCGTACGCTTGTTGCTCTTGATCCAAAGCCTGATACCGTTGCCAAACAACCTTTTTTTTCTCTGCTTCCTCTGGCGTTTCAGTCGTTACTCCAAGCCACTGCAGCCACTCAGGCAGACCAATGGCCTGGCCTACATCTTTGACAACTTGTTCAACTGGTTTAATCAAAATACCATCAACGATATCTTCAGAGGCGCTCTCGTTCTGCTCAGCCTCACTCGAGCCACTCAAATCATTGAGATTGGTGGGTACATTTTGAGCAGCCGAGGCGGTTGTGCTGGCAGATGCTCCCTGTTGAGACAACGCCTTTTGTGACACTGCTTGCTGCATTGCTTGTTCATCAAGGTGCTCAGAGCCAAAGCCCATGCCAGGATTAAAGCCCCCACCAGGACGAGGACGAGCGCTAGAGGAAGGTTTGGCAGGCATAGTTGTTAAAATTAGGTTGGTGGTTGCTACTTGATGTCATCAATCTTAGTTTGACCAACTTGGTGAATTTCAAATCCGTCATTGTCACTTTTGGTCTGCTGATCTGCCTCGACTTCCATATCTCGAGCCGCCACTCCAGCCTGATATTGAGGTGTGTCTTTGATACCTTCCATTTTGACTCGATGCTCAGCAATCATTTTCTGATCTTCAGCTTCTGCTGCCTGCTGTTGTCGAGCAATTTCTTCAGGGTCAGGAGTTGGCTCAACCGGCGCAGTTCCCGCAGCCTCTTTACTCGCCTTGGTTTCCGCAAGCAAGGCTTCAAGCTCAGCTAGCGGATCTTTATTTTGACCGTCACTATTTTGATCGTCACTAGTAGATTGAGATGGTGTGTTTGTAGTATCATCTGTCATATCCTCTTAGCCTACTGGTAAACGATCAGAAAATCAACCAATTTGTCTGATCACAACACCCTTTACTCCAAAAAAACCACCGCATCCTAAACGCCTAGAGCTAGATCAGTGTCTTGAGTACGGCGAGATTTAGTTACTCGCTTCTCTGCGCGTTTGCGTACTTGACGCACAGTTGCGTGAGCTGCATCGACAATTGCCTCGTACATATCCGCCGCTTCCTTACGAACTACGACCGCAGCTCCAGGCAGACTTACAGAGAAAATTGCCCGATTGGCGTGCGGGTCGTTTGACTTCTTGGCAATAGTTTCCAAAAATACGCGCACCTCAATAATTTTCTTGCCAATCTTGCCAAGCTTAGTGGCCTGCTGCTCCGCATGTTTGCGCAGTGCCCCGGTAACTTCCAAATTTTTACCCTCTACAAGTACTTTCATACACTCCCTTCTATCCAACAAGTGTTGGACGTATTTGGTACTACGGTAACTGTAAGCTGAAAATTTTTTGAAATTAAAATTGGTAAAAAAGTACAAAAAAACCACGTCTCACATTGATTCGTGGCTGGCACATGATCACTGTATTGTACAGTTGTCATTCACGCTTAGATTAACAAAGAAACTTTAATTTTACCAGCGTGCTTAAGGCTGATATATCAATTAGAAATCTCTTCTACCCTCAAGTGATCGTTTGAGCGTCACGCCGTCTGCATACTCGATATCTGCGCCAATTGGTAAACCATGTCCGATTCGAGTAATTTTCATTTCAGAATATTGCAAAGATTGCCTGATATATTCAGTAATATACAAAGCTGTAGCCTCACCTTCCATAGTAGGATTGGTGGCAAGAATTATTTCTTCTACACCATCCAATCGCTTTGATATATCATGCAAAAATAATTGTTCTGGACCTATGTTGTGCAATGGTGCAATTGATCCGTGCAAAATATGGTACTTACCCCCAAAAGCTCCTGATCTCTCCAAAGCCAGTACATCTAATGGCTGTTCAACAATGCACAGCGCCGCTTGATCACGCTTGGTATCAGTACACAGCGAACAAGGATCCTGCTCGCTAACATTATGGCAAATACCGCACAACACAGTATTTTTCTTGAGCGCCACTAGACGATCAGCAAATTCCTGAAGTCGAGACTCAGGATGATGTAGTAAATAAAATGCTAGTCGTTGAGCAGATTTTGGACCAATGCCGGGAAGTCGTTCAAAAGTTTCCGTAAGTTCTCGAACCGCTCTTGGTAATTTCATCACGAGGCAATAGTACAGGGAAATGGACGTGTTGTCACGAGCGTGTCCTTTCAATCACTCATTGCAACCTGTCCTATCCTGACAAATGTATTATTGTTCTAGTTCTTTGTACACCTTGAGTAATGCTGCGTCAAAAGTCAAAATATCTACTCCACGCAACTTAGCTTTAACAAGCAAATAACTGTCCACAAAACGTAATTTTTTTCTGTACTGCTCCCAGATAGCAAGCATCACATCCCGATCTTCCACTTCTAGCCATTTTTGCGATAAAAACAGCTCAAAAACCTCAGCGATGCTTGTCCTCGATTTCTTGTAAAACGACTCCAGAACATAACATGTTTCTGCTATCACCACCGAACTAATTTTAATTTTTCTCTTACCCTGCTCTGCTTCTTTCAGCCAACTGCGAGCCTGCTCGTATTGCTGAGCATTATCGCCTACCAAGAATCGCAAAAGAACATTGGTGTCAATTACCTGGATGGCGCTCATACTTTTGTCCAATCCTCAAAAAATTGCTGACGCGCCTCTCGAAGTTGCGCATCACTCAACGTAACATCGGACTTCAGACTGCCCCCTAATGACCAAAAATCCTGCTGTTTTGGTCGAACAACTAAAGATTCCCCCTGCTTCTCGATTACTGCTTTGGTCGCACTAGTGATGCCAAAAGCCTTGAGTAGCTTCTTGGGAATCGTCAGCTGACCCTGACTGGTGATTGAGACGATGTGTTGCATATCCATTATTTTATAAGAAAGTAATGGATTATCAATACTCATTATTTTTTGATCTGAAATTTGATCTGAAAAGTGTGTAGACATGTAGCAAAGTTTACTAGCAAATCCTTACTTACAGTGTAGGAAGTTATTGAGTATCTAGAATGGTACGCATCTGCTCATGCAACTGAGCAGCCGCTTGGCTCGGATCTTCTGCCCGACTGATGCCTCGAGAGACATTAATCAGCAAACTACCACTGGTAGGATGCAATCCTGACTTAAGCGTTGCTGCTAACTCACCACCTTGCGTGCCTACTCCAGGTACCAAAAGCCCCAAATCACCAACTTCAGCCCGCACCTCAGCCAAAATTTCTGGATAGGTTGCTCCCACCACGAGCATGCAATCACCCTGCTGCGACCAGACCTGACTCACTTGCTGCGCCACCTGCTGCCAGAGGGGCTTGCCTTCTACATCCAAGTCCTGGAACTCGCCTGAGCCAGCATTGGATGTTTTGCAGAGTATGATCTGCAACTTGTCTGTGCGCTTGAAAAACGGCTCAATCGCATCAAATCCCAGATAGGGATGAAGCGTGACTGCATCGACCTGGAGCTCATCATAGAATGCCTGGGCATAGGCTTCGCTCGTGTCGCCAATATCTGCTCGCTTGGCATCTGCGATTATCAGAATTTCAGGATACTGCTCTTTGAGGTACGCAATGGTCGCAGCCATTTCTTGCCAGCCCTGACTTCCCTGCGCCTCATAAAAGGCAGTATTGATCTTATAGGCAGCTGCGTGCTGGGCAGTTTGCTCAATCAACCACTTATTCCAGGTAAACTGCGGCTGAGATTGCTGGGTAAATTCTGCTGGCAGCTCTTGTACTCGAGTGTCTAGACCGACGCACAAAACACTGTGCAATTGAGCAATCCGCTTGAGGTATTTTTCTTTAGCGGTCATCTAGTCTTTCTGTCTAGCAGACCATCCATGTGGATCAACTAACCACTCCCGAATTACAGCGTTATTTTCATGAGCGATGGTTTTTCTTTCCAAAGCCACATCCAAAATCTCAGAAACACTGACTAAACTATAGAGGGCGACTCCTGCATCGTCAAATGCCTGGCGGGTCTCGAGAAAATCATACCAAGTAATACTTAAGCAAACATCCACTTGCCCACCTGCATCTCGGATAGACTGCACGCCCGCCAGGCTTGAGCCGCCCGTCGTGACATGATCCTCAATCAACAAAACTGATTTTCCAGTGACATCTCCACCTTCAATTTTGGACTTTGTGCCATGATCTTTAGCTTTTTTACGAATAAAAACCGAGGGCTTCTCAAGGAGAAAGCCCAGTGTAGCACTGTGGGGAATGCCAGCAGTTTCGATGCCCGCTAGACAATCAAAGGATACGTTGTGTTCTGAAATCTTGGCCTGCCACGCGGACAATACGACTTTCCACGACTCAGGGTGAAATGGCAGGACTCGATTATCGACATACAGGGGTGAGCGCATTCCAGACTTGAGGGTTAATGGTGAATCAGTCACAAACTGTACTGCTTCAATATCAAGTAGCGCCTGAGCAACTGCTCGAGATGTATCTTGTTTTGCCATACCAACCTTCCAATACATGCTACTTTTCTGCTGATAAAATTTCCTGCGCCAAACTCGGTCGCCACATTGCGCCAGTAGCGCTCTGGACGGCGTCTGCACCGGCGTCTCGGTAGCGATGATAGTCCTCTGGCTCTGTGACGCCACCCACCCCAATCACCTCAAAATCCAAGTCGTGCTGTGCTCGCAACTTAACTAGTCGCTCAGTCATTTCTAGACCTGCCCACTGAATGGCTGCGCCACAGACACCACTAATTAGCCGCCCTTCACCTGGCAACGCTTGCTTGCCCTGCCGATCAACCACCGAAGCTGGAATGGTGTTGATAGCAGAAATACCTGCCACCATCTTCCCGATAGTCGTGATCAGCTGTTCTAAGGCAGAATCTTCAACAAAATAAGCTATCTTAATAATCAATGGTGTATCACCTATTTCTTGCTTTATTGCATAGACAATTGACTCAACTCGAGCTACGTCAAAACAGACTAAGTGCCCAGTGCCCTCGTTCGGACAGCTGAGATTGGCTTCTAGAATTGGGGCTGCTGTTTCTTTGACCAACCCAGCCGTCGCGACATAGTCTTTGACAAACTCCTCGACTGATCCAGATTCGGGTTTTGTTCCCTGAAAGCTGCCTATCATCACTTGACCCTCGCTAGCCGACTGCACTGCGTTTTCCATGTCTGGCTGCCAGATGTCAGGATTTTTGGAGGGCACGCCAAATGAGTTAGTAATTGAGAGTGGTGAGTCGTATTGGTCTTTGGTGATCACTGGCTCACTGCGCCCAGTTTGCAGGTCATCATCAACGTCAATTGGCAAGACATTCGGGTGCGGATGACAAGGAGTAGAGCGAGAGCGAACAGTTTTATAGGTGGCAATATCATAGCCATGACGGAAAGCAGCCTCAACAAATTTTGCATTAATCAATGGACCAGCTGGGATGCCAAAGGGCAAATAAACCGGGTGGCCGCAGAACTGGTGGTTCGGTTTTGTGCCCGACCTCTCGACGCTCACATCAGCATCCGCAAACGAACCAAACGGCCCCTGCTCATAATTTTCTTCGTAGCTGATGGTGGGATTGTAGAAGGGGTGCGTGTAGCGACTTGTGCTCATAATCAGATTATATTTGTTAAATGCTGCTCATTACTAGAATTAAGATTACTAAAAATAGAGAAAAATGGATACCGCTATCATGACTAGAATGGCACTCCAAACCCAAATGAGCCGATTAAATAGTGGAATTTTTTTGACAAGTAGGTAGCTAATTATGGTAGTCGGGACAACATAGAGTATGCCGATAACAAAAATACCAAACATATATCCATATGGTGGGAATGATAGAATAATTTGCTTCTTAAGTCCTGTCAGCATTAGGTCAATGAACGGTAAAAAAGGCCACACGATCAAAAATGATAATACTAGTCTGCTGAATGTTAAAAAAGTACTATTCATTTTCTGATCATCCCTTACTCTATTCCCAACACCTTCCGCCCATTCACTGTAGCAATATCTGTCAGTACATCCAAGTCATGAATCCGAGCTGCTTCAAGTAGTACGCGTAAGTCCAACCACATATCCGCATCATTAAACGGCATCCAAATATCAGCAATATTGTCTGTGCCGATTCCTACAGGAATGTCATACTCGAGCATCTCATCTACCGGCGTAATTGGATTGTGAATTGGCGCTAACTCCTCACTACGCCGCTCATTGAGCCAGGAAACCGGACAACTGATAAACATCATTCCTGATTTTTGCATCAGCTTATATATTCTCTGACGCTCTTTTTCTGGTCGTGAGTTGATAGATATGCCATGAATTCCCACTACTCGACCTTGCATGCCATGCTCAATTGTCTTCTCAGCAAGGATTTCTGTTTCGTGTTCACTTGGAATATTGAGCTCATCAACGTGGCAGTGTACCATCTTCCCCATTTGCTTGGCAGTACCGAGCAAGATATCTAAGTGCTCAGCCTCCCTTCCTCTTGCCGCATCAGCCTTCAGCAGCCCGCCAATAATATCCACAAATTCAGCACCTACATCAAACCATTTCCGAGCATCTTTTTCTTTGTTAAAAAGTCCATCACTTGATTGATTGAGAAATTTGATAGTTAAGTCTGATTGGTATCGCTCACGCAATTTAATAGCAGCCTTAATGGCCTTGTCCTTAACATTGCAATCTACGTCGATAAATGTCCCTAGTGCTGTCACATTTTGTTCCAGCATTCGCTCGACAGCCCGTGCCATTCGATCGTATATTTGATCAACAGTCGAATTGCGTCGCAATTCGTCATTAAGCGTCCATTTTTCACTACGCAGTCGATCACTCAGCTCAAAGTTTTCTTGAGTTAGCGTGTACGCCCGATCAATATGTGCGTGACAATTCACCCAGCCACCAGCTTTGTGAATACGAGCGAGCAAATCTTCTTGAATATTCCAATACTCTAGCATCCTACTCCCCCTTCCCATTTCCTCTGGACACCAGCCGCTTCTCCAGCCGACCCACCAGTTTTTCCGCCAGTGCGTAAGTATTCACTAACTGCGCATTAGTCTTAACTGCCCAATCCTGAATCAGTTCACCGTCAGCCTGTGAGGCAGCGCTGGATTTTGCCTCAGGAATGGAGATGATTAAATCAAAGAGGTCTTGGCGCAACACATCGTCCAGATTTGGAATCTCACTACTCTGAATCTTGTGCACCTTGAGCGACTCAATCTTATTTTTCTTCAAGAAAGCGTGCGTCTGGTTGGTCGCGTAAAAATGGAAACCGAGCTTACTGAGTCGCTTGATCAAAGGCAAAAACTGCTTTTTGTTCTTGTCATCGCCAATACTCAGTAACGCAAACCGTTCAGTATTCTGCGCCAGGCGCATTTGCAGGGTGTACAGCTCGATAAAACCTGGTGAGGCATTCTGATTAAATGTCACATCCTTCATAAATGTCGCCAGTTTTTCATCAAAGATGGAGTTGGCTGTATCCACTGCTACCACCTCTGACATGCCCTTGAAGAGTTTGACAGTTACCAGGCCAGTCACTTTTTCATTGACTTTATCAATATAGGCATTGAGATCGTCCATCAGTGGCTCATACCAAAGTGCGCCATAACAGAGATACGCCCACTTGGTGTCTATTCCTGATTTGAACTCATTTTCAGCGCGGGTTGAAACGTACTTTTCTAGATCATAGTGCGCCTTGATGATGATCTCAGCCGCAGGCGCTTCGTAGAGGCCGCGCACTTTCAGTCCGATCAGGCGGTCTTCAATATGATGAGCGATGCCGACGGCGTGTTTGGCGCCAATCTGATTCAACTTGTCAATCATCTCCACCAACCCAAGCCGCTTGCCATCCAACTCAGTAGGGATGCCTTTGACAAAACGCAGCTTCACATACTGTGGCTTGTCGAGCGCTTTTTCTGGCAAGCGACAAACCTGGAGAATTTTATCAAGAGGCGGCACGAGAGCCGGATTCTCAATCTCACCACTCTCCCCCGTCACGCCCCACATATTGTCATCGTAGGAGTATGGGCTGTCTGAGGTCTGCTTGACTGGAATGTTGTGTTTCTTGGCGTACTCAAGCTCTTCCTCGCGCCCCATGCCCCATTCGCGAACCGGTGCAATCAACTTCATTTCGGGTGCTAGCGTCAACACTGAGCCCTCGATTCGGACTTGATCATTGCCTTTGCCTGTACAACCATGTGCGATGGTATCTGCCTGGTACTCGCGAGCAACGTCCACGGCAATTTTGGCGAGCAGCGGCCGCCCCAGCGGTGTACTGAGATAATAGCGACCTTGATAATGCCCATTTGCCTTGATACCTCGAGCAATGTAGTGGTAGGCAAATTCATTTTTAGCGTCGATCACCAACGCTTCTGTAGCACCTAACTTGAGGGCCTTTTTGCGAATCTTCTCCAAATCATCTGCCTGTTGACCAATATCGATAGTCAGCGCAATCACCTCAGCATCGTATTCGTCCTGAATCCACTTAAGCATGACTGAAGTGTCCAAACCACCGGAGTATAGAAGCACCACCCGCTTAATCTCACCTTTGCGGCCTTCGTAGCTTGATACTTTCTGGTATGTTTCTTGCATAGCTTCTTTCTTGATTACACACTACTACAAAAAACCCCTCTGCTTATTTAGAGGGGTTGCAATTACAACTTTTTGATACTACGGTTGGATCCGCTATCTTAAAAATGAGTCTGCTGGTAAAAAAAATCCTAGCGACTGGCACTAGGAAAAATAGTATATGTACTGTTTACATATTTGGCAAGCAGTAATTTAGGAGTGAATAAAATTTAGGAGTGAACAAGTGAACAAAGGATGAAGCTGAAAGTACCTATCAACCTACTGAGAAATTAACTCCAACATACTATTGTAATCTTGAATATCCACAACACCGTCATCATTTAAGTCGCCACGCAGCAGGGGTGGTGGGTTTTGAATGTCCTCAATCACTATTTGTAAATCTGCAGTATCGACTACTCCATCGTTGTTCAGGTCACCATAAAGTGCTTGCGGCGGTGTGGGTTGAGGCTGAGCATTGCGTCGAGTAGTAGGAGTAGAGACTGCTGGTTCTGTTACCGAATCTGCAGGCTGAATAGTAGGAGTTGGCAACGAATCCCTTCTAAATGCTGGCTGTGCACCAACCGCAGCCTCTTTTGGCTCAATCGCCAACAGCGCTTCAAGATCACCGATGAAAAATTCTTTCCCAAATGGGTCACGATTCATAGCCACCCGTGCATTAGTATCTCGGTTAATCAGCCAGACTCCAGCATCTTCTTTACGAACCTGAAGCTCAACGATTTGCCCATCTTGATTGTGCAGAGAGTAAACACTGGAAGCGTTACCATGTTCAAGATACACATACGCCATCCGATGTTCGGGTTGCTCGTACTGCCCGATGATCAGAATCTCTCCTTCTTTGAGAAAAACAGGATAGTCATTATCTTCTTGAAGCGTATATTCTGCGTAGCCTGGTCCGACTATTTCTGGTGTAACTCCAATCAGTGGCTTCCAAATTCCCTCGGGAAAGTAAACGGTAACTGTACGTTGATTGGGAAAGAAAATTGGCCTAACTAATAGAGCGTTGCCAAACATATACTGATTCTTTGGCTCATTAGGATTATTTGGATTGAGCGCTGTGTACTGCTTATACACTTCTGGGTCATCTTGAAAATCAAAGAGTAATGGGCGCACCAAGTGAGGCACTCCAGTGTGATACCAATTTCGAGCCTGATCAAACGCATACTGATGCAAGCGCATGCGCATATTTAGAAAATAGAGTGCCGCGCGTCGATCTGCGTCATTTGGAAGATGCCAGACACCTTCAGATTTAGTAACACTGCCATGAAAAGTAGCTGCCTGAATTGCCCGCACATATGCTTCACCATTCATCTGACAGCAAGAACGATAATCAGCCAATAATTCTTCTTCACTACCACTCACTCCGCAATAGTCATAGCAACTTCGATTGCTATCGCAAACATTAGTATAGCCAATGGTATGCAGCAGCGCCATTTGTGGATGCGGATACCCAGAAAAGATTTGAGTCATCGTGGAGTCATGCACGTACTTCATTCGATACATATTATTGGGTTCCTGCCCTCTTGGGGGCCAATCTACCCAACCCTGACTTACTTGCAGATCGGTACCAACTGAAAACCAATCATTACGCCCTGTTAAAACTACATCGCCATCAAAGTAATTATTCCAGTGTGGGAAAATTTTGCGAATTTGACCATCCTGAAAGTTGTTCCAATCTGGTCGATTATTTCGCAATATGATCTCAGGCATATCGTCTTCTTTAATTCCCCTCATTGGCGCATACCCCGTTGCTGCCAAATCGACATACATCTGCATTGCCGCATCATTATTAAAGTTCAAATGTTTATAGCGAAAATCTGGACGAAAATCTTTATAATGATAGTTGGCTTGCAATGGATTCCTGATATTTCTGTCAGCTGCTAACTGGGTGAAAAATTCCTCTCCGCTCTGATTAGTACCAGGAACAACAGAATTGGACGCGGAAACAAAATGGCGCATACCGATCATCGGGAAAATGTCTTGATTCAGTAGCTCTGAGAAAAATTGTCTCAGATTATATCCCAATGCTTCTTGATCTTTAAATTGAAAAACTTCCATGGTTGGCGAGCGATAAATACCACCATAATCTTGATTTGTTGCAGAACAGACATTGACTTCTTCTGCTAGTTTCCAATATCCGGTACCAAAGACAAACGCACTTGGTTTAATTCCCATTTGAGAGTAGCGATCCACATAATCTCGCAAGGCGGTGGCAGTTGCTCCACCAACCAGCGGAGAGCGCATCTCAAATTCGGCAAATGTTTCAAACATAATTCCATAGGCATTCCAATGAGGTTGTTTAAAAAAGAAGCCTTCCTGTCTGAGTGCTCGATAGTATTTTTGATAGACGTCTGTAAGTGAGTCCCCCTTCAGAACCAAGAGTTTGCCGGGAGCGCCCTCTCCCATCGTTTCATGTAATTTCATAACAAAATGTGAGTAATTTTCTGCCTGATGTCTAGAAATCCGCAACCGCTTAGCGTCAGGTTGAATGTAGGCCATAATAATATTTTCTTGAGGAATGATGTACACGGGAGTTCTCAATCGACCAATATCTCCATCGTGAGTACGGTGCAACGCCACTTCTGCGAGCTCTGCATCTGTACGAGGACGACCATTGCTAAAGTGCAAATCTAAAAACTCTTCGCTTCCATCTTCTTTTGGTATCAAATTAATTTCTACCTGATTTTGCGAAGCCTGCATGCCCAAACCAAAGAGGTGGGGAAAATAACGGTCAAACTGCAACTCATACCGATCGGGGTCACAGCCTGGACCCCATTCACAAGATAAGTGACGACTTTGAATTGTAAATACACCATCCTCTACTTCTCTAACCTGGAGATTATCGATAGCTCCTGCATACAGAAAGCGAGCTTGCAGCAGATTCTCAAGTTTAGTGATTTCTTGCTCTGGATCAGCAGCAGCTGAGAAAAATGAAGTAATTGCAGAAAAATGTATGATCAATACGAGCAATCCAGCCACAGATATGCCCAACATCAGACCGGGAATGAGCCATTTTTTTCGCTTCTTGGGCATACTCCCCATTTGCATAGCACTTGAGGACTGATCGCTCTGATCGAGATCATAATTTGAAGGCGTTGCTTGAGATTGAGAAGATACATTATTTTGCACTCCCGTTCAGCTTACTAAAAATGGATTGTATGTACAAGCAGCAAGAGGAGTCTATTACAGAGGATGTATTAGAGAGGTACGTTTTGCTGTGTCACTTCCCACAATTCGTCAGCAATGTCATTAATTGATTGCTCAGCATCAATGACTCGCCAGCGATCCGAGTCATCTTCTTTGGCAAGCTGCAGATAGGCTTGGCGTACTTGCTCGTGAAAATCTGTATCTTCCATCTCCATGCGATTACTACCACCATCAGCCGCTCGTCTTTTTAATCCGAGCTGGACTGGCACATCAAGTAAGAACGTGATATCTGGATAGGTTTTTTTGGTAGAAATATCATTGAGCTGTTCAATGAGCTCCCGACCAAATCCGCGGACCATTCCCTGATACACGACGCTACTATCTCGAGAACGATCAATTAATACGATCTTACCAGCCTTGAGTGAGGGTAAAACAATTTCGCGGTAAATCTGTGCTCGAGCCGCCTGGAATAATAGCACCTCTGTTGTGTAGGCTATGCCGGCATTTTTGGCTGACAAAACCACTTTACGAATTTGCTCACTAATGGTAGTGCCACCTGGCTCACGGAGTGCAATCACTTCATACCCTGCTTTCGTCAGTTTGTCACGTAAGCGAACGATTTGGGTAGTTTTGCCACCGCCTTCACCGCCTTCGAGGGTGATAAGTAAACCTTGAGTTGCTGCGGCTTTTTTGGACTTTTTTGTGTGTGGTTTTGAGTGTGACATTGTAGCTTTCACCATATAGGATCAAAATACCCCGGCATACACAAAAATGCAAGCTCTTGTCATATAGTACCACTATCATCACTACTACATCGGCCGCAAGCCAGTATTGCGCTGAGACATGGGTTGTTTTCTATCGTAGATAACTACAGGCTCTCCCGCCTCAATTGCTTGAACATCCTTAATACTGGCGATCTGTATGCCAGAATCAGTCTCATGACGAGCGCGCTGCTCCAGACCTACCTTGATCAATCCCAATGCAACTTCTGAATTTCTGAAATCTAAGATATGCTTCAAGAATGGCTGCCAATGCTCGGGCAAAACAAAGTCTCCTGGATAATTTTTGCGAATCAATCGCATAGCCTTGCTCGCATGATCAAACATTAGCAGCACATTGGCACTATTGATCGGCCGACCTGTGTCGGGATCAACGCCACTGAAAACTTCTGGGGGATAATTTGAAAGCACTTTATTTACAGTGTCTGCAAAATCAAGAAATACTTTTATACCCTCTGGAGAGTGAAAAGCAATTGAATACACTCTGCCGAGTAGTTCTGGAAAAATACTGTTGACAGCTACCAGATTCGGGCTCTCTTGAATCTCAACAGCCTGCTCTCTTACTTTTTCAAATGCAGCAGATTCTTTTCCAAAACCATTGACATACCGCATGGTATCAGAAGGCTTTGTATCACCTACCAGCCAACGATGAAAAGCCAGACAGAAAACGATAACATCCCTAATCTCCCCTGAAACTTCTTTTGTGGTTAAATCCTGGTTTAGCGCATCCTCGACTTCAAAAATTTCAGTGATCATATAATTCAACAATTTAACGTTAATTAACTGATCAGCCTGCCACAATAAAGGAGCGCGACTATGCAGCTTCCGCACCTCTTGATATGCATAGTTCATTTCATTATTTGACATAAAAATTATAGCCTTTAACAAAAACAATAAACCACAACATATAGTGATCTTGCAATCCTTGACAATCAATATCTATGATGTATTTTGAGAAAAAAGTGCTTGAGTTTTAGACAATAATAAACACTACTTGCCTGTACTGCCAAAACCTCCCCGATTTTCAGAATCAAAAGCGTCTGCTTCGTGCAACTCAACTGGCTCGCGACTAAGCACGAGCAGTTGCACAATTCTATCCCCGCGCTCAATAATCACAGGCTGATCAGTAAAGTTAAGCAATGCTGCCTGATATTCATCACTATCTCCACGAAAATCGTAATCACCAACGCCAATACCGTTTGCCATCATCACACCACGCTTATGCAAGCTGCTTCGTGCAGCCAGGAGAGCCCAATATCCTTGAGGCAATTGGAGCGCAATATTAAGCGGCACATAGCCAATTTGACGGGGCTTGATTGTCACTGTTAGTCGCGCAGATAAATCAAGTGCCGCTGCATCCTCTGTGGCATACTCTGGAGCGGGTACATCTTGATCAAATCGTTTGAATGATACGGCAAGTGACATAGTGTCCTCAAAACTACACAAGAAAATTACTGGATTGGTTGATTCTCTACAGAATTGCCAGGATTTAGACTCCTAAACAGGACAGTGCTTTGTTCTAAACTCTGAATCAGCGGTTCCATTACTGGCCAAATATAACTCATAAACAAATTTGTTAGAATTACTAACACAACTGCATATAAAATTACCGCTCCAAGGGCACGCGCCATTCCCGCAAGAAAGTTTCGCCAAAAGATTTCCCACCAGCTGGCTTCAAATATTGTTTTTGACTGAGAAAGTTGATCTGGATCTGCCATATTTCCTTTGCGAGTAGAATTAAGAACGTAGTCTTTACTGCTTGTTGGCCTATACTACCAGAGCAGCACTACTTAGCATAACATAAACGTATGGCATTATTTCAGTGTCAGGCTACACAGCGCGAAGGACGTGATGAACTAAACTTGTTCATGTTTGCACAAAGTGTTGCCTGTAGAAAATCTTTGTTACAAAAACCTGGGAATAGTAGTTCAAATGTGCAGCTTTTTAGCCATTTTTGCCGCTGAATCTTGCCCGACTCGTGCTTGCCAATTACCAGTAATTCGCTACACTTAAGGCCGACGCCAGACACATTGCGAATCAAAAAGTATTGGTATTGTATTGACCAGAAAGTTACCACTCATGTATTTGTCTGATACTGATATAAAAAAGGCTCTCGCCGCTCAAGAAATTACCATTCGAGATTTTGACGAATCCCGCCTGCAACCTGCCAGCTATGACGTACTACTTGGCTTTGAATTTATGGTTTTTAAGCGGCATCAACAAGCAGTCATTGATCCAAAAGAACCAGCTAGTAAATATATGGAAAAAATTACTCTCAAGAGTGAGGCGGAATTTTTTATCCTCCATCCCAATGAATTTGCCCTGGCCGTTACCGATGATTATTTTGGCGTCGGCGCCAAGTACTGCTGCAACATTATGGGAAAAAGCAGTCTCGCTCGCTTAGGACTGATCATTCACACTACCGCTGGCTTTGTAGATCCTGGCAATGAGCTGAATGCCACACTGGAACTTTTCAATACCAACAGCATGCCCATCAAACTCTATCCAAAAATGAAGATTGCTCAGATTGCCTTTTGTTCCCTTACCTCGCCAGCAGCACGCCCTTATGGACACAAAAGTCTGGGGAGTAAATATTTTAAAGATAGTGGTGTGGCCGCCAGCAAGATGGCAGAAAATTTTAAAGTAGCTAAGAAGTAATGCTATGAATAAAGCCTTTTCATTTCATAAGGATTTACATATTGCCTCGCTGACATCCAAAGACTCCTGGCACGAAATAAATGTACATGCCTTATTACAACATCCTGAAAAAAAACAGCCGTCTATCAATGCTTTCTTGGGAGCTCGTTACAGCAGATCTGCTGACTCGGTCGTTGATATAGCCAAAGAAGTCCACGTAAAAGGACAGGACGCAGCGCAGCGTCTTGCCACCATCTTTCAGAACTATGGCCACAAATCTGTTGGTGATATGGCTGATTTATTTTTGTGCATTGAACATGTGCCGATGATAACAGCCATGAAGCTATTTTATCGCAACCCTGTGCTGGCTGGTCAAGAGCGGTCAACGAGGTACCAGGATTTTGCACGCCCCTCATTTGTGACTTTGCCAGATACAAAAAACACTAAAAAACTCAAAGAAGAATATGAGGCGATTATTCACAAGCAGCTGGCAGATTACCGACACTTAATGAAGATTACTCAGCCGCGGTTGGCAGAACACTTCAAGATTGATATGAATAAGAAGGGGGAAGTGGGCGCGCTGCAAGCGCGCACATTCGATACTGCTCGCTACCTCCTTCCCATGGGTCTACAAACAAGTCTTGGCTTTGTCATGTCTGCTCGCAACTGGTCTGAACTCATTGCCATGCTTGGTGGCAGCCAAATGGAAGTTGACCACGTTTTGAGCGAACTGATCTTTGAATTATTGACAGCTGCGCATCCTGATATGGCAAAATCTAAGTACATTCCAGAGGCGGATGGACTAATTCGCCACACTGAAGCCAGTACGCGGCAATTAGAAACAACGACCACAATGCTTGGATGGCTTGAAGAATTTTTGGCACGCAGTAGTCAACCGCGCCGCCTCACCCGCACCCCCGATGCCAGTGTTGAGATTAAAGATCGAGTGAGCTCAGTGGGCGCGCTGTTGCGTCACCTGCAACTACTCCAGCATCCACTTAGCAAGCAATCCCGCTTTGAAATCAGCCCCAACCTCCAGCGCGCCCTCGGCCGCATCGTTTTTGAACGCCACAATCACCACTTCCAACTTGGGCCTCTAGCACAAAGCGGCACCCTTGCAATTGAAGGTATGGCAGATTTAGGCACCCTCAAAGACCTCAATCGTCATCGCAGCCTTGAGAGATTTGTGCCTATTTGGCATGATGAAGTGAGTATGAAAGCTGAACTAGATCGTCCAACAAAACGACAATTTTTTGTGTGTGACTACCTGCGCCTACCTGGAATGACTGCGCTGAGAAAAATCTACGAAAGTCGCCTGATTGAAACCTATGATCTAATCCGTAACTGGCAGGCACGAGCTGAAAAGCAGTTAAGTCCGGCGATGGCCACCGAGTTCACCAAGTATCTCCTGCCGCATGCTCACTCCACCGCCTACCGCTTCTACGGCTCAGTGGACGACTTGCAATATCTCATCCACTTAAGAACCAGACCTGGCGGTCACATCGCCTACCGTGCTCTTACCGCCACCTGGCTCAAAAAACTGGCTCAAAAAGATCAGTTCTGGCAACCGATGCACGATAATTTGCCAACAGTAGACGCAGCGTCGAGGGAGCAATTTGTAGATCGGTCCTAAGAGGATTTTTTATCCAGCTCTTTTTGCTTATCTTGCCAATATTTTTTGATGAATTGATCAGACCTTGCTCTTCGCTCATCCATGTAGGCTATAACAAACACCAAGCCTCCAGCAACCACAAGCAGTGAGCCACCTAGATTTTGCAGAAGCTCATTCATGTACACATACTGCAACGTGTTGCCAGTTTGCTCCCAACTTTCCAGAATCCAGAAAGCATACCAAGCTTCCTCTGCAAATTCTTCTAATAAAAAATACCCTAAAACCAACATGCACATAGCTGCCAGATACTCATAGTAGGCTTTTCGCAGCTCCTCTTGTTGAAGATCGTAGTAGGGTTTCCACTCGTTGTTACCTGACATATTATTCTAGGCAGGCAAACTATACAGTCTGTACAATTACTTGGTTTGCTTTTTCTTCCTCGCCTCAAAAGCCTTCTTGCGCTTTTCACTGCGCTCCTTGCGTGCTTTCTGCATTTCTGCCCACTCTGTCTTGGTCAATTTCTCACCCGGCTCAGGCTGTTTCCAACTCGCCCAATCACAGGTGGGATAGGTGCTGCAGCCAAAAAACTTCTTGCCCCACCGAGTATTGCGAGATATAACATCGCCCTTTTGACACAGTGGGCACTTGACACCCTCGATCACGTCAACAATATTTTCAGTAAATTTACATTCCGGGTACCGACTACAGCTCTTAAACTTGCCAAACTTCCCTGATCTGATAACGATCTCGCCCTTTTCAGTTTCACCACATTCTGGACAAACTTCACCAGTTTTCTCTACCGGAATCTGAGTCCGTTCAGCGTCATCTGCCTTTTCCACCTTGGCATGAAATGGTTTATAAAATTCTTTGACAACCTTTTGCCATTGCTTCTCACCTCGAGAAATGCGGTCAAGGTCTTCTTCCATTTCTGCTGTAAATTCATACTCCATAAACACAGGAAAATGCTCTAACAGAAAATCACTGACAGTCATGCCAACAGGTGTTGCAACAAATCGCTTGGCGTCACGCTCGACATAACCCCGATCTTCAATCACCGAAATAATCGAAGCGTACGTACTCGGCCGACCAATGCCTCGCTTTTCTAACTCCTTAACCAGCGAAGCGTCATTATATCTTGGAGGTGGCTGCGTAAATTTTTGTTGAGCATCAAGATCTACAAAGTGCATGGGTTGATCTTTCTCAACCTGGGGCATCACCACATCTTGACTGGGCTTAAATAACTTCATCCAACCAGGAAACTTTAGCACTGAACCCGTACTACGCAAGCCAATCGTTTTGAGTGCAGCTGTGGCTTTTTTTGGCGTGGCCAGTAGATGAATTGTTGTCTGATCGTACACGGCTGGAGGCATCTGACTAGCCAAAAATCTTCGCCAAATCAGTTCGTACAACTTAGCATTCTTCTCATCCAAACTCTTACTTTTGGCACCAATTTGATCAGCGGTTAAACGAGCGTCCGTAACTCGAATCGCCTCATGCGCTTCTTGAGCATTTTTTGAGCTGCTCGCAAAAATTCTTGGTTGATCTGGGACGTACTCTGCGCCGTACTCACTTTTAATATACGTGCGAGCCATGGAGATAGAATCTTTCGATAAATTTACCGAATCTGTCCGGTGGTAGGTTATCAAACCTTCTTCATACAGTTGTTGAGCTAAGCGCATGGTTTGTTTACTGCTGTATCCATAGGCATTAGCAGAAGCCTGCTGAAGCGTCGAGGTGGTAAAGGGTGGCAAACTTTGACGTCGGCGCTCCTTTTTTTCTAACTCTGCAACCACATAGTCTGCTGTTGGCAAGCTCTCAACAACCGGCGTGACATCTTTTTCTTTTTTTGGCTCGTAGGACTTACCATTTTTCTGCACCACTGCTGCTATAAAGGCAGATTCAGGTAATTGAGCATCTTTGGCGAATGCTTCTTTAATCTTGGTTCCTGCCTGCGTGCTGATTGCCACTGCAATTTCCCAATACTCGTCAGGTTTAAAGGCCTCAATCTCTCGCTCTCGCTCCACAATTAGCCGTACAGCCACCGACTGCACTCGCCCAGCTGATAAACCTCGACGAACTTTCTTCCACAACACCGGTGACACCTCATACCCCACCAAGCGATCTACCACCCTGCGTGCTTGTTGAGCATGCACCAGGTCCATCTTAATTTCTCCAGGGGTATCGATAGCTTTTTGAACCGCAGCTTTAGTAATTTCATGAAAGGTCGCTCGTTTATAGAGCGACATATCTGGTTTTTTGTCATTAGAAAGCGCATAGGTGATATGCCAAGCAATTGCTTCGCCTTCTCGGTCAGGGTCAGTAGCAAGATAAATTACTGTAGCCCCCTTAGCTGCCTTTTTAAGAGCGGAAATAACCTTCTTCTTGTCTTCACTTATTTCATAACTTGGTTCAAAATTGTTCTCTGTATCAATGCCCATCGTTTTTTTGGGTAGATCACGAATATGTCCCACAGATGCTTCAACGTGGTACTGCTTACCTAAATAATCTCGCAGTTTACGAGCTTTTGTCGGTGATTCAACGATAACTAAATTCATACAATTATTATTTTTTCTTGGCTACACTGGGCTCCATACTACTACAATGAATTTACTGCCCAACGCACCAATCCTACCACACCCTCGCAAGTTGCACAGCTGATGTCTGTTTTTGCAGTATTGTTACTTTGACAAAGCTGCTTCTCACTCCACAAAAATTTGTCCTCCTATTTTCCGCAATTTTCCTGACATTTCTAGTTGAGAAATTGTTTGGGATAACACGCTCATGTCTATATCTACGCCTGCTTGCAATGTTTGCATCGTGGTTAGGCCAGATTGTACCGCAGCAAGCACCTGCGACTCTGCTAATTGCTGAGGGCTCTTTGTATCTGCGTCTTCGACATTTTTACCTCCTCTTGACTCAACATCAAGGGTTCGCAACTGACCTTCCTTATATTGAGGCTCGAGTTCTGCTATCAGTTGCGCTGCATTCAGATACAGCGAAGCGCCCTGTTGCAGCAAAGACGCCGTCCCAACACTATAGGGATTGGTAATCGGACCAGGAACTGCAAAGACTGTCTTTCCCTGATCAAGCCCACACTGTGCAGTGATATGACTGCCACTTTTTTGTGCCGCTTCGGTGACTAGTATTGCTGCTGCACAACCAGCAACGACAGCATTACGGATTGGAAAGGTTTGTCTACTTGGTTTTACTTGAGGAGCAAACGGGGTGTAAAACCCCACCCCAGCATCTAATAAAGCCTGGTGCTGAGGTGCAAGTTGTGCTGGATAGACATGATCAAAACCATGACCGAGAATCACCTGAGTCGAACCCCCAGCAGCCAACGTTGCTCGGTGCGCCGTCATATCTACACCATACATACCTCCAGAGACCGTGCTGCAACCACACTGCACTAACTCCCTCACAATGGTTTCTGTAACGTATTTTCCATACGCCGTCATTTTTCGCGTCCCTACCACTGCAATGGTCAGTCCTGGCTGCATCTTTTGCACGCCACGAACAAATAATCCTACTGGCGGTCGGGTCATAGTTCGCAACAAGACAGGGTACGATTCGTCAGTTTCGATCAGTAAATAAATATCCCGAACTAACAGTTGCTCATAGTACGAAGAAAATATGTGTTCTTTTTTAAATGCGTAAATGCTATTGATCTGCTTTTCTGATAGTCCTATGGTACTGAGTAATTGGCGAGACAACACCCAAAAGTCAGCCCAGTCTATTTCGTGTTTCCTTAGGTATGAAATGAGCCCTCGTATCGTCGCGTGACCAACATATGGAATGGATAAAAGTGCGGCAATACTCGCACGCTTCGTGAGATCTGTTTCTGACATTGCCCTATCATATATACCAATCCTTACACCAACCGTAGCAGTACAGTGGTAGAGTTTTTTACACACGCTAGTATCACTTTTCTCCAGCAAAACAATTGATTCTTGGGTTATACTGTGGCTATGAAAGCGGTGCTCTCACAATGGATACTCGGTTACCTAAAATTTTGGGCAAAACTGAGGTTACGCCAAAACAATCCAGTCATTATAGGAATAACTGGCAGTGCAGGAAAAACCAGTGCTCTGCTCGCTTGCCAGGCAGTACTAGCGTCTAACACTGCTCTGAAAGTCTCTCACAAAGCCAACTCCGAATCTGGCATTCCCCTCAATGTTCTCAACCTCAAACCACGCAACTTCTCAATACTTGATTGGATGCGACTTTGTCTACTGGCTCCCTTTGCTGCGCTATTTGGCGATGAAGTCTATGAAACATACCTGGTTGAACTAGGCATCGATAGTCCAGACAGTCCAAAGAACATGAGTTATTTGCTCACCATTGTGCAACCGCAAGTGGGTATCTACTTGGGAGCAAGTGCGGTTCATGCAGAAAATTTTGACCACTTAGTATCAGCATCGGCAGAAAATCGATTGGAAAAAATCATTGCCAAAATTGCAGCTGAAAAAGGCAAGCTTATTAGCAGTCTACCAAAATCTGGAACAGCCATTATTAATCTCGACGACCCCCATGCAACTGAACTCATGGAAAAATCCCGCGCTGAGATTATTACTTTTGGCACTAACCCAGACAGCACCATTCGCCTAATTAAAACAAACTGGACTAAAAAATCAACTATTTTCGCCTTTGAAATTGACAAAAAGCGGTACCAATTACAGCTGCATAATTACCTAGTTCCTGATGTTTTTGGACTCACTTTGGCTGCTGCGATCGCTTGTGGAATTTCCCAAGATTTGAGTGTCACAGAATCCATTACGGCTCTTGAAACCAAGTTAACACTTCCTCCCGGCAGATCGAGCGTACTCGCGGGAATCAATGATAGTCTCATCCTTGACAGTAGTTATAATGCCTCTACCAAACCCACGCTCTCTATGCTTGAAATGCTCAAGAATATTCCCGCTCAACGTCATTTGTCCCTTCTTGGAGACATGCGGGAAATGGGGGCGCTCACCGCTCAAGAACACCAAACCGTTGCCCTTAAAGCTGCTCAAGTGTGTGACAAGATCTATCTAGTAGGACCCTTGATGAGAGAATTTGCGCTTCCAATTTTAGAACAGAAAAAATGCCCGGTAGCTTGGTTCCCCACTACTCAAGCAGCTGGCAAAGCATTGCAAACAGAACTTGAAAATGATGACTTGTTACTCGTAAAGGGTTCTCAAAACACCATACTTCTTGAGACTGCTGTCGAGTCGCTACTCGCCAATCCCGAAGATGCGGCAAAACTGTGTCGTCGAGGTACATTTTGGGATGCCCAACGAGCAAAACTGGAGTAATGTACGTTCCATCACGCAACTCTTCAATAACGCGAGCAAGCTCCGACATACACCTACCGTTCTGACATTGACTCACCTCATAAAATAAGCAATAGTGGAGTAATGTCCAATCCTGAGATTAGCACGTACATCATGGCTCAATTAGAAGCGGGTGAATCGCCAGCAAAAATTGCCGGTCGATTGCATTCTTGGGGATATCGAATAGATACCTCAAAAGCTCCGTCAAGATTACCTTCACAGTACTCCAGTTCTGGACCAACTAAAACAGTATCCTTGATACTTGGTGTCAGTATGCTTTTTGTTCTCGGTGTTGGCGGTTTTGCGTTTTGGCAAGGCACTGAAGGTAGTTTTTACAACACCGATACAGTGGCACAGCAGCAAGCCACTGAAGCAACACCGCTCCCCGCTCTTTCTCAAGCACTCGCGGAGCGTGAGCCAGCGGTACTTTCAGCCCAAACCGATCTTGCTGAAGCTGATCAAGCAGTCACTCAATCAGCAAGCAATGCTACCAGCGACAATGCAAGTAGCGCAGCAAGCAGCTCTGCATTCTCAGAATCAGATGATGATTCAGAAAACACTGCTGAACCAGAAAAAGTAAGTAAGTCTGAATACACAATTGTTATCATGGGTGACTCAATGATTGACACGCTCGATAGCCACTTCCCTCAATTAGCAGAAGAATTTGAGGCGCGCTACGCAGCGACGTTCAACGTCCATAATTATGGAGTTGGCGCAGAAAATGTCGCTAGTGGCTTGGAGCGCTTTGCCCAACCGCTTGAGTATAAAGATCGCTCACATCCAGCAATCCCTGATTCGCAGGCCGATGTGATCATCATTGGCTCATTTGCCTATAATCCATTCAGCGACCATGATCTGAATAATTACTGGATTAAAATGGCCGAGCTGGTTGATACAGCTAAAACCACGGGCGCCGATGTCTATATGTTGGCTGAAGTGGCTCCCGTTCGTGAAAGGTTTGCCTTTGGCAGTCTGGAGTGGACAGTTGATCGACGCATTGATCACGCTCAAAAAATTGTTGATCAATTCAACAGTTTTTTGAACCTATCTACAGCTCTTGAGGTGCCAGTTATAGACGCCTACACCCCGAGTAAAAAAGAAGGTGACTTTGGCAATGGTGCCTACACCAGCCTCACTGACGGCATTCATGCCAATACAGCTGGTAAGCTACTTATTATTGAAGAAATACTAAAAACAGTAACAATTGAATGAATTAATGCACAACTCTGGTTTCAAGTAATTTGAATGAGTTCATTTACGCATCATTCTTCAATTTCTGGAGTATCTTCTGTGCTCTCTTCAGCTGGAACAGTCTCCTGCCCTAACATCCACTGCACTATCTCCAGGGCTATGGGCGCAGCGTCACGACTCCCTTCGCGATACGGAGTCTCTTCATCGCTTTCTACTAACACTGTGATCACAACCTGCGTTGGTAAATCATGCTCAGCCACTTTTTCCGCCCACACTTCCTGATCTGTCAGGGCTGCCAGCGATGCTTGCTGATCACTCTGTAGCTCAATATCCGCTTGAGAAGTGTCTGCGTCAACATCACTTTGTGACAGCTGATCAGCAAGTAACTGCTCTATATTTACAAACATGGTGAACCAACCGTGTGTTCGTCGAAAGCCTCGACTGTCTTGACCTCCAAATTCTGAGGTTCCTGTTTTACACGCCACAGCACCTGCCGTGACTTGTTGATACGGACTCAGAGATTGATCGCGATACTGTTCATTCCAGGGAAAAAAAGGATATCCAGTGCCACCCGCACTACAGGCGTCAAGTAAGCCAGCCACTACAACCTCTAGACTTTCGTCAGAAAGCGACAAACCTCGACATACAGAAGTATCTGAGTGTAACAGGTGTGCTGGACAGAGTGAACCATAATTAGCAACGGCCTGGGTCATTTGAGCAACTTGCAAGGGAGTCACCAACACATCACCTTGACCAATTCCGTAATGATAGGTATTACCCAAAAACCATCGCTCACCAATTACCTGCTCTTTCCACTCAACATCAGGCACTAGGCCCGCGGCAGAGCCAGGAATTTCCAGCTCGCTGGGTTGTCCAAAAGAAAAACGCCGAGCATATTCAGCTAATCGATTTGGGCCAACCCATTCTGCAGCTTTATAAAAATAAATATCGTTACTTCGCGCTAGCGCTCGCTGAATGGCAATTTCTCCGTCGGTGCCGCCTTGTTGCGTGTAAAACCAGTTTGCATAGCTAAAATCACCCACGCGCAATACACCTTCATCAAGCACTGTGTCTTCAGGCTCAACAGCACCAGAATCTAGAGCAGCTAACGCAGTAACAATTTTGAATACAGACCCTGGTGGATACAAGCCACTGGTAGCCCGATTGAAAAAGATATTACGATCATCTTGTAATAGTGCTGCAATTTCTTGTTGACGAGTCTGGCGGGTGCGCGAATCACTGCTTTGTTGAGAAAAAAGGTTGGGATCAAAACCTGGACTGCTGACCAAACTAATCACCGAACCATCTGATGCATCTAAAATGACCACCGATCCTTGCCTACCGTCCAGCGCTTGATATGCTACGGCACTAATGCTTGGATCGAGAGTGGTTGTGACGTGATCTCCAGGAGTCGGTGCAGTTCGCTCCAGCAACTGTTGCTTTTGTCCGAGTGCATTGACGGCAAAAATTGCTTTGCCAGGTTGACCCCGAATTTGCCGTTCATACGCGCGTTCCAATCCCAATTTACCAATCTGATCTGTCATTAGCAAAGAGTCATCTGCTGCCAAATCCTCAGCGCTAACCGCTGCTGTGTAGCCTAAAACATGCGACAGTGGCGTGCCAGCAAGGTATTGCCGATGCAAAGAATATGCAACGTGGGCGCTTTGTGTTGCCAATAACTGAACTGCTTGACTATGTGAGATTGAGTCTTGATCACTGTATAACACTTGAGGATCGTGCAAGAATTGATACGAAGGTATGTTGACGGTCAGCGGCTCACCAAACCGATCCAAAATCAAGCCGCGCTGTCGAGGGATAATGCTCGTAAACTGCCGATTTGCTTGGGCAAGCGCTTTGTAATACGCGCCGCGCTGAATCTGTAAGTCAGCAATTCTTAAAATAATAAAGACAAGCACGCTCAATAACACGAGCAGTACAACTAGTACTCGAGAATTGATAACTGTATTCTGCACCATTATTACCTTTTTTGACTGAGTACTTTCCGTATGACAACAGCTACCACAACCATGTTGATAAAACTCAATCCAATGACTCGTTCAGTGACCAAAACATCAAACGCAATTACCGGTACCACCCCAAGTAGTACACCGAGGACGATAATGCGAAATGGGTATTTTTTGAGTATTGCCGACCATTGCATGACCGCCAAAACTACCAGCATCAAAACACCAAAGACCAGCGGCCAGGACAGCAAGTACAGGGAAGCCACGGTTAAAGACATAATGATCGTTAACAACCAACTCTCTAGCCAATGTAATTGAATAACAAAATAAATAAACATGCTGGCTGCTGCCATCGGCAGACTGACTGCAAATTCCAGGGTAACCAGCACTATCAACAGCAAAACGATGCTCAAAAATCTAATAATTCTCCAAGGTACAAAGGCTTGACGCAGATCGTAAATCATAAGGTTGCCAGACTACTAAAACAGTACTACCAAACTTCTACTAAGGCCGCAGTGTAAAATGAAGTCAACTGATCAATTTGGGCAGTTACAAACGGTGCCGTGGGATCAGTGAGCGTTCGACCTACTACACCAACTAAAATTCCTTGAGGAATGCCAGGTTGACCCAAGGTGGTAATCCTCATTCCAGCTTCCACTTGAGTGCCTTGCTGCAGATGGGTAACGACAGCGAAACTGCCCCTACCTTCAAGCACCCCCTGCTCTCCAGTTTCCAACTGCACAATGACGTTTTCTACAGAGGGTTGAATCAGCAACTCAACTGCTGCTTGACGATCACTGACACTGCGCACCCGACCCAAGAGTACACCATTGCTGCTCACCAATTGGCCAGTGCGGACTCCTTGCTCCGCACCAGCAGAAAGTGTGGGCTGCGTATACGAAGCAATGGGTGTTACCACAATTCTCTCAGACAAATCAAGATGTCTATTTTCGATCAATTGACGCAACTCTTCGTTCTCTTTTTCTAGCTGTTCCAGCTGACTCAGTTTGGCAAGCGCCACTGCGTGATTTTGCTGCAATACTTCCAAATTGGTCTGCGCCCGATACGCTACAGCAATGCTACTCAAAGGAGCTGTAACTACTCTGACCTGGAAAGCAGTTCTCTCGGCAAGAGGAATGACTGCCCTACTCACTAATCGCTCTAATTCAGAGGACCAACCAACCAGCTCAAATAAAACCAAGCTGATCATAGTAATGATATACAGCAAGATTGCTTGACTCGAAATTCGCCGTTTCGTGTGATACATATGACTCGTCTACGTACTGGCTACTACCTCTAGACCTCGTAAAATATCTGCTTCGGGCGAATCTGAAATGCTAATCTCTGTCTTGAGTGTTTGTCTAAGGTACTCAACCATCCCCTCTAGTTTTGCTCCACCGCCAGTCAAAACAATACCTTGCTCTAAACAACTAGTTACAATTTCTGCTGGCAAAGCAGCAAAAAAATGTTGGATATTGGTAATCAACGTTTCTGGTAATTGTGAAACAGCCTCTATCACTGGCTCTGCCTCAACTACCACAGTTTTGCCCAACTGTGAGGTAATATCTTTACCAGCTATCGAGTATTTTTTCTGTTTCATGGCTCTGGGAATTTCATTGGTCGTAACGAATGCCAATTCTTTTTTAACGGCTTCGGTAGTGTGCCAACTGACTGCGCAATGATACTTGGCTATGATGAGGCGCTGAATGGCATCTGTAAAAGTGAGTCCACCCCAAGTAATTTTGGTGGATGCGATCACTTGCTCACCATGAGCAATCGCCAGCTCAGTCGATTGTCCGCCAATATCAATAATGCAGTGCGGAGTGTCCAGGGAGCTGCGCTTGCTTGCCTGCAAGGCAGCAAGCGCAGCAGAATAGAACCGTACTTTTGTCCACCCCGCTTCACTAAAACAATGGGCAAATTGTTGTTTTTCTAAAGGAGACAAAGAATCATACATTCCACAATAGACAATCGGTTGATTCATGCCTCCCATCCAGGACGCTCCCCAACCTAATTGCTCACGCAGTATTCGCAAATACTCAACTGCATAGTGCATGGAACCAACTGCTGCATACTCAATTGGAAAAATGAGCTCAGTTTTACTGGTCCGCTTACCAAGCAACCGATACGCTGCCGTACCAATGCTGATCGCCATTCTTGATTGCGGATGGACTGCTAAACAGGTCGCTTCTTGCCAAATTTGCTTACCCTCGCTACTAATGCGCGTTTGGGTTGAGCCCATATCAAAAGCTAGTATTTTGGTCTTACGCGCTTGTTTCTGAATGCTACGAAGACGAGAAGTGTGTTGCATAACCGTAAATCTGATTACCTATACCTTGTATACCAGACTTTGCGTATGCTTGGCAAGAAAAAGGCACCATAGACGCCCTTGATGTATAAAATCTGGATGCAACGGGTGCAAAAAAGCACACATTTGACAAAAGAGTTAGGAAAAATTTAAGCTATTCAACAAATGAGCAGCAGAGTACCATTTACTCTCATCCATCAACTTTTCAGCTTGATCAATTCGAGATAGCTTTTCTGATGAATCAGCATAAAATTGTCTCAGTCCCTGAGCTCGCTCTCGCACCATATCAGACTTAAGTTCCAACGCCTTTTCGAGCATAATCTCTTCTAAATCTGGAATCAGTTTCTCAAGAAACACAATAATATTTTCTTGCTTTTCAAGGTCTTTACTCTCTCGATTTTCCAACATTTGCTGCAATTCTTTTTGCTCATCGGTTGTGAGTAACAGCTGAGCGTCGTGCTCTAGAAAATCTTCCCAGATCACTTGTTGCAGTTCATCAAGAAATGCTTCGCGTTGCGCCTCTTCCCCATCGGTAACCCCAAGCAGAAAAAAGATGTTTTGATCTTCAATGGCTTCTGAATTGCTCTCTGCAGCTCGACCATTCTGCTCAGCTTGACCTCGAGTTATTGATGGCTCAGTGGCCGCTGTAGTTGATGCTGTTGCTGAAGTTGCTGAACTTGGTGTAGTTGCCGCAGCTGGGTCTGGTGACATAGATGACAGCGGTTGTGTTGGCGTTGGTGGAGGTGTTTGTGGCGTCTGTGGTGAGGGTGGCGTTGATACCGGTGTTGTGGTGGCATCTTGATGTGAAGTACCAACCCCAACATTCCCATCATTTTCACCATTTTCACCAAAAGCTGGTGGAGGCTGATACGCTTCGACGTAGCCAGTATCTTCAGCGGTGACACCAGATTGTGAATCGGAAGGATCAGTGTAATTGGGTTGGGCAGTTGTTGGGTCCATAAGTAACTTTCATTCTACACCATTTGATTGTCATTACACAATTATGATTATTGTATCGTGGCTACAACAATACCGATCAGCCTATTTGGCAATAGATGCTTCTAGTTTACAATAGCTAGTGCGGATAAGACAATAGACATGACAAAAACCACCCAAGATTCCACTACTTTTAAGATCGATAGCTGGCTAAAACAAGCAGTGCTAATGACCTTGCACGCAGCAGTCTTGACGGTACCACTTTTTTTCATGTTTTCCACCAATGAGCTCTTTGAATTTAATAAAATGATGCTCGTCTATCTCTACACCATCATTGGCGCGATAGCGTTTGGCATTCGAGTTGTTATTCATGGATCAAAATTAGTCAAACCAACGTATCTCGATATTCCCATTTTTATTTTTATCATTAGTCAGTTGTTAAGCACGCTGTTTTCCATGCATCCATACACTTCACTTGTGGGATATTATAGCCGCTTCCATGGTGGCTTACTTTCTACTGTGAGCTATACGCTCCTCTATTATATTGCAGCACATTCGCTCAACCGAGAATCGCTGAAACAACTCTGGCTTAGCAGCGCCGTTGCAGCGGGAATGGTTGCGATTTATGGTATTTTAGAACGCTTTGGCATGTCATTGAGCTGTCTACTAGTTGAGGGTAGACTCGGAGTAGATTGTTGGGTTCAAGATGTGCAAAGTCGGGTTTTTGCGAGTTTTGGTCAGCCCAATTGGTTGGCGGCCTATGCCATACTGTTAATGCCGATCTACACAAGTCTCGCCATCGTTTCACAAACACAGTGGCGCAAGAAGTTGTATGCCAGTGTTGCAGTGTTATTAGTGCTGGCATTGTTTTTCACTCAATCAAGATCTGGAATTCTTGGCTGGTATGGCAGCATTGTGGTTGCTGCAACACTCGGAGGATGGTTCTTTTGGACCCAACACGTCAAGGATTCGGTGCAACTCTCGAAAATCTGGAGTGTTTTTAATCGAAACATGCTCTATTGCATTGTAGGCGTGTGTGCACTGCTGCTAGTCTTGGTTGATGCGCCATATACTCCTGGATTACGCAGTGGGGAGTCGCAATCCACTCAGCAACCTATTCAATCAGAGATGGCAGCAGCTCCAGAAGAAACGACTGTAGTCAATCGCTTGGAACAAGGCGGCACTGATTCGGGAGAAATTCGTAAAATTGTTTGGTCTGGGGCGCTGGATGTTTGGCGCCGATACCCTTGGCTGGGATCTGGCGTGGAAACGTTTGGCTATAGCTACTACTTAGATCGCCCAATTGAGCACAACTTGGTTTCCGAATGGGATTTTCTCTACAATAAAGCACATAATGAATTTCTTAATTTTTTGGCGACCACAGGGCTGGTCGGACTGGTCAGCTATTTACTGCTACTTGGAGCATTTGGCTGGGCCATCCTTGCTCACATACATCAACAGACTAAACGCACACCCTCACAAACCAGCGTTGCTGATGCAATGCTGATGGTTGGTCTGGCCAGTGGTGTTACTGCCTTAATGATCTCTAACTTTTTTGGTTTTTCAACTGTTACCGTATCATTACTTCTCTACATCTTTTTTGCAGTACCTCATATTCTTACATCCTCTGAGAAAACTGCTCTTACATACACTAAAATCAAGGCGCTTCAGTGGGCGGGTTTTGTGGTAATTAGTAGTATTGGTCTATTGTTGCTCAATGCAACGTTCAGACATTGGTCGGCGGACATTGAGTACGTTCAGGCAAAAACATATCTGGATGCTGGCGATCTACAGCAGGGTTTAGAAAAATTAGAGTCCGCCATTGCCAAAAATCCTTCTGAAGCTAGTTACGTTGATACCTTGGCAGATCGATACTCGCAGTATGCGGTCGCCTTTGCCCAAGCAGGTGAAGCAACACAATCAGCACTTTTCACCAAGACTGCCATACAGGCTAGCGACTTAGTAATGTTACTCAATCCAGAACAAATGAACTTTCATAAGACGCGCGCGCGCTTGTTCATTACTCTTGGTCAGATTGATCCCGACTACCTCAAACAGGCAGTAGTCGTTTTGCAGGACGCACGCAAGCGCGCGCCCACCGACGCCAAACTCCTCTACAATATTGGCGTCGTAGAACTCGCTTTGGAAAATCATGAAGCAGGTATCGCTGCACTCAACCAGGCCATCGAATTCAAACCCAACTACCAAACGGCTCGCTGGCACCTCGCTATCGCCTTCGAAGAAGCAGGAGAACTCGAAGCTGCCCTTGAACAATTACAATACATACAAGACAATATCGCTCCTAATGATAGCCAAATTCTAGACAAAATTGCTTCTATTAGCGCACAATTACCAGACACTCAATAAAAACCATGCAAATAATCACCATCCCCCACCCTACACTTCGTCAAACCGCCACAGCGATCGAAAAAGTCGACACCCAACTGACATCATTTATCAAAAACCTTGAAAAAACACTCGAGCAGGCGCGCAATCCAAAAGGCATCGCCCTGGCCGCTCCCCAAGTTGACCAGCTCTGGCGCATGTTTGCCACACAACACGATAACACTATGAGAACACTCATTAATCCCCGCATCACTGATGAAAGTGATGAGCGCAGTTTTGGCCCCGACGAGAATAAGCCCTACCTAGAAGGCTGCCTCTCAATGCCGGGCATTTATGGACCAGTGCCACGGGCATATGCAATCAAAGTTCGCTACGAAATAGTCGCAAACGATGAGTTAGTTACCAAAACTGAAGACTTTTCAGATTTTGATGCCCGAGTAATCCAGCATGAGATTGATCACCTTAATGGCATTTTATTTACTGATTACAGCTTGCAGTATGATTTGCCCATTTATCAAGATTATCCAGACGAAAAAGAGCTTGTTAATGCTGATCGCGAGATGATTGCGCATCTGACAGCATTTGAAGAGAGCGTTCAGTAATTAATATGCAAGAACAATACACCGTCGCAATAGCTGGCAGTACCGCTCACACCGTCCAAGCTGTCCAAGGATTAGCACACCATCCGCGATTTCGCTTTTCATGGATCCTTACCCCAGTCCCAAAAATCATTGGTCGAGACAAAAACCCTACACCAAATCCACTCCACCGCTTTGCACAAGAACAACGAACAGATCTTTTTCTAATTAACAAAAATCTCTCTGAAGTTGAATCAGAACTACGCCAACAAGAACGCCCAGACTTTCTGCTCGTAGTCGATTTTGGCTACGTACTACCACAATGGAGCCTCGATCTAGCAAAAATAGCCCCCATTAACGTCCACCCCTCTGCACTTCCCCGTTGGCGCGGCAGCTCTCCAGGTCAATTTGTGCTACTGCACGGTGAAAAAAATTCTGCTGTAAGCATTATGATTCCCAATCTCGAGCTTGATCAAGGACCCATTATCACTACTCTCCCCCTCACTATTGATCCAAGTTGGATGTACCCAGACTATTACGCGCATAGTTTTGAACTAACCAGCCGCTCACTGCCCGACGTCCTACTTCAACTAGCTGAAAAAAAGCTATCTCCCCAACCTCAACCACTCAAATCACCGACGCCAACTGCCCGACGCCTAACTCGCGATGACGGCTACATTAGCTGGAACACAATTAAGGCTGCCATGGATGGAGAAACTTCCTCCCACCTAGAACTAAATGAACTACTGACTCAAGCCAAACCAGCGCATGCCAACGTACCAAGGCTTATCACTGCTGCTCACCGTGGCTTAACTCCTTGGCCTGGAATCTGGACTAAAATTTCCACTGAAAAAGGAGAGTTGCGTCTAAAAGTATTGGAAATCCAACTCGATGAAAGTGCTCATCCAGCTACAGAAAAAATCATACTTAATACAGTGCAGCTCGAGGGTTCAACCCCCACCGACTGGAAACACGTTCAGCAACTGCTGAAAGAAAACTAAACTTCTCTGACAAAATTTGAAACGGGAGACTACTCTACACTTGGCTTGTAGTGAGTAGTAACGCCCTGCTTTTTGAACATGCGCAAGACTTTGGTTGGCACTCGCATTTTCTGTTTTACGCCATCTATGATGACCGTTACTGAGTGCAAATTGTATTTAAATGGTCGTTTGCTACGATTTTTTGCGTGCGACACTTTATTACCGATGTGAGCGGTACGGGGAAATTTTAGTGTTGGCATAAATAACTTTCTACTGTATCGTAGGAATTCTCGGTAATAAGAGGTGTAATTGTATCATTAGTTGGTATAATCTACAAACATGGGATTACTTTCTTTACTATCTACCAGTCCAATAATTTTTTTCATGGTTGCACTTGTGCTGGTGATTGCAATTGCTGTCCACGAGTTTGCTCACGCCTGGATGGCTGATCGACTTGGTGATCCCACTCCTCGACACCAGGGTCGAGTTACGCTTAATCCTCTCGCCCATCTCGATCCACTTGGCACAATGGCAATTCTACTGGTTGGTTTTGGTTGGGGACGTCCAGTTATGTTTGACCCCTATAACCTCAAAAATCCTATCAAGGATGCGGCGCTGATTGCCTTTGCTGGTCCAGCCTCAAACTTACTCCTGGCCTTGGCGCTGGCCATTGGCGCTCCGTTACTTGGAGGCGTTCTGCCACTGGCTGGCTCTGATCTGGTGCAATTCAGCCAGTTGGCGATCTTTTTCAATATCATGCTGGCTATCTTCAACCTTATCCCAATTCACCCACTTGATGGCGGTAAAATTGCAGTTGCCTTGCTGCCCAAAAATTTAGCTCTCGAGTACGATGATTTCATGCAACGCTACGGAATTTTTGTATTGCTGATGCTAATCTTTCCCTTTGGTGGACAATCAGCGGTAGCTTCTTTGATCCTGCCAATCATTAACACAGTCGTGCAGATATATCTAACCCTCAGTGCCAACATCCTCCAGTTGCTCTAACAACTCTGGAGAAAATCTATCAATCTGGTCAAGATCTTCACCTGCAGCTGCATGTACGCCCGCTCGATTTACCCAAATACAGCGAATATCTGCTCGCTGCGCTCGCACCGCCTCCAAAACTTCTAGTTTGTCATCAAACAACACTGCTCCCCGTGGCAACCGCGCTATTTCCTGAGACTGCATTTTTCTGGGCACAATGATCCAATTACTTCTCTCTATAATTTTCTCAGCCAAGCCCGATTTTTCGAGCTTAAAAATTTGCCACGGCTCACTAGCCTGAGAAAAAATTCCCAATTCCCGAGTGCTTTCTTTCAACAAACTTAAAAAAAGCATGGCATCTGTGTAGACACTTTTTTGGTAAATAGCATCCTTATTAAAGGCTGCTTCGAGCGATTCTCGATCAAAACCGTGCTCCACAAAAAATTCTATGCAATCCAGATGCACAAAATCAGTCGTATCTTGCAGAGTTTTGCTGTATTCAGCAAATAGTTGCCTAATGTTCTCAACAGGTTTACCTGTAGCGTACGCAACCTCTTGAATCAACAACTTCACCAACTGAGTAGTATTAATCAACGTTTTGTCGATATCAAAATAGAATGGACTTTTTTCAATCATACGCTTCTTTCTATCTGCTATTATACTCGTACTATGTCCGCCAGACCTCCCGAAATTACTACCATCACACTCGGAGATTTGTCCACCAATTGCTATGTACTCTCTTGCCCAAGTACCAATCAAGCAGTCGTCATTGACCCCGCCGACACTGGCGAAGTAATCGCTGAAGAGATTCTGAGACAAAATCTTGACTTGCAAGCTATTTGGCTAACACACGCCCACTTTGATCATGTACTAGGACTACTGCCACTAGTCATGAGCTTCAATATTCCCGTCTACCTGCACCCAGCCGACCAATTTTTACTCGAGAATGCGGGAAAAAGCGCTCAGTATTGGTTGCAGCGAACCGTGGATCCAGTGCCCAACACCACAACTGAACTTAAGCCTGGACAGGAGTTGGGTTTCGGAAAGTTTTCGTTCGAGGTTTTACACTCGCCCGGTCATACTCCTGGCAGTTGCAGTTTCTTATGGAAAGGCGAAACTACCACTGATGTGAACGAATATAAAAAGTTTACACAACCGCCTCTTTTGTTTGCTGGAGACGTCATTTTTGCTGAAGGAATTGGCAGAACCGACTTTCGGTACTCTGATCCCAAGCAACTTGATCGCTCAATCATAAAACTGCAAAAAAGAGCAGCTGGAGCCGCAGTCTACCCTGGGCATGGGGAGGGATTTCTGCTCAGATGAATCTGAAACTCAAAACTGATTACTCTCGATTTTCACTTAATCTTGTTGATACATCATCAGCTACTTGATCTTCACTTGACACTGATGATGGGAGATTCTCAGTTTGCTGTTCTGCTAATGTTATGAGCGCCCTGATCACCACCTTTGTTGATTCTTGAGATAATCGCGGATCTTCAACTATCTCTTTTGGAACTGCAACCATAGGAGCTTCTGGCAAATTTTTCATATTGTTTTACATACTTATTACGCACAGATAGTATACCATTCGTGACAACTAACCCTTTAGACAAAACAGTGTATATCTGGCAGCTATCCCATGACTCCGCCCCCAACCTACGCTATAATGGCTTTGTACACACAAGGAAAGTAGCTATGCACATTACCCTCATTTACGCCACGTACTCGGGAAGCACTATGACCGCCAGTCAGGTCCTTGCTGATGCACTGTCTGCATTGGGGCATCAAGTAACAACGCAACTGGTCACTGAAACAACTGCCGACCACCTCTCACAGGCTGAAGCACTCATTTTTGCTTCACCAAGCTGGGATTACCAAGGTCACGAAGGCATGCCTCACGAGGATTACTTGCCATTTATGGAGCAACATAAGGACATAAAAATTCCAGATAAGCCTGTAGCAATTCTTGGTTTGGGAGATCAAAATTACACGCATTTTTGTGGTGCGGTTGGACACTTGGAGGCATATGTGCAAGGATTAGAGGGTAAACTAGTAGTAGAGTCATTGAAGATTGACCAGTTTTACATCGAGGAAGCAGAACACACCGAAAGTATTAAACGTTGGGCAACCGCCATTTCTGCAGCTTTGTCCTAAACATACTATGCAACACTCTGAAACCTTTCTCTGGAAAATCGGCGCACCCGCAGGTTTTGGCGTGATGACCACTGGTGTGGGCATGAGTAAGCTGACAGCTCGACACGGCTATCACCTCTTTGACTACACCGAGTACCCTTCACTTATTCAAGGCGGACACAACACCTATGAGGTTCATATTAGCGCTGATCCTATCAAGGCCAACAAAAAAAGTATTGATTGCTTAATTTGTTTGAACGAAGATACATGGCATCTCCATCGCCATCGCTTAGAACATGACAGCCTCTTAGTTTTTGATCCACAAGAGTTTGATCCAAAAACAAGTGAAGTCAAAAATGTACCAATTCCCTTTCAGCAGCTACTCAATGATTTAAAGGCACCTAAAATTGCACTGAATATGGTTTCGCTCGGTGCTAGTCTGGCGCTGCTTGGTGGGGATATCTCCTATCTAGATGAAATGATCGACGACCAGTTTCGCAAAAAATCTGAAGAAATTGTCGCCATAAACCAAGCAGCTGCAGGAGCAGGCTATACGTATGCTCAGGAGCATTTTGGGGAATTGTGTCGCCCAGTACTCGATCGCTCTCAAGTTGCTGATCGCTTAGACGAAGCCGGCAAAGCCCATGACCCACTGACAGTGTTGGCTGGTAACGATGCATTCTCGCTTGGAGCTATCGCCGCAGATGCGCGATTTTATGCTGCCTACCCAATGTCCCCCAGCTCATCAGTAATTGCCATCATGGCTGCATGGGCAGAAAAACAAGGTCTTGTTGCACGACATGCAGAGGATGAAATTGGTGTTATTAATGAAGCTCTTGGAGCCGCTCACGTCGGTGCTCGGGCATCGGTGGGAACATCTGGAGGTGGCTTTGCACTGATGGTGGAAAGTCTCTCATACGCGGGTGTGGCTGAGATCCCCATTGTCGTCTTTCTTGCCCAACGCCCTGGACCTGCAACCGGTATGCCAACCTGGACTGAACAAGGTGACTTACTGTTTGCGGCACACGGTGGTCATGGTGAATTTCCAAAAATCATTCTGGCGCCTGGAGATATAGAGGAAATGCTCGCACTGACTCCTAAAGCTTTCAATCTAGCGGATATATATCAGACACCAGTTGTTATATTGTCAGATAAACTACTTTCTGAGTCACATCACAGTGTGCCAGCCAGTGCAGTTCATGCAGAACTTAGCAAGCATGCTGTTGACCGCGGCAAAACTATTTCAGAAAAACCGTATCCTGACAAAAAATACATGCGATATGCCGATTCCCCAGAAGACGGCATCTCACCGCGACTACTCCCTGGCGCTGTTGACGCATTTTACCAAGCAAACTCCTATGAGCACCTTGCAGACAGTCATACCACTGAGGATGCGGCAGATCGTGTCCAACAAGTAGACAAACGCAGCCGAAAAATGACCACTTACCTGGAAACAGATTTTGCTTCCCCAGAAGTATTTGGCTCCCTTGAAGAAGCGCAGATTGCTCTAGTTTCCTGGGGTGGCAACAAAGGTGCTATCTGGCGAGCGCAAGCGTTGCTCGCCGAAGATGGCATTAAAACAGCCTTTATACACTTTACGCACGTCTATCCGCTGAATGCTGGTTCGCTGAAACCTTTTTTTGCACAGGATCTACCCTATCTTTTAATCGAGAATAACAGCACTGGACAATTTGGTCAGCTGCTGCGACAACAAACTGGCATTGATCTACCAGAAAAATTGTTGAAATATGACGGCAGACCAATTTTTCCAGAAGAAATTGAGAAAACAGTATTGAAATTGCTTTCAACAGAATCGCAGTTGTAAGCGTAAAGGAAGCTATGGCATCACCACAAGACTTTGCTGGCTACACTCCTACCTGGTGCTCAGGCTGTGGAAATTGGAGCATTGGTCGCGCCATCATGATGTCGCTGGCTGAACAAGGCTTGGAACCAAGTTCGCTCAACATGGTTTTTGATATCGGGTGTTCTGGCAATATGAATGATTTTGTCAATGCCTACGCCATGCACTCACTCCACGGCCGCTCAATTGCAAATGCCATAGGCATCAAACTTGCTCGACATGACATGCACGCGCTCGTTATCGGTGGAGATGGCGCACTCCTGGGCGAAGGCGGTAACCACTTTCTCCATGCCTGCCGCGGTAACCACGACATCACAGTTATTCTGCATGATAATAGCGTTTACGGCTTGACCACTGGGCAAGTTGCCCCGACAGCTCAGAAAGGTTATACATCAAAATCCACCCCGGGCGGCATCATTGAGCGTCCAGTTTCAGGCCTGCAACTTGCCCTCACCCAGGGAGCATCATTTATTGCGCAAGCTTTCGCTGGCAACCTGCCACAACTCGCCAAGCTAATTGCTGCTGGAATGACTCATACTGGCTTTTCGCTAATCAACGTACTGCAACCCTGTGTCACCTTTAACAAGGTTAACACCTACAGCTACTACCTCCAAAAGAGCTATCAGCTTCCTGCCGAACACAACCCGCACAACTATGAGCATGCCTTGGCTAAAGTCCAAGAGCCTTTTCACCAAGAAAAATTCCCCCTAGGAATCCTCTATCAAGCCCAAGATCAGCAGGCCTATCATCAACAACTAGCTCAGCTTGAGCAACCACTCGTCACGCGTCGGCGAACCAGCGATTACGCACCACTCCTAGAGTACTTTCAATAGAAAAAAAGAAGGTAACTATCCCTTTACAACATGTAATAAATTAGGTATACTACTGCTTAGATATGAAAAAGCAGAAGCAACCAAAGTATACCATTAAAGATTTGCGAAAAGAGTTTCCAGACGATGATGCTTGTTTAGAGTATATCTTCAGTGTTCGTTTTCCAAACCCCGTATGTAATGAGTGTAAAGCTAAGAATAGCTTTTATAGGGTTTCTACTCGAAAGTGTTACTCATGTTCTCACTGTGGTAATCAGATTCACCCATTAGCAGGCACTATCTTTCATAAATCATCAACTAAACTTACTGATTGGTTTCATGCGTTGTTTTTATTCTCATCCTCTAAAAAGGGTGTGAGTGGTAAAGACCTAGAACGCCAATTAGGTGTTACTTACAAAACTGCTTGGAGAATTGCAAAACAAATTAGATCACTAATGACTCAAGGTAAAAACCCCTTAGATGGTACTGTTGAAATGGACGAAACATATGTAGGTGGCAAACGCAGAGGTGGTAAAAGAGGTCGTGGTACTGATAAAGAAGCAGTTGTAGGTATTGCACAAAGAGGTGGTAGTGTTCGAGTTAAACATGTTGATAATGTTAAAAGTGTTACCCTAATGCCAATGCTTAGAGAAAATGTAAAACTGGGTTCTGCGGTTATGACCGATGAGTTTCCTGTTTACAACCGAGTTGGTAGAGATGGTTATTTACACGAAGTCGTACAACACGGGATTAAAGAATACGTGCGAGGTAATGCTCACACTAATACTATTGAGGGGTTTTGGTCACAGGTTAAGAGGTCTATTTCTGGGACTCATCACGCTGTTTCACCGAAGTATCTACAGTTTTATCTGAACGAGTTTGTTTGGAAGTATAACCATCGTGATTCTGTGATTCCGATGTTTCATCTTCTTTTGGCTCGGGCTTAGAAGCTCGATCAAGAAGATTAAAAAAGTCTTTCCGATTTGTAGTTTTCATGTAACCTAAGTATAGCACGAGGTCTTTAAATGTGGTAAAATGGGCTTGTTCTTTAAAAAGCCGAAGATTACCGCATTTGAGTTCTTCTCGCTCTGGTTTTATTGGTAACGGTAACACCAGGCTTGACCAGGGCGAATAGAACTTAAATGACTTCTTAATATTTTCCCAAGATTGCTTGGTAGGCATCAAGCATTTATTTTTCTATCCTCTAGGTTTGTACTTTGTAGCTGGGACACCAGACAGCTATAACAAAGTGACTGTTTAGGTCAGGCTGATCAGAAGGGAGGATAGCAACATGGCACTTCCTCGAAAACCAATGGTTATGCCACCGAAGATACCTTTACGGTATCCGCTACGGTTGGCAAACAAAAAAACCCACTACGTTTTACCTGATTTTATTCAGGCTCCTATGTTTCCAGCATAAGAGTGTAGTTGGGT
>JBBDKV010000005.1:0-45530 GCA_040879165.1 Patescibacteria group bacterium
ATCGTTGGCGGTTATGTACTTTTTCTTGCCGCCAGCGGGTGGTGTCTTGTTATTGGTAGCGATTTTGTCGACATGGTTTTTTACAGCTCGGTGCCAAGCAATAATGAGCTGATTCAGCAAGCTAAATCGCAGTTTTCTAATGGGATCGTAGTGAGGCGAGAAGATGTTGCAGATTATATTAAAGAGGCCGACTGCATTTTGATCGGCCCGGGAATGGAGCGAGCACAGCCAAAATTGCTTGAAAAATCTTCAGAGGAGCTGACCAAGCTTTTTGCTGAGCCACCGAGCTCAGAGCAATGGAATGCGGATACTGAGCTCATTGTCAATTATGTGCTACACACCTTTCCTGACAAAAAGTGGGTGATAGATGCTGGTGCACTGCAGATGGTGGTGCCGAGCCTCCTGCCAAAAGGAGCGATTCTCACGCCGCATCGCAACGAACTAGACCGCCTCCTGGCAGCCATGGCACATCAAGAACAGCTAGAAAATGAATCGGCCTACATTAGCAAACTGCTGGAGCGGGAAATTACGCTGCTACTCAAAGGGAGCGTCGACTTTGTCTACAGCGGCTCAGAAGTAATCGAGATCAAAGGCGGCAACGCAGGCATGACCAAAGGCGGTACGGGCGATGTGCTGGCAGGTCTGGTTGCAGCACTTTATTGCACTCAGTCAGCAGATGTTGCTACGGTGGTGGCGAGTTACATCAATAAACGAGCCGGCGAAGTGCTCCACGAGCAGCAAGGACCATTTTTCAATGCGTCAGAGTTGGTGGGGGTGATTCCAGAGGTGTTGTGGGGGGAAATACAGAACTCGGCGGAAAATAATCATGAATGAAGAATCTACTGTGACTCCTGAAACAAGAACGGATGGCTCAAAATTGCCTCCTAACAAGAATTCTGAAATACTTGCAATTCAAAATAAAAATGGTCGTCCTGAGTCCGTACCGCCTTCAAGAAGGAACTTTCTTCGTTTATCGGCGGGTGTTGCATTAGCAGGGGGTCTGACTGCTTTGGGACTCTCTTTATCTTCTGAGCGTAAAGAACAGGAAGTAGATGTCAATATTTTTGAACCTACCGAACATGAATTCATGGAATCAGTTCTTGAGCAATGGGGCTTTAACGCAGAGGCAGTAGTTGAGTTAATGAAGGAGCATGATTTGCCAAGGGAAACCTATGGGATTTTAGCAGCTAGTGGTGCTTCCTTATTTTCAGTTGAGCAAAGAATAGATGAAATTTCTTTCGGATCAGCAGGTGTAATCAGGCATCAAGAGCAATTTCACCTGATTACAACTATGCATGTTATTAAAAATAATATACTTCAAAGAGATACGACTGAGCTATACATATCTATACCGGGTTTAGAATTACAAAAAGGCAAGTTGCGAGAAATTATTACTTATAGTCGACCGAGTTTGAGTAAAGATGAGACGATAATTATTCCTTTAAACGATGAAATGCAAAATAAACTGCGGGAGTTAGAAGAAAAAGGACTTTTGACAGCACTTACATTACAACCATTTTCTTCACACTACGCAAACTCAGGAGTTCTGTTTCGGTATCAAGGAAATAGCCCAGGATTGCACTCAGTGAATTTTGAACGAGAAGATTTGCCAACAAAAGAACAAACAGATTCAGTTCGTAGAATTGTTGGTGGGATTCAGTCGGGAGAGAAGGTTGTTTGTGGAGGTGTAAGTGGAAGTCCAATTATCATAAAGGATGGAGATACAGTATCGAATAATACTTATGGTGTTGTTTCACATCGTATGTTTGAGGAGGATCAGCCGGATCAACATGGAGTGCTAGGGGATCATTGCACATCAGGTGTTGGAATCCCAAGTCCTAGTGAGGGGCTATTCAAAACCAGAGCTTTTAAGCGATCAAAGATTTAACTTCTTCTGACCAAGCCACGATGGTTTTTTTATACAATTTTTTATTGACAAAATCAGCCACTTGTTATAACATTGTTATAATTACAAAAATCGCAAGGTTTGTTATGCTACAAAAAATAATAAAAGTTGGTAACTCATTTGCCATGACTATTCCTAAATCATTTATGGTTAAAACAGGTTTTAAAGCTGGTGACGAACTATTTTTGCATCAAGAACCAAGTAGTAAAAGTATTATTATCACAACCAAAGAGCAAGCAAATAAAATGAAGCTCAGTCCTGACCTTTTTTCTTGGCTCAATAATATGGAACAAAAATACTCAGCTGCTATTAAAGATTTGGCAAAAAAATAGGATGCAAAATATTGCATTTATTTCAATTGAAGAAGTGGTAATTATTCATGAAAGAATGATTGAAATAGGAGGGGGATCTTCTGGAATTAGAGATATCGAGCTCCTTCACTCAGCCATTGAACGACCCAAGGCATCTTTTAGCGGAAAATATGTCTATAATTCAGTGATTGAGATGGGCTCGGCAATGTTGCAGTCATTAGCCAAAAACCACCCCTTTGTAGATGGGAATAAGCGAACAGCATTCTTTGCTACTTTGCGATTCTTTGAGAAAAATAACTATCGTTTTGCGTTAAAAAATAGTGAAATCGTCACTTTTATGGTTTCAGTTGATACAAAAAGCTTATCAGTTGAGGAAATAACTGATTGGTTTAATGAGAGAATTGAGTAAAAGTATGATTGAATGTAGAATTGCCTCATTTAGTTTACTCAGGCTACTAGACAATAATGATAATTTGATATATATTTCTTTAATATACGCTTTTCCGACTATTTTGGAAACAAAATGAAGTATTTTGACATAAAAGACCAACTTGAGCCACTGATAGTCTTCTCTTTGCAAGACATTTTTCTGATTGATCCAGACTTCCGCCAAGCAACACTATATGACTGGGAAAAAGCCAACAGAGTAATTAAGCTGAAAAACAATAGATATGTGTTTGCTGACTTTAAACCAAGCGGACTCGATTTCTACCTATTGTCTAATCGCCTCTATCAACCATCTTATGTGTCTATCGAATCTGCCCTGAACCACTACGGAATTATTCCTGAAGCAGTTATCAATACAACTGCCATAAGCACAAGTAAAACACAGGTATTCACAACTCCTGTCGGCACTTTTTGGTATCAGTCCATACGACCAGAATGCTTTTTTGGCTACGATCTACTTGAATATAAAAAGCATGGTATTCAGTTAGCCTATCTAGAAAAGGCAGTTCTGGACTATCTTTACTTGCATAGTGAAATACAAGCATTGTCAGATTTAGAAAGTCTGCGCTGGAATAAAGAAGTACTTGCTGAGCAACTTGATAAACGCAAGCTACATATCTTTGCAGAGGCATTTGGCAGCTCTGTGTTGCATGAAAGATTGCGGCTACTAGAAAAATACATAATCAACTAGGTATGCTTGATATTACAACAATCAAAAAACAGTATCCCAATCAGTTGCACACGTTTAATCGTGGTTTGCTTCGAGAGTACTTGCAGTTTCAAATTCTTGCTATCTTATTTACTCATCCATTAAGCAGAAAGTTAAGTTTTCTTGGCGGAACTTGTTTGAGGATAGTGCACGATTTACCTCGTTTCTCTGAAGATATTGACTTTGATAATAAAAACCTATCTGAGGCTGAATTTTCACAACTCAGTATTTTTTTAGAAAAAGAACTAGAAAAAAGAGGATTTAAAGTTGAGACAAAAATAATTGCCAAAGGTGCTTTTCATTGCCATATTAAGTTCCCACAACTATTGTATGAACAAGGTATAACTACACAAAAATACGAAAAAATACTCATCCAAGTCGACACCTTTGATCAAGGAGTGTACTATACGCCTGAGATATTTATTCTTGATAAATTTGAATTTTTTACTCAAGTGGCGGTGACTCCTAAAGAAGTCATGCTTTCCCAAAAACTGTGGACCATTACACAGCGACCTCGACTAAAAGGAAGAGACTTTTTTGACATCATGTTCTTATTACAAACAACAAAACCCGATCATTATTTTTTAAAAGCTAAATTTGGAGACAGGGACATTCCCGCTATTGTTGATAGCATACTATTGAAACTCAAAGACGTGAATTGGGATGTCGTGGCTAATGACGTGAGACCATTTTTACTTGACTCTAATAGTGCAGAAAAAATTAAGCTTTTCCCTCAGTTGCTAAAGCAAAAAATTGGGTAGATTGACTCGGGCAACTGGAAGAATTCGAGAAATGGCTTGTTGTTGCGCTAGCAGGTTTGTGAATTAGCTTAACTTTTCCTTGCACAATCTGCAAAAATACGGTATACATGAGCTGAGTCTCAGGGTGCGCAAAATTTGCCAAAATATGCCCGAGCTTCCACCACATGTACCAACCAAATTTCTCCATTACCAGTAATCTTTTGACCTACATTGCTCGCATTGAGTCGGCGAAGGCAATTATTGATCACTCGCCACTAGTGCCAGCTTGGGAAGCCAAGTTTCGCGATACTGCCATGAGTAATACCTTGCACTATGGTACCAAAATTGAGGGCAATGATTTGACCGAGGAGCAGGCGCAGCACATTTATAGATTGAAGGACGTGGCAGACACCAAGGAAATTCAGGAGAAGTCGGGGATTATTGCTCGGGAACGGGATATTCAGGAGGTGATCAATTATCGCAACGTGATTTCTTGGATTGACCGGCAGACCAAGCCAGATTTTAAGCAGTTAATTACGCTGGACACGATCAAGACGCTGCATCGGTTGACAACCTACAAATTGATTGACGAGAAGTATGTCGGCGCTTTTCGGGATAAACAAGTAGTGGTGAAAAGCGCCACCCACGGCGGAGTGGTTTTCCGCCCGCCCGTTTCTGTGGAAATTCCCTACTTAGTTGATGATTTATTCGAATGGCTGCGTTCGGAGAAAACTCAGAGTCTGCACGCCATTTTTGTCTGCGCTGCCACCCATTATCAACTGGTCTATATTCATCCGTTTATTGAGGGAAATGGTCGGACGGCGCGCGCATTTGCCACGTTGCTGCTCTATACGCTTGGTTATGATTTTAAGAGATTTTTCTCTCTGGAAAAGTACTTCGATAGCGATGTCGAGGCGTATTATCAGGCGCTGCTTTCAGTTCAGCAGTCTCAGAGTCAAGATATGACGTACTGGTTGGAGTATTTTTGTTACGGACTGGCGCTAGAAATTGATAAAATTCAGCAGCAAGTTATGAAGTTATCTAAGGATCTCAAGCTCAAAAAGCAGCTGGGAAAGCAAGTGGCGTTGTCTGAGCGACAAATTATCTTGCTGGAGCTGTTTCAACAACAAGACGAAGTCAGCTCGGATGATGCGCAAAAAGTTCTGCCACAGGTTTCGGTGGACACGATTTTGCGCGATGTCAAAGACTTAATTCAAAAAGGGGTAATCGAGAAGTACGGCGTGACCAAGGGCGTGACGTATCGGTTGAGGGAGTAGTAGCACAGTTTTTCTACTTTTCTCAGATCACTTTGCCATACTTTATCCCATACTTTCGTATTGCAAATAGTAACGGATTATGTAAGAATTAAGATGTACTATCCAAGATATGGAGATAATTTTCTCATATCGGGGGTATGATTTTGTCTGGAATAGACAAAAAGAAGTGCAAAATATACAAAAACATGGAGTGAAATTTAGTGAGGCAGTGCAGGCTTTTTATGATCCTCAAAGATTGGTGTCTACTGATTTAGAGCATAGTAGTCTAGAAGCTAGATATTTTTGTATCGGAACTATTAGCAAAAAAATACTAACTGTGCGTTTTACTCTAAGGGGCAAAGTCATTCGGATAATAGGTGCGGGATATTGGAGAAAAGGAAAAAAACTGTATGAAAAAATCAATTCAGTACACTGATGAACCAATGCAGCCTGGCGAGCTTGTACCCAATCTTCTGCCGCCTCCTGAAGAATTAGACAGAGCAAGACCAGCCCGGATTAAGGTGACCATGGAACTCAGTTTTGAAAGTCTTGACTATTTTCAGTCATACGCTCAGAAGCACGGTGGCTCGTATCAGCGAATGATTCGCAACTTGCTAGACATCTATGTGCATAAAATGAAAGAGCGAAATAACTCAGAGAAAATCAAAAAGAAGGCTGTTAGTGTAGAAGGTGATGCGCATTTTAGTCAATCAAGATAGTCTTGCCTTAAGCAGCTCATTGTAGATCTCTTTTTCATTTCCAACAGCGTTTTAACCCCAGTCTCAGGACTCAAAACACAGCCGCCCATGCTACACTACTGCAATGAACGCCATGTCATTTCATGATTTTTCCCAGTATCTTTCTCGCCTTGAAGCCACGGCTGCTCGGCTGGAATTGACGCAGATTTTAGCGGAGCTTTTTGGACAGCTTGACACTACTGAGTTGCGTGAGGCTTGCTACTTGCTGCAAGGACGACTGACCCCAGAATACGAATCGCTCGAATTTCAAATGTCAGCCAAGATGGTGTTGCGAGCAATTGCGCGAACACACTGGGTATCCACTACATCCCAAGCCCAGACTGAAACATTGTTTGGAGAGAATGATGCATCGCAGATGGAGGCAGCAGTGCGCGAACGCTACAAGCAATTGGGAGATGTAGGAGCAGTTATTGCAGAGTACATCACTGCGAGCGCTCAACAGCCGGTGCGTGAGATCTCGATAGCGGAAGCATATCAGGCTTTGCGAAACATAGCCGAAAGTTCCGGAGCGGGCTCTCAAGAAGAAAAGGTCAGTCAGCTGGCAGAGGTATTTGATAGCAGCTCGCCGACCGCTGCCAAGTACCTGGCACGAATCGTGATCGGCTCGCTGCGCCTAGGCTTTGCCACCATGACTATGCTGGACGCGCTGTCTTGGGCAGTTGCTGGTGACAAATCTGTAAGCAAACAACTAGAGGAAGCCTATCAGAAAAAGGCAGATATTGGTCGGTTGGCAGAAACATTTCTCGCTCCCGGTGACGTACAGGCCCGTCTTGCGCGGCTGGAAGAGTATCAAGTTCAATCGGGCATTCCACTGATTCCGCAACTCTGTCAGCGACTTAACACTGCCGAAGAAATAATTGAAAAAATGGGTGAGGTAATCGCCGAACCCAAGTATGATGGGCTGCGAGTGCAGATTCACTTACTTGCACCAGTGGGTGAGGGTACTTCTACAGTCAAGGTGTTTACTCGGAGTTTGGATGATGTCAGTCATATGTTTCCAGAGCTTGAGCAATTGTCAGCGGTGGTAGGTGAGACCACTATTATTCTGGATGCTGAGGCGGTTGGCTACGATTCAGAGTCTGGTCAGCTATTACCATTTCAACAAACAATTACCCGAAGGCGAAAACACGACATTTCTGAAACAGCCGCCAAAGTTCCCCTTAAATTTTTCATTTTTGACATCATGTATTATCAAAATCGCTCGTTAATTGAAGAAAAACTGCAAGATAGAAAAGACCTATTGATAAATCTTTTTAAAGAATCTGAAGTTTTTTTACCAACAGAAGAATTGCGCACAACTGACCCCAAACAACTCCAAACCTATCACGAGGCACAATTGGCAGCTGGGTTGGAAGGAGTGGTGGTCAAACAACCGAACGCTCCCTATCAGAGCGGCCGCAAAAGTTGGTATTGGGTGAAGATTAAAGAGAAAGCGGGAACGCGCGGAAAACTGAGCGATACTATTGATTGTGTGGTCATGGGCTATTACGTAGGTCGCGGCAAACGCGCGCAGTTTGGTCTTGGCGCATTTTTAGTTGGAGTGAAAAATGCTGATCAAGATTTTTTGACTTTGGCTAAAATAGGCACTGGTCTGAGTGAGGCGCAGCTGGGAGAAATGAAAGATCGCTGCGACGTGCTGCAGGTTAGTGAGAAGCCTAAAGAATACCAGGTAGCAAAAGGCCTTGAGCCTGATGTTTGGTCTAGTCCAGAGCTAGTAGTTGAGATCGCCGCAGACGAACTAACCAAATCGCCGATGCATTCTGCCCGCTGGGCACTGCGTTTTCCTAGGCTTATTCGTTTTCGCGATGATAAAAAGAGCCAAGATGCGACCACCCTGCAAGAGATAGAGCAAATGGCGGCGGCAACATTGAGTTCAGCACAACAACAGACGTCAGGCACCCTATCAGGCAAGTCGAATGAAAAATCAGCAACTGGTTCTACAAAGACAGCCGCAACAATGACAACAGCAAAAAATAAGGAGCAATCATGACATGGATCATTGGCTTGGGCAACCCGGGTGCAGAATACGCACAAACTCGACACAACGTGGGATATATGGTTGTCGATGCATTTGCGCAGCGCTTGAGCTTGCCTTTTCAAACTATGACAAAGCAGCGTGCTGAAGTAGCTCGCAATGAAGCGGTCTGCCTGATTAAGCCACTGACGTTTATGAATAACTCGGGAGTAGCTATCAGAGCTGTGATGCAGTTTTTTGATAAACAACTGCTGGATTCGCAGGATGGCCAGACTCTAGACTCAGTGTATATCGTTCACGATGATCTAGATATAGAGTTGGGACAGTGGAAGTCTCAGCTTGGACATGGACCAAAAGCACATAATGGCTTAATCTCAATATACGAACAGCTGGGCACTGAGCAGTTTTGGCATGTTCGGTTTGGTATCGATGGCTCACATCGACAGACTGATCAAGGTAGGATTCCAGGTAAAGCCTACGTATTACAGCGGTTCGCAACTGATGAGCGAGCGGTGCTAGATACCACAATATCTGATATTCTAAATACGCTCGAAACAAAATGCTAAAAGCCAGTATTGATTGATTATTTCATCGAGAAGTATCTAATCCCGCTCACACTATGCCTAAACTCGTTACCATGCTGTCCCACTTGCCTTTTTTGCATTTCGTATCCGATCGGAATTTACGCCTACTCTATACAGTTCGGGTGATTAAGGATTTGCTTAATCGTATTACTTTGTTTTTCTTACCGATTTTTATTTTTGTCATGGGCTATGACGGCTTGTTGCTTGGTACGACATACCTGACTGCACTGCAACGAGGAATGGTGTTGCTTGCGCTGTACTTTATTATCAATCGAATTGTGGTTCTAGTTACCGCAGTTCCTATAGGTAAGATTATTTATAAGGTAGGTTTTTCTCGGGCGATGATTTATTCGTATTTACTGCGGCTGATTTCGTTTGCTGCCTTGATGTACTCTCAACAATTTCCTTGGTTATTGTTGGTGGCGACTGTATTTGAAGCTTTGCAATCCAACTTTTTTTGGAATACCTTCTTTACCATCTTGACTAATCAAAGCGTAAAAACAGAAATAGGTAGTAACTTGGGAGGTTTGCAACTCATGTTGCAATTAGTAACAGCGATCAGTCCTGCACTGGCAGGTTTTGTAGCGTTGCAGTTTGGGTTTGGAGCACTGTTTTTGATCGGTATCGGCTTGCTGCTGATAAGCATGATTTTTATTATGCAGATGGATATACACATGATTCACGATCAAGTCAGTTGGACAGGATTTTGGCAATGGTTTGACCAGAAGAGTTTGGGTAATCATCATCTGTCAATAATCGGTCGGTACATCAATGATGTGGCTTTGTTTATTTGGCCACTCTATGTTTTTCTACTGCTTGGCAGCATTGATAAAGTTGGGTTTTTGTATACAATTTCTCTGTTTATTGCGATGATTCTTACATTTTTTATTAGCATGTATTTGGACAAGACAAAAAATCGCAAACCGTTTTTCTTTTCAGGTGGCGTGATGTCAATGATCTGGATAGCACGAACGCAAGTGTTCACGATTTGGGGTATCGCGCTCGTCGATATTATGGAGCGATTAACCGCTAATTATCATTGGCTCTTTTACGACATGGTATTTATTCGTGGTGGTCGCGGTGAGCACGCTTTTTCTTACTTCGTCTATCGTGAGATGGTGATGAGTATTGGAGCGATAATTTTTTGGGGATCGTTGGTAGCTTTCTTTGCGGTCACAACCAGTTGGAACGCAATCTTTATCTTTGGTGGAATAAGTGTGTTACTATCATTACTACTAATGACAGGTAAGCATGGTAAACAACTCCTCGCAGCCCGCTAAATCACAACAGCCCGCTAAATCACAGTCAAAAAAACAGTCGAGTGAAAAGGCACAACAAGGCTTTTCTTTGGCAGGTAGTTTGTTTGCAAAGTACGAGGTTGCTGACTCTGGTGGGTATATTTCTCAGGAATTTCAAGATTTTGGCTATCGACTGGCTGTTGAGCTTGATGACTTGCAGCACAAAAGTTTATACATGCGCCTAGCAAAAACACAGCCTCGGCAGCGACTGGAGCGAGCGCTATCATTTGTCAGTGACGCTCAAACCGTCAAAAGCAAAGCAAAACTATTTATGTGGAAACTCCAGCAACTGAAACAGGAGAAGCAAAGCGAGTGAGCTGCCTGCTTGCAGTGACGGACTGTGTGCACGGGCTTTGTCAAAACGGTATACTATAACCAGTTACTATGTCATGCTAGTGACAAGCTCCAAGATAGAGATAGAGCACGATTAAGCGTATGCATTGGCGAGTACAACTACTAATACTTTTTCTGGGACTCCTAGCAGTAGGTATGGGGTATCTTTATTTTACTCGAGATCAACGGATTTCTAATCAAGAGGCAGCAATGACTGCTTTAGAAACTGACGAGGTTGAGGAAGTGCCAGTTCAAACACCAGTTCCACTGGCTAAACTACTCGCTGTTTCAGTTTCCTTAGATGACGATCAATCGGCAACAGCTGCAGCAACGCACGAATTTATTTCTCAATTCCAACCAGGGTTTGTTGTCTTATTTGGCGAGGCAGTAGCCACTCAGTCTGCTCAGGAAGCAATTACTGATATTGGAGAATTAGTGGTTGAGCAGGATCGGCCAATGGTGTTGGTTGATCACGAAGGTGGTCAAATCCAGCGACTGAATGGCGCTGGATTTACGCGATTACCTAGCTGGCGGCGAGTTTGTCAGCTTGCGTCTGAACAACGTCAGGCGTTATTTGCCACCAGCGCTGCAGAATTACGGGCAGTTGGTGTAGAGGGTGTGCTGGCTCCAGTGGTTGATGTAGCAGCAAATAATCCGTTTATGCGGGAACGCATCTGCAGTGCCGATCCAGAAATTGTGGCTGAAGTTGCCGCTGAGTTTGTGGCGGCTTTTTCCCAAGCTGAAATTGCGTCAGTCTTGAAGCATTATCCAGGTCTCGGCACTGCCACTCGAGATCCACATGATGGATCAAGTATTGTAGAGATTAGGCCAGAAGACGTTGCCCCATTTCAGAGCTTGCTTGATCAATGGCCTGATTTAGCAGTGATGACCACGCACGTTGGCGTGCTGAATCAATTTCCTGAGATACCTTGCTCACTGAGTGCGTCGTGTATCGAACAAATTTACGAACTATATCCTGAAGCAATCACCATCACTGATGCGCTTGAGATGTCGGCAGCACGACATAATCCAGCTACGCCTGATGAGCCAAAGTCACTGAGCACCGTTGCGCTGCAGGCTATTAGAGCTGGTAATCATGTAATCTTATTTGGTCCAGACGTCAGTAGCCAAGAAGTGTTTGAGGTGTTAGAAGATATGCGTTCGGAGTATACTAGTTCCTATGAGTTTAGGACTAACGTAGATGCAGCACTTGCGCGAATAGAGCAGTATCACGCACAATGGAAGCAGTAAGTTGTTGCCAGTATTAGATTGATCAGTGCGTATAATTTACGGTAAGGCAGAAGGCAGTAAGGGCAGTATGGCACTACCAACCAGAGTCACCAGTCTTTTTGTGCAATATGGCATTCCGCTTGCTTTTGCAGCAGCGTATCTATTTTTGCGTGTCATTCCCAGCGATGGTTCGTACTGGCAGGTCATTTGGTTAGTGCTTGGCTTTTACCTTGGATTTTTACTGCTTTGGATTGATGAGAAATTTTTATATTCTCGATACAACAATTTGCAAACCTTGCCCAAGGAGTTGATTACGCGTTCTGTGTTGTTTGCCCTAGCATATGTAGTACTGCTTATTTTTGTAGTCACCTCAACGGGTAGTCCGATCGGCGTGGGAATGGTGTTGGGTGTCGGCACTCAACTAAGTATTGAGCATTTTTTGGCGCGTAAGAATCCAGAATATTTTCAAAAAAAGTTTTTATTTCAGATGAAGCGACAGCTGCAGCCAATTGAAATTGCTCGGATGATGTTGCTGTTTGCTGGTGTCGTGGTACTAATGGCAGGGTACTATTTATTTAAATAGCACTTAACCCTTACACTTTTTTCAAAAGTTCAAAATAAGGAGCTTGAGTCATGGAATCAGAAGTAGTGATAGCAGGAATTACGCTGCGTTGGTACGGTATCTTTGTGGCCAGTGGAATTGTAACTGCGGCGCTTATATCTTGGCGAGCGTTGCGGAGCATTGCAAATTCAAAGCTTGATTGGTTTTGGGATCTGATCAGCGTAGCAGTTGTGACAGGATTAATTGGCGCGCGAGCCTGGCACGTTTGGACAGACTGGCATTTGTATGCTACCGATTTGCTCCGGGCATTTGCGGTATGGCAAGGTGGCTTGAGCATTTTAGGTGGCATCCTGGGTGGATCACTGGGAATCTACCTTGTCTGGCGCAACAAAAAAGAGTGGCGAGAGGTTTCCTTTTTAGCAATACTTGATAGTTTGGCGCTCGGCGCTCCAGTTGGTCAAGCGATAGGGCGACTGGGAAACTGGGTCAACCAAGAAGTCTATGGTTTTCCGACCAATCTCCCTTGGAAAATTGAGATTGATCCGCAGTATCGACTGGCGGGATATGAAAATGAGGTGTATTACCATCCACTGTTTGCGTACGAGGCAGGTCTGCTGCTCTGTTTTGCGGGCTTGGCTTGGCTGGCAGTCAGAAAGCAGTGGTTGCAAATTAGCTCTGGCAACGTTGCTTTGGCATACTTGGGATATTATGGTGTAGTGCGATTTTTGCTTGAGTTTGTCCGCATTGATAAACGAATCTTGATTGGAGAAATTGGACTTAACCAAGCTATAATGGGGATGTTAGCATTGGGTGTTTTTGGGTATTTTGTCTGGCAGTATCTAAAGCAAAGGCAGTTCAGTCGAGAGTAACAGTATGATTCGCACACTTATTTCTCTGGTTATTCTTGGTCTACTTGCAGGAGTTACTGCAGGGTGCAGACAGTCTGATCAAAATATCGACCTGACTGCAGTGGAAGATAGACAGTTGGTTGAGCTTGCTGTAGGAGAGCAGATGCTGACGGTGGAAGTGGTAAATGCTTCTGAAAGCACCACGCGCGGATTGAGCGGTCGTGAAGAAATAGGCAGTGACGGCATGCTGTTTGCCTTTTCTGATCGCAGTATTGCGCGATTTTGGATGAAGGAGATGCTCTTTGCGTTGGACATGGTTTGGATAGATGGAAAAGAAGTAATTGGCGTTACTGAAAATGTGCCATTTCCGGATCCGGTTGCCGCTCCTCACACCTTACCTCTCTATACTTCTCCAAGTGAAGTAACGGCAGTGCTGGAAGTACCTGCTGGGATGGCCTCAGAATATGGTATTGTTGAGGGTGCTACGATTACGCCAGTTCGCCTGATTGACTCAGAGTAAGTCAATGCAACTGCCCATGATTTCAGATCAATGCAGATGGTATCATTAGGTAATTGACCTATGTCAGACCAAGCTGCCCATTCAACCCATCAACCAGCTCAATCCTCTGTTGCCTCGAGGTTGTCAGATTCGTCGCGTAATTTGATGCAACAAGGCTTGCCAGCGGCACAAGTGGCTGATCCGCAACTAGCTCAGTCGGCGGATACTACGTCGAATCAAACACAGGCTCAAGCGACTGATCAAGAGCAAGCCCAACAATCAGTGGCACCGTCAACATCACCGACATCTGCACAACAACCATCTCCACCAGTACCTCAACCGCATCCCCAACCACATTCTCAAGCTCAACCACCGGCTCAACCACCGGCACAGATTCCAGACTCAGAAAAAATAGCTATCTTTGAGAAAGTTCTCGATGATGCTGAGGCGCAGCAGCAACCGCAAAATCCACCACCTACCCAACAAGGCGCACAAACAGGGGGAGTTCGCAAAGAACAGTTGGAGGGAGCATCCACGAGTGGTGCAGCTACAGCTGAGTTGCCTGGAGGTATGCAGTATGTTGAAACCGAGCCGCAGGCAGAAATTCCCCCAGAAGTGGAAAGTTTTTTACACAAATCTGAAGAGCATCCTGAGCAACAACCAACTGAAATAGTCATTGCGGAGCAACCTCGACAGTCGTACACACCGCCTCCACCAAAGAGAACAGTCAGAGTGTTGCCAATTACTAAGGAAGAAATTGAAGAAGGAAAAAAGCTGAATGTGCAAAACAGCTTCCGATGGCTAGTCGAGTTTAGTCAAAAAGTGACGAAGATGTTTACTGGATCGGTTATATATCGTGAAGAGAAAAAATAGCCGAGCACACGAGTTTGCAGTGATTGTGATGAGTAACTACCATCACTACTTCAAACACCTCGTAATCGCAGTATAAGTGCTTTGTCGAAACAGGTATAATTGGTGATATATGGAAGATATTTCTTCTTCAGTGTTGAATAACATTTTGGCTGTACTAGCGATTATTGGTGTTTTTGTAGCGGCGATTATTTTTGTAGCTGCATTAGCCTATCTGGGTCTGCAATGGTTTAAGCACCGTAATCGTGAAAAATACGCGCTTGATTTTGTAACGTTGCTGATTCGTTTGCCTCGAGATAATGAGGTAAAAATTGACGCTGCTGAGCAGATGTTTGCTAGCTTATACTCGCTCAAAAAATCGGGATTTTTGATGGGCTTTGTTTCTATTGAAGACTATTTTTCATTTGAAATTGTGGCGCTCAAAGAAGAAATCGGGTTTTATGTTAGTTGTCCAGTAAAAATTCGTGATTTGGTGGAGAAGCAAATCCAAGGTGCTTATCCAACCGCGGAGCTGACCGAAGTCGATGAAGTCAATATTTTTAGCGAAAAAGGTAAAGTAGCATTTGCCAGTCTTAAGCTCGAAGAGGCCAATTATGAGCCAATCAAGCCGTACAAAGATTTGCCAACAGATGGTTTATCGCTACTCACTTCAGCACTTTCCAAGATGGATGTCGGTGAAGGAGCGATTGTGCAACTTTTGGTGCAGCCTACGGGAGATGGCTGGAAGAAAAAAGGTAAGAATTACATTGCTGACGAAAAGAAGCGGGAAGCTGATCCTGAAAAAACCACCTATAATCATGACCCAAAGGAGATGGAGCACATCACCACCAAACTTGAGCGACCAGGTTTTCAAGTGTCTATCAGAGTAGTAGTTTCCGCGCGTACTGATCACGCGGCTGACTCACACTTGAATAACATCATGGGCGCCTTTGCCCAGTTTTCATCGGCGTATAACAAGTTTGAACGTGCTGGAATTATGTTTAAGCAGCTGTTTATGGTCGATTTTATTTATCGCTATATGCCGCTTTTTAATCGCAATACTAGTGTGCTTAACAGTGAAGAGTTGGCAACCATTTTTCATTTACCCAATAAAACCATTGAGACGCCACATATCAAATGGCTTAATGCTAAGCACGCGCCCGCACCGCACAATATTCCTACAGAAGGATTGTATTTGGGCACTTCTGTGTATCGTGGATATCGCCGTGAGGTGTTTATGACGCAGGACGACCGGCGGCGACATATGTACATCATTGGAAAGACGGGTACTGGAAAGTCTGAGTTTTTGAAAGAGATGATTTTGCAGGATATAGAAGCTGGACGAGGAGTCTGTGCAGTAGACCCGCACGGTGAATTTGTCGAGGATATTTTGCAGTTGATGCCGCCTGAGCGGGCTGATGATGTTGTGTACTTTAACCCTTCTGATTTAACCCGGCCGATGGGACTGAATATGATGGAGGCGGACACTGAGGAGCAGCGTCATTTTGTGGTCGGATCAGTGATTGGTCTGATGTATAAATTATATGACCCACATCGTACGGGTATTATCGGTCCTCGATTTGAGCACGCCATTCGCAATGCCATGTTGACCATCATGTATCGCAAGGGCACGACCTTTGTCGAGTTGGTACGGATTTTGACTGATAATAAATTTATGGAAGAAATGCTGCCATTTGTCAAAGATCCTGTGGTGCGTCGCTACTGGACTGACCAAATTGCGCAGACGAGCGATTTTCACAAATCTGAAGTGCTGGACTACATAGTTTCCAAATTTGGTCGATTTGTGACCAACAAAACGATGCGCAATATTATTGGCCAGCCGGTCAGCGCCTTTAATTTTCGCAAAGCTATGGACGAGCAAAAAATTATACTTTGCAACTTGTCCAAAGGTGTTTTAGGTGAAGAAGATGCCAAGTTTTTGGGGCTCATTTTGGTGCCGAAAGTCTTGACGGCAGCGATGAGTCGGCAAGATGTGCCGATGGCGCAGCGCAATGACTTTTACTTTTATGTTGATGAGTTTCAAAATTATGCCACTGAAGATTTTGCCGTCATTTTGTCTGAGGCGCGGAAGTATCGACTCAATCTAATTGTGGCTAATCAGTTTATTGGTCAAATCGATGAGGACGTGAAGAATGCGGTATTTGGCAACGTGGGCTCGATTGTGTCTTTCCGTATTGGTGTGCCTGACGCCAATTTTCTGCAGCATGAATTCGCGCCGCTTTTTAGTGAAACCGATTTGACTAATATCGAGAAATACCATGTGTATATCAAGACAATTGTCAATAACGAGCCAGTGCAGCCATTTAGCATGTCCTTAGTAAAAGATATGTCGTTAGTTGAAGCACAGATGAACCCAGAGCAGGCTGAGATGATTATAGAATTGTCGCGGCTGAAGTATGGCAAAGATCGAGAAATGGTTGAGGCAGAGATTACAGGGCGGAGTAATTTGTAAACTACGAACCTCACACTTTTTTTAATCTGGTGAGTGCTTAAATAGTCTGCATCATGACTAAAAAATACTCACGCAGTACTCGGGGGCTGCAAAAAAAGTGTGAGGTTCGTGTTGAGTGAGATATGAATAAAAAATTGTGGTACTTCCAGCAGTTGAATTTGTTTAAGGGTTTACCAGCAGAATCACTTGCTCGGATTGAGTCTTGTTTTGATATGAAAAAATATAATGAGCAGGAATTGGTGTACCAGGCTGGTACTGCCAATATGGTTTTTATTGTCAAAACAGGTCAGGTAGAAATTTACCAAATTTCTGCCTCAGGTAAAAAAATTATTGTTGATAGATTAGATCCTGGGAGTATTTTTGGCGACCTGGATGTTGGCGATGATGAGTCATTTTTTGTGCAGGCAACTATGCATTCATACATTTGCTTTGTAGAAAAAAATCGTTTTTTTACTATGATTAGTCAGTATCCAAAGCAGGCTGAGCAATTATTATCTCAATTATTTGCTCGATTGATTCAAACTGAAAGACAACTTATCTCAGCAAAATCAGACACTGTGTTGCAGCGGTTTGTTAAGTTATTGCTTCACTTAGGTGTTACGAAAAAAGATCAAGAAATGATAGTTAAAGAAAAGTACACTCATGAAGAGTTGGGACAAATGCTAGGTGTTACTCGTCAGACGATTTCGACACTAGTTAATCAATTGGAAAAACAGCAATTAATACAACGTGATAATAAAACAATTCATTTTAATCTGCAGAAGATACGAGCGGCGATGGAGCTTGCGTAATGTGTGCGCTGTCGGCTAGTTGACAGCATTGCAGCAATTAATTGCAGTACTATATGCTCAGCGAAAGTGAAGGGCTTCTCATGAAACGACCAAATATTCTATCAATGATAGCAGTCGCGCTCGTCGCAGTTTTTGTGATCGTAGCCGTTAGTCGTATGCAGTCAGACTCGAGTGAGCAAGTTGCTCAGCAGGGAGCAGTTGAGGCACCAAGTGCTGACTCAGGCAGAGTGACGGTTGTTTCTCGAGAAGAAGATTTTCAGCCTGAAGTTGATGCTGATGGTGTAATGGCGCCTAATTATATTGAATATTCAGACGCGAGCTTAGCTCAGGCGCAAGAACGCGGTGACACGAGTGTTTTGTTTTTTGCTGCTACGGATTGGTGCGTCACTTGCATGATGCTTGAGGACGAGCTGCTCGAAAAAGGCGCGCAGTTGCCGGATGGAGTGACGGTGTTTAAGGTAGACTACGATAACGACCGCGAAAATAAGGCTCAGTACGGCGTTACTTCACAGCATACTATGATTGTGCTTGATGCTCAGGGGGAAGAGGTGCGCCGCTGGATTGGCGGAGGCTTTGAAACCTTGGTAGACCAACTTATTTAGGATATTCAACAAAACTACTATGCTACTTCTCCTGCCGATAGCCTTTATTTCTGGAATTCTTACCGTTTTTTCACCTTGTGTGTTGCCAGTCTTGCCTATCATTCTAGCCAGTGGCATTGATGGGAAAATAGGTCGAGTGCGAGGAGTAATTGTAGGCTTGGTGATAACTTTTACACTGGCTACACTGTTGCTTGCGACAGTGGTGCGTACGTTAGGCATCTCGGTGGACGCAATTCGCGATTTTGCGGTAGTACTACTGGTTTTGTTTGGCATCACTCTGGCTTTTCCGGCAATTTGGAATCGAGTGCTGGCTTTTGTCGAGCGGTATTGGCGAGTGCAGCCAGTCACGAATGAGGGTAGTGGTTTTGGTGGCGGTTTTATTACTGGTGTGAGTTTGGGTGTTGTCTGGACTCCGTGCATTGGTCCGATTGTGGCAACGGTAGCGACTCTGGCGGCAGTCAGTACCTTTTCGTTGGGTATGGTTGGAGTGGCGTTTGCGTATGCGCTTGGTGCGGGCATCCCGCTCTACTTTATTGCTCGCGGTGGTCAGCGCGTTACTAGTAAGCTGACAGTTTTTAAAACAAATAATGAGCAGATTCGACAAGTTTTTGGGGTCATTGTGCTCGCAACGGCTTTGATGATTTTTGTCGGTATTGATCGCAAGTTACAGGCTTGGACGCTCGATAATCTGCCTGAATCGTGGACTCAGATCGTGACACAATTTGAGGATCAGTTTGAGCTCGATACAAACGTGCTGCGCTCAACTCAGGATGAACTCACATCTGCTGAGCCAGGATCAACGGTGGTCAGAAATGTGCGCCTGAGCACAGATTTTACTGGAGCCAAGGTGGATCAATCAGATCTATTACAAGGTTGTTTTGCTGGTAAAGACTGCATTCCTTCGATAGAAAATCCAGTGTTTGAGTCAGCTCAGGAAGCGAACTGGTTGCTAGATTCTGATATTGTGTTTGCGGTCAATTATCAGGGGGAGCGACGGGCGTATCCGCAGCGCATTCTCAATTGGCACGAAATTGTTAATGACGAGCTGGCTGGCGATCCAGTCAGCATTACCTTTTGCCCGCTCTGTGGATCGGCGGTAGCGTTTCATCGGATCGTGGATGGAATAATTACTGAATTTGGAGTATCAGGAAAACTGCATAATAGCGATCTGGTGATGTACGATCGATACGAGGGAAATCTGTGGCAGCAGATCACCGGAGAAGCGATTGTGGGACCTGCAGCTCGACGTGATGAGCGTTTGCGCCAACTACCGATTATTACGACCACCTGGGGCGAGTGGAGCGCTGAGTATCCTGATACGCTAGTGCTCTCCAGAGAAACTGGCTTTGCTCGCAACTACGATGCCTATCCCTATGGAACATATGAGAGTGACGATCAATTACTGTTTGGTGTCGAAGGCTTAGACCAAAGTTTGCAGATTAAAACCGTAGTCTACGGTATTGAAATAAACGGAGAGAGTAAGGCCTATCCAGAGTCGATATTTGAAACACAACCTCGTTTTGAAGATGAGCTGGGAGGCGTGCCAATCTCACTTGAGAGGTCGGATGCCGGCGCCGTGACGGTCACTAATCAAACAACTGGTGAAGAAATTATTGCCATTCGGTTATTTTGGTTCGCTTGGGCCTCATTTCATCCTGAGACTGAGTTGTATCAGGATCAATAGACAGTTAAGTATATATCGACCGACTACTACTCAGTAGACTGAAATTTTTTCACCGCTTTTGAAATAAGTAGTCCCACTGCAAACAGCATAATCGAAAAAAGAATAGTGTTAGTATTTAGAGACAGCGATTCTAGTTGAGTAAAACTGCCTTCAATAGAGCTGCCCAAACTGACAAAAGTCAGTGTGCCAAAGATATTTCCGAGCAGCGTCGCTGCAAAAAATGCCACTAGTGATATTTTCATATACCCTGCCAGCAAGCTCACGGCGTCATATGGCAAGTAGAGTAGTCGCATGATTAGAATAGTAATAAAACTCTCCTGCTTCATTCGATCCGCAAACCTTTGGAGTAAGTTGCGGTGTTTTGTTGTTAATTGCTGGTCATCGATGGGTGTTTTGGTTTTTACAATCCAGCGTCCAGTAGCGTAGGGCAACAGTGCACTTACTGAGCCAGCAATCCAGGCGTATGCAAATCCAAGGGGGAGTCCCCAGAGATATCCGGCCAGGGCAGATAAAATAGCGGCTGGAAACAAAAAAAGTGGTCGCAGTAGATACAATAGTAAAAATAGTGTTACCCCAAACCAGCTTGATTGCAGGAGGACTTCGAGTTTTGCCAAGGCTTCTAATAGAGAGAGTTGTTGCCAATGGAGGGCGATTTGAAAGCTGGCGATGAGCACACCCCAAAGTAACATCGCCCAAACGAGCCTCGAGTATTGTGAGTACTGTACCTGTAGCCAGAGTAGCACTTCTTGCTTGAGTTTTTTGAGTGTTTCAATCACGAAGATGTCGGCAGCTTTTTTAATGCTCAAAGCAAGTGTGGGGTAGGCAAAAACGGTCGATGAAAGCTTCCACAAAGAAATCTTGTGCTGTATAGCAATGCTGAACGCCGCCAATATCTCGCCTGCTTGCGGAGCAATCAAGGTGACGCGCAGTATTTTCCCCGTTAGTCTTTCTGCATAGATAATCAGTTTTCCAGTGGTAATTTCATCAGTTTTGGCGCGATCAATGCTTGGAAGCTCAACGGTGATTTTTTTAAACTGACGCTCATCGAGCTGTTCCAGCTCAGCGAGCTCCAGGCCTTCGCTGGCAATTTCCGGATCAGCGTAAGTAACTCGTGGTATTGCAGTAATCTGTGAAAATTTAAGTACTGGAATGCCGATGGTTTTGGCAACCGCTCTGCCCTGGGCATTTGCCAGGTGTGTAAATTTTGGATCCGGAATAATGTCGCCGATGGCAAAGATGTGTTTTTGCGAAGTTTGATAATATCGGTTGACCGTAATGCCCCGCTCAGTGTGAGAAATGTTTGCATTTGATAGTTTCAGTTTGGCGAGGTTGGGGATTCGTCCCAGAGCCTGCAAAACAATCTCAGTCTTGGCGAGCTGTTTTTCTTGTTTGCCAGACTGACTGGGCACTTGGTAGCATAATTTGTCATTTCTCCAGGTTATATCTGTTGTCTGCCAGTGAAACGTGACGCCGTCTTTTTCGAGTTGTTGTTTAAGGATCTCTGAAGCCTCTGGGTCGTCTTTACTGAGTACTCCCTCTCCACGGTGGAGGATATGAACGGTAGTTCCTAGTTGAGAAAATGCCTGGGCAAGCTCAACGCTAATTGGGCCAGCTCCAAGCACTGCCATGCTTTTAGGCAGTGTTTTCTGTTCAAAAATAGTAAGATTGGTGTGTAATTTTTTTGCTGGCAATCCTGGAATTTCTAGTATGCGAGGAAGTGAGCCAGTAGCAATTACAATATATTGAGCTGATAAGTGCTGTAATTTTGAAGCGTTTTCAAGTTCAACGCTGTGAGCGTCAATAAAGCGAGCCGTTGCACTGAAGTATTGCAGGTTGGGTTTGTTAATCAGCTCAGTTTCTTCTTGGCGAATATCGGTAATTGTGTCACGAACATGTTTAAGAGCTTTAGTTGGAGAGAGTCCTGCTTTTGCAGCGTGGAGGAGGGCTTTGCTGGGAATGCAGCCAGAGTTGGTGCAATCGCCTCCTAATTCTTCAGCCACGAGCGCAACTGATTTGCCCATGCCTGCCAGGCTGATCGCTGCCGTTAGCCCTGCCGAACCAGCTCCAATCACGATAGTATGAAAATGTTGCGTTGTCATTGTGTTGCTAAGCTGCAAGCTTTATTGTAAAACGGTACGTAGTTTACTCTACGTTTTTACAGTATATACCAATCTTGGTAAGAACAGAGTATACTAGTAAGCCTGGTCATAAGATGTCGGGTACTTTACCTTGCATGCGTTCAAGAGAACAAGTACTTCTGTCAGCTATCCGACAGAAATAGGGAAGTGGATCAGGTATTATAGTTTTTTAGTCAGCAGGAGTTCGTAATGCATGCATTTTTTGAAAATATTCAGACACATTTTGGCATACTAGTAATCGCAGGATTATTTTTTCTTGGTGGTTATTTTTCTGGATCTTTGGTTACGGAAAATCAATTAGCGAAATCTGCTGACTCGGCACTTGGTTCGACGAACGATCGAGCTTTATTGCCTGAGGCAGAAAGTTTTGGTCAGCCGCAACCAGGAGAATTGGCTGCTGTAACTGCTGATGATTGGCAAAAGGGTGCAAGTGATCCCGTAGTAACATTGGTGAAATATTCAGATTTTGACTGCCCATTCTGTCAGCGTTTTCATGACACTTTAAATCAAGTGATCAGCGAGTACCCGGACCAAGTGCAGGTAGTAATGCGACATTATCCGCTACCGAGCCATCCTAATGCACAAAAATTGGCTGAAGCCTCTGAGTGTATTGGTGAGCTTGGAGGTGATGCCGCATTTTGGCAATTTGCAGACATCTATTTTGGTCGCAGCGCTCAAGGTGTGAGAACAGCAATGTCAGAAATATCGCAGTTAGCTACTGAGGCTGGAGTTTCAGGAGATCAAGTTTCGGAATGCATTGAGAGTGGGCGTATGGCTCAGAAAGTGCAGGATCAGATGGAAAGTGGCGTGCAAGCTGGCGTCTCAGGTACTCCAGGCACATTAGTAGTGACTAGTGATGGGGCTCAAGAAATGATCCCTGGCGCATTACCAATTGAACAAGTACGCACAATTATTGGGAAATACCTGTAAGTTACATGGTGAGATGATTGTTCTCGATGAAAGTGATCTATGTTTGGTGAGTTGGCTAGTGGCTCTGAAGTTTCAATTGTAGCTGCCTTTGTGGCAGGCGTAGTGACATTTTTTGCCTCCTGTCTTTTGCCACTGGTTCCTACGTATCTGGCTTATTTAGCTGGCGTATCACTTCAAAAAGATGGAGCACAACATCGCTGGCGAATATTTTACACCTCAGTATTTTTTAGTCTCGGCTTTACTGCTACTTTTGTAGTTCTTGGGCTCCTGCTGTACCAGTTTTCTGCGGTTATTGCGCCATTTAGATTTTACATTGAGAAAATAAGCGGCGTGTTTTTCTTGCTGATTGGCTTGTGGATGCTCGGCTTACTTAAGAGCACTGCCCTGCTGAAAGAACGCAGGTTGGATTTTGGTCGATTTATGACAGGGAGCACTGCATGGCATGCTATTCCTGCTGGTGTGGCATTTGGTTTTGGATGGACTCCTTGTATTGGACCAGTACTCGCGTTAATTTTGTTCTGGTCCGCACAGCAGGATAGTGCTTTGCAAGGAACAATGTTGCTTATTGTCTATGGGATTGGTCTTGGATTTCCGTTTGTGTTGACTGGATTATTGTTTGAAAAAATACTGCCTGCTTTGAAAAAGTATGGTCATATCTCACACTATGTTCAGATATTCTCGGGAGTAATTATCGCTATAGCAGGCTTGTTGTTGTTGACGGGCTGGTTTGCTGTGCTCTCGATGTACTTACTGTCTTTTACTAATATCTCCAGTTTGGCGCAGTAATTTTTCGACAGCACAGAATTGGGTGAAGCGGTCGAATTTTTAGTCTGCTACACTGAATAGAAGCTAATTATTTTTTTCTTGTAGATTCTCGTACGACTCTACGACTTGTTTGCAGTACATGTATTGACCGTATTCCAGGGCTGCTTCGTGCATTGGTTTGGTTGTGCTGGCTGAATCTGAGGCTCCAGAATTTGCAATTTCAGAATCTGCAGTATTTGGCTGTATGGCTGAGGAAAGTACGGTGCGAGTGTGAGAACCAATTTCAATTGCTCGGTTGGTAAAAATGGTGAGTTGATCTCCGGCAGTTTGAGAAACTGTTTCAAAATCTGTGGAGTATCCTGCCACTGATCCTGACACTTCTTCTATTGGGTTGGAGGCAAGCGTTGGAAAACGATCGTTTTGCCAATAATAGTAGGCAGTGTAGCCACCTCCGAGTACAAGCGCTCCAATAAGTAGTAAAAATAACATGCGAGACATTGCGTCAACTCCTTCTAGGTACAGTATAGCTTATTCATAGCGTAATGCTTCGATGGGTGAGAGTTGGGCGGCGCGGCGCGCAGGTGCGACGCCAAAAATTAGACCGACGATGGTTGAAACACTCAGAGCCAAAATAATTGCGTCAAGCGTGACCACTGCAGGAATGAAACTCTGCACGGCGAGTGTGCCAGCGTAGGCAAGTGCTAGTCCAATGATGCCGCCAGTGAGGGAAAGCACTGCTGCCTCGATCAAAAATTGCAGGAGAATCATATTGGGAGTGGCGCCAAGTGCTTTACGTAGCCCAATTTCTCGGGTTCGCTCAGTTACTGAAACCAGCATAATATTCATTATACCAATGCCACCAACCAGTAGTGAAATACTGGCGATACCTCCTAGGGCTGCAGTCATGACACCGAGGATCTGATTTATGGTACCGAGTAATTCTGACTGATCAAAGACAGTAAATTCATCATCTTTGAGTCGTTGTCCTAACAGCTGCTCGAGCGCCTGCTTGTGGACGGCTAGATTTTCTGTGGTGGTTGTTTTGACGACAATTCGCACGATGCTGTCAGAGTTATATGATCGGGAAAAAGTCGTGAGAGGCATGTAGACGTAGGTATCAAAGGATGGGCCGCCAAAGCCGCCACCTTTTTCTTCAGCCACGCCGATGACGCGGAAATTGGTGCTGCCGACTCGAATGCGCTTGCCAATGGGATCAATGCTGCCAAACAAGTCTTCAGCAACTGAGTGTCCGAGCACTACCACTCTGCGAGTGCCCTCATACTCGGTTTCTGAGATAAAGGCACCAATGGCAGTGGGAATATTGAAGGCAGTGTCAAAATTGGCGGTGGTGCCAACAATTGTGACGTTTTCTGTGTTGCCTTGAAACGTAATTTGATCAGTCTGTAGATTAAGTGGCGCTGCTTCGGTGACGTGCTCGCGTAGGCGCACAATGTCATTGACATCAGACATGGTTAGTTTGCTGTTAATCAGACTGGTAGCAGAGCTTTCCGCAGACAGTCCGCCATCTCCATCGAATAAATCTCCCGGAACCACAAACAGCGTGTTGGCTCCCAACTGATCAAACTCGTCAGTCACGAATGCGGACAATCCATTGCCAATTGAAATGAGAAGTACAACAGAGCTGACGCCAATAATCACCCCAAGCATGGTCAGAAATGATCTGACTTTATTGAGGAAAATTGCTTTGAAGGCGATTGAGACGATATCTTTCATAGTATAGAGTGACTCACTGCTTCTTTCGCGCTCGAGATTGCTTTAATTTGGTGTCACTGATAATGTTGCCATCTTTAAATTGGATTAGTCGCTCGGCAAACTGCGCTACTTCATCTTCATGAGTAACCATAATAATGGTGCGACCTTCTTGATGTAGTTCAACGAGTAGGTTGATGATAGCGTCGCCCGATTTTGAGTCAAGATTGCCCGTCGGCTCATCCGCAAAAATAATCAGTGGGTCGTTGACGAGTGCGCGAGCGATTGCCACACGCTGTTGCTGTCCACCAGATAATTGTGCGGGGGTGTTGGCGAGTCGATCAGCCAGTCCTACTCTCTCTAGCATGGTTCGTGCGCGCTCGCTCCGCTCGCGCTCTCCCACCTTGGCATACACTAACGGCAGACTGACGTTTTCAATTGCTGACGTCCTCGCTAAAAGATTAAACTGCTGAAAAATGAAACCAATCGTTTTATTGCGCAGTTGAGCGCGCTGAACTTCGTTGTAGCTCGTAACGTTCTTATTTTCCAAAAGTACTTCGCCGCTTGTGGCGGTAGCCAGCATACTGGCGACTTGGAGAAAGGTAGATTTTCCTGAGCCCGAAGGACCCATTACTCCCACAAATTCTCCTGATTTGATGCCGAAATCGACTTCATCCAACGCCTTGATCAGCGTGTCTCCCAACTGATAGTGTTTGCTAATTTTTTGTAACTCAAGCAACATACGAAAACTTTGATATAGCAATTCAAAATACTACTCTGGCAATAGAATTTGCTCGTCCTCATTCAGTCCTGAAACAACCTCAAAATCTCTGTCTGACTCAATTCCAGTTTGAATTTCTCGATCCTGAGTGCTGCCGTCAGCATTTTTAACTGTCACGTACGTGCGGCCATCTCGCTCTTTGGTGGCAATGATGGGAATAGTCAGCACATTGTCTTTCTCAGCGAGCAACAGCGTCACGTCACCATTCATGCCCAGGCGAAACAGCTCGCGCTCAGGTAATTCATGGAGTGGCAGCTCAACGTTGAAGGTGGTACCAGCAGCGCTTTGATTACTACTAAAAGCAATGTGATCCACAAAACTTTCAAACGTCTGATCGAGATACGCGTCAAGAATAATTTTGCCATTTTGTGCCAGTTTTACCTGACCAATATCAACCTCGTCAACTCGAGCCACAAACACGAGTGACTTGGGATTAACCACTTCGAAATAATCCGTGCCAATCAATTGGACGCCAGTGGTAGTGGTGGGAGAAACTGTCAAGATGCCAGCAAACGGCGCACTCAAGACGGTATTACGAATAGCGATATCGCGAATTTCCACATTCAGCACTTGATTATCAAGTTTCCATTGCTCCTGATCTTGCTGCCGAATCTCACTAGTATCTAAGGCAGTATCTTGATTATCATCCAGAGTCTCTTCCCAATTCCACCGCTCAGTCATGTAGTTGTTGAGATCTTGTTGGAGCTGCTTTTCAAGTGCGGCGCGATCAATCACCGCGATCGTTTGACCATCAGTGACCGTATCGCCTTGTTGCGCGTTGAGGTAGGTAACTTTGCCACCGGCAATAAAGCGGAGGCGAGCTTTTTCTTTGGCATCAATAGTGCCCGAAACCGTCAGAGTCTGTTCAATATCGGAGCGAGTGGGGGTGATAAACGTCTGCTCTGGTTGCTGAGCAGCGGAGGTAGTGTAGTACCACCAGCCACCAACTAAAATGAGTGCTAATAAGCCAATGATTTTCCATTTTTGGCTAATCTGAGTGAGAAATGAGTGTGACTGATCTGGGCTGACGTCATTTTTTGGCATGATTTGAATACTCATCATACACTGACTGCGATGTGCTTGGGAAGAATGGGTTGTTGATCTGCATCAACTCAAAGTTATGAATTGGCGATATTTGAATTGACGTGGCTCGTATTGGGCACTGCCCTTAATCGCCAATGTCCTGACAGGTGAGCTGGTATATAATAGGCTCGTTACAAAATAAAAATTATTAGTATTTTGCCAGCAGTGATTTTTATTTCGTAACGAGCCTAATAGGCAACTATGTGCCGGTAGCTCAGTCGGTAGAGCGGTAAGCTTATACCTTACTGGTCGGGGGTTCGAGTCCCTCCCGGCACACAGTGAAAAATATGCGACTTGTCGCATATTTTTCACTATTGAGTTGAGATATGGAATCTATCCAAGCGAAGCGAGGTTCTGCCGCCAACCCCGCTACAGCGGGGCTGGCTAATACCCGTAGGGTGGCGTCCCTCCCGGCACGCAGAACTCTACTCAGCGTTTCTAAGCTAAAAGTCATCTTTTCAGATAGTAGATGCCCTACCTATTTCCTCTATTTTTCACTATGATATAGAAATCATGGGAGAAAAGATTAGCAGAAGAAATTTTTTATTACCAGATTTTTCAACAGAAAAGTCAAAAGATAAGGTGTCGCAATCGATTGAAAAACACATGGGTGGTAATTTGTCTAATTTTGTATTCGATGCAAGTAGTCATTATCTGGATAGAAAAAGAGTATTAAAACTTTTTGAAGGAAGATTTCCTAGGTATGTGCTGGGAGAATTTTTTGCAGGAAGTGGTGCCTTTAGTGACTCAGCGAAATCAGGTACAGCATTCATAAAAAGAGTAAGAGGCATTGGAGGAAGTGCTGATAGTAAGGTGGGGCACAAGGAGGTAATGAATGAATTGTCAGAGGTTGCCACTACTTACTTAACAGACGGCGAGGTTTCATTCAGTGTAGAACAGATTCGAACTCAGAATGATGCTGCACTGTTTGAGCTCTTTATCAGGATAGTAGCCCCGTCTGCCGTCATGATTAAAGAGTTAAGGAGCATGTTTGTCAAAGACGAACTTTCGCGAAGAGATTTTTTGAAAATGAGCGCTGTCTCTTTGACAGCAGTTTTAGTGTCTATGGGCATCGGTAAAGCAGATATTCCGAAATATGTTTCAATGCTTGAGAAAAATCCAGAATATTTGCAGTACTATGAAACCTTGATCATTTTTAGAAATTACGTAATGGTTCAAGCAGCTTGGAATGTATTGCAAAAAGTTTCGCTTTCAGACCCAGGAGCAACCACATTATTTTCTATAGGAGACGGTCATGATTTGGGAGAGCATTCCTGTAGCAGATTATTTGAGCTTGGTCCTGAACATACGCAGGGTAAGGTGAAAGATTATGCCAAACGCTTAGTTGATCAGTTTTTAATGTCGGATAGTCAAGATAATTTAGCTAAAACCCTTACTTTTTCTCTTTTTGCAAAATACTTTAGTGTTCCCTACCAATTTGGCATTGAACCAGAACAAGATCACTCAACTGAGCCTGTAGAATATTTTGAATCTCCAATGTTAATTTTGTTGAAACAATTTGCTTCAAGTCTAGAAGACATCTCGCAGCAGGATCAGGTTCGTATGACGGAGCTACTGTTTAAAGTAATTTTGAATATTTCTAGAAATTATTATTCTCTCAACGAATATCAAAAGCCATTTGAGGCTGTAGATGTATTCACTCACCCCTCTATCTATGAAGATTATCTAAATATACAACTACATTCAAGACATGATTTACAATTAGATCCTGCTGTAACAGCTTCCTATATTGCGCCATTACACATTGCTTCAGAAATAAGTGAGTCCTCCTTTCGTGGATATGCTGGCTACAAAGAATTGAGAACCATCGGTTTTGGTGAAAAAGGTGGGGTTCCAATCCCTCTTTTTGGCTTTAGTGATGAATGGAGAAGTGAAACTGTTGGACGAACTATATTTGCAGAACTTCCTAATGGAAGAATTGTGCGAGTTCAGTATCCATGAATCTGCCGTATTATTCAAAATTCGGTAGCGGGACAATTTGAAAGTGGTAATTACATACTCTAGATATTTTAAACCTAAGAACTTAATAGAAACTCCACGCTCTATTTTTACAGAAAAGAAGGCATTGGTGCTAAATTAGGTACTAAAGTATCTGGGTTGCCGTGAACTTGAACACCATTGTAGGAAAAAATTTCTCACTCAAACCGAATTGAATACATCATCACCGTCACGGCTCTTTCTATTTGCTCTGCAATTTTTCGATTGACTCGCTGCTGCATAAAATCATCGGTATAGCTTTCGTATGACAAAATCAAAACAGTATCGCCTTGATCAAAAAAGTAAAATGTTTCAATTCGTTCTTCATCTCTTTTGTGACGAGTAAGCAAGGAGTCGTACTCAACTTATTTAGGACTAAACTCTAGACAGTTGAAATTTTGGCACATTTTACAGAGCAAAAACCATCTAACAGCTAGTGTTGCTCATGAGGTTTTTCCTGATGTATCAAGAGCTACAATAAATAGTGATTTAAAGCAAATGGTGAAAATGGGACTTGTCAAATTGCAGGGATCATCAAGTAGTTCATATTATGAACCCGAATATTAAAAGTTAGAAGAGATTAGAAGAGATTATATTCACCAGGCTAAATATATTACTGAACAAGTCTGAATGACTAGAAGAGACTAGAAGAGATATTCATTTTGTTTGGAAAATTACTACTCATTATCACGATAAAATATGATAGCAGCCCTGAAATAAAATCCTTGAATACTAAAGGAGTTGAATGAATATACTTTTGCATATCTCATTTTCACATTTTCACGTATTAATAAGCGGCAATTGCTATACATTCGTTGAGTAAAATTAACACAGGTCTGGTCTAGAGTAACAGCAGCAACACCGCTCCGACTCCCAGGGTAATTAATCCGGCCTTCAGCCAATTAAGCCAGTCTTCAGGACCAGATTGTGGCAGCTCTTCAGGCATGTCAGGTTGCTGAGCGATTGGTGTTGGAGTACTAGGTAGTGTGCAGCTCTCAGAGGCGACGTTTTCGTCTAAACGGCAGCGTTCTGAGCCATCAGCAGTTTGATGACAAATGTGGTCAGGGTTGACACAGTCAGCGTTGCTTTCACAGAGTTGGTTGCAGCCTATCACTGGGGTTGGAGTAGGTGTTGGTGACGCTGAGGGTGTAGGTGTAGGCGTAGGTGTGGGCGTGGGAGTAGGAGTCGCCTCAGCTTCTTGACAACTTTCGTTAGACTCGTTTGAGCTCAGGCGGCAACGACTACCCGTGTTAGTTTGTGCACAAGTATAATCTTCGTTGATAGCTTCACATTGTGCATCGCTGGAACACGTGCTGTTGCAGCTGTACTCAACTAGAGCAACGGTGCTGGTTGGACAGCTAATGGCTTCAGCAGTGCCGGTGGTCACTTGTGCGTCATTCTCAATATCACCCTCGGTGGCACCTTCGCGTACTGTGGCAGTGTACTCAATGAGTTGTGTTTGAGCTTCGGTTTCTGCCATGGTGCCAAGGTCGATACTCAAAGTACGATTGCCGGCAGAGTAGGTAAGTCCTTCTGTAACACTGACAGGATTCTCCAGTTCTGTGGGCAAGACATCGGTTACCACTACGTCTCCTGAGGTAATTTCGTCTGCTTCAACAGTGATGCGATAGGAAATGGTGTCACCAGCTTGTACGGTGTCATCTTCTGTGAACTCTCTACCACCTGCTGAAAGGCTGGTCAGAGCAACTTTGGACACACAAGCAGCTACCCCTTCTGGAGCAACGGCTAAGGTTAGTGAACAGGTATCGTCGCTGTTTGTTGGCGCATTAGCCGTTGAAATAGTGGCTGCGTTGGTTAAATTACCAACTGCGGCATCATCGGCAACGGTAGCATCATACCTAATTGTTTGAGTTAGATTGTTCTGAGTATCTCCCATCACCCCAAGCTCGAAGGTAAGCTGACGGGTAGCTGCCGCATAACTAGGTTCTTCCTGAGTAGAAGCTGACCCTGCCACATAGCTCATACCGGCTGGTAATGTATCTGTGACCGTGACTGCACCTGAAGTTTCTGATTCTGTAGTGACAACTAGGTTATAGGTAACTGTATCGCCTCTCCTAACAGCTGAAGCATTGGTTAGCTTTGCACCCGTGCTTGACTCAGCCGTCTTGGACTCACATTGAGCGACGCCTGTTGGATCGGCAGTAATTGTGAACGAGAGATTACACTGTGCTGGTGCTGTAGATTGTGCAGCTGGCTCGGATGTCGGAGCAGTTGGAGCAACTGGGCCTTCAGTCTGTCGCTGCCGTTGAGCAATCATGATACCCGCAATGCCTACCACCAAAATGACAGCAAAGGCGACTATTCCACCAATAACCTTCATGTTCATAGCTTTATTTTTGCGCTTTGGCTTGTATTGAGGAGGCTGATTTCCTGTAGTGGTAGCACCTGGCATAGTTGGCATAGCTGACGAAGTAGCGTCAGACGCTTCTTCTTTTTGATATATTGCTTGTGGTTCAGTTATTTTTTTCAACATAGTGCTTTATTTCGCTCTCAATTTGCTCCGATGGGTGCGAAATCTATACAACCATTACTACCACAGACCGTGCATTGGGCAACAAAGGTACCTGCCGATGGAATGGTATACAGGGCGGAAATATTGTTCTGTGCGCCTGTACCAGCTTGTACATTGACCACAGAGTTACTGCCGCTACCATCTCGTTCAGTTACCTGGAACCGATAGCTGGTGGCATTTTCATCCTTGGTGCAACGCAGCCGCACCTGATCGCCTGGTTTGAGTGACGATGGGTTGGTATTGACAGTAGTATTTGTGGCACCAATTATTTCTACTTTTCGACATTGTGGTGCTACTGGTGTGGGTGGCGGAGGGGTTGGCTCTGATGTGGGTGTTTGAGTTGGCTCTTCTTCACAAAACCCTTCTCTGACACTGACGTTCATTTGACCAATGCTCTCATTAATTACCCCTGCGGAGTTACGTAAGTTTCCTTGCAGGCGAATTGATGGTGCTAAGTCTGGCTGATCACGTAAGAATTCAATGAATTCTCTAAAGGTTCGAAGATTATCAGTTTTATTGGTGATAATTCTTGTCGCATCAGCAAATTCAAACGTGAGGCTGCTACCTGAATAATCATTGGCTTCAAAGCGATGTATTGTATACACAAACCAATCACCAGTTTGTGGTTCTCGCCCAGCTCGTTCCCATTGCGCGTGATGGGGATCACCAAGGAAGTTAATTACGGCATCATGTTCCTGAGAATATCGGAAATTAAGAATGATGTCGGCAATATCAAACTCACTGCCTTTAAGGTCAATGTCGCTAATAGTTGCTGTGTATACATTTCTACTTTCATCGCAACGTGCTTCAAAAGAGGCAGTGGGTATTTCAGGTGGAGCTTCAGGTACTTCTGGTGTTTCAGGTTCTTCTGGAACGTCCAGGTACCAAGTGACAGTCCCTTGTAAAATATTTTCACCTAACGGATTGTGCAGAATCTCTCCAGCTCCCCAGGACTGCGTTTCAGGTATACTCACAATGTTTCCCCAGCCGTTATCTGGATCAACGTCTGCAAAGGGTTTGAAGTTATCTTCTTCAATAATTCTGAAACTATCGCCAGCTCTGAAATTGACTTCACCGCGCCAGCGCGCCCCTTCAAAACCTCGAATATTATTCGGATCATACATCTCTGCTAGGTATGCTGGTAGAGCACTGGTAAATTGCTGATTAGTAAAGGTAAAGAATGAAGCGTCATCTCCGGTGTAGTAAGGTGAGTCTCGGTTAAAGGATGGCGGAAGATACGGAGCTTCGTAGTCGGACATAAAGCATGATTGTTGGGTGGAGCAATGATAGCCGTCAGAAACTTGTCTTTGCAACTGATAACCAGAGCTTAGCTCTACGTTTGGGTTATTAGCGTCTGGGTAGTGGCAGTATGCGCCGTGCTGGTAGCGAGTGGCGACACCTGGCATTCCTTCCCAATCTTCTCCAAAGTCGGTAATTTTGTGAATCTTGGCTCCTTTTAATTCCATACTGCCTCCGTCTGGCATGCGCAGCATGAATTTATGATCAACAGTAGGACCTACAGCAGCACTCACCAATTGAGGACTCAAGGCAAAGAAGAACGCTAGAAGTATCAATACATTTTTCATAAGGCTTGTTCGTCAATATCTGTTTGTTCAGAGTAATTTTCTTTTATCAAATTTTCGACATTTTCGGCTTGATCACCCTCTCCAAATAAGCCAAATTCAATGGTGTTTACTTTGAAAATCATGTAGCAGCTATCGACCATTTCTGGATTAATAGTGACACCATTTGTAAATGCTTCTGCATAGTCTGCATCAGTGAAAGCATAGTCTTGACATAAACGAACTGTGGATAGCTGTCCTTCTCCGAGACTTCTCAGTTCGTCGTCAAAGACAGGGTCTTTGAAAATTCTGCTGTTGAATATATGACCTTCTCTAACCATGTAGGCATTTTCTTGAAATTGTTCATCCATTTGCGCGAGCGAAACCCCAGTTTCGTCACCTTGAATTGAGTCAGCGCGAATTTCAGCCCCGGCTTGTTCCATAGTAATCTCACCGGATTGTAATCGGGCGTAGAGGTTGTCCATCTTTGCTTTAGCTGCAGTTTTTGCTTCCTCTAAAGGTATTTCAGGAGCTACTTGATTGTGAAAGTAAATGCTGATTGCTTCAAAATCGACTCTCTTTTCAAACTGATCAGCGAATTGTTCGCGCAGATCAGCCAGCGTTTCATACCGTAGCAGCGTGTCCTTACTCGAATTGTTGTAGATAGTATCATCTAGAGTTAGCAGGTTTTGTGCTTCGGCTTCTTGCAGTATGCCGGAGTTAGTAATTAAGCGGTCAAGCACGGAATTGAGCGTGCTGTCCTGGGGAGAAATTTGATTTGGTTGGATGTATGCCTCAAGTTCGTAGAGGGCAAAGAGTGCGTTAAGATCGCAGCCGTAGAGTGTTTCAGAGCCAACTGTCATGATTGGAGCGTGACAATCATAGCGAGCACCAGCTGATTGAGCAAAAGCGACGTAATCAATCCAAGAACTGTCTTCTCTTTCAATAAAACTTTCCCAGGTGTCATTAAACCTTGCCCATTCAGCACTGCTGCGGTCAATCTCGGTGTCAGTCACTTCTTCTGAGGCGGCTTGCTGGCGAACGTCTTGGTTTTGCTGCGTGAGATAAAATCCTGCGCCTCCACCCGCAACAACCAGAAAAAGAACAACCGCAGCTATAATGGTGTTGCGAGGACCCTTCTTCTTTTTTGGCGTATTGTTGGAGCCTGAAGTATTACTTGCGTCCGCACCCGTTGGCGAAGTGGTAATCACAGGTGAAACAGTTGGTGCAGCTTGGAGTGAATCCGTAGCTTGTGATTGTTCAGGTGTGTGTTGCCCAACTTTTTTGGCTAAATCATCAGAAAAATCACCAGCTTGACCATGTGGTTGGGCGCCTGGCGTATGAATTGCTCCTGGGTCTTGCGAAGGCGAATCTGAAGATGGCGGAGTAGCGGCTGCTGTGTCACCAGTCATTGTGGACGTAGGCGTGGTGGGCGTAGGTGTGGTCGTGTTGGGCGATGTCGGGGTGGGCGTAGGCGACGACTCCGCTGTGGGTGGTGCAGTAGTGGGGAATTGCGGGGCCGTGGGAGGAGTGGTTGGGTTTGATTGTGCAGTGGTAGTAGCAGGCGCAGATCCAGGTTGCGGCGTGGCAGAAGGTGTGGTCTTGGGCTGCTGATGGTTTGGTATGGCGTTAATCATAAGTATGAAAGGCATCTATTGAATGGCAAAAAAATGCCACCAAAAAATGGCTTACTTCCAGAATACCGAGGTCTTAGTAGCTACGTCAATAGGAGAAACCAACGGGTGAGTCAAACAAGATCAAACAAAAAGTCAGCATACCGCTTGAATAGAATCCGCTTTTTATTCTTATACAAGTCTGGTATACTTCACCCACTCAAAATGAAAGGAGTTTGTAGACACTGGCAAGCATGCAGATGTCTAAAGTATTTATTATGTCGACCAAAAAAGCAACACAAGCAGAAACAAAAAAAGAGGTTAAAGAATCACCTGCAAAATCTTCAAAAACAAAAAAAGAAGTAGCAGATACCAAAACATCAGTCCAAAAATCCTCAGAAACCAAAGCAGCAAAAGAAACCAAAATAGCAAAACCCAAAGCAGAAACTCAAGAAGCTGTTAAGAAAGATAGCAAAAAAACTGTGCAGTCGAAAGCAAAATCTGACTCTAAAACTGAGGCGGGGAAATCCAAAAAACCTCAGACAATGGCAGGTTTGATGGAACAACTCGATGCTAGTTTTACTATTCATCAGCGTGGTAAACCAGTCACTGGAATCATTACACAAGTAACTAACAAGTCGTTGGTAATTGATACTGGCGGCAAAACTGAAGGTCTGGTCACTGATAAGGAATTTGATTTTGCTCAGGATTACATTAAAAATCTCAATGTTGGCGACTCTATCGAAGCGCAAGTCATTTCAGAAGAAAACAACCAAGGTCAGGTACTCTTGTCGCTCAAGCAAGCTGCATCAGATGCGCGTTGGGATTTCTTCACTAAAGCAATGGACAAAGATGAAGTGCTCGACGCCAAAGGCATTGATGTCAATAAGGGTGGTCTGATTGTGTTGGTTAATGGCGTGAGGGGTTTCGTGCCTTCAAGTCAATTCGGCAAGGACTTGGTCGGCAAGTTTCAACAGCTTAAAGGTGCAAGTCTGAAAGTTAAGGCTATTGAGGTCGATCGTGAAAAAAATCGACTTATTTTCTCTGAGCGTCATGTTTCTGAAGCTGACGAAATTGCTCAAAAATCACAGGCACTTGACTCGGTGACAGTCAATGAGGTGTATGAAGGCGTAGTTTCAGGCGTGATGCCTTTTGGCTTGTTTGTAACCGTTGAAGTACCTTTAGTAGGAGAAAAAGAAGGCTCAGGTCAGGTTGAGGGCTTAGTTCACATCTCAGAAATTTCTTGGGAGAAGGTAACGCACCCTCGAGATTACCACGCAGTTGGGGATCGTTTGAAGGTGCGAGTGCTCGGTCTTGATGAGCGTACTGGCAAGTTGAACTTATCTATTAAGCAGCTCAGCGACGATCCTTGGGTGAGTATTGAAGATCGCTATGAAGTTGGCACGAGTGTTTCTGGCACTGTTTCCCGCATCGAGCCATTTGGTGTTTTTGTTAACGTCGAAGCTGGTGTGGATGGCTTGATTCATTCTAGTAAACTTGAGAATGATGCTAAATTGACCAAGGGCGAAGCTATTACGGTTAACGTAGAAAATGTTGACTCACAGCAGCGGCGCATGAGTTTGAGTCTTGTCAGCAGCGATCTGCCTATCTATAAGTAAGCAGCTCATACAGCAAGCAGCTCATACAGCAAGCAGCTGATAATAAGTGGACAGCTGGCAGTATGTAGACAGCCAACAACAAGCAGGCAGCTAGCAGCGCGAACGAAGTTTTCAGCAAGTAGCAAAGGAGTCGGCGTATGTCAAAGCAACGAGTTATTGTCACTGATGATCATGTATTGATAGATATGGATTTGATTTTTGCCGCAATTGAGCAAGCGGACGGCGACTGGGAAAAAGTTGAGAAAGACATGGCTGCTTACCTTAATCTTGTCAAAGCAATGGTTGAAGACGTCGATCGACAAAAGACAGCTACTGAGCGAATGATTGTGAGTGACGATCAGCTTTTAGTTGATATGCAGTTGTTATTCAAGGCAATTCGAGAAACTGAAGGCGACTGGGAAAAAGTTCGCGAAGACATGGAAGCCTATTTAGACTCCGTCACTCAACTGGTTGTTGCAGCCAATTAAGCACTCAATTTACTTGCTTTTCCACATGATTAGAATGTCAAAATTGCTTGATTCATGCTATAATATGGAGAACTGATAGCAATCTTTCAAAGTGGATAATTAGTCCGCGAAATTGATGCACACCGGTTCAATGTAGTTTCTTCTTGCCCGCACTAAAAGGATGTTTTATGTCATATGTAATTACTTGTGGTGATGAGGGAGTGCAGATTAACGAAGGCACGCGTCTTGGTGTTGTCGGCTCTGGTTTCAAGCTCGATGGTTTTTCACCGGTTGTCAAAGCAATGAAAAAAGTTTTTGGCGAGGCAATTGCTATTGCAGCCAGTGAAGAGAATGATTGGATTAAAAAACAACTTGATCTTAAAAATTGGGAACAGGTTAATGCAAGTGCTCAACAGCACGTTGAGGCAGTAGCAGACGCGGAAGGCTTATTGTATGCGGGCTACTTGCCATTTGCCGATCCTCGACAATTGAAGCATGAAGTTAAAGGACACATGGTTCGTCCTCACAAAGTGCATATTGCCAACACGCTGTCCTTTACTTGTGGCGGTGGGGAGCAGACGTATCACTTGGGTCGATTTGTGATCAGTGCTGATTGGATAGCTGAGTCTGATGAAAAAGTGGTGAAGAAGGTACTGAAGGCACAAGTAGACTTTTATCAACAATTGATTGGCGACACCAAGTTACAGCGAGAAGTTGAGCTGGATGGAGAATTGGGTAGCGAGGTCGCTGAGAAAAATAAAGCGATTCTGGTCAAGCTTGGTTTTATCAAATAATTTTTTCCTATAACAAATTACTGCTTGTCTTCGACTCTGACAGGCATATAATCTTTTCTGTCACTCAAAAAAGCAAGAAAATAATTGTTCGAATCTACTGTCATGTAGTCGCCGATACGTCATATGGTAGACTGGGGTGTCGTTGTCGTTTGTAAGGGTATGCGATAGTGATCATACGCATACAATATGTATGATTGTGATATACTACCGCCTTGTGCTTAAAGCGAAAAAACAAAAGTAACTATATGAAGCGCCGACTCTGGCCTCTCATCGCGTATCTTTCAGCCGTAATCTGGTTTCTGCCAGCACAAATTGGTGCAGCCGGTGGCGGTTCTGAAGAGTTAGCTCCGTTACTGTTGATTATTGCCACTATTTTAATTGGGGCCAAAATTTTTCATATTATTGAGCGCGCCAAACAACCGCAAGTTGTTGGTGAGTTGATTGCTGGAATTGTGCTCGGCAACTTGACTCTTTTTGGTTTTACCGCAATTGGTCACTACTCGCAGCACGAGATTATTCAATTTCTGGCTGAATTTGGAGTAATTATTCTGCTGTTTCAAATTGGTCTGGAATCAAATGTTCATGAGTTGCGCAAAGCTGGCTCAAAGTCATTAGTTGTTGCGCTGATTGGAGCATTTTTACCGTTTATACTTGGGGCATTTGTCGTAGGACCAGTATTACTTGGTTCAGAACCATTTATTACCCATTTATTTTTAGGTGCGTCATTGGCAGCTACTTCGGTGGGTATTGCTGCCAGAATTTTCAAGGACTTGGGCATGTTGCGCAGTAAAGCTGCCACCATAGTGATTGGTGCGGCAGTTATTGATGACTTGTTGGCATTGGTGATTCTGGCAGTTGTGTCTGCGCTGGCCAGTGGTGCAAACGTGACAGTGCTGTCTGTTGGTCTGATTATGGGAAAGTCGCTTGGATTCTTAGTTGGCAGTGTTTTGATAGGTCAGTTGATTGCGCCATGGTTTAGCAAGGTATTTGCCTACATTTCTACTGGCAGTGGAACCAAGTTTACGGTGGCTATTAGTTTTAGTTTAATTTTTGCGGCATTTGCCAAGATTATTGGTTTAGAGCCAATTATTGGTGCCTTTGCAGCTGGCTTGGTGCTTGATCCAGTGCATTTTAAATTCTTTAAAGATCCAGCAATTGTCAGTACAGTTCGGGCAGAGGTTGCTACTATTTCCAAAAAGAAAAAGCAAGTGGTTGAACAGCTACTTGATGAATATGCTCATCGCAGTTTAGAAGATACTTTTGAGCAAATTGCTTTATTTTTTGTACCAATTTTCTTTGTTGTGACAGGAATGGGTGTTAGTTTAGAGGCGCTGTTTGATGTGAGAACGCTGTTTTTGGCAGTGATTGTATCGGCGGTCGCATTTATTGGTAAATTTGCTGCCGGCATGTTTCTTACGGGGCCAGATCGAAAGACAGTTGGGTACGCAATGGTGCCGCGCGGTGAGGTGGGTTTGATTTTTGCGGCAGTTGGTCGAGGTTTAGGAGTGATAAGTGATGAAATTTTTTCTCTGATTGTGGCGGTGGTCTTGATTACCACGATCGTTGGTCCGTTTCTCTTGGATCGGCATTTGCGGTCACTAAAAGAGGCGGAGGTCGCCTAGTTGAGCTTATGCTAGATTGAATTATGTTGTTGTATTTTCTTTTTCTGATTGGATTTTTATTGCTTATTAAAGGTGCTGATTTTTTAATTAGTGGTGCTTCAGTGATTGGTAAGCGGCTTGGCGTGTCCAGTCTGATAATCGGTTTGACAGTAGTTGCTTTTGGTACGTCGTTGCCAGAAATGGTTGTCAACGTGTTTGCCAGCTTGAGAGGTAGTAGTGACTTGGTGGTGGGAAATATCTTGGGAAGTAATATTTCCAATACCTTACTCATTCTGGGTGTGTCGGCATTAATTTTTCCCTTAAAAGCGCAGAAAAAAATTATTTGGCGAGAGATTCCTTATGGAGTGTTGGCGGTATTAGTAGTCGGCGCACTGGCTGCTGATGCCTTTCTTGATGGTGCTGGAGTTTCTCAGTTGGGACGCGGCGATGGCTTTGCATTATTGAGTCTATTCAGCATCTTTTTGTACGCTATGTTTAGTGGTGGTGCAGAAAGCATTAAAGAGGAGGTAGCGGGGGAATTTTCTGTATGGAGGGCTGCGGTGTATGTAGTAGTTGGCATGGCAGCTTTGACACTGGGTGGTAAATGGATCGTAGATGGGGCAGTTGAGATAGCTCGACAAATTGGCTTATCAGAAACGATGATAGGTCTGACCATTGTGGCTTTTGGAACTTCATTGCCAGAATTAGCAACTTCTGCCACAGCCGCTTACAAGCGACAAATTGCTATTGCGATAGGCAATGTTGTTGGGTCAAATATTTTTAATCTCTTGCTGGTGCTTGGTGTTAACGCGGTGATTGCGCCGGTGGTTTTTGAAGCCGAACATTTTGCTGATTGGGCGATTACTCTAGTGACGGCATTGCTTTTGTTTTTAATTATGTTTGTGGGCAAGCGGCACGTTCTGCAGCGTTGGCAGGGCGGCATTTTTGTGGGCATGTATGTTGTGTATATAGTGACACGGGTAGTGTTGAGTTGAGGCTTGGTTTGATAGTGGCCTGAGTGGTGTTGGGTTGATGTTTGATTTTGTTGTGACCTGGTCGGTATTGAACCTCAATTTTGATTTCATTGTCTGCTGTATCTTTGCTACACTAGTGGCATGAGTTCTATGAGTCTGCCTGCCGTTTTTACTCCCAAATCGATCGCTGTGATTGGTGCTTCCACGCGACCAGGTAGTGTCGGCAATGATATTGTTAAAAATTTGGCTGAACATTTTGTCGGGGATATCTACCCGATCAATCCTAAGGGCGGTGAGTTATATGGCTTGCCGGTTTTTGCGTCTATTGCAGATGTGCCGGGATCAGTCGAGTTGGCGGTGGTAGCGGTGCCAGCTAGGCTTGTGCCTACGGTTTTGAAGCAGGCGGGGGAGAAAAAGATCAAGGCAGCAGTGATTATCAGTGCGGGCTTTGGTGAAGTGGGAAATTATGAAGATGAGGAAAAGTTGGTAGAGTTGGCTGAGCAGTATGGTTTTACGTTGATCGGACCAAATTGTCTGGGAGTGATGAATCCGCATCTAAAAATGAATGCCTCATTTGCTCCTACTATGCCTGAAGCGGGCTCGATCGCTTTTCTGTCGCAAAGTGGCGCGCTTGGCACAGCAATACTTGATTATGCGTGTAGTCATAATTTGGGTTTTTCTAAATTTTTGAGTCTAGGGAATAAGGCCGCGGTAGATGAGGCGGTGTTATTGCGTTATTTGGCGGATGATCCTGAAACGAAGGTGATTTTGTTGTATGTTGAGGGGCTGCGCGACATTGAGTCGCTCCACAAAGTCGCGCAGGAGATTCGGCAAGTGCGTCATCCCAAGCCCATTATTGTGCTTAAATCTGGTCAAACTGAACGCGGAGCAGCCGCTGCCAGTTCGCATACAGGTGCGTTGGCTGGCAATGATGAGTTGTATGATGCCTTGTTTAGGCAAGCTGGGATTATTCGAGCACAGAAAATTGAAGACTTGTTTTTGTATGCGGAGTGCTTTCTCAGTAATCCAGTGTTTAAGAAAGACAGAGTTGCAGTGATCACTAACGCTGGGGGTCCAGGAGTGCTGTTAACTGACGCACTGGTTCGCGAGCAGCTGACTATGGCTCATTTTTCAGAATCAACCAAGCAGGAGTTACAATCATTCTTACCCGAGGCCGCTAGCGTTGAAAATCCAGTGGATATTTTGGGCGATGCTGACGCTGGTCGATATTCACAAACACTAGAAATTGTGGCGGCAGACCGTGGTGTCGATGCCATGATCATTCTCCTCACTCCCCAGTCAATGACAGAGGTAGAAGAAACAGCTTTGGCGATTATTGAGCTTAAACGACGCAGTAAAAAGCCCATCGTGGTTAGTTTGCTGGGAGGCGAGCGCGTTGAGGCAGGACTTGGATTGTTACAAGATGCTCAGTTAGCAACAGCAGATTTTCCTGAGGATGCCGCTCAAGGTCTCGGTGCAATGCATCAGTACTCACAGTGGCAAGGCAGTAGTAAAAAGCCGACGCTCTTTCGTAATTTTAGCCACCAAACTTTACAAAAGTTAGTCAAAAACAGGCGTCAGTCAGGTTGGCTGCGAGAAGATCAAGCCCTTCAGGTTTTGACAGCTTGTGGTATTCGCGTCGCTCCTTGGCAAGTAGTCCGCTCAGCCAGTGGCACGCAGTCGGCTGTTCAAGCAATTGGCGAGCCAGCGGTACTCAAGTGTATGTCGCCAGATATTCTGCACAAAAGTGACGCAGGCGGTGTGGTACTCAATGTCACGGCAGAAACTGCTCGGGCATCCTATGACCAACTAATGGCAGCACTTGAGAAATCTCATCCCAAGGCAACCATAACTGGAGTGTTAGTGATGCAGCAAGTGCAAGAATCATTTCAAGAAATGATTATCGGTGGTGTGCGTGATCCCAACCTCGGTGCTTTGGTTGGCGTCGGCATGGGTGGTGTTTTTACAGAAATTTTCAAAGATGCAGCGTTTGGTCTAGTGCCGGTTAATGAGCACGTAATTGAAGAAATGCTGGGGCGGCTGAAGATGACCGCGCTCCTGAAAGGAGCGCGGGGCACCAAGCACTTCGATGTTCCCGCCCTCAAAGAAACAGTCGCCCGCATTTCTCAAGCGATGCGCCAATATCCAGAAATTACTGAACTCGACATTAATCCCATCTTATTATTCCAAAAATCTGGCGGCGTAATGGCCGTTGACGCACGAGTAAAAGTTCGCTGAAAATTGAAAAAACTAAGTCAGCCAAGGATGGTTTTTAACCAATCTGGTATTTTGCCACCACTCAGCAAGACTCAGCCGAGTATGAGCTGCAGGCTCATTGTAGAGTCCAATTAAAATCAAAATATAGACAATATGCTGATCCATGAAAGGATTGTTCTCAAGTGGCAGCGCCGAAAGCCAGATCAAGAACATCAGTAGCGAACCAGCCACACTCGCCACCCGCATACCCATTCCCAGCAGCAGCGCCACCCCAACTCCCAGCAGCCCCAACATAAACAGCCAATCTATAACCACATTCCCTGCCAGGCTATTAAAGATAGCAGCCAGCGGTCCATCTGGAGCAAACTGCAGATACCCCGTTGTTGGCGAAACGCCACTCAACCAAGATGTATCAGCTGACGTCGAAAATCCCAACCCAAACGTCTTATCCAAAAATGCCCAAAGCATAATCCAGCTCAAGCTGAGGCGCAGAGGGATCCAGATTTGGTTTGCAGACTGTTGCGGTGTAAATTTTTGAAAAAATTGGGAAAAGAAGTTCATAGACCTAATAGTATCATGATTGCTCAGTGTTTTAGAGACAAAAACGTTCAGAAAATAACTTTGATTTTTTTAACTCTTCCTCCTTGTAATGAGTTGTACGTACTGACGACGACAGTACTTTTTTCTATTGACACTCGCCTCATTTTTGCTATACTATCCTTCCTGTTCGGGAAACAGATTCGTAGACATTGCACGCTCATCTCGAGTTAGCAATCCCTCACACTTTCAACAGAACAAACAAATTAAGAAATCAAATAACGCCTGTCGTGCAGTTTCTTGCGGGTTATCGACTCACAGAAAGAGCAATGTGCTTGAGGATGGGCCTGTAGCTCAGTTGGCTAGAGCGCCTCATTTGCAATGAGGAGGCCAGGAGTTCGAGTCTCCTCAGGTCCACACTTGATTTCGCCACTGCAGACAGACAAAAGCAGAGAAAAACTTGCGTACATTAAACAAAAAACAGTGAATAGCACGATAGCTGGATATTAACTATTGGATGGTCGGTCTCGCGACTACTGTCCAATAGCTAGTATCTAGCACTTGTCGCAATGCAAATTGCCGCAAGACCGCACGTTGGTCAGCATTTCGCCTCATAGAAAAAGCGAATAATGCACTGCACTAAGCACGCTCATTAAAAAGTGAAGAAAAGTCATTCGTTTTTACTATTTTTAGTAAAAACGTAAGTAATTGTCATGATGTACGTTAAAAACGTACAGAAGTGGCTAGCATCAATCATGTATGTTTGATTTATCAAATATATGTGTTTAACAACCAAAAAATAATTTCGTATGTAACATAACGCATATGGTGGATGCCTTGGCTTATTTGGCCGATGAAGGACGCTGACTCCGCGAAAGTCGTCGAGGAGCTGAGTACAAGCTTTGATCCGGCGGTGTCCGAATAGGGAAACCTCGCTTCGTTAACACGGAGTGGCCCCGCACCTTTGGTGCGGGGGGGGAACCCGGGGAACTGAAATATCTAAGTACCTGGAGGAAAAGAAATCGTAAGAGATTCCCTTAGTAAGCGACGAGCGAACAGGGAAGAGTCTAAACCCACTTTTAGTGGGTGTTGCAGGACCTCAATATTGGACTTTGCATTGCTAACAGAATACGTTGGAATTCGTAACCACAGAACGTGAAAGTCGTGTACGTGAAAGCAATACAATACCATAGAGGATTCCTAAGTAGGTTGGGAGACGGCAAACTCCCTTCTGAATCTGGGGTGACCACACTCCAAGACTAAATACCAAATAAGACCGATAGTGAACGAGTACCGTGAGGGAAAGGTGAAAAGAAGGGTGGAAGACCCCATGAAATAGAACCTGAAACCATATGCTAACAATCAGAGAACGCCCCTCACCTTTTAATTTCTAATTAATTACAACAGTTTGTGAAAGTTTTATTCATATAATAATTGTATGTTTTATATGTATGTATTATGGAGTAAGAATTTGCAAAAATTTTATATTGGAGCTACTTCTAATCTCAGATTACGATATTTACAACACCAAAGTGGTGAGAGTATTTGGACTAGTCAAGCTAAAGATTGGAAGCTTCAGTATTATGAGGCATTTCTTTCAAGAAAGCTTGCTTTTTGTAGAGAGAAAAAATTGAAGAAAAGAGCAAAGTCTTGGAAAGAATTAAAGAAAAGAATCTATTTAGAAATTGGAGATTAAAAGGTGAGGGGTTATCTCGTGCCTATTGAAGAATGAGCCGGCGAGTTTTTTCATTTTGCAAAGCTTAAGTCCTTACAGGACGGAGGCGTAGGGAAACCGAGTCTGAATAGGGCGTCCCCCGCACCACTTGTGGTGAGGGGTCAAGTAAAATGGGAAAGACCCGAAACCAGGTGAGCTAACCATGACCAGGGTGAAGCTTCGATAATCTCGAAGTGGAGGCCCGCACCGGTGTATGCTGCAAGATGCTCGGATGAGTTGTGGTTAGGGGTAATATGCCAATCGAACCTGGAGATAGCTGGTTCTCCCTGAAATATATTTAGGTATAGGGTCGCGTGAAGTACTGCGGGGGTAGAGCACTGATCGGGTGTCTCGGGAGAAATCTCGAGCATCTAGTCAAACTCCGAATACCGTTGTATGTTTCGCGGCACTCAGCACCTGGGAGCTAAGTTCCAGGAGCAAAAGGAAAACAAACCAGACCTACAGCTAAGGTCTCTAATTGAATGTTTAGTGGTAAAGGAAGTTTATATCCTAAGACACCTAGGAGGTCGGCTCAGAAGCAGCCATCCTTTAAAGAAAGCGTAACAGCTCACTAGCCGTAGGGTATATGCGCCGAAAATTCAACGAGGCTCAAACATTCAACCGAAGCTTAGGGTGCTCTTGTCGTAAGACAGGGGCGCG
>JBBDKV010000006.1:0-7082 GCA_040879165.1 Patescibacteria group bacterium
AGTTGGATAGCTGTCGAGGCGGAGTAAATAATGTCAAAATTATTATTGCTAAATACTCAATCAAGATTGCCAATAATTACTCTCAGCGATGTTGAACTTGGCAAACTAAGCGTTGTCTATCAATTAGCAAAGGGATAACAATGCCAGTCACTAGTAATGCAGTATCGATTGGAACAACAGCGGTAAAAATTGTTGATGCCAAAAGCGTTCCTGGTGCAACCCATCAATATTACGACCCAAATATTCAAAGCAAATTTGTGTTTTTACAAGATGGTGCGTATAGCAGTCAAACAGAAGTTTATATTGGTGGACCCTCAGTCACTACAAGCAATGGCGTAAAAATGTCAAAATCAAACGTTACAGCAATTCAATTGTTTGCTGACGATGAATTATATGCAATTGCCACTGATACAGACGGTGAAATTAGAGTCACACAAGTAGCGTAATTTCTGCGTGTTATTTACATCTAAGCAATTGTTTTTTTAGACTTCTATTATGACTGAAACCAGCGAACAACCTCACGCAAGAGTAACGCTTCAGATGCTTTATGATAAGCAACTTGAGAATGAACGATTATTGATTGAACTTACTGGACGACTAAACCATATTGAGTCGTTACCAATGCGAGTTCGTGACCTTGAACTGAGACAAGCACGAAGTGCATGGATTGAGAAAGTCGCTTACGCAGGTTTGCTTGCTGCGGTCACCGCTTTAGTTGGCGGTCTGATGGCTTTCGTAGGAGGCTAAAATGGCACAATGGCAACATCCTTTTCCTAAAAGCACAATTACTAGCGGCTTTGGCTCGACTCGACCACCACGCACATCACCTCACAGAGGCACTGATTACGCTCCTAACGCCAAAACATTGATACCTGCTATAACTGATGGCAAGGTCACTAAAATCGCTTACAGCAACATCCTCGGCTGGTTTATGGAGTTCGTAACAGATGAGCATGGTTTGTATATCGGTCACGCACATCTCTATTGCCACAAGCACGACACAATAACCTGCAATGGTAAAGACCATAATGATGGGTCAACCTGCATGAAGAATCTAAAAGTTGGTCACCGAGTAGAAATTGGACAGCCAGTTGGCAGAGTAGGCAATAGTGGTGCAAGTCGGGGAGCTCACCTGCACATTACAGCCAGCAAAAAACCTGATATGCGATTTTCTAAACCTTTTGACATTGAACAATTTATTGACCAGAAGATTGCTAAGCAAAATCGTAAAAAGAAAGTGCCTAAAATCGTAAAACCTAAAAAGGACAAGCCTGAGCCGATGTTGTTTTTAGGTCAAAAGTTTGGCAGATTTTGGACAATTTGGAAGAAAAAATATGATTGAAAAGATGTCAGGCTTTTGGAAATTTACTAAAAACGCCTTATTTTTCTTAGGCACACCACCAGACGATATTTCTGACGGATGGAAATTTAGGCGGTCACTTATTTATGGCGGTTACAGGTTATCGGTAGCCATGATAATTTTTGGAGCATTGACTTTTTTGTGGGATACAGATGTGAGTGCAACACTGGTAGTATCTGGAACAAGCATGATTAGCATAATTATTACAGCGTATGTAGCAGGTGCTACATATGATGACAACAAAAACAGGAAGGAACCATGATGTTTATTACACAAAAAAGTTTTGGTCGTACAGCCTTGAGAGAATGGTAAAAACTTTTGCCCAATCCGCCATAGCAGTGTTAGGTACTGGTAGCGTTGGTTTATTAGCTATTGAATGGGTTGATATGTTTTCAATCGCAGGCGGAGCCGCATTTCTTAGCTTATTGACTTCGATAGTCACCAATGGTCGCAAACCAAGCGGAAACTCAGAGGAGTAATACCTCAGACTATGAAGATAGCCCCCAGTCAATCTTCGGCTGGGGGTTCTTCGTCTAACCATTCATATTGGTGAGCAAAAATATTTAGCACAAAATATAAGCCAACAAAAAACAATGAGCCGACTACTGCTAAAACTGCAATACCAAACAAAGGTAAGAAGTCAGTCATCATAAGCGGCATTGTCTAAATAATCCTTGCAAAGGTCATCAGCATCGCTAAAGAAATTTTCAGCAATCGTTGCCCACTTTTCGTCTGATATGTCCTCGTCTACTTCGTCTTTTGTGTACCAGATAACGGCAATTGTTTCATCATCATCTAATATTGCAAGGCGTTTTCTTAGTTCCTTGACTGTCATTCCTCATCCTCTGCTATTCCGTACAAGTCGTACATACCATCTTCTTTTTTTCTTGATACTACCTTGACTCCATATTGTTGACCTATGACAGTACCCTGAGAGGCGTGTTTGACAGTACCAATCCTCGCCCATTGATTTGGGTTGTCTTTGAGTTCATCAGTAATAGCAGCCCACTTAGTCGAGGACTGTCCTCTTTTAGCCTTGGGTGGCTCTATCCATTCAACCATTTTTCTCTTTCTCGTTAAGTTCCTCAACATCAGTCATGTTGATTTCGCCAAGTGCAACTCTAGAGGCGTGACGATAGCCAAGCTGAAACTCCTGATTCTGTAAACCAGTAAGCTCAAACCTTGCAAGATTATCCTCCGCTGTTTCCTTAGCCAGTCTGTCACCAGTAGCATGTCCAGCATTCCAGCCAACCTGCCAAATAAATTTATAAGTATTTGGCATCATACTTTCAATAATCCTCGGAAGAATCATTATCACCCTTTCTTATAGTCATTGTGTAATTATATCAAGGATTTGATTAGAATGGCGATTCTTCATCTAGTGGGTCTGCTAATTGATATGAATTCGCACCATTAGTAACAGGTGCTGAGTAATTTGCCTTAGGCACTCGACTCAAATCCAAGCCTAATGACTCAAGGTCGAGTCGCATAGTCTGACGATTATTGCCATCCTTATCTGTAAACTCCTCCATAATCAATTTGCCAGAGGCAATGACCTTATCGCCCTTTTTTATTTGATTACTAATGTTTTCAGCAAAGCCACGCCATGCAGTTGTTTTTAGAAACAAAGTCGTTCCATCAACCCATTCGGCTGTGGTCGAGTCATATTTTGATGGTGTAGATGCAATAGTCATATTGACCACATTGAACCCACTCTTTACTGTTTTTAGCTCAGGGTCAGCTGTTACAAATCCAACGATGGTCAGGTTTGTGTTATTCATGTTTTTCTCCGTTTTCGTCTAAGTAATACCACTCACCTAATGAGTAGTAAAAAACTGCTTCTTTTGTTGGGTCAATTGGAGGGTTTGCATTTCTTGGTAATTTGTAACCTGCAATTTTTGCCTCCAATAGTTTCTGTGTTGATGCCTCCATGTCTGAATTGCAATAAGTACAAACAAGCAACAAATATGGGTAGGAGTCAAATAACTTACTGCCACCTGCTCCACGATTTACACGATGGTGAATTGTCAAGTCGTTGCTCGTTCCACAAACTACACATAGTTCGCCATCACGTCTAAATATCTGTTGTCTAACCTTTTTGCTAATCAAGGCACGTATTTATTCACACTATGCAATTTAGCTTCTTCACGTTCGCTTGTGATTTCAGAACGCAAGGCATCAGCTCGTGCTTCTAACCAGTTGAGTTTTTTACGCAATATCTCAACTGTGTTTTCAGCCAAACGCCTTTTGAGGTTTAGGTTATGAATTTCCTCATTGGCGTATGTCAAGGTTTCAGCCCAACTACTTGCAATCGATGGATTTTTGATGCGATGCTCAGTTTTTGAGAGAGCAAATTTATGTTCAAAATCAGCTCTTGCAACTGCTTCTTCTTTTTGAGCAGGTGTCCATTCTTCCAATAAAAACCTGTTCCACTCAATCAGATGGTCATTTAGTTTCTTCTGACTCAACATCAGGAATCACCACCATCTGGTCAGCGTGATGGTCAATATTGCGAACAATCTCCTCTTTTACAATTGATGGTATTTGTTCTACTGCAATCTCACCACTAAGGTCTTCAATTGTGATTGGTATTATTGCTAGGTATTTATGAAGGTTGGTGGGCATCCTCTACCTCCTCAAACTCACTGGATTTAGTAACAAACTCTGCTTGCAATTCAGCAGTCATCTCGCTCAATCCTTTTGCCTCCTGATATAAGCTCCGTAAACTGTCCTTGTCTTGCATCTGCTTTAGTTCGTTTCTCCAATCACGACCACTACCGACTGGTTCGGGCTGGGCGTTAGCAGAGTCCATCTCCTCCGATACATAAAGACCGCTTAGCTCCATAGGGAACGCTTTACGTAGTGCGAGCATCTCAGCACACTTACCAAGCATCAACGCACCATGCTGTGTCCACATCTGACTCAGCTTGCCATTGAAATATGGTGCATATGATTTCCATGTTGCAACAGCGTACAGGGGTTCAGTAAAGCCATCACGCATGACAGCGGCTCTTGCGGCTCGTGGTGGCTCATCTGCAAGCCAAACGTCTACCCAAGTTTCGCCATCCGTAGTCCACTCAATCGGCTTTTGACCTGCATATTCACCGCTTCGCTGTGCTACCAACCTTGCACCATCTATGCCAACTTGGATTGAATATTTACCACCTCGTTCGATGCAATAAATTTGGCGAGCAATTGGGTCAAGTTGTGTCCGTTGAACTGTTTGAGCAAACGCTTCAATTACAGGTCGAGGTGCTAAGGCAATCTGGTCACCTTGGCTTGTCCGTATTTTTTTATACAATCCAGCAAACTCCATAAGAGCTTTCTGCGACTCGCTCCATTGTGTTTCATCACCGTTAGTTGGTATTGCTACTTCATTCATAGTTCCTCCTCAAAAGCATTAGCCCTGTCTAATCTGATTAGCAAAGCCTCCGCTAGATTTATTAGTTTGTTTATTTGTTCATCATCTCTGTCCACCCATACCGATGCAGGTTCTAAATCCACAGGTATAAAGTTTTCATGTTCCTCCCACACATACAAGCAACGAGTTGCTCCCATCACAAACATCTCCCATTGCACTTGCCTGTAATGAGTCGTTGGCATTTTTGTGTAATGTTTGGAAGTCGTTTTGACTTGGCAAAGTTCAAGGTCACCATCGCTGTTGAACTTGATGCCATCAGGCGTTGCCATGAATCGCTCATTTTGTTCTGAACGATATAAGTCAGTGTTTTGAGGAAATCCCACTTGCTGTAACAATATAGGTTCTCTATCCAACCCATGTTGCGTGGCTGGGTTGCCCATGAAGCCATCATAAAATTTGCTCTTTATGACGCTTGACAATGACTTTTCAGTCACTAAATTTGCTGCATTGCTAGCAGTCACACCACGATTACGAGCAGTTAGCCATTCATCACGATTTTCGCTATTAGCAACTATGCGTTTTTGTAATTGCGTTAGATTCATCTTCATCCTTTCAATATTTGATATTAGACGCTTTATAAAATTATGCAACCAGCCTGTGACATTTATTGATGATGATAAGAAAAAACCCCCTTCGGTGTTCAGTCGAAGGGGGCTAGGAGGCTGATGAAAGGATGAATTTGAGCAACCTCATATAACATTCTACTAGTATTGTTGACTGTGATGCAACACAAGCCACGCTAAAACTACACAATTATGCAATTAGGAGTAAACTTATAAACATGACTAATCAATGGGGCAACCCTGAGCTTAAGAGTTTCAAAAACAATCATATTAGACGAGTCATGGTCGACTTAGCACGTGTTTTTGTGAATCGTAAGATAACGGTTGAGACAGAAGATTTGCTTATGAGAGCCAGCGACTATGGTGCTACCTTTTCAAAAGATGGTTTACCAACTAATTTGCCAGCCTACGATATGGACGATACTGAATTAGCACGTCTTGGGCTAAAAGTGCAGATACCTGAATTTACTAAAAATATCGATGCAGGTGACTTTGGGTTTGAGCAAGATGGAGATATTTTTGTTTTCGTTGGTGAGACAACGGACACGCCATCAGAACCTCAACAAACAAAATTGCAAGGCATTGGCAATCGTGAAATTGGTTTAGGCGATACAGGGTTAGACGTTGATTGGATTATCCAATACCTGCAACCTTACAATGTTGAGAACATCAAAGAATTCGACCATGTTGTTGAGGGATATGTTAGAACAACGCAGCAACGCATGGGTATTGCTGTTACTGGACGTGTCGATGCACAAAGCTGGAAATCGTTTTTGCCGAAAATTAGTGACCGCATATTGGAAACAGAAGCTGGTCGAAAAGTCAGAGCGTTACAGGCAGCACTAAAGGTGCATGGATACCCAACACCAGTAGATGGCAGGTTTGGTATTTTGACAGTACGAGCATTGAGAGATTTCCAAGCAGACAACAACCTCAGAGTTCAGCCTAAAGCTGGCATGATGGAATGGAATTTGTTATTTCCTAGCTAATGACTAATATGTTATTCAATGAACGGATGACATATGCAAAAATCGCTATTACGAAAACGCCTTGGATTTGAAGGCAATTTTACACAAATACCTAACGCCTGGGTCAGAGATGACAGAATCGGATTTAGAGCCAAAGGCATTTTGACCTTATTGATGAGCCATCAAGATGGTTGGAGAATATCTCTTGAGGCACTAGCTGATGGGCAAGATGGCATTACAGCAATCAGGACAGCAGTTACTCAATTAGAAGAAAATGGATATCTCAATCGGCAATATTTGAGGAATGATAAAAAACAAATTGAGGCAACAGAATGGATTATCTCTGACCCCTTTGAAAACCTGATATCAGAAAACCTGATATCAGAAAACCTAACATCAGGAAATCACACACATAAGAATAACAATATTAATAACAACATAAATAAGAACACTATTAATACATTTGAACAATTTTGGGAAATATATCCTCGCAAGATTGGCAAAGGAGCTGCTCGCAAGGCTTGGCTAAAGATTTCTAAAACACACCAGAGTCAAACACTACTTGATGCTGTTAGTGCTTATGCTCAACATCCTGACCTACCTGAGGTGCAATACATTCCGCACCCAAGTACATGGCTCAATCAGGAAAGATGGATGGATGACTTATCAAGTATGGGCAAAGCTAATGCAACGAGCGTAGCAGCTGACATATTGCAAAGGAGCAAACAGATGCAAGGACAGATTAGTGAACGTTGAGGAAGTGGGAAAGC
>JBBDKV010000007.1:0-43510 GCA_040879165.1 Patescibacteria group bacterium
ACTGAAGTAATGTTGTCGCCATGATCAAGAATAATGTGCTTGCCGTATCCCCAGAATATCTCACCCTCATAAGTTACGACGCCATCCATGAACGGCGTGATAGGATCTCCGACGTTTCCCTGGGCATTGGCAATATCGATGCCAGTGTGAAATTTTTGGTACATGCTTGACTGAGCAAACTCGAGTGTGATCACTCCATGAGCTGGCCACACTATTTCTTTGGTAATTTCAGCTAGAACAGAGCCATCGGTTGGATTCTTAACTACAATTACTTGTGTCTCAGTGTCAACACCCACGAGGGCATCAGAAACGATGTTTATGCCTGTTTTAGTCAAGATAATGACAGCAATCACAGGCATGGCTAGCATTAGCAGGAATGCCAGGCTGACAAACAAAAGTTCCCTTCGAAAAGACCAGGCATTGACTAGAGCAAGAATATAAAGATTCATTCCAGGTCCTATTAGGTGTAGAGTTCCCGGGGATCCGTTGTTAGGAGTGGATGTTCTTTTTCAGAAGCGACAATTTTGAGGGCTACATGATTTTGATCAGCGATGATCAGAGCCTCCCCACGATCACAGGTGAGCAGAAAATGTTGCTCATACTCGCTTAGGCTGAATTCTTCTGCGACTCGCTTGATTGTAGTCGTATCCTGCTTCATAAGTATGCGCAGTGACGACTGTGAAGCAATTGCTCGACCGTAGTGAGAGCTTAAAAAGTCACTTGCCTGTTGGGAAATAATGGTAACTCCCAGATAGTGTTTGCGAGCCCTCCTGACGAGTCCTGATATGAATCGCGCACTTTCCTCGTGTTGCAGTAGCAACCAGCCCTCATCAATGACGAGCATTCGTTTCTGTGGCGTTTGTCTGACCTGGGTGTGTACAAAATTTGCTACTGTGAGCATCATGATTTGTCGCAGTGATTCATCTAGATCTTTAATGTCAAACACTACTAGGCGGTTATCAAGTTCGATATTGGTTTGATTGGAGAAAACACTAGAAAGTGAGCCAGTCACAAATCGTTCAAGGCGATGACACAGGTCGTCTTGGTTCATTGACTGAAGCACCGTGAAAAAGTCACGCAGTACGGGGAATTGCGGTGTCTGGTTATATTGCTTCTTGAGTAAAGTAATGCCAAATTGTTTGTATGTCTGGATGATCGCTTTATCTACTACTGCACGCTCTTCCCCACTTAATGTACCTGCCATCAGAGAAATAATCTCAGTTAGTGGCTGAATGTGTTCAGCAAGTCCATTTTCTCCAGAGTGAGAGATCAGGGAAAACTCAAAAGGATTGATCTTTTCTCGAGAATTAGCAGAGAGCTTGATGTATGACCCCTCAACTGAGCGAGCAAGCTGTGAGTACTCACGTTCAGGATCGATAGCAATTACTTTAGTGCCCTGCATCAGTTGACGCAAAATTTCTACCTTGGCAGTGTAGCTTTTTCCACTTCCAGACTGGGCAAAAATTATGCTATTGGCATTAGTTAGTTGGAAGCGATCAACAATGACTAGTGAATTATTAGAGCGGTTGATCCCATAGAGAATACCCGACTCTTGAACTAACTCTGAGGAAACAAAAGGAAATGTCAAAGCGGCAGATGAGCTATCAAGGTTTCGTCGTTGCTCGAGCTGATTCTCGCCTCTGGGTAGTAGTGATTGTAGGCCTTCAAGCTGTTGGAAGGTGGCGGTTTTGGTATAGAAGAGTCGTGATGCCATTACTGTCTCGAGCATGGTAGTAATCTTGTTCAGTTCATCAAGTGAGTGTGCTGACAAGCCCATGTAGATAGAAATTTGAAACAATTTTTCCTGACCCCGCTGAATTTTATCTTTAAGTTCCATGGCAGATTCAAGCGGATCGAGGAGTTCTGCGCCAATCACCTTCCCTTCTTTGAGCATGGTGCGCTTTGTGGATTCAAGCTCAGTGATCTTGCGGTTGAGTTTTGGTAAGGCTAGCTGCGGATCAACGTGCTCGATGTGGTAAGAAATATCCAAGTTGTGGTTAAAGTTGACTAGCATATTAAGCCAGCCAACAGCGGCAACGTATGGGTAGCCAGAAATATAGAGTGATCGGTAATACGTATCACCAATGCGCAAGTGATCTGGATGTTCAGCGAGTCCAGAGTATGAGATCAGATCAAGCTGATCTTGCTCACCATAGTGAAAGCGGAGAGAATTTTTAAGAACTTCGTTGGGCGAAGTTCTTCGTGTTTTTCTTGTTATTTTCTTGAGGGCATTGGTTTTCAATGCCCTGAGTGTGGGTACTGGATTAAGTCTGGCAGCAACAGTTGGTACATTAAGCATGATGGTTCCTCAGTAGTGTCTGGATGGTGTGACCCTTAAGTTGCTGTGTTTTGATCTGTGAGGGGTTGTAGGAGCTGTAAAAAAGATCGAGTATCTCAAGGCTATCCAGCTGACGAGCTTTCATATGGAGTCGCTCCAGCCCCTTGATAACTATGTCTCTATTCAGCTGCAGCTGACTTTTCACCATGTCGAGATCTTCTGATTTGGAAGCATGATATGGCAGGATCAGATAAAAGCGGCGTGATAATATTTTATTTCCCTTGACCAACTCTGCAACAAACGTGGCGTAGTGCTTGATTTGCTCTTGGTATATTTTTTTGTCCTCTTGGTTTTTCATTGTGTGGAGCGAATCAAGATAGTCATCTATGTTGACTTCTCTGACTCTCGTGAGAATTTGCAGTGAGCATGGGAGCGAGTTGAGAAAGGTCTGAAAATTGTCGATTAAAACGTCTTGCTCAGCTTGGCTTTTGAGCTCAAAGTTGATGCTCGATGTTTCAATAGCAATGCGATACTCATTGTTGGGTAGCACCAGCACGCCATCTACAACTTCCTTGATAGCTATCTGTGCTCTTGATGAAGTTTTTGATTGGTTTTTATTCAATAACCACATCTAAACCTCCCTTTTTACTGAGAATGAAGCGCGGTGCTACTTTATGCCTACTCACTAAGTACTCAAATGCCACTAAGTCCTTTGTATTGAGGTTTAAGCCGAGATGCTTTTTTTGAGAAAAGTGATTATTTTGTTCTTTTTTCACTACTTTTCTTTTGAAAAGTGGTACGTAGAGCTTGCGGAAGGTATTGTCTGCCTTGGTGAAAACGTAATACCGTGGTCGGAGATTGTACCGAGCTAGCGTAATGAGCCAGTGCAGCACTAATCGATCCTTGATGCGCAGCGCGAGACCTCCACAGGCAACCACGCTCAGTACAAAGAACGCTATCTTATACCAGGCCAACTGCATAACTGGTGCGACTAGGGCGTATGAAACGGTGCCTAGAAACACTGGAGCGATCAGTAGTAGTAGCTGAGTAAAGTTGAGATTGCCAGCAATTTTATCCTCAACGGTCGTGATTTGAGCTGGAATGATTCTGGTTCTCATGCTCTGATGACCTTCCGTGGTTTCTTTACTACGCTGACTCTGCCTCCTGATGAAGTATTAGTGCTCACTACATTCATAATCTGATTGCCCATTTTCTTAACTGTTCCGTTGCTGGAGGTGTAGTACGCCATTTGCATCATTAAGGATGGAGTTTTGAGCAGCGTAAAAAAGAGTCCAATAGCGATAGCAATGGCAAGCAGTGAGTTCTCCGAATGCTCTGGTAGAGCAAGAAATGAGGAGGCGAGCTGAATAATTACAACATGGACAAAAACCATGAATACGGTCACAAAGTAGGTCTTGGTCGCGATCTCAGCATAGTCTGCAGTTTTAGGAATAGTCCAGAGCAAGAAGATAAAGGGAGCAATCACTGCTCCGAGTGAAATGAGAATTAATCGACTGATGTAGAGTAGTAGTAGCACTATGGCCACAATCACAAAGAGAATGAGAAAAATGAGTGTGATGAGTGGTGTGCCGCCCGAAATAAGGGATGCGGGAGAGACGGCAGTCACGACCCAAGCATGATTTAACCCACCTGTAGACTCAAGCACTGCGGTAACCAGTGCATTACTCGTGATAATGACGTAGTCGGCTAAGAAGAGTGAGGTGTTAGCTCCGAGAAACCCGAGACCTATGCGTGGCAGTAGTTGCTTGAGTTGTACTTCATCAAAGCCAAAGGTTGTAGCGCTCATCAGCTGAAGGCCAAGTAGTGCAACGACGATAACAAATAATGTGTTGACGATGCCTAAACTGACCAGCCAGAAATCAAAAATGACTGAGTTGCCAAGTAAGGTTGGCGTGAGGGTTAGGTACTTAATGATACCCTCGACAAGGGGAGCTGTTGCACTCTCGACAATATTTTGCATGAATGCAGTGACTGCATCGATCAAGACTTGGGTTAAGCCATCGCTGGGTTCATCTGCTTCGATGGGAGCAAATTCAAGATAGGTGGTAGTGCTCATTTCGCTTGAGCTGGTCAAGGACTGCTGAAACACAGATATGACGATATTAGCGGTCAAGACTAAGACCAGACCGATCAAGGCGTTGCGGATAGTTTTCTTTGCTGATTCAAGCACCTCTGGTTTACCAGCGCTGGTCATGTATTCATACCCTGCTTTGATAAGGAGTAAGACTACGGCGGCTGATGCAATGAGGGTGATAATCTGGAGTGTGCTGGAGGTGAAATCAAGGAGTTGGGGTGAGGTTGTCTGAGCGTGGATTGTTGGAGCAAAAAACAAAGCTGTTGATAGTGTCAGTAGAAAAGTGAGTACACGCATCATGAAGCATATCTTTCATTGAGATGTCTAGTTACTGACTTCCAAAAGCTGCAGTTCCCAGGTCAGTGACAACGTTTGAGAGAACGAAGGCGCTCAGGACAATTGTCAGGCCAATAGCTGAGTACATGATGGTTTTTTTAGACCGATCCAAGGCTTCTGGGTTGCCAGAACTGGTGATGTACCCTACTCCTCCCCAGACAAAGAAGCCGGCGGCAATGAGTCCCGACAAGGTGACAAGTACTTGAATGACGCTCATGATAAATGTCTGAATTCGGTCAACATCACCTGATTGGGCAGAGATGGGTGAAGCGAGGAGAAAAAATGAGACTGTGAGTGCTGTGGTGAGAAGTGTCTTTTTCATAGTGCCTTTTGGAGTTTGGTACAAAAAAGCCACCATGGTGGGGGCAGCTTGAGTTACGCACAACATTTGAACTAGTTGTTTCGTGATCAAATTATATCAATCGAATTAGTATTGTAAACTGCTATATTTACCTGAGGTATAATTCTTATACATATGCAAAAACAACTATTCGTGCTACTGGTTATTGTGATGCTGGGTGTGATTGCAGTTGGTGTTGTGAAGGAGTGGTTTAATGACTCTGCTCCTGAGGTTGTTGTGGATACTATTACCAGACCAGATGAAAAAAACTTCCTGGCCCCAGGTCGTGACTGGCCATCTGATATGAAGGTTGAGCAGTATTTTGTTGAGCATTTAGGAATGACTGCTGAAGGGGCTCGAGACGCCCGCTTGAAGTCTACCAATGGCACCGTCATGCTTCGACTCAGAGAAGATGCTACATTAGACACATTACTGAACGATTTGGAGACGTATGGTTTTGTGCGAGATAAAGAAGCGCTACGGTATGCCCTGGAGCACTCGGAAGATGGATTGGCGGGTATGTCGAACGCGATCGCTGTTGGTGAGAACACTATTGATATCTGGGCATATTACCGCATCTCAGAAGATATGACTGCTTGGGAGATTGCGGATGAGTTGCTCAATAACCCAAGTTTTTTTGCGGTGGATGAGTATCGGGTGAAGTTTTTGCCGTGAGGCTATGTTTTATAAAACGACATGAATTGTTGTTCTTGGAAATCACGACGTTTCAGCGAATACCATCTGTTGCAACTCAGCATCATAGGTGTAATTAATGATTTCTCCGCTATCAATTAAATCTATTGCATGGCGGATAGCCTGAATAGGCACACAATACCATTCCTTAGGGACGTAGTTTTTTCCATGTTTGTCAGCTATTGTAATGTCAAGCGCGGCATCAGAGAAAATTCTGTGTATCATGTGCTCAACTTTTTTAGGATTGTAGTGACCAGTTAACCTATAGCTTTCAACAAGTTCAAGTTCTGACATTAAATATGTTGGATCTTCTTTTGAACCTGATATTCTTTTTGAAACTGGAGTTCTAGAGAAGCCAATTTTGTACAAGTCTGCAATAGTGTTTATTTTTGGATCATCTGATAGAGATTTGACAATATACACATAGCCAGTTGTATCATCTACTTCATCAAGATTAGTTGTAATTTCCTCGATATTTACAACACAATAACCATTGTAATAGAGCTGACTTGAAAGGGATCTAAGATACATATTTGACTCAGTTCCGTTTTCGAAAATTGCTCTTATTCTACTTTTCATTCTGCCGTGGACTAATTTTGCTTCACCAATATGAGCTATGAGTAGAAGTTGGCCACCACTAACAAAATATCGACCCTGTTTAATCTGGTTTACATTTGTGAATGTAATGAGCTTTTGTATTCCTACTTTAAGATTATTTTGAGTTTGTACAAATCCCTCTTTGAAATTCATAAAATCAGTAGCTCGTTTTCGTTTCGCAATTTCATCTGATGTTGCTCTAGAAGATAGTGGCACATTTTTGACCTTTAATATTTGATTTCCAGCGCTCTTGAATAAGTCAAAATCATCTTTTTCAAATAGATCATCAATACTTTTTGGTGCTTCAATTTTTGCCAATAGCCCTAGTGAGTCATAGGGGGTTAGAATCTTAATCTTTTCATCAGTGTTTCTAATGAATTCGAGTCTTTTGGCAAGCAGGGCTTCATTGAAATCTGATGACTCAATGCTTGGCTCTACATCATTTTCTAATACAAAATTTATGATTTCTTGAAATGATTCAACTAATCTGTCCTCTGATGTTGGGTTAACAGCTTTGTCTTTGGGTTTAAACAAGAATGCATCTTCTGACTCAAACAATTTGCTTAACTGGTCGTTAAAATCTTTATCTGTCATTTTGGTGTATTATTTTCTTTTTCACGCTGTTTTTGAGCATAGCGTGCTGTTAGATATGCTTGTGCTTGAGCTAATAATTTTTCATTCTTGTCGCCTGAATTGAGCTTGGGATATTTTCCATTTTGGGTGACAACAAATGCCTTTATTTGTGGGACAAGGGACAATGCGTCTTCATCAGACATATCTATTCTAGATCCAGCGATTGTATCTTGTATTACTCTGAACACATCAGTGCCCATTTCTTTTGAAATAACTTCAAATGCATGTTGGAATGGATTAATTTTATCTATCAGATCTATTGTAAGGTCGTCTAAGTTAACAAAACTATTCGCCATTGTAATAAATTTGTTATCCCCCTCTTCAGATATTTTCCCAGTCTTGAAAGCTAGATTGCTTGCTAGATATTGTCTAGTTACTTCAATTTCTTCGTCATTTAGCTCTGGCAACTTTTCTCGAATTATTTTTGATTGAATGTGTTTTCGATACTCTGTAGGATGATTGGCGGCTATAGATCTCTGATACTGCGTATCTTGAAGTACAGCAGCTGTTAAATCTTCAAGTTCTGTCTCAAGAATTCTTTTCACGTTTTCATTTGGAGCTTGTTTTAGACCTTTAACGAATATTTCACCCGCCCTTGTTTTTTCATTTGGAGAAGTGCGAGGTTTAAAAGTGAAGTTGGGTGCTAAAACTTGTTCCATGAGTAAAGAAGCCGTAATGGCTTTTAGCATGTTATTCACAGAAATTTGGACATCATCTTTTGTGCCGTTTGGTTGAACAATTAAATTCGTAAATTGAGCATGAGACTTGTTGTAACTGTCTCTGGTACACCTACCAATTATCTGTACTATCTCTGTGAGACTTGATCTATAACCAATGGTTAGTGCCTGCTCGCAGAATGGCCAGTCAAAACCTTCTTTTGCCTTTCCAAGTGCAACAATAATATCAATTCCATCAATATCATTTTGCGCAACTGAAGCTAAGTAGTCATCTAATTTTGTTCTGTGAGTGTGCTCATCCTCAACCAGATTTGCAACCTTGAGCTTGCGCCCATCAGATGTTTGTAATATTTCAACCCCAGTATCTGGATCTTGATCTTGCCATTCACCAATAAGACCATATATCATCTCGACTTCCTCATGCTTTCCGTGTTGAGTTGATTCTTTTGAATTAACATTTGGAATATGAATAATGGTTTTCTTGTTTGTATCTAAAACAGCTTCCAAAGCTCCTTTATCTAAGTAACTACCGGTATAAAAATGATAACCAATTCCCAGTGTTTTTAGATAGTCATAACCATTGAGTTGTTCGTAATAAGTATAGGTAACCTTATCAAAGTACATTTCATCTTCTGCGCGTAAAATTGGCACAGCATCACCTCGAAAGTAAGAACCGGTCATAGCTATCATTTGAACACTTGAGGAAAGCATAACTTGACGAACTAACTCTCCTAGGTGACTTGAGTCACTAGTAGACACATGATGAAATTCATCAACTGCCAACACGCATTCGTCAAAGTCACTGGGGTTAATTTCTTCAAAAGCGAATCTTAGTGTCGCATGTGTACAAACAAGAATTTTGTCGTCACTTTTCATGAATCTTAAAAAGGCTGCAACCTTACTTTTATCATCACCAGTTCCAGCACATAGGTTGTTTCTTGATTCTACTTTCCAGTCAGCAAAAAAGCCTGCTTCAGATAAGTTTGTACTGAAAAACGATGCCCCAATAGAAGTTTCTGGCACTGCGACAATAACTTTTTTCAATCCTTGATTATAGATTTTATCTAGTGCAATGAACATCAAAGCTCTTGATTTGCCAGATGCGGGTGGAGCTTTGATAAGTAGATGTTTGCTATTTCGCATTTCATAGGCACGCTGTTGCATTTCTCGCATGCCCATGTTGTTAATTTTTTTGCTTAGGCCAGTTTGGCCATATGTGTTATTTATGATGTTAAAGGTTGAATTACTCATTATTTTCTTCTTTTGTCATTTCTTCATATAATTTAAATAAATCTGATAGTCTCTCTTCTTCACTTTCATATGGTTTTTGTCGATATAAGCTGTCAACCAGTATATCATTCCTATGATGGGCTTCACGCAGATCATCCGGCATTTTATCAGGATCATACAGGTCAGCAAGTATTTTTTCACTGTGATTTTGTCTTATAAACAGTATTTCTTTTGTTGAGCTTTGAAGCTTACTCATTTCATTATCAGTGAGCGACTTTAAGGGAAAATTATTATAAACAATATCCTTACTATATCTGTAGTCAGTTTTAAGCTTTCCGCCAACGCTATTAAGCCAAGCCAGGTGCATCTTTGAGCTTATAATAGAGAAAATGTAAGTTGGTGGGTTAGGAATAACCTGACATGCATCAGAAATAACTTCATTTGATGAAGCGAATCTTACTGGTATATACATGTAGCGATTGGAACAAACTCTTGGCAGTATTAGAGCTGATTTATAGCTATTAGGATCAGCAGTGATTTGGGCAAAGAGGTGGGGCGTATTTGAAAGCTTTGGACGAGATGATTTTAATCTGATTTCACGAATTTCATTGATTCTATTTTGAATAAAAGGTATCTGCCGAATCTCTTCTGCAGATGCATTTGTTAACCACAAGCACCATCTAGCTTGCGTGTCTTGAAGCAATTCTTTTGAGCCAATTAGTTTAAACAAAAACTTTTGTGCCAAAGGGTAAGTGCTTGATAAGTGATTTTTTTCTGTTGTTGACAGTATGAACATTCCCCCATCTGCAGGCATGTTTCCAAAATTCATTTCTGGAATATTCGATAATGGTTGATTGCGAGAAGAAACGGTTGTTGTTCTTCTACTATTGGTTAGATAAGGGCTAATATTTTCTGCGATAAACCTTAAGCCGTTTTCATAAATATATTTTGTTTTTTTATTTCTTTTTGAGACTGCAATAATAACACAAGTTACGCCTGCATTTTTTGATGCACTATTTTTCCAAATAAAAGAGGTATATGCGTAGTCTATTGAAATATTATTATTTAGAATTAATGGCCAAAGTAGTTCAAGTTGAAGGCCTTGAGTTACTGAATTAGTTGACACTAGTGAAAATGCTGCCTTATTGCTATTACCCAACCATTCGACGGCCTTGAAAAACCAGGCAGCAACGTAATCTAAACTCTTGTATCTTGAAATTTTTTCAGAAAAAACAATTCGTAAATCTTCTTTTTGTTCGCTAGTTTGTTTGCGTGATCCACCGTATGGCGGATTACCAATGAGATATATCTCTTCCCATTGATTTTCCCCAATTGCAAGCTGCATCTGTTCCGAGTCGTTTGGAATAAGCATTTCTTGCTTACCAGAGAAAAAAACAGCGGATTGTGGCAGATTTGGACAAACAGCCTGCCAATCAATTCTTGCAGCATTGCCATGAGCAATATTGGCTCTATCAGTTAGCGGAATGAGTTCTATTCTTTTCCCAAACTGTTTTTCAAATTCGATGTTCATTTGGTGTTTTGCAAGGTAAAGTGAGAGCGTTGCTACTTCACAGGCAAAATCATCAATTTCGATACCAAAAAAGTTATTCAAATCTATTCTACTTGTTAGTCTTCCTGCAAGAATTTCTCTTTCATAGTCTTCATCAAATAATCGATCAATTATCGCATGCTCTAGCTTTCTTAATTCTTTGTAAGCAATAATTAAAAAATTTCCAGACCCGCAGGCTGGATCAAAGATTTTAATTTTTGAAATGCGATCATAAAGTTTTTTGAGCTTACTTTTATTATCATAATTTTTATCAAAATCAGCTCTGAGCTCATCCAAAAATAATGGCTCGATCGTTTTCATGATATTTGGTACTGAAGTATAATGCATGCCATGTGTTGAACGCATTTCTTCATCTACAATGCTTTGGAACATTGAGCCAAAAATGTCTGGATTAATTTCGGCCCAATTCAATGAACCGCAATCAATAATCAATTTTCTTGCTTGAGCATTGAATTTTGGTATTACTACCCCAAAGTTTTTATCGAATAATTTTCCATTCACATACGGAAAATTTGAGAAAGGGCTTGTAAATTTGCTTACATCTTTTTCATCAAGAGCCTGAAACAATGTTTCTAAGAATGTATCCAAATCACTGCCATCAATTAAGGTAAAATCTTTAATAGCACTTGTGAAAATACTTGTGCTATCTTTTGAAAAAACTTTTGTATCTTCAGCAAAAAAACAAAATAGCAAACGAGAGAAAAAAACGTTAAGATTATGTCTAAAATTACTTTTATTATTTGATAGCTGAATTTTGTTAACTTGTTCAACCTCTTGATATAGTTCATGCATTTTGTCTGCTGCTCGCCGATCTGCCAAAGCTTCAGTTTTTTCGTCGGTGACTTCATCTCCAGTCCATCCAAAAAAGAAATCAACGTGCCTATCAATGTCTTTCCATTCAGTTTCTAAAGAATTCCCTTTTTTTAAATCTTTAGCAGCAAATTTCTTTAAGTCAGTTATAATTACAAACCTAGGATTGTAGCGAATAGTTAGCGGATCTTTTTCAATTTTATCTACTTCAGCAGGAAGACTTTTATAACTGTCTATATATTTAAAATATACAACTCCTCTTTGCAGAAAAGTATTGTTTTTATCCTCAGAAAGATTAATTGCTCCTCTTCGAAGTTTGGTGATAGATGATGCTGAACGGCCATAGGCAGCCATTAGTTCAAAAAGAACATCCTTCGTATAGTGTTCTCTGTTTGCTAAATCAACGATATTTCTTTGAACATTTGCAAAAGATAATTTCATAATCTTATATTATATAGTGTTCGTAAGCATAGATGAGTGCGCAATTAGGACTATCGGCTTATTTTATCCCTCAAATATTTGTTTCTTATTTTATAATAATCATTATGAAACATCTCTCCAAATCCGACTACATGCTTTTTCTTCGCCACCCTGCATGGTTGTGGCTAAAGAAATATGATAAGTCAAAATTGCCAGCACCAGATGACAACTTGCAGGCCATATTTGATGCAGGCCATGAATTTGAGCAATATGCAGAACAACTCTTTTCAAATGGTGTTAGGTTGGGCTCCGGCAGCTATCAAGAATACCTGAGTCTTCCTGCTCGCACTGCTGCGGCGCTGCAAAATAATGCAGAGACAATTTTTCAAGGCAGGTTTGAAATGGATCGCCTCACTTGCATTACCGATATCTTGCAGAAAAATCCAGATGGCAGCTATAACCTGATTGAAATCAAAACAAGCACTAAGGCAAAGCCCGAGCATGAGTATGATCTTGCCTTTCAGTTGTTGGTGCTTGAGAAATCAGGGATACGGATTCGCGATATTGCCGTCATGCATGTCAACAAAGAATATGTTCGCTCTGGTGAGATACGCCCATCAGAGCTTGTAGCCAAAACAGATGTCACAGACAGAGTGCGCGCGTTAATGAGCACTACTCTTTTACAAATAGATATGGCTTTTGAAGTCCTGGCACAAAGAACATGCCCTGATATATCTCCTCGATACATCAATCAGCTGGGTATTCCAGATAAAAGCACTCCATGGCTAGAAGAATGGCTACCAATTTATGAGAGTATCAGGGGAAAATATGATCGCTACAGCATTTATAACCTTTCCTATCCATCTCCTGAGCAACTAGGAGCGCTTGAAGATGCCGGTATTAGCACTATTTCCGAAATGACCGACGATCAAGTTTTGCGAGAAAAACAGGCTCTTCAAATTAGAACTACCAAAGCTAACCAGCGAGTGATTGAAGCAGGAAAGATCAAGGAACTCATCAATACTTTTGTCTATCCTCTCTATTTTTTTGACTATGAAACGCTTGCCACTGCAGTTCCCCTGTTTGATGGTATGAGCCCCTACACAGACTATCCGTTTCAATACTCACTCCATATGATAGAGAGCGAGGGAGCGCAGCATCAACACTTCAAATACTTGCATACTGAGCCCAGTAACCCAGTGCCGGGGCTACTAGCACAGATGCAAAAAGATCTCGGCGCTACTGGCACAATCCTCACTTGGAACATGAGATATGAGAAAAGTTGTAATGACACAATGGCGCGACTGTATCCTGAATATGCCGATTTTTTAAGTTCAATCAATGAAAGAATGAACGACTTAATGCTCCCCTTCTCAAAAATGTGGTTTTTTGACAAGGATTTTTTTGGTAGTGCTTCGATTAAAAAAGTCATGCCAGTACTCTGCCCTGACTTAAGTTATAAAGAGCTAAGTGTGGGCGATGGATTACTTGCCCGGAGGATGTGGATGCAGGCTGTTTTAAAGGGTAAGCATCCAGAGAATCGAGCAGAAATCATGGCCGACCTCAGCAAATACTGCACACTAGACACCTATGCCATGGTGAGGATTTTAGAGGAATTGCAAAGAATTGTAAAATAGCAGGTTTTATTGTGTTTGAAATCTGTACTTTCAACAAAAATGAAATATTTAATATTTTTCTAATTCGCTTCCATCCCACTTTATTCTTGAAGATATTGTTCATAAGATATATCGAAGACTTCACCATTTGTTTCTATATAGTTATTTTTGCGAATTGGACGGTAATACTCCACAGTAGGGAGCAGTGGGTGAATAGAGTGTTGTGGCAATCTTGGATCACTGCCATTGTAATAAGGGATTAGTTTTTCACTATAGCAAAACTCATTAAAACCGAACTTTGCTGGTTTGAATGCCAGAGGAATATATCCTGCTTGTTGAATATATGTGCCAGAAAAAATGTTTCTATTAACTGCCGTAATTGTATGCGTGATGTTTGGAAGATTTGATCTGATAAAATCTCTTACTTTATAACTTAAGACGCTCGATGTCGTCATGGGGCACCATGGTAGTGAATACAGTCTTAATTCATCCAAGACCCTTTCAGGATTTATTCCAATCTGTTTTAGAAACTCCTCTTTATAAAGTCTTGGAGATATTTTTTCTACTAAAGATACAGCGTATGGATACACTTCACCTTTAATATAGAAGCCAAAAGCAGAATCAAAGTCGTGACGGTTATGGATATAGTGAAAACACTCAATAAAATCAAGTGCTAACTCTTTATTCATCACTTTAAACTCAATTTCGACTGCGCGAGACTTATCTATGCCTTGATTGTTGGTTGGGACAGCAAAAATTCTATCTTTATCAAACCAGTAGCGTGTTTTCTCTTGAAATATGCCCTTCGGAGTAAGTAATTGTAATGCGGGGATGACCTCCTTAAATTTTTTATATCTTTCATCAATAACCACAAGAGCATCTTTAACAATAATAGAGAGGAAATCTTGATTCTTTAGATCATCTATAGCATGAAGTGTTAACATTGCAAGTGATTGGATTTCTAAGTCAAAATTATCAAAAAGTCTTTTCTGACTAAGCATATTAATTTGTTTTTTAACAACAGGTCTAAATGACTCAATTAATTTGTTGTTTGGGTTCTCACTAAAGTATTTTTTGTATTCAACTGTACTAAACTTGAATCTATAAGTATCTTTCGAGACAATAAGATTTTTTTCAATGTTATCAATATAATTACTGCCTAGATCTATGAATAAGCTTGCTGGATTATTGTATCTACTTTCTGTACTACTGAGCACTATAGAGGTAACTTTTTTACTTGGACTGATAAATGATGTTGTTTCTAAGATGCATGGTTTATCTGAGATCTCAATTAATAATTGTTCAATTTCGTGTAAAAAAAGCCTTAAATCACTATTTTTGAACAAGTCATCACTTTTCACATTATAAAAAATATTCGGTTTTGAATTAATGATAGTATTACCAGCTTTGAAAACAAATTGGTTGTTTGAGTATGACAGACTAAATGAATACTCAAATAAATCATTGAGCTTGATAGTCTCATAAAAACTTCCAGAGCCAATTTTTTCTTCAATCAAATCAAAAAATAAAAAAGTACTAAAAAAAATGTGTCCACTATTTATTTTAGTTAATTCTTCAATTTTATGATTAATACTTGGATGATATATTGAAATTACTTTTTTCATAAATCTTCAATTTTTTCAATTATTTGCTGATAGCTTCGAAACCAGTGACTCTCTAGAATCTGAGATATGATTGCAATGTTCTCATTTTTCAAACTTAGCAAGCCACTTAGAAGTAGTTTAATAATAGCCTCATCACCTTCTTGTATTATTCTTTCTTCAAGATTTTCACTTACAATACTGCTCGCTAACAGTATTTGAGCATAATTGGTATCTTTAACAAGCGCTGTTAGTTCTTCACTAGCTTCATCTTTACTATCTGATGAGTGCAATAAGTTTTGTAAGACACGTTGCGCATATTGAGTTCTATCAAGATATTTTTCCCGAATACATCTTTTAATTTTTAAAACTTTTTCTACAGCATTGTCCCCCGAGATGATATAAATCAGGCTTGGACCTGCTGACAAAGCTATGGCTACATCTTCTTGCCAATTATCAGTAAACTCACTTGGCTCCCTTAATATCTTAAAAGCTTCATATATTGTTTCTTTGCGTAATTGAACAGGAAAGCAAAAATCTACAGATAATTTTGACTTACATAACTCATCTGCAAATTCATGCATTAAGTGAATGGCTACCCCATCTGGTTTTATCATTGCAATCGTATATTCGCCATGATTTCCAGACAAGTATTCATTTCCAACGTAACTGATCACTCTTTCTTTGCTCATTATCATGTGATGACACTATCTAAGAAATAACAAAAGTTATTGACTATGTCATATTCATTTGTAATCAATTCCTGACCTGTTTTTCTAATTCGTTTTTTTTCTGATTCTTTCATCATTACTATCATTCTAATTTTTTCAGAAATTTGTTGCGGATCACTCAAGCTTGTAACGTAACCGTCGGTACCATGAATTATTTGGCATGGTAGTCCATCCCTGTCCGAGACAAGTGCTATTGCTTGACCATATACTCTAATTTCAGCTGGTATGAACGCTCCTGGCTCGTTTTCTGATAGGACTGCACAAAGTTCAGTTTTTTTCCATTGAAGCAACTTTCTTGGAAATTCAAAACTGAACATTGGTAAAAAAGTTAGATTTGGAATTTCTTTTGCGTTCTCTGCTAAATTTTTAAGTAGTGGATCATTTTCATCAAAAAATGAACACTGCAGTACAAAATGAATTGGCATATCTGAGAGGTATTTGATTGTGTTCAAAAAAATATCAAAACCCTTGTACTTAGCACCCCTTCCAAAAGAAATGACGAGTGGTTTATCAGTTGGAATGCTATATTTCAATAATGTATTCTCAATTTCATTGTTAGAGTAGCGTGGAACCTCGCTGTGCACTATACCGTTGAGTAATGGAAGAAGTTTGCCCTCCAATACTCCATAGTTAAGTCTGAGGTGATCTTTCATGTATTCATTTAGGAATGTTACATACAAATCAGTGGTAGTATTAACAGAGTCAACCACATTCATTTCCCACTTTAACCTATCAAGGTTGTAATCTCCTCTTTCGTGAATTAATGACGTGCTATGGGGAACCCAGGCACCAATGATCCTCCCATCAAAGTCAAAATTTTGTTTTTTAACAATTTGAGGTGTCCAGGCAAATGGAGTATCTAGGGCGAGGATAACAACCTGATCATATTTATTTTGAATTATGTTGTTTGAGATAATTTGTGCAGCTGCGCTTGATGCAACATACCAACTATTGATATCTCCGTATTGATATGAGCCATCTGAATAATTTAGAACAAACTCGACTGAACCTCCAGTTTTTTTGCAGATTTCAGTGTTTTTATTGAGAAGTTCTTGGTTATATGTATAACTATCTGATTTATACTTGCCTGTGATGGCATGGCAGGTTAAATTGATCTGAGGGTTATCTAATATAAATTTTTCAACACCCTTCATATATCCGCTAGCAGCTGTACCTACACCGGCATACCTGCATGAAATACCATCATGTGAGCAAATAAATAGTCCAACTCTTTTCATATTTTTTCTTTCAAAACTAATGATAATAAATTAGCCACATTGGCAAGTACTACATTTAGAGCCTCTTCGGCATCAATAATTATAACTTTTGACTGTGTTTCAACTTTTTGAAAATATTCATAGTAGTGAGCGATAGCAATCGCTAAGGACTCCTCTGTAGACCAAGCCAAGCCTTCATCTTTCGGCAATCGTTTTCTCGTTATACTAACTTTCGGTGAAATATCAAAAAAGAAATAATAGTTTGCTGGCCACAATTCATTTTTAGATATCATTTCATTAATTCTGTCTGTTTTTCCATCAGATCGATTGTGATTTTTTCGAGAATTTAACACAAACTCCCAGTTTAGTGTGGAAACAAAGCTTCTATCCATAACAGCAGAGAGCTCCGACAATCTTACTATTCTGTATTTTTCTTGATCATTTTCAAGAACTGAATCTATGCTCTGTTCAGTTAGTGGATCAAATTGCTTAACCAACTCGGGAATAAACGTGAACTGATTGGGCATCGACCTGCTGATTTCATGGAATACAGAAGTCTTTCCTCCACCTGGTATTCCTTCAAAAGCAACTAATTTCTTTTCACTCATTTTTACTTTTCCGATACATATAGTTGTCTATTGATGTATTATAATACATCAATATGAACAAAATTGTTGTTGTCCCAACCATAAGAGAGGATAGTTATAACAGATGGATTTCTGAATGGAGGGGGATCCTTATAGAAAATGAGGTTAAGGTTATACTAGTTGAAGATAACCCTCAGAAAACATTCAATCCCAATTATGTAAATATAGAGCACTACTCATGGAACGAGATTGATCTTGAGCTTGGAGATAAGAAGTGGATAATTCCAAGGAGAACTGCCGCGATTCGCTCTTTTGGTTTTTATAAGGCATATGGATATAAGCCTGACTACATCGTAACTTTAGACGACGATTGTTACACTACTCCCGAAAGTAAGAACTATTTTGAAACACATGAGAAATATTTATTCGCAGATCAATACAAAAAACGATGGATTCAGCACTCGCAGGGTTTAAGGGTAAGGGGTTTTCCCGAGAAGCTTGATTCCCAGTACAACATTCTCAATATGGGATTATGGGCAAATATTCCTGATTTGGATGGTGAAACCCAGAAAAAAAATCCTGACTACCGAATAACAGAGCATCCATTCAATTTTATAGTGCCGAATGGATCTTACGCTCCTATTTCTAGCATGAACTTGGCTATTAAAACTCAGGCTGTGCCAGCGTTTTATTTCCTGCTTATGGGCCCGAGCTATCCTTTTGACCGATTTGATGACATTTGGGCAGGAATCTTCTTGATTAAAATAGCCCATCATCTTGGGCATGCTGTATCAGGAGGAGAGCCTTTTATCTGGCATGATAGGGCAAGTGACGCAGAAGTTAATATTAAGAAAGAGGCCCCCGGAAAAAAGGTAAATGAGTTTTTATGGAAAGATGTCGATAAAATTACTCTGACTGGAACAACATACAGCGAATGTTATCGAGAATTAGCAGAAAAACTACCAAAATATGATGAATATTGGAATAAGCAATCAGAGGCTATGCTAACATGGTTGTCACTTTTTCAGTAATTGATTGTCAAAATATGTTGATTTATCTGATATTAGTTTTGCAAGTTTCTCCATAGTTTTAGAAATTTGTAAATTAACTTCATCATCAATCTCATATCTATGCTCATCATATTCGTCTTGATCAAGCACATCCCAAGTGTAATTAGGGTAAACTCTCAGATCAAGAAGTAGATCGTCATATGAAATTGTGTTTTCAGAAAAAGTAATTGGAGTTGTTATATTGACATACCAGTGCTGAAAAACACCATCGAGATCATACACTGTAATAATGTTGAACCATTCATTGTGAAAGTGAGTAATGAAAGTCTGGATTGAAAACTCTTTTTCTTTTTTTGTTGAATATGTGATCTTAAATGGAACGATATTCTTTGTTATAATGAAATCATTATTTTTCGCCAAAATTGAAGCTTCCCAAGTTTTAAATTCTTTGTGATTATGGTCATAGGAAATAATTTTAGTCATATATGAAATCTCTCGCTTTTGTAACCACCAATGATGGTAAATTTCGCTCATTTTCTTCACACTTCAACCTTGAAGGTTGGAAGATTATTCAGGAGAAAATAATAACCCCTGAAATCCAGTCAGATTCAACTGAAAGCATAGCAGTGAGCTCAGCTGAGTTTGCCACTAAAATACTAAATATGCCAGTGGCAAAAGAGGATGTTGGATTATATATTTCTTCATTAAATGGTTTTCCGGGGCCGTTTTTGAATCAAGTAGAAAGTTGGTTCAAAAATGAAGATTTTGAAAGACTACTGAGCAACTCATCTGAAACTCCTGCTTATTGGCAATATTCGATTGCTTTGGCAATTCCAGGATATCAAACCAAGGTTTTTACCACTCAACATCACGGCACTATGATAAATAAGATAAAAGGTAAAGCTGGCTATATTAGCGATAAGTTATTCATTCCTAAGGGGGAGACTAAAACGATTGCTGAGCTGTTAGATGAAAATACGTATCAAAAAGAATCCACTCACTATCTTCAATTAGTAAAGTTTTTACAATCATCTACTTATAATTAGATATCCATTAATACTTAATTGCTTCGAGAGTTTCTCGGAGCAATTCGCGTCAAATCACTATTTAAGAATTCATCAATTTTATCTCGATACACACGTCGATTCTCAGATTCATTTATTTCTCCAATGAATCCCTTCGAGTAGAGTTGTTCAATAATTCGGGAGGCTTTATTATATCCAATCGAAAATTGACGTTGAATTGATGATGCGCTGCACGTTTCTTCAGTGAGTAAAAATGTGCAGGCATTCAGAAACATGTCGTCAAGCGGCTCATCCTCATCGGGAACAAATGGTGTTCTGTTTATATACCCAAGATCTTCTAGTTCATCTGTTACTTGTAGAGCTTGCTTGAGATTTATACCGAGCTTTTTTTGCAGCAGAATGGGTAGTTTTAGATGATACTCATGAATAAAATCAAGTGCTCTGAGTGTGGTTGCTGAGACGTCAATTTCATTTCGCAAATTGAGCATAGATTCAATGCGGTGCAGCTGAGAATGATGTTGCAGAACCACTTGGGTTAAGTCTTCTACTAGCTCATCTTTGTCATTTTTTGCCATAGTGTGCTTACTTGAGTTAATACTTAGCACTATTAAAGCATATTTTTAATAGTGCTAGCAACGAATTTTTAAACGCTACGCTTCCTGCAAACTTTAGTTCGTATAGTACTTCAACCCAATCCTTGAGGCGTTCCACACTCTGAGCAGGGGCCTTGCCCCTCGTTTTGCAAGGGCTTCGCAAGTCACTCCCGCTGGTCGTGACCCTTGCAAACCTCACCCCGCTTTTTTTCTCCAAGTATGGAAGCAGGCGCGCCTGCTTCCTACTTAAAATTTTAAACTCAGGGGAGCGGGAGAAAGGAAACACGTATGAAATTATCAACTAAAGCTCAGGCAAGCATTGAGCGGGCAATTGAGAAGTTTAGAACTGGTGATATTTCCTCAGTAACGAGGATTGCTCGAATTCAGCTGGCTGGTGATGCTCCGGTTAATAAGTGGAGTTTGTCAAATAAGATTTTGGCTTACTTGCAAGCGGACGAGCTAGACTGTAGAGGATTTAAACAGTGGCAGGAGGCCGGCAGACAGGTCAAAAAAGGGAGCCGGGCTGTATATATACTCAGTCCCCGACTAGTCAAACAAGAAGATGAAAAAGAGCAGGAGAAAAAGTCGGTTTGTGTGGGTTTTATCGCCGTTCCCGTCTTTGCTGCATCAAGTACCGAAGGCGACATGGGTCTACCAGAGCACGTACCTATGCAGCTGCCGCCACTGATGGATGTTGCGCGCAAACTTGGCATTGCTGTTGAATACGCGCCAGTTACCCCCGACAAGTTGGGAGATTGTAAAATAGATGGATCAAGGATCAGATTGGGTAGTCATGATGCAAGTGTATTTTTTCATGAACTATCACACGCGGTTCATGCCCAGATAATTGGAGAACTGCGAGGTGGCCAACAGGTGGTACAAGAGACCGTTGCCGAGTTTACGGCGGTCGTCTTGATGGATTTGTATGGAAGGGGAGATGCTACCGGCAATGCCTGGCAGTATATCAGCCACTACTCAGAAGATCCGCTCCTGGCTATAACTAAGGCGTTAGTCATGGTTGAGAAAGTACTCGACGTCATACTCAGTACAAAAGCAAATATTACAGTATCCTGAAAGGAAACTATGCTCAGTCCCCTAGTAACCCAAGAATTTGAACAAGAGATTTTAGAATTGATTGAAAATAAAGATGCGTACACAACGAGTGATCTGCAAGGTGTCGTCTCAGTTTTAGTGAGCAACATTATGGAGCGAGGCCACGAGGTGCTTTCGAAGCAGAAGCAGGCTTAGTACTCCTCTGTTACTTGCTGCCAAGTTTTTGGGGTAATGCCCTCTTGCTCAATGTGGGACTTCAGACCAAGGAACCATTGTAGGTCTGAAGTTTCCTCTTCTAAGACCTGCTTGATGTGTTTGAGCAGAAAATCATACATTCTCTGATCTGGGCAGACTATGAGCAGGGCGGGATTTGGATATCCAGTTCTTTGATGCCAGATATTTTCGTCAAAGTAGTCGATGTACTGCGCAATTTTTTTACGAAGCATGAAGCGTGGAGTGCCTTCGTCGATTAGTTCTAAAAAGTACCGCTTTGTTTGAGCTTGGCTTTTCAGGGCAATATAGGCATCGGGGCGGTTGTACGGTAAGTAGTAGTGAGAAGCAAGATCTGTTTTGGTGTAAAAATGTAGATCCTGCTGGTTGCTGCGAGACTGCAGTGTAAGTTGTAAGTAGATAGCTGCTACAAACACGCTATGAGCAATGAGCTTTTCAGAGGCGTTTTTATCTCTGTAGGCTCTTTGTAGAATTTTCTCATGAGTGTTTTTCTGTTGAAGCAATATTTTTCTTGATTTAGTGGCTAGATGATAGATAGCTGGCCTAGTGTTTTCTTTGAGTTTCGTTGAGTACTTGCGACCAATGATGTGCTTTTCAGTCAGATCTTTGAGCCAGGTGTTGATTCTTTTGGGGTCTTTGTGGTTGAGGAGCGTTTGAATTTGATGACGATTGAGGAAGCGGAAGCGGTAGATGAGTGTGAGGATTTCTAGTTGTTTGGGAGTGATTGGAGTGTCCATGGTTAGTAGTTCATGGGCAGGGTGGTAAATATTGTTTTTGGTATTGTATCATTCCCCCCTTATTATATAAGGGAATAGAGGTAAGGAATATTTTTGTTTTTATCTGGGAAAGTATCCGTTTTTTGTCCTAGCAGGTTGGGGCACATTTTCAGATAATTCATCGCTAATTATGTACTGTAGGACGCGAGCATTTTCTAGGATTCAAAACCAAAATAATCAAGTAAATCTGCAATTTTTCTCCCAGCAGTGGATGGATGTTTTCTAATATCTTGTGAAATTGTACTTCCCTCTTTGAATAGGTCATATACATCTAGGCTAGAATCTAGTTTTTGATACACACGCCCACAACATGTTGATAGCTCATCAACAGATAACTTTCCATTCATATAGTCCTCAACTATGCATACGCCTATTTTTTCTCCCTCTTCTAGACTCAGTTCTTGTTGGTTAATATCTGCATCAGCCCAGAGATAGTATTTTTCTAATAGTCTTTCTATCTTTCTTGAACCAAGTCTAGCGTCTGTATCTTTGGGTAAATCAGTGAACGCATCAAGAAGATCGAGAATTGAGTCTACTGCTGTTTCTGGTTCATGACGAATGTGCCACTCTATTTCAGCTCCCATTAGTAATACACTAAATAGATCGCTATTTAAGTCTAACTTGCCATACAACAATCCACAAAATATTGATACGTCATCAATTGATAATTGTCCTTTGAGATATTCGGCCAAAAGTAATCTAAGAAGTTCTGATACTTTAGATTCTGATAACTTGCTTTGATCAAGATCAATAGAAATACTCTCGGCGTATTTGTAGAGAGTAGATTCTTGTTTATTTTTTTTCATTTATTGACATTGTGGTGCGATATCTAGAAATGGGGAGGAGCCCCATAATACTTAATAAAAAGGTGTAACTGCTCAGACACAATACAAGGTAAAACTAAATGACTCGCCCTCACAATAAAGCATTTCAGTTTCTGAATCCATAATTTCTTGCTCAGTCATTAGTGTGTCAGTGTTGTAAGCTTGCAGGCTACTTATATTAAAAATCTTTGCCAATAGTGACTGATACTGATATTCTTGAAGACTTTCAAGATAAGGCTCTCTATTAAAATTTTTTGACAAAAAGAAATCTGAACTAATGACAAAGTATTTCTTACGCCCGACTTTCATTAGTAAAAGATATGCTACATTAACTCCCAGTGACGCAGATTTTTTTTCAACTGGAGTAATGTGTAGATTATCGTCCTTATCAATGTTTAGATTGAAATGTACTTTTTCAAGATGGAAAATATTGTTAATTTCATTTTCTAGCAATGTTTCTATTTCACCCATATCTTGTTTGGATATCACGAGCTCAACCCCTTCTATTTCTTGAGGCTGAATCTTTGTTTGACTAAAGGCTTTCGTAAAATTCTTGTTCATTTTAATTTTATATTCACACATATTATACAATTTTAAAAATTTATTGGCAGGAGCATTGGCTCCTGCCAATAAAGTGTGTTTAGCGAACAGCTACAGCTAGTGTTCGCCATACTTGCTTGTCAGTTCCGCGCACTTTGATTCTTACCACGGAAGCATCATCGTGCGTGACATGGATAGCGCACTTTGCTTTAAAAGTAAGTAGCTATAAAAAAAGGCTTATATTCTGTCATAAAGTGATGTGTTAGGTGGACGTGTATGGAGGAACATCTGATAGATTAGTGGAAAAATTACTAACAACACTCTGATATGTCTAAAGCTATGCTAATATGGTAAAAAATCATACATGAGCAAAACTAATAATCAGATTAAAGTTTATTGTAAAAAAATGCTTTTAATTGCTGCGCAGCCAATAGTATTTGGACTAACCTGGTACTACAAAATATTGCATTTTTTGACTCAGAGGGACTATTCGAATAGCAAGCACTTAGAAGTCAGGTTTGAAGGATTATCCGTTCAAATTAACTTGCTGACACATGAGCAATATGTTCAGCAAAGAATTGAAGCGTTACGTATTTTTCGCAAAGAGGCCAAAAGTACAGAGGAATTTCTACTCAAGATTTTTCAGGATTGTAGACAGTGCAATTATGTAGTTTTAGAGAGCAAAAATAATGAAAAAAAGTTCATTCAGTTCTGGCTGGCTGATCGAAAATTGATGGCTGATTTTCCGATAGTGAAAGGCAATGCATTGGGAAGATATCGATATTCAATGCTTGGAGTGTTGAACGAGTTGGGTATTCATGCTGTACTACCAGAAATGAGTAAGCCTAAGCGGATTCCATACTATCAGCACAAGCAGTTGCCTGATCTGGAGACGTATGAAATATACTTTCAGGACTACCCTGATGAGGCCGTGACATTTACTAAAATTCTGTTTGAAGATGTATTTAAAGAAAAGTTTGATGATATTGAGTATGAGTTGGCTTAGGGCAAGGGTGAGAGTACAACACCTGTTGATTGAGTCTTTTTCTTTGTAGGGTACTGCAGGATGGTATTTGTTTGCTTGGGCTGTTCATACTTTTTAGCAAAAAATTGTCTGGAGTTTTCAACTACTTGCTGCACTCGCAGGCTGTCTTCTTTGATCTCAACCGGCATTGTCACCCCTGAGAACGGCTCCTCAGGATTTAATGCTCCCAGTCTCATAAAAAATCTATACGAAGGCAGACTCGCAATATCTCCTTGCTCCACACATGGTCTGAATTGAGGTAGTATCAGCGTTTCGTCTTCTGGGTTGGCAGTTCTGAAGCAAATCACCGTGCCAGTATTGGCCAGCGTAATATTCACGAGCGATCGATCCTCTAGCTGCGAAGTAGTTTGATGAGCGAGAATTGCTGCGAGTCGGTACTTACGCGCCTCAGATAGTATTTGAGCAAATGCTGGGGTGGCGAAGTTTTGAAATTCATCAACATAGAGATAAAAATCTTTGCGCTCTTCTGGGTTCATTATCGCCCGTTTGAGTGCAGCAAGTTGCAGCTTAGCCATCACGACGACACCAAATACTTTTGAAGTGTCCTCTCCTAGCTTACCCTTGGATAAATTGCAGATAAGAATCTTGCCTTCATTCATGATCTGTTCGAAGTTGATGGTTGAGGTTTCCTGCTCGAGAATTCTTTTAGCTACCGGTGAGAACAAGAAGCGACCAATTTTATTAGTGATTGGTGAGATCATTTTGACTTTTTGGTAATCACCTGCTTTGGCAAACTCATATTTCCAGAACTCCTTCAGATTTTCGTCAGTCAGGGTTTTCACAACTGATTTTCTAAATGGCGTGTTGATCAGTAGCTTGTAGACGGTGAACAGCGTTGCTCCCTTAACATGAAACGCCGTATGAATAGTATTTCTCAGGATGTACTCCATCCGAGGTCCTGAATACTTTTCAGTGTAGATCTTGTGAAAGAGGGAAATAATGCTCTCAGTAATGTACTCACGCTCCCTCAAAGCATCCTCGTCACTGAGTCCAGTCGAAAGCTCAAGTAAGTTAATACCCATGGGGTATGCGATATCATCAGGATTAAAGTACACCACATCTTTGATCCGCTCCTCTGGAATAACATGGAGAATCTGTTCGATTAAATCTCCGTGAGGATCAACCACTGCAATCCCCTTGCCATTTTGAATATCTTGATTGATCATCGAGAGCAACATAGTAGATTTACCCGTTCCTGTGGCTCCGAGAATATAGATATGTCTGCGTCGCTCATCTTCGGTCAGACCAATGTCAGTGACACTGTCACCATAGGTATTTTGGGCAAATGTGATATCAAGCTTAGTTGCACGCTTGAGTGAAAGTGGAGCGGGAAGTTCTTTACTGTGCTGCTTGAGCAGATCTTCTGTCTTGGTCGTGCTCGTAAATGGCAAGTGATAGATATCAGCCATTTCTGAGGTGGAGAGAATACTGGTTGAGAATAATCTGAGCAAGCGATGCTTAAAGGTACATAGTTGTAGTGACTGCCACAACTTCAGTCTCACATTCTTGATAGGCACAATGAATTGATAATTTGAGTTAGAAAAAGATGACAGGGCTGAAATAAAGCCGCGCTCTCTTTTGCCGATCTCTTTTTTGGACTGCGCAATTGTCAGTAGTCGCAGTGAAGTTGTGAACAGCTGCTGATCCAGCTTTTCTTTAATCAGGGTTTCAAGCTCCATCTGGTACGGGTTATCAGATTTTTTTGAGCTCGTCTGCAAGTAGTTGGTCAGCAATGGCCCTTCTCTTCCTCCAGTAGCGATAAAAACGAGCAGTCCAATGGGCAGCATGAGAATTTGAAGGAGTAGCAGCAGGGTACGAGTCATGAGACTCTTGAACCAAGAGTCCCCAGACGATGTGTTAATGTTGCTAAGTAGGTCAGTATTTGTGTAGATTAATTGAGTAATGCGCTTGATGTCTGGAATAGTGCTTTTTTTCAAGGGACTTGCCACGATCTGGAAGGCCATCAACTCATTGGTTTTGAGTTTGGTCATGCTGCCTGTGGTGTATGCAATTGGGTCATGTTGCTCGAGCTTTGATTGATTCTGCAGCGGAAATGCAAAGTGATTGGCAAGCTTGAACTCAGTTAATTTGTGAAGCTGCTGTACGGTTGAGTAGTAGTCTGAAACTTGTTTGATGCTGAGCCCTGGTAGATACGAAAGTAAGCTTTGTTTGAGCAGTGCTGCATCTTCCTGAGGAAAGCGAATCAAGTAGCGAATCCCCTGCTCCTTACTCGACACTATCTCAAATGAGTAATTTTTGGTGATACCGAGAAATCTCTCAATGAAAGATTGCTGCCTTGATAAGCCGTGAATGAGTGCAAAAAACTGCTGCGTGGTGAAAGCACTTTGCTCAGTATTACGTAGGGGTTGAATTTCAAAGATGGTATATGGCAAGCGCAATTTGTACCGAATAATCCAGAGCTTACTCAGTGCCAAGAGGATAAGCAGGCTTGACACGATAGCAAGTATGACCAGAGCTAGCTGGGAAAAAAAGTTGAAGTTTAGGTCAGTAAAAAATTTACCCAGAGGAGAAATGAGTGGAGCGAAGTTGTTATATACAATTGTGATGAGCTGATTAGTGTCCATATTCCTACTTTTCGGGCAGTAGGAGTGGGTTAGTTAGTGGCTGGAGTATATATCAGGAGGGGTGGAATGGCAAAAGGGGTAGTATGATAAATTCGTATTACGGCTAAATTGCCCCATACTCATCAGCGTTTTTAGGCGAGAATGCATTTTTAACTTTTGAAAAATCAATCATGTAAAATGGTTGCTCTTGTTCACCTCTAGCGTAGAATCCATTCGGAGCATTAATATTTTCAGAAAATTGTGTTAATGCAGTACGAATATCATTGGGGTTAGTAATGCCCTGATTTTGCAGTCGCCTAACAATTTCAGTGACCATTGGGGTTGCGTAGCTTGAGGCTGAGGTTTGCTTGCCAATACGATCGATATCTTCATGAAAAACGTAAAAATCTGCGCCATACTGAGTGGGTACTAACATATCTTGATATTGGACTACATAACCCACTGTGAATACATTAGGAGGCCAACGATTTTCCTGCATTAATTTTTCCTTAGCCTCTCTCAAATCTGGGAAATCATTTGGATTTTCATTTACAGGATTTCCAGCAGCAGCAACAAAAATTTTGTCTGGGTATTTACTAGCAAGATCTGCTAAATTACCAAGATTCTGATATGCCCTTTCTTTCAAATATCCATCTTGAGGAACAAGGTCTCGCTCAGATTCGACTTCGGTCATCACTATTTCTTTCTCTAGTGCTAAGGATAGAAGTTTTTCATATTCTTCAGCAGAGATAATGTTTCGTTCCGCATCTCGGTAGATGATTGTTACTGGACCATCACTTACGCTTCTACTACTTTTATCAGGAGGTTTCATATCGGGATTGACCAAAACTTGTTTAAACAATTTATATTTCATCCCAACTTTTCCTATTTGAAAACTCATGTTAATAACAGGAGCTTGGGACTGACGCACCACTTGATCGACGTCCTCTATTGATGAAACTAGCCAAAGTATGGGATTGCCAACTTCGTCAAATTCTAATGAATCAAAGGTTATGGGATTGTTTTGTGAAGCATGCTCGACTTGGGAGTCAGTTTCCCCTAAAAATTGTGCTGTCAGCTCCCTCACTTTTGAAACATCTTCGCCATGAGTGCCATAAACGGTTTTAAGGGAAGACAAAAGTAGTATTACGCGCTCGTCAGGCGTTGTGGGCTGGATCTCTTTGATTTCTGAATAAGTAGTATCAGGAGTAATGCCGAATTTATCAAGTATACTTTGGGCATCTATTCCTCGAGCTGCAGCTTGTGCTGCAATGACGTCATCATAAAATTTCCCATCATCAAATGTATCAATAATTAGTGGAATACTAGGTTTGTGCTCAACCTCCTCTGATTGGACAGCTTCAACTTGATTAGGTGATTGTATTGGTTGTACTGGTGAAGATAATCTTTCGGCAGCAATTGATTTTCCTAAAAAGGCTGTGGTTCCAAGGACAGCGGCAGTTCGTAGAAAATTTCTTTTAGTAGGATCTGCCAGATAATCTGAATCTTCCATTCTGCCAGAAAGATAACTGCCAATCTTACTAAAAAGAGACTCTTTTCTGTTAATAAGCTCTGAATTTTCTGAATTTTGAGATCTTTCTAAATCAGCCATAAATCAGTATAGCAAACTTTTTCTAATTTAGTTCTGAAGTGCGCTCAATTGCTTGGCATTTAAGTTTTCGTGGGGGGATTGCAGTGTGAGCTATGAATTAATCTTACTTAACAACATCTTCGATGTATTTTTCATAGAACTTGATTGTTGTAATCATAAACTCTTCAAAGTTTCCTCTGAAGTTAGGAGAAAGTGGATTGTAAATATTTCTGACATAAAACATCATTTCAGCACATTCATATAGTGCACTGCCGAGTTCGTCGAATTTTTCTTGTTTATCAAACCAGAGCTTATTAGCAACGGCTGACAAATCATCTTGAGACCATTCCCCTGTCAGAAACAAATATGTTGCGTTTACTAAAATTACCTTCATATCTTCATCAGATGGTTCATTTTGGTTGGTTAGATTAAGCAATTTTAACAGTTCTTTGTACTTTTCTTCTGGAAATGTATATTTAATTACTTTGGGAAAAATTGATTGGGGCGATTCGTCACCGCGGATTATACTCATGAGATTATTATAACGCACAATACATTCAAAACTTCTAATTTTTGTACTAATTTTACCCTTGACCTACCTATATTTTATATGTAAACTATCAATATATTGATAAGTTAGGAAAGGTGAAATATGAGCACTACACTTGAGGTAAACACAGTTGAAAATCAGGAACCTAGCGTTACCGAATCAGAGTTCACAAAAAAACTAGTCTCCCTTCTCCTTAAGCAAATTGACCAAGACATCCAGACAGGAAAAATTCACTCAATTCTCGACCGAGAAAGGAAGGAAGCATGACTGGTGAACTAGTTGACCAACATGCAGTTGCGGCTATTCGTATTTCCTCCATTAAACAGGGTTTGCAGGGAGATTCTCCAGAAGATCAAAAACAACAGATTGAGCGGTTCGCTCTAGCTCGAGGCATCAAGATCAAGAAATTTTTCATTTTCATGGAATCAGCTTCTAAGGAGCAGCAGCCTGTGCAAGAAGCCATCGATTACTGCACAGATCCACAAAATAACATCCAGCTGTTTATCATCAAGTCAATTGATCGATTCACCCGCGGAGGCTCATACCTCTATGATCATCTCAAGCAACAACTCACAGTCAAACATGTTCGCTTGATTGATATTTACGGTATTATTTCCTCTCAAGAGGTAAACACTCTCGACCATCTTGATGTGCAATATGACTGGAGTGTCTATAGTCCCACCAAAAAAGCAGAAATCCTCGAAGCCGAACGTGCTAAAGATGAAATGCGCGACATCATGACTCGGATGATTGGTGCTGAAATCAGATACGTTCGCATGGGATATCGTGTCAGACGAGCTCCATACGGCTATAAGAATGAAAAAATTGAGACTGAGCACGGCAAGCGCGTTATTCTAGTCCCCGATAAAGAGGAAGCTCGCTGGGTACTGAAAATGTACGAATACCGCCTAGAGGGACTGCTTAATGATACGGAGATCGTTGATAAACTCAACGAGCTGGGATTTAAAACTCGAGTATTCAATAGAAGGGATAGAACCAACAGAACAAAGATCATTGGACAACGTGGTGGCAAGCCACTCAACCTCAAGCAACTTTGGCGATTTATTCAAAATCCGATTTATGCTGGTGTAAATATTGAAAAGTGGACAGAAAATAAGCCTGTTAAAGCGCAGTTTAAAGGTTTAATTAGCATCAAGCAATTTAACAAAGCAAATCGTGGAAAAGTGGCGATTGTTGAACAGAGTGGCACGGTGAGTATCGAGAAAGAGACTCCGCCCGATCACTTACTACACAAGCAAGTCAAAAATCCCGACTTTCCGTACAAAAAGTATGTCCACTGCCCTAAATGCAACAGACAATTATATGGTAGTGCATCTCGAGGAAAATTAGGAAAATATTACCCCGCATATCACTGTCATGCGCGTGGTCATTATTTTCGCGTTCCCTGTAAAGAATTTAATGAAACTGTTGAACTTTTTGTGAGAAAAGTGAGAGTTAAGGTTACTCCTGAGTACATTGCTCAGCTTAAAAAATATGTTATTGAGGCTTGGAATCAGAAGCAGCAGGCAACAGCGCAAGATAATACCCATATTGACCAGAAGCTTGAGGATTTGAGAGCACAGTCACGATCTATTGCCGACAAAATCAGGTTTTTATCCTCAGAAGTGGCTATCCGCTATATGGAGCAAGATCTACTGAATATAGACGTTGAAATTCAAAATCTCGAAGCTGCAAAAGAGCGACCGGTGGATAAAAATGAGGTAGATATCGAAGCAGTAATGGAAACCATAGGGTATTATTTGGAACACCTCGAAGAATTGTTGCTACACGGGAAAAATCCCCATAAACAAGCGGAGTACTTTAGCCTCCTTTTCGAGCAACCTCCAACCTATGATGAATTGGCTTTTGGAACACCTAGATTAGCCCCATTTATAGGTATAAAAGGCAGTGTTGATACTGCCTCTATACCAGTAGGTGACCCCATGGGGAATCACTCCAAGAGTACTTCTCGGGTTCGCTTTGCTCACTCGAAGTGCGCGAACCAAAGCTTTGTTTCCAGTCGAAGAGTACATATAAAAAAAGATGGATTTATCCATCTTTTTTTATATGTGACCCCACGGGGAATCGAACCCCGGTTACCAGGATGAAAACCTGGCGTCCTAACCGCTAGACGATGGGGCCATGGGTGAAGATGGCGCTGTATTGACTTGTTAAGTATACGCTTATTGGCACGTAATATCTTGGTAATGGCGTATTGTACCAGGTAACACTGCTATGCTGTCAAATCGATAGTCGTGCTCTAACTTACTCTTGTTCAGGAAGGCTGTGGCAGCTGTGCGCAGTGCGCTCAGCTTTTTGTAGCCGATGGCCTGGTGTGGGTTGCCAAAGTTAGTGCTTGAGCGAGTTTTTACCTCTACAAAGACTACTTCTTGATGTTCTGGGTCAAATACTACGAGATCAAGTTCCTTATTTCCGATTCGAACATTGGCAGCAAGAAACTCGTAGCCTCGTTTCTGCAAAAATGCGAGCGCTCGCTGCTCTCCACGCTCTCCCAAGGAAAATTTAGGCAGTAGTCGCTGCCGTGTTGACAGGACTCTTTTCACGAATTCGACTGGCTGCTTTACCGATGCGGTCACGCAGGTAGTATAACTTACTTCGTTTGACGTCTCCACGACTCTTGACTTCAATTTTTTTGATAGATGGCAGGGCTACCGGATAGATTTTTTCCACACCTATGCCATTTGCCCCAATTTTTCGAACGGTAAATGATTGCCCCAATCCACGATTTTTGATGGCAATAACTATGCCTTCAAAAATCTGCATGCGGGTTTTGTCACCTTCAGCGATTTCTTGATGAATGCGAATAGTGTCACCGACGCTGGCTGTTGTGTCGTTGTTAGTAAATGATAATGCCATAGTACCTTTGGATGATTCAAGTCTTGTATTTTACCGTAGAACTTGGGAAGTTGCAAGCTGCTTCTCTACCATTTTCAAACTGACCCGTGTTTTTTGTTGTCTTACCAACTTGTCAGCGCTTATTTGTTGGTAGACTGCTCAGCAAGCACGGCTGTGAGAAATTCTATGAATAAAGGATGCGGAGCAAGTGGTCGAGACTTGTATTCTGGATGTGCTTGAGTAGCGACGAAAAATGGATGTATTTTTTTGGGTAATTCGATCATCTCTACAAAAAAATTATCTGGCGAGGTGCCTGAGAAGACCAAGCCATGTTTTTCAAGAATTTCCCTGTAATGATTGTTAAATTCATAGCGATGACGATGTCTTTCTGAAATTAAGTGCTGTTTCGCGTCCTTGTGAGCATTGTGCGACTTGTAGATGCTGTCTGCTAGACTGCCAGGTTTGAGGATGCAGTCGTAGGCGCCCAGACGCATACTTGCCCCGTCGCCTTTGATGCGCTGGTATTTTTTCTCAAAGGGGATGTCGTGAATAATCAAGTGCTCAGCGTCTGGGCGCACCTCACTTGTGTGGGCGTCTTTGAGACCAGCAACATTGCGCGCGAACTCAATACAGGCCAACTGCATCCCATAGCAAAGACCTAAATATGGCACCTTGTGCTTTCGTGCATGGGTGATAGCCTTGATTTTTCCCTCTACCCCTCGCTCACCCCAGCCAATTGGCACGATGATGCCATCCGCCTGCTTGAGGACAGACAGCGTTTCCTTCGATTTGCTTTCGAGTTGCTCAGCATGCAGGAAGTCAATCTGGAGATCAAGATCGTGATACCAGCTAGCAAAATTGAGTGACTCAACGAGTGAAACATACGAGTCTTTTAACTCATAATCGCCAGTTGCAATATATTTAGCGATGATTGCAACGCGCGCCTTCTTTGCTTTAGGAGCATTGATGGTTGTAACCAATGCCTTCCAATCTGATAAATCTGGTTTCTTTGGACCCAACTTTAGTTCCTCTAGAACCAGTCTGTCAAAGTGTTGATCAGCAAAAATCAGGGGTATTTCGTAAATTGAGTCACAATCAGGATTTGAAATAACATGGTCATGTTCCAAATTGCAGTAGTAGGCGACTTTTTCCTTACGCTTATCATCAATTGGCACCTCAGCTCGTCCTACGATAAATTCTGGCTGGATACCCATGCCATTGAGTAGTTTGACAGACAATTGAGTCGGCTTGGACTTCATTTCGTTAATATGCGGTGGTTTCGGAAAATACGTGACATGAATGTGAATGGTATCTTCAGGAAACTGCAGTTTCATGATTCGGTAGGCTTCATAATAAATGGCATTCTGGTACTCTCCCGCTGTGCCACCAAGCTCTACTAAAATAATGTCAAAGCCCTCTGCTGCTTCTTTGATGCGACGTATCACCTCCTCAGGCACATACGGAATAGCATCAACTGTTACTCCATTGAAATGCAAATCACGGGTTTTTTGAATCACTGTCGAGTAAATCTGACCCATGGTGGTAAAGTTTTTTGCACCAACTTCCTCACCTAAAAAGCGCTCATATGAACCGAGATCTAAGTCTGCTTCGAGGCCATCTTCGCATAAAAAGACATCGCCATGCTCAATCGGGTTGATATTGCCAGAATCTAAATTAAGATAATTCTCACACTTGATGTTGGTGACAGAGTAGCCGCGGTTTTTCAGTAGCAGTCCAAGTGAGGCTGCAGTAATGCCCTTGCCGAGTCCTGAAAGAACGCCGCCCGAAACGAAAATATACCTGGAATTTTTTGAAGTATTGCCATGATTGCTCATGGAATTGTATTGTACTGTCATGACTTGGGTCTGGCTAGTATGAAATCTGGATATATATTTATTTTCAATGCAATGCAACGGCCTATGATTCAAGTAGTTGGGCTATTTCTAACTCTACTGTTTCATCCCAACGCACTCCGTAGGGTAACACCATGCGCTGTGGTTGACTACCGTTTGGAATGAGCACTACTACTGACTCTTCGCCAGGGTGTGATTTGAGAAGTGCGCCCATTTTTTGCAGCGTTTCCTTATTGGTGTGACGAGGAATGAAAATTTCGTGATCTGCCTCAATTTGTTTTTCAGTTTCTTCAGTAGCTGGATCGGGAACTGAGATTTTTTCAACAATTAGCTGCAATTCTTCATCACGATTATCCACTTTTCCTTTGAAAAGTACCACTTTATCTTCGGAAAGTAGGTGTCCAGATTCCTTATATATCTTGGGAAAAACCACAAAATCAATAGAGCCGCTATTATCTTCAAGTTTACCAAAAGCCATTAAGCTGTTATTTTTTTTGGTGGCAGTTTGTCTCAGACTAGTTATCACTCCCCCGAACAGAAAAGTTTGATTTTGATGAATGCTAATGTCAAGTTCGCCAATTGTTTTTGTCGCACGCTTGGTCACGGTCTTGAGTGCCTGTGCCATGGGGTGATCGGTCAAATATAAACCGAGTAACTGCTTTTCAAACGACAGTAACTCTTGCTTTGGATACTCAGGAAGCTCCGGAAATGTATCTTGAATAGCTGAAGCCGATGGCGACACTCCCTGAAACAGAGTATCTTGACCCTCGGTATCAGACTTGAGTTGCGAGGCTGTTTGGCGGATTGTTTCTAGGTTTTCCAACATGCTGGCTCGAGTGCCAAAGTCATCCATCGCTCCAACTTTGATCAAACACTCGATGGTAGTTTTATTAACCTTGCGACTATCTGTACCATTAATAAACTGGGTAAGAGCTGTAAACTCACCTCCATCGTTTCTGACTTCGATAATATTTTCAATGGCAGCGGTACCAACGTGCTTAATGGCATTTAGTCCAAAGCGTATTGCCAGACCATTGAGTGAGTCTTTGTGCTTCTCGATGGCAAAGTCACTATCAGATTTATTGATGTTTGGGGGTAAAATCAGTATTCCCATTTTTTTGCAGGTTTCAATTGAGACAGCCACCTTCATATCTCGATTAGCCGAATGAGAGCCAGATTCAATGCTCATTAAGGCAGTCATGTACTCAACAGCAAAGTTAGCTTTCAGATAGGCAGTTTGATACGCGATCATGGCGTAACTTGTGGCGTGTGCTTTATTAAATCCGTAATTGGCAAATGCTTCAATAAAGCCCCAGACGCGTTCAGCAACTTCCTGGCGATACCCCTTCTCCACTGATTGAGAAATGAAGCGCCGCTTGTTTTCATCGAGTAAAGATTTCTTCTTCTTTCCTATTGCTCGGCGCAAAATATCTGCATCCCCTAGGGAATAACCGGCCATAACATTGGCAATTAACAAAATCTGCTCCTGGTAGACCATGACCCCGTAGGTTTCTTTTAAAATAGGAATCAGTGTTTCATCAGGATATTTAATGCTTTTGGGATTATGTTTGCCTTCAATAAATTGCGGAATCAGTTCCATAGGACCAGGTCGGTAGAGGGCAACCATGGCGGTAATATCAGAAAATTGTGACGGTTTGAGCGTTCGTGAAACACGTCGCATTCCTGCTGACTCAAGCTGGAAAACACCCATCGTTTCTCCGCTTGCTAATAGCTCATACGTTTTTTTGTCATCAAGCGGGATGCTGTCAATATCCACCGTCTTTCCTTGGTTTTCTTTGATCAAGCTGAGCGTTTGCTGAATGATTGATAAATTTCTCAAGCCAAGAAAGTCAAATTTCAGCAGTCCAATGGCTTCATCAGAAATATTGCAGTCTAAGACATACATATCATATTGGGTAATGGTTTTTCCTGAACGCGTGTCTTTTTGAATTGGTGCGTAATTAGTCAATGGAGTGTCAGAAATTACGATAGCAGCCGCATGTACAGATGAGTGACGTACCACACCTTCGACTTTTTGAGCTAGATTAATTAGTTTTTTGTATTTAGGTTGTTTATAATACTCGGTCAATTCAGGTACGTTCTCAATGGCTGTTTGGAGCGACGTTTTTTTGCCCGGATCGTTGGGAATCAGCTTGGCAATTTTGTCAGGCTCTTCGTATGGCATGCCCAGCACTCTGCCGATATCACGAATAGAAACTCGCGCTTCCATTCTTCCAAAAGTAATAACGTGTCCGACGTGATCTGCTCCGTATTTTTCTGAAACATACTCGATTACTCGATCACGACTGGTATCAGCAAAGTCAATATCGATGTCGGGAGGGGTCGGCCGCTGTGGGTTGAGAAATCGCTCGAACGCCAAACCGTGTTCAATTGGATCAACAGTGGTGATGCCCAATAGGTAGGAGACCAGTGAGCCAGCTGCTGAGCCACGACCTGGTCCAACACTAATACCCTGCTCTTTTGCCCAGTTCACAAAATCCTGGGTGATCAAGAAATAGGTCGGGTAGCCTTTCTGAACGATGACGTCTGTTTCGTACGCCAGTCGCTCTGTAAGCTCGGGAGTGATGTCGGGGTATTTCTTAGGTAAGGCTTTTTCAGTTAATTTTCGCAAATACGACTCATCTGTTTCGCCCTTGGGAAGCGGAAATCGAGGAAAAATGAGATCGCCAGTGGGAATGGTGATTTCACAGCGCTCAGCAATCACGCGAGTATTGGTAATTGCTTCTGGTAAATCGTCAAACAATGCAATCATTTCTTGCGTTGATTTCAGATAGAAGTCCGGTGAGTCCATTATGGTCATTCGATTGGTGTCTGAAATTAATTTGCGTGTCTGCACGCACAGCAGCGCGTCTTGTGCTTCCGCTTCATCTGGTTCGGTATAGTGAACATCATTAGTGGCAACTAAAGGAATGTCTAACTTGCGTGACAGTGCCACTTGTTGCTTAGTGAGTGCAGGCAGCTCTTTGATGCCAGCGTGACTTTGCACTTCGATGTAGAAGCGATCTCCAAACAATTCTTTAAATTTTTTCATTTCGGCCTCAGCCTCTTCTTCTTGACCATTACGTAGTAGGACGTTAAAAAGACTGCTCATACAACCAGTGGTGACGATGATGTTGTCACTAAACTCAGTCAATAGTTCAAAATCAATCCGGGGTTTATATGAAAATCCTTCAAAATTTGCTCGAGAAACGAGTCGCATCAGATTCTGGTAGCCAGCATGGTTTTCTGCAAGTAGGGTTAAGTGAAATTGGTCGCCACCCATCTTAGTTTGCTTATTGAAGCGAGACTCCTTTGCCATGTAGGCCTCAACACCGATAATCGGCTTAATCTCCTGTTTGCGGCACTCATTGTAAAAATGCAACGCCCCATACATACCGCCATGATCAGTCAGGGCAAGTGCGGTTTGACCATGCGCTTTCGCTCTAGCGACCAATTTGGGAATTCTCCCCAGGCCATCGAGCATCGAAAACTCAGTGTGAACATGTAGGTGAACAAAATCAGCTGATTGGAGGGTCTGTGACATCTTGAGCCATAGTATCAAGTTGTGAGGGCTTTGCCAAGCGCAGTGCGGACTTGTTGTGCGTCTGGTTTACTCTTGAGTTCTTTCATTACTTGCCCCATCAAGAAGCCAAGTACTTGAGTTTGACCGTTCTGATACTTTTTGACGGCGTCAGAATTTTTATTGAGTACGGCGGAAATAATCGACTCGAGCTCGTCGCTGTCTAGAACTGCTGTGTCATGAGCCTTTTGAAATGCTGCAACTATTTTGGCGGCGGAAGTATTGGCAGAAATGTTCAGGCGTTTGTTGTGTAGGTCACTAGCGAGCGTGTTGGGTGACTGTTGTTGAGCTGTCAGCTGAGCAAACACATCTTCAAACAAGGCAACGTTTTCTGGAGAAGTGGCTAATGGTAGTCCAAAGCGAGGATCAACAGCAAATTGATCGCTCCACCGTACGACTACCTGTGCTGGCAACTCTGGGATTGAGCTTTGAATGGTAGCAATGTGTTCATCAGGTAATTCAATTGGAGGTAAGTCAGGGTCAGGAAAGTAGCGGTAATCAGCAGCGGCTTCTTTAGTGCGCTGTGCGAAGGTGCGGTTTTTCACACTATCCCAACCACGAGTTTCCTGATGTAGTTGCTCCCCTGCCTCTAACGCCGCTTGCTGTCGCTGCATTTCATAGTGTATTGCTTGTTCTAGAAAACGGAATGAGTTTATATTTTTCAGCTCAATTTTATAATCTGGCAATTGTGTTTTATGCACTGGACGAAGTGAAACGTTGGCCTCAAGCCGCATGCCACCCTGTTCCATATCGCAGTCAGCTATGTCGAGGTAGCGGAGAATATCACGGAGCTGCTTGGCGTATGCTTTTGCGTGGGCAGGACTGGTAATATCTGGCTCGGTAACAATTTCTACGAGCGGAACACCGCCGCGATTAAAGTCAATTAATGAAACTTTGCGTCCGTCAAGAGTTGTGTGCTGCAGTTTGCCAGTGTCTTCCTCTAGGTGGATTCGTCGTATTCTGACAGCGCCCTCAGCAGTATTGAGTTGGCCTTTTTCGCAGAATGGTAGGTCGTACTGACTGATCTGGTAGCCTTTTGGCAAGTCTGGGTAGAAATAATGCTTGCGGTCGAACTTAGATACTTGATTAATTGTGCAGCCAAGTGCCAGACCTAACTTGATGGTCCAATCGATTGCTGTTCTGTTTGCCACAGGCAGGCCACCAGGCATCCCAAGACAAACTGGACATGTGTGAATATTTGGTTTTTCAGCGTGAAATGGATTGTTGGCGCAGCCACAAAACATCTTGCTAACTGTCTTGAGCTCGACGTGAACTTCCATACCGCAGACGAGTGAGTAGGTGTTATCTGTCATTATCTGTTCCTATAGTAGGTGGCTGCTGGGTATGCCAGTCAGTGCGTTGTTGATAGGCGTGACCAATTTGAAGCAACTGGCGCTCAGCATACTTTTTTCCAATGAGTTGCATTCCTACAGGTAGTTTATTTTTTGTAAATCCTGCAGGAATAGCTAAGCTGGGCACTCCGACCGTATTGATGGTCACAGTGTATAAATCCTCGAGTAAAATAGTGAGCGGATCATTGAGTAGCTGACCAAGTTGAGCTGCTGGGGTGGGCGTGACTGGCGCAAGGAGTACGTCGCATTTTTGGAACACTTTGGCGTATTCCTCAATTAGCACTGTACGAGCTTTTTGGGCAGTTTTGTAAAATTTATCTGCATAGCCAGATGAGAGCGCAAAGGTGCCACCCATTATTCGTCGTTTATTTTCCTGTGTGAATGCGTCACGACTTGCCCCATAACGCACTCCATCGTACCGAGCTAGGTTGGAGCTCGCTTCGCTCATAGCTAAAGAATAATAAATAGCAATGCTGTGCTCGAGAAAGGGAATACTGACTTCTTCCAGTGTCGCCCCAGCTTGCCTGTATTCTTCAGCCGCCGCCAAAACAATCTGTTTGACTTCAGGGTCTATCCCCTCGGCAAAAAATTCTTTTGGGTTGCCAATCACGACTTTTTTCATGTCAGTGTTAAGGTCAGTGGCGTAGGGCTCGCTGGGTCGTGTAGCAGTTGTGGCATCAAGGGGGTCAGCGCCTGCAATTACTTCTAAAATGAGTGCGAGGTCTTCTGCTGATTTTGCCATGGGGCCAACGGAATCCAGCGAGGATGCGTACGCCACGGCTCCGTAGCGTGAAACACGCCCATATGTCACTTTGAGACCTGAAATGCCACACATGCTTGCCGGGTTGCGAATTGAGCCACCAGTATCTTCGCCAATGGCAAAACTGACTGCCCGAGTGGCAATTGAAATAGCAGAGCCACCAGAAGACCCTCCCGGAATATGCTGAGTATTCCAGGGATTTTTTGCCGGAGAGAAATCAGTGTTTTCGTTTGAAGAGCCGTGTCCAAAAGCATCTTGGTTATTTTTGCCAATTAAAATGGCGCCAGCATCGAGTAGTTTTTGGTATACGGTGGCGTTGTACGGAGGGATAAATGATTGGAGGACGTTTGAGCCAGCCGTTGTCAGGACATCTTTGGTAGCGTAGGTATCTTTCAAGCTAAAGGGAATACCGTGCAGTCGAGATTTCGGTTTTTTCATAGCATCAAGACTCGATGCTTGAGTCAGCAACGCTTCTTTTTCTCTGAGCGTAATAAAATCTGACAGCGTTTTGTTTTGCGCAGTAGCCTGAGATAAAGCTTCGGTAACGAGCTCTACACTACTAATCTTTTTCTGCTGCAACGATTGTTCTAGTTGTGAAATGGATGTATTTAATAGCATATTTGAGTTATTCTTTATCCAGAATGGCATCGACGACGAAATAGCCTTGGTGTTGTCTTGAGGCATTTTTTAATGCCTCCACCTGAGTTAATGAAGCGGTCGTTCGGTCCTCTCTGAGCACATTGGCATCATTAAAAACCCGGGCAGTCGGAGATGCGCTACCCGTGTCTAATTGATTAATTTGTTGCATGTACTCAATTGTAGAACCAAGTTGCTGCTCAAAATGAGCAAGCTCTTTCTCAGAAAGTGACAAGTTAGCTAGATTGGCAATATGCTTAATTGGTAGTTTTTTCATACTTTTCCTGTCAGTCCTCGCAATGCCTGAATTCGCTCTTCTACGGGAGGATGAGTGCGAAATAGTCCTGCAAACCAGCCGATTACATCTTTAGAGTGATTTTTTAAGGGATTGCTAATATACATATGGGCGGACGCCTTACTAGCTGCCTTGAGTGGTTTGTCATCTGAACTTATTTTTTCCAACGCTCTCGCTAAACCAGCCGGATTGCGAGTCATTCCAGCGCCAGTGGCATCAGCCAGAAATTCTCGTTTGCGTGAAATAGCCAGCTGAATCACTTGAGCAATTAGTGGTGAAAGGATAGCAAGAACTATAGCCAGTATGAAAAACACGATTTGGAGCTGACCTCCGCCTCGATCATTGCTCCGTTGCCCGCCACCAAAAAAGCTCATGCGTAAAAACCAATCTGAAAGCAAGGCTACCATACCAACCAGGATAGTGACGACAGACATCAAGCGAATATCATAGTTTTTAATGTGTGCCAGTTCATGCGCCACAACTCCCTCAATCTCCGCTCTTTCAAGACGAGCCAATAAGCCAGTAGTTGCTACGACCACACCATGATTTGGATCTCTGCCTGTAGCAAAGGCATTAATTGAAGCGTCATCAAGGACATACAGTCTAGGCATGGGCATGCGTTGGCCTGAAACAATATTTTCGGTAACTGTGTAGTAATCAAAAAATTCTTCTCGTGAGGCTGGGCGAGCGCCTGAGAGGGAGAGGATAATTTTGTCTGACCACCAGTAGGAGGCAAAAGAAAGTAGTCCAGAAACAATCAGCGCGAGCCCAACAAGATCAAGTCCAAATCCCATTCCAACACTCATTACGTACACCACCACAACAATAAAGATGATGAAGCCGACCATCACATACCAAGATCTTCGCTTGTTTTGGGCAACCAGCTGATAATGCGTCATGCTATTTTTCTGTTACAAATGCTTAGAGATTGACCTTAGGGTCTTGCATTTCTTTTGTACTCACTTCTACATGAGCACCAGTTTGTGGAGTTGCTAAACCCTTCTCCTCTTTGAAGCCAAACATACTTGCCACGATGTTTGATGGGAACATTACCAATTTTTCATTGTATTCTTGACTCAAGTCAATCACAGCTCGGCGCGCATACATCAGTTTGTCTGCGGTGTCTGTTAACTCTTGCATAAACCGTGAGATACTGGCATCTGACTTCATTTCTGGATTGTCCTCAACAGCCACTGAGAAACGGGGAATTAAGTTTTGCATCTGCTCAATAGCGGCGTCAACATCCTCGGGTGATCCAGTTTTATCTGCCTTGGCAACTGCTTTTCGAGCCTCTGATAGCATCTCAAAGATACCCTTTTCATGCTTTAGATACCCTTTGACAGTGGATTCCAGGTTTGGAATCAGAGCAGCTTGACGCTTCAGTTGATTGCCAATTTCTTGAATACTGGCAACAATTTGAGTTTTTAATCGTTGCAGACCATTGTATATCGAGACAACATAGACAGCGAGTGCTATGACGACTAGTAGTAAAATTACAAGTGGAGACATACGTCCTTTCTTACATCTTTTCTTAAGACCTGATTATACACAGTAGTGCCACAAACAGAAAGTACAATCTTTTATTTGTCTGTAACTGACTATTACACCTCTCATTTATTTCACATATATTCACGTTTTTCACGAGTATTCACATTGTACAACTTGTTTTGTTGCGCAGTTCCGTACTACCCTATTTAAGTTATAGGCTCTTAATTATCTATCTATCCTCTGCGCAAGAGTGGTCAGTGTTCGTAATTAAGCGTTTGCGTACAGATAAAATAAGGTATAATACGCCACACTGGACCCGTGGTGTAGTGGTTAACATGCCTCCCTGTCACGGAGGAGATCGCCGGTTCGAATCCGGTCGGGTTCGCCAAGTAGTCGACACTACTTGATCAGTTAACAATCAGTACATACATATAGTTAGATCGCCTGCCCGCGAGAGCGTGCATGCAACCTGAAACAGTTCGAAATATTCTCAAAACACTGTACTTGTATCGTACAGCTTTTGTCGTTGGACTCGGCTTTATAGTGGTGTTGCTTGCCGTTGGCCTGGTAATGTTAGTTCGAAGCGTATTTTTCACGCCTGATGCTGGTCAAATCAGTGATGAAGGTGCGCAAACAGACAGCGCTGAAGAAATGAGTGTTGATAGCGAAGAGGGCGAAGACGCAGTAGTGGAATTTCCAGAAATGGATATTGAATCACCTTTTGAAGGCGAGGGTGCTCCGGACCAGACGGAAACAATTGAAATTCCAGCCCGTGAAACAGATCGTGAATATGTGGTTGTCGCGGGCGATACACTCTGGGATTTGTCTGAACAGTACTATGATGATGGGCTACAATACCACCTGTTAGCTGAGCTCAATAGTATAGAAAATCCTGATTTAATTTTTGTTGATCAGGTTCTCCAGATACCAGATACTCCGTTTGCAAAGAATCAGACCAAGGGCTCTGTTGCATCAGATTCCTCAGTCATGAATAGTCAAGATTCGTATCAAGAATACGAGATCAAGCCTGGAGATTCTTTGTGGAAAATTGTCAAGATCCAACTCAATAACGAATATCTCTGGCCTGAGATCTACCAGCTTAATGCGCAGAAAATTGGCGGTAATCCAAATCTTATTTACCCTGCAACAACGATACTGCTGCCTGATCAGGGTTCTACTCAGGCGCCGAGTGCAACACCCCCACCCTCTCAGTAGGGTTTTCTATAGCACTATTTTTGTTATACGCTACAATAACAGCACTGCGAGTGCAGCGGTAGTACAGTGGTAGTACGTCTGCTTCCCAAGCAGAAGGTCGCGGGTTCGAATCCCGTCCGCTGCTCCACCAACGTACTGTGAAACAGGAGTCAAAATGTACTTTTCGCCGAAGTAGCTCAGCTGGTAGAGCAACGGTATCGTAAACCGTAGGTCGCGGGTTCGAATCCCGCCTTCGGCTCCAG
>JBBDKV010000008.1:0-6897 GCA_040879165.1 Patescibacteria group bacterium
AATTGTGGCAGCAGTGCGGTGATAAAAATAGCACCAAGAAGCACTACTAAACCCTCGAGTAGTTTTTGGATGTTTGTCATGCGTAGTTGATTAATCTTGAATTGAGTAGCGTTCATAGGGCTCCCTTTTTTATAAATATAAAGATACTCAGTATCATGCGCACAAACTTAGGATAGTGCTGAACATAATGCTTATCGTAGTATTGTAACATGGTGTCATAAAAATGCAGGTTCGTTTTGCGAGCAATTTGCTTTGAGCTGCCCTTAATTCCTGATTTATATTTGTGGTGAATGACGCGAATTTGAGGATAAAAAATAATGGACTTATTGGCAAGTCTGAACCGCCTACACCAATCTAGATCTTCAGCGTACATGAAAAATCGTTCGTCTAAATACCCTACTTCTTGAATGGCACTTTGCCGAGCGATCATACAGGCACCCGAGCAGGCATCAATGGTGTGAATAGTATCGAGCAGCTTATATGTTTGATGGTATTGAGCAAACCACGAGTTTTGAGGAAAAAGTCGGGATAAGCCAGTAAAGTAGCAGAAGGACGCCCAAGGAGTTGGTTCACCTCGATGACAGGCTGGGTCGAGTTCACCATTGCTAAACTCAATGCGCGGCGTTATGGCAGCTACTTGTTCATGATCATCTAGATAGGCGATCAGTTCGTCAAAGTTTGAGTGATCGGTGCACTCAACGTCAGAGTTCAGGAGCATTACGTAGCGGGCTTTTGATTTGTGGAGTGCTGCGTTGTTGCCAGCGGCAAAACCAACATTCTTAGGTAATTGGATCAGCGAGACTTTGGGAAAGGACTTTTTGACTAACGCTATAGAGGCGTCTTGGCTATTGTTGTCCACTACCGTTACTTGTACCGAGTAGTTGGTTATTGCTAGGTAGTGTTCGCTCAGACTCTCCAGCGTTTTTTTAAGCCAAAATTCACTGTTATAGCTAAGGATAATAATTTCTAAATCAACGTTCTTTTGTTTCATTATGTGTCTGCACGCTTTTTACGAGCGATGTTTCGATATATTATATCAAGTTTTCGCGATATTAGCAGCCAATCATAGTTTTTCTGAACAAATTTCTTACCCTCTTTTGCTAGCTGAGCACGCAGTGAGGGTGTGTTGAGTAGCTCCGTGGTCAAAGCAGCCAGTTTTTTGTCACTGGTACCAATTAAGACATGCTTTCTCTCCTCCACCTGGAGACCCTCAACTGCCACGGGTGTAGCGACAACTGGCGTTCCAGAGGCGAGCGCTTCAAGAATTTTGTATCTTGTGCCTTTGCCACTGAACACCGGTGCCAGTAATACGTGGGATTTGGTGAAAGCATCGCGAATATCGGGAATGTTGCCAGTCACGGTAATGTTTTCGTCAGTTTCTTGATAGGCAAAAATATCAGGTGTTGGAGCTGAGCCGACAATCCAGAGCTTAGAGTCTGGAGTTTCAGACTTAATTTTTGGCCACACATTTTTGACTAAGTATTGCACTGCTTCTCGATTTGGCAACCACTTGAAGGTGCCTACAGAAAGAATGGTGGGTGTTTTTGGTTCTTGGCGTTTTTTTGCTTCAAACCACTCAGTGTCGATGCCGTTTTCAACCACATCAATATTTTCTTTCTTTCCTAATTCTGTAGCAATAAATTGCTTATCGTCTTCGCTCATTACAACTAAATGTGAGCAGAGTTTCCAATAATACTTTTCCCAATGCTGAATTTTGGCGATGTCTATATAGAGAAAGGGTTTGAGTAAGAGTGGTGCTCGTTGGGCATAACTTTCATATCCAAGCCATTCTATCGTTTGCTCAACAAGCAGTGTTGGCACTAACGTTTTGGGTAGGTGAGGCATCATGTAAAATGTTTCGGCGTGAATTAAGTCGTAATTTTTTTGGTGCAAAATATTTTCTAAAAAAGGTTTCACTTCTGTTACGTAGTTACGCATCACTAGAAATGGATATGTTGATAGCGCTGTTCTGAGAATATTTCTGAGGGTGAAAGGATGTTTAGAGCGTTGAAACACATAAATATTTTCACAAAAAGGCTCTAGGTCAGTCATGTACTCTTTTTCTGATTCGTCTTTGATCAAAGCTACTAGGGTAATGGTATGTTCAGTGCTCAATTTTTTGAGCAAGTTGTACGTACGAATTTGACCACCAGAATGTAGTGGGTATGGCAGGTATGGTGTAAGCATTAAAATATTCATGGTGGGATTATGAATCGTGTGAGCGAGTCAGGTCGATTAAAATATAGGTTGGCGTTTTTTCTAGAGTAAAATACTGTTCTTCTAACTCTCGAGCCTCATCGTCATAACTGGTTGAAACATAGTGTGTGGCTCCTTGATCAATTTTCTCTTCAATGTGATACCCGATTGGCCAACCACGTCTATGAGTTTGATATAAAAACAGTGTATCACCAAAGGCCGGCGCTATCACCAAGGCATCTTCTGGCGTGAGGCGACGAACGGCTTTTCCAGCTTCGATATACTCCCAGTTGTTAATGGTAAAAAATCCAGAAACCTGTTGCCAGGATAAAATCAAAGCAGTTATCAGGAGTAATCCAATTATACTGCTTGCCACAACTGGTAGAACAAAGCGTCCAAGCAGTTGTTGAAGCACGATAATTCCTCGGGCAACAATGATGCAGATAATGGGAATTAGGATTACTTGATAATAGTCGTGGCGGACATTGCCTGTGGCAATAATGGCTAAATAGGCAAGGCTGCCAATAATCCAAGTGCCGTATACTAACCACTCCTCTTTATTCATTTTGAACCAACTGACCATGACAAAAATACTTCCAACATATCCCAACATAAGCACAATCAGTCGCTCATATCCGAGCCAACGAAACCAAGCAGGTCTAAATCTAATACCATCACTGTTAAATAACCAATCAGATGCCGGAATGCCCTCAGGGAATTGTGAAATCCAGAAGCGCCACCAAGCAAACGGTGCGGCGACCACTCCTGCGTATACTCCCAGTAACGCTCCATTAAGTAGGGTGCGCTTCATTCGAGTGTAGACGAGAGCCAGAAAGACGGGCGCAAAAAAAGCGATAAACGGTTTGAGTAATAAAGCCAAGGCGATACTGACCACTGAAAGTAGATACCAATTCAACTTTTGTGTACTCAACCATTTTTCAAATGACCACAAACCGAGTAAAAAACTAAACACCAGTGCTGGCTCAGGCAGAATAACTCTAGAGTAGTAGATGTTAAATGGCAACAGCGCAAAGAGGGCGGCTGTAAAAATAGCTACCCGATATCCAGAGATGGCTTTGGTAAAATGAAACAACAGTGCGATTGATCCCAAAGATAAAAAAACTGAGAGTAGTCGATGCGCTAGTTCTAGTGGGAGAGCTGGTATTGCCAAGACGATTGAGGCAATCACTGCGTTGATAAGGGGAAATTCAACCATCCGGTAGCCCTCTGGATTATCAGTGCCTGACGCAATATTGGATAGGTCGTGGTATTTGGGTAATAGAATATTGATGCCATTTTTTGTATATTCGCGCGTCACAGACGCAGTATCTGCTTGGCGAAAGGCGTGCCAATCGAGTGGTTGATTAGTAATCGCGTGTAATCGAACAAAAAAACCAATCAAGATGATGCCCAGCAAGGCGCTGAGGCGAATGGACGGTATGTTCATGAGCGTGTTGTCTTATTTTTTTTTGATTGGTGAGGTTTTTTTATATCAGGTTTTTGTTGCTTTTGATTGCTCAAGGCTTCAGATACGTGTCGATGTACGTTTGGTCGGTCAATGTTTTCAATTGCAATAATAATGCCCGCTAATGTCCAGAAAGTGAACGCCACCTTTGAGGCGGCAAAGACGTCAATCAGTAGTGCGTTAAAAAGCAATCCTGCGCTCCCTGCTAAAAATGAAACAGCAAAGATTGAGATTAACCAGTCGTGTCTATTTTTATATAATTTCCAAGCGCGGTAATTGACTAGTCCGATTACCCCATAGAACGATACAAAGCCTAACAGACCAGTTTCTCCCAGCGTGCGAAGAAAATTATTGTCAGTGCTGTCCGCTTCTGTAAATTGTCCGACTGTTTCTTTTGTGAGCGTGGCATAGCCAGTACCCAGGATTGGGTTGGTGTAAAAACCCTGTAGTGCTTGTGGCCAGAGCGTGTCGAAGCGAATGGCCATTGATAAACCATGGCGAAACGCGTTATCAGAAAAGATGCGATCCTTTTCTACCTCAACATACTCTAGTCTTCCGTCGGCTGATCGTGTAGACACTGTAACTACATCTGGAATATCTTCATATACATCTCTGGGTCGATTGGGGGTGGGTCGTTCGTCAGACTTTGTCAGAACTGAATCATCTTCCTCACTGTCTTCCTGAGCAGCTTTCCTCTTTTCCTCCTCTTCGGCTAATTCAGCCTCAACTTCCTCAACCGACTTTGCATTTTTTGGTTTCTTGCCTTTAGTCATGTCAGAAAATCTTTTTGACTGCTCCTCTGTGATAAAGAATCCAACGAATGAATCCCAAGTTTCTTCTCGCGTCTCATTGACGGATTGATATCTTTCATGCAGTTCGGGATAGCCTTCTAGTGTTTGGACAAAGCGTTCGTACATATCGGCACCAAAATAAAGTAGCATTGATCCGCTGAGTAGACCAAACAGTATTACTTGAGTGCCGCCAAGTACTATTTTTTGCTTCCAGGACTGGTACTGCTTTAGAGCGTAGAGCACTACGACCAATGATCCGGCAACTACAAAGCTTCCAAATGAAGAACGTGAGCCAGCAACAATTAGCAACCAGGTGCCCATCAGAAATGCCGCCGCCAGCAGAAGTGAGAGCCATCTTTGTTTGACGAAGTACCATCCAGCTAAAATTACCGGAAGAATTAGTACCAGATACGCGGATAGGTCGTAGTGACCGCCAAATGTTGATTGGACTCTGGCGTGCTCGGTGAGATAGAGCCGTACACCTTTGCTAAACTCGCGATTCATCGTTGAGTAGACCGGCCAATACCAGTGCTTTTGTCCATATCCATAGATGGAAATTGCGAGTAATGTAACGACGATTACGCCCAGGACAATTTTCAGATGCTGTCGTGTTCTGATTGCTGCCATGGTAATAAACAACAAACTAAAGTACTCGATGTAGCGTATGTAGTGTAAAAAGGTCTTACCTATATGCACAAAAGTCAGCGGTACAGTCTGGGTGATGAACATGGCTGAGAGGCTGGACAGTAAGCCCACAGCTATATACGCCAAAACTGCATAGGTGATGCGTGATTTCCAAGCAATTTGACCTTGCCATACCTTCCACGCCCAAATACTGGCTATAAGTAATACAAATAGATCTTCCAGGCGTACACGAACAATGTAACCAGGAATAATGTCAAATAGTGGGAGCTTGGGGTACAGAGGGATGAAAACCAGCAAAAATGCGGTTCCGATCAGTAGAGCATGTTCTTGTATCCAAGAGATGATTGAAGAAAATTTAGACATAATAATCAGGTGGGTCAACAAACATTACAGTTCTGCTAAGACTTTTTGGTACATTTCAGCCTTTTCTGATCTTCCCATTGTACCAAATAACCATTTTCGCAGCACAGCACCAGCTTTCAAAATAAAAACTGCTAGTTGTTGTTCAGTGAGGGGTCGGTGCTTTGACCAGATATATTTGTAACCCCGGTATTCGCCGACAATAGCACGCTCACTTGAGGAACTAGCTACTTGATGATGGGTAATGTACGCCGTAGGATGAATGGCGATATCCCAGTGATGATGTTTGGCACGCACGCACAGCTCCATGTCTTCAGCGTACATAAATATTTTTTCATCTAATGTACCAATTTCTTCGAGCATCTCGCGGCGAAGTAGCATGGCGGTGCCAGCCACCCAGTCGCGGGGTTGCAGTTGATTGTCAGTTTGGAATACTCCGCGCAGGCCAGTGTGTTGGGTGGATGGCAGTAGCTTGCCGAGCAGGGGAATGTCATCAAACATGCACATGTGGTTTGCTAGTGACCAGAGTGTGGGACGAGAGCCACCTTGGTGTTGGAGCGTGCCATCAGGATATACTAGTGTGGCGGCAATGATGCCGAGGCGATCAATTTTGTTGGGATAGCTGCTGAGTTGGGCAGTGCTTTGATCAACTGTTTCTTCCATAGTTTCAATGAGGCGCTGAATAGCCAAGGGTTGCACGTAGGTATCTGAGTTGAGTAGTAGTATGTATTTGGCCGCTGACTCTCGAATTGCTTGATTATTTGCCACACTGAAACCGACGTTTTTAGTATTTTTAAGAATAGTGATGAGGACTGGTGTTTGTTTGGCAAAACGTTTGAGTTGATCAACAGAGTCATCTTGACTGTTATTATCTACTACAATGAGGTCAACTCTGTTGGCGAGTGAGCTGCGTTCGATATCTTGGCAGGCAGATCGAACCGCATCTACGGTGAGCTCAGCGGTGTTGAATGAAACAATGCAGATAGAAAGGATTGGGTCGCTGGCCATATTAGAATGATGGGTACCATGCTAGATACTACTGAAACCAGCGTGCTCGACCAAGCGTGTAACCGAGTGCTGATTCTGGACGTTCGCTCAGTTGCTTAGCTGGAACACCTGCCATAATTGCTCGTTCAGGCACATCTTTGGTCACAACAGCTCCGGCAGCAATTACTGCACCTCGACCAATTTTGACACCTGGCAAGATGATGCTTCGTGGTCCGATAAATACATACTCTTCGATGACTACCTTTTCTTCAACAGCTTTCATTTGAGGATCGGTGATATCGTGCTCGCTGGTCCAGATCATCACGTCAGAGGCAATATCAACGTGATCGCCAATGCTGAGACCACCTTGAGAGTTTGGTAGCTGTTTTCTGCCATCAAGTGATGCTTTCTCTCCAATGATGCTGTCTTGGCCGATGGTGATGTGGCGCGGAT
>JBBDKV010000009.1:0-6460 GCA_040879165.1 Patescibacteria group bacterium
AAAATGAAAATAAGTGTTGATGAACTACTCAGTCCTGGAATTGAGCTAGATCCTCAGCATTTTTCAGTCACGCAATTTGCACTCAATGTTTCCAGAAAGGCGTCTGGTGTTAGCAAGTTACACACCAAGTTGTCTGAAGACTACTGGCCAAGATATCACTGGACAAATATTACAAACGCAGTACACATGCCAACCTGGCAATCCCCTGCCATTCCCACGGCGACTGATGATCCAAAACGGTTGTGGCACGCTCACCTCGAAGAAAAACGACAACTAGCTCAATTCTGCCAAGCTCACACCGGCTATACCTTTGATCCCAACTATTTTGTGATCACATGGGCGAGAAGAATTGCGGGATACAAACAGCTAGATGCCCTTTTCGCCGACATAGAGCGTCTGACTAAAATTGTCACCAACCGTGACTGGCCAGTTCAATTGTTAATCACAGGTAAAGCGCATCAAGGTGATCAACATGGCAAGAAACTGCTCAAGGAGATTATTGCCTACATGCAAACCAACCTCTCTGGACACGCACTCTATCTACCTAATTATAATATTGCTATTGCACAACCGCTTGTCAAAGGCTCTGACCTTTGGCTCAATACGCCCCAGAAAGGCAAAGAGGCCTCTGGCACATCTGGCATGAAAGCGATCGCCAACGGCGTGCTTCAAGCTACGGTATCCGATGGGTGGGCAGCTGAAGTGGATTGGACTGATCTTGGTTGGGTTTTAGACTCAAGTACTTTGTCAGAATCAATCTATGATCAACTTGAAACTGAAATTTTGCCTATGTATTTCAAACGGGCAGAGGATGGCGTGCCGTATGAATGGGTTGCTCGCATGCAGCGCTCAATTGAACTTTCTGCCAATTTTGCGGCAAAACGCATGTTTCAGGAATATACAGACAATTTATATACAAGCTAGATACTGCTTTTATGGAATTACCAATTTTCATCGAGCTGACAGTGGTACTTCTGATCACCGTCAGTATTTCTTTTTTAATGCGATTCCTCAAGCAACCCCTAGTAGTAGGGTACATTTTGGCGGGCATTATAGTTGGACCAATGCTTTTAAATGTGGTACAAGATTTAGAAACAATTGAGTTGTTTTCTAAAATAGGCATTACTATTTTACTGTTTATAGTTGGATTGCACCTCAGTCCTAGCGTCATTAAAGAGGTTGGCTCAGTATCCTTACTGACCGGCATTGGACAAGTGTTATTCACTTCTACGATAGGGTTTTTAATCGCAATCATGTTGGGCATATCAACTGTAGCAGCCATCTATGTTGCTATCGCTCTGACCTTTTCAAGCACAATCATCATCTTAAAACTGCTGTCTGACAAGGGTGATACACAAACGCTCTATGGCAAAATAGCTATTGGTTTTTTATTAGTGCAAGACGTTGTTGCTACCATAATTTTGATAGGTGTGGCTGCATTGTCCGGCCAAAGCGACTTGGGAATGGTGCCAATTGTAACCCTACTACTACTCAAGTCTCTGGGAATTTTTGTAGGACTATACGCGGTCACTTCATGGATACTACCAGCCATAGCTCGCTACGCCAGTCGTAGTCAAGAACTGTTATTCGTTTTTTCATTGTCCTGGGGTCTTGGCCTGGCAGTCCTGTTTCAAGTGCTTGGACTTTCTGTTGAAATTGGTGCGTTAATTGCGGGCGTCTGTTTGTCATCACTGCCGTACGCTGAAGAAATTAGCTCACGACTTCGTCCGTTGCGCGACTTTTTTATTATTCTATTTTTCATCGCGCTTGGCGCTCAAATGAGTTTTAGTGCTATTGGAGAGATGATTGTTCCCGTTCTTATTTTTTCTAGTTTTGTCTTGATTGGCAATCCTATTATTGTGGTGATTTTAATGAACTTACTTGGCTATCATAAGAAAACAGGCTTTATGGCTGGATTAACCGTTGCTCAAATTAGTGAATTTTCCTTGATTTTAGCGACGCTTGGCTTGCAAGTCGGTCATTTATCACAAGAGGTGTTAACCATGATCACCCTGATTGGTTTGATTACCATTGCAGGATCGACGTACTTAATTTTATACTCTGATACACTCTATGCATTCTTTGAAAAATACTTGTCCTACCTCGAACTAAAAACAAATTCAAACTCTCAGCAACAACGGTCAAGAAAGTTAGACGCCCTATTATTTGGCGGTGATCGAACCGGGCACATTTTTCTCCGTTTGATCGATCGACTAGGATACCGCGTGGGTATTGTAGACTTTAACCCTGATGTTCTCGATAGATATCAGCATGATAATGTATATTATTTTTTTGGCGATGCAAGCAACTCTGAATTTTTGCACGAACTGCCACTCAATTCGACCAAAATCGTTATTATTAGTTTGCCAGATGAATCCACTGCGGAGTTGGTAATTTCAGTTCTTAAAGCACGAAAAAAATCTTTGACAATAATCTCGTTTGCCCACACTGTTAAAATAGCTGAAAAACTGTATGCTGCTGGAGCGTCATATGTTGTGTTACCACACGAACACGCTGCTGAATTTATTGTTTCAGCTCTAACCAAAACCGGCTTTGATCGTCGTGTCTTTGATCTTCACGCCGCTAAGTTCAAGAAAAAAATTGCTGCTGCTCCAGCACGCTCGTGACTGGGAGGTGATCCCGGGCTAGGATTCCCCGCCACAGCGGGGTAAGCTTCTCATCCTGCCTGGATCACTCGCTTCGCTTTCGTGATCCCGGGCTAGGATTCGAACCTAGAATAACAAGTTCAGAGCCTGTTGTGATGCCATTTCACTACCCGGGAACGGTTGCTGATCGTGTTCAAGCGCGTTCCTACGCTTCTTGTAAGAATGAGTTGTTAGTATATCAAAGACAGTACGTAACGCATAGCTTGTTTTTAGCCATGTATCAAGTAAGCTACAGTTCATGAAACCATCACTACTTTTACTAGAAGATGATTCGCTCATCATTGATTCTATCTGCGAACACCTCGGTAGAAAATTTACTATCACCGTTGCTTCAACCCTTGACTTAGCGTATGCAGCTTTGGAAGAGACTTCGTTCACCATCTTACTCGCTGATCGAGTTTTACCAGATGGTGATGGCATAGAAATCATTGAATACTGTCGAGATATTTCCCCAAATACAAAAATTATTAGCTGCTCTCAACTGTCCAGCGTAGATGAACGCTTGCACGGACTCTCGTCTGGAGCAGATGATTACCTACCCAAACCATTCTCACTAACAGAACTTTCAATCAAAGTACAAAATTTTGCCACTTTCTCAAGAAACATTGCAGACGACTCCCTTTCTGCAGGAAAATTTAGTCTAAACTTAAGCAATGGCGAGCTGCGGTACGCAAACACGTTGCTGGGTAGCTTACGTAAAAAAGAAGCTGAAATCTTTAGTGTGCTCCTCAAAACTGCGAACCAAACAATTAGTAAAAAGTATCTAATTTCTGAGGCATGGCTCATGGACGAATCTGTACCCACGTTTACAACTCTCGATGTGTATATTCGTAGAATTCGCATGGTGTTAAAACAGCACGCCCAGTACTTAGAAACAGTTCGTGGATTCGGCTACAGCTTCAAGCCCAACTAGTGGGCAAGGCTAGTTGGGAGCGTGATTGGAAGAGTGATTTGAATTGTAGTGCCAATGTTTTTATAGGACAGGATCATTAGGTTGCCATCTAGCTCATCAATAATAATTGAACGAGCAAAAGACAAACCGATACCACTGCCATTATTTCGCAATGTAAGAAGTGGAATGGTCGCCAGCCGTTGTTGCCAGAAATTCATCCCACAGCCAAAATCAGCAATCAAAATCTTTATTCCCTCATCAAACGGCATGACAGTGATAATGATCAGGGTAGCACTTTGACAATCATATGATTGTGCAGCGTTATTGATGATGCAGTGGATAGCTTCCTGAAATCGTACTTTACTGCCAGACAATAGGTGTTGTTTTCCTTTAATTCTTGCATCAAGAACGACTTTCACTTCCAATCCTCTTGAGTGTGACAAGACAACAACTTGTTGGAGTGCAGATAGGCAATCAAAAGTACTTTTTTTTGTGTGCAATAATTCAGCAATGAGCAACTCTAGATACTCTATGGCCTTCTGCGCGTGAACAAGAGCTCGTCTATCCGTGGAGCCATGGGTTTGGATAACGGACAGTGAAGATTTTAGGACCGTAAGTGGACTAGCGATGGCGTGTTCAAGTACGCGAAGAGCGAACCGATGCCGTGTTTCTTGCCCTGAAAACGACAGTCGCATCACACCAAGAAGTTGCCGAGCTAACCCCCGAAATACGCCCATGTCACCTTAATTAATTGGTGATAGGACTATATCAATACACATCAAATACACAAATGTATAGTGTTTATACCAGCTATTTAACTAGATGAGTTATATTCCAGAGTTGCAAGCAAGGAGCATTATCTGGACGACAATATTCGGCAATCAAGTACTGATCTTCAATCACAAATTTTAGTCGATGACTGTTTACCACCAACCAAAACTGATCGTATGACGCGTGTTCCTTTTTGACCAAATCAGGGATTGCTTGCACAGGCTGCCCAATGCCCTCAATTTTATAATAGTCAGCCTTATCCGCATGTGCGTAGACCATGAGAGCGTCAGGGAGAGTGCCAAAATAACCCTCAGTGGCTACATACACAGTATTGTTGACACTAGCCTCATCACGCACTCTGGCAAATACTTCCAAAATACCATGACCTGATGACCACTCCTTTAAGTACTGTACATCGTCACTGTGTGGAAACGGCACATCATTTGGGCTAGTGTACTGAATAATCATAAACAAGCCTCCAGAAATGACAACCTGCACAAACGCCAAAGCAGCAACACTTCTCCACAGCCAATGAGGTCTGCTTGATAGTAATCGGGAAAAACTCAGTCCTGCTGCTACAGTAAAAAATATGGCTGAAGGTAGTAAGTACCGCAAATAAACAACCTCCCCTAAAATGAAGATTGGCAAAACAAAAACTACTCCAGCCAAAAATAAACCAAGTACGCTGCGTCTCTTCCCTGGTAAAAATACAGCAAAAAAGATAGCCACAAATACGCCAATAGGCACATAGCTGGTCAGCTCTATTGATCGCCTAACGGCCGTAGGAAGGGTTACACGCCACTCTCCTTGCAACACTTCTATCGGTGAATACAAGAAATCTCCTCCCCTGCTAAACAACTGAGGAAAGGCTGGATGCAACGCGAGTAATCCAAAAAGCATCACTCCAACACCAATTGAACAGATCAAGAGGGTCCAACTGAGTATGAGCGCTCGCCAGCGTTTTGTAAGAAAAAATTGCAATACAAACACACTCGGAAAAATAAGCACTGCTGGTAATTTTGTATAGAGAGCCGCTGCAGCGACAACCCCAGTTCCCACAACCACAAGCGTGTTTGAGCCATCGGCAAAAAATCGTCTTAGTTGTGCAACACTGCTTGTTTTAGCCGTTGCAATTGTATTTACTACCTGGCTCAATCTAATTGAACCAAGAATCATCAAACTCCCAAATACGCTCAACCAGGCGTCCATAATGGCCATACGCTGGTGAAAAAACCAAAACGGCAATACTAGACCTAGCAACCCTGAAATAAGTGCTGCCTTACGATCTCCACCTATTGCCAAAGTAATTCTAATCAATAACCAAGCTTGGAACACTCCAGCAACAACGCTCACAAATCGACTTGCCCACAATGGATCAGAAATAAAATGCAGAGCCGGTAGTAACATCCAAATAAAAAATGGCGTTTTTCCATCATTCAAAGCAAAAAAGGCATATCTAGCTGGCTCATCCAGTATTAGTTGTGCCCAACGAATGTAAATAGATTCATCAGCAAAAATTGGCAAAGCTGTCAGAGCAATCAGCCGAGTTAACAATACCAACAACAGCAATACTCCAAGTATCAGAGTCCAATGACGGGATAAAAGAGATTTCACTCTTTCCTTTCACCCTGTAGCCAGACTAAAAGACGTGACTGGCGCATCCTCTGTAAAGATTTGCTCATGCCCCAAAGCAAGAACAGTCCTGGCAATACCCAAGTCATTAATTGCTGGTACAAAAAAACTTGATCGCTGTATCCCCCATAATACATCCAAGGAAGATACCGCAGTAGCGAACTAAAACTAAAAACTAACAGCACCTTCGTCCAGAGTGTCATTTTCATAAACGGCAGCCAAATAAGTGACCATGTCAAATACCAAGGGTGAAATAACTGAGATCGTGCTGTCAGCAACGGAATAAACGCTAAAATTGACGCGGAAAAAGGAATCCAGACAACCAGCCGTTGCAACCAATTAATAATTCGCTCAGACAAACGGGAACCAGCCGATCGCAAACGGGCAAACGGCACCAGTGCCAACCGCGAACCGATAAAACCATACAACAGACGTTGCTGTATGATGATGCCAATCAAAATAGGTAGCCAAACCAACGTCGCAAATTTAATTGACACCG
>JBBDKV010000010.1:0-38551 GCA_040879165.1 Patescibacteria group bacterium
CCATCATATGTATCGTTGAACCCGAGCCAATACGCATACCAGCTGCACGGTAAAAGAAACGGCGCAGATGATGTGAAGGAAGAAAGCCGACGAACCACCATAGAAAGCCGGTTACCCACTCTAACCAAATAGTGGAGAGTCGGCGCACAATTTTTTTGGTAAGCACGCTAGCTGACATTACTATCCCTTTCAAAATGATCGTGACCCAAGTGTTGGTATGCGAGGTTGGTAGCCATTCTGCCCTTTGGAGTTCGTTTAAGGAAGCCAATTTGTAGTAGGTATGGTTCCAAAACTTCCTCCACCGTCAGCGAGTCCTCGTTGAGCATGGCCGCCAAGGTAGATAGCCCGACTGGTCCTCCATTATGTTTGGTAATGATTGCTTGTAGTAATTTTCGATCTGTTTCTTCCAATCCAGCTTGATCAATGGCGATCATATCAAGCGCTTGTTGCACATCGGCTGTTTGAATATTTTTTTGTTGCTTTACTTCTGTGTAATCGCGAACTCTCTTGAGTAGTTTAAGCGCTATGCGCGGCGTACCTCGTGAGCGTTGAGCAATTTCTATAGCACTTGACTCAGGGAGTTGTAACGATAGTTTTTGTGCAGCTTGCATAATGATACTTTGTAAAATATCTGGTTGGTAATATTCTAGACGATGTACGAGACCAAAGCGATCTCTAAATGGGCTAGCAAGTAGGCCATATCTGGTGGTTGCAGCGACGAGCGTAAAGCGCGGTAGATCGAGTCGAACAGTTCGAGCAGATGGTCCTTTTCCTATAATGATGTCGAGGGCAAAATCTTCCATCACAGGATACAAGGTTTCCTCTATTGGCTTGGGCAAACGATGCACCTCATCTATGAACAACACATCCCCTTCTTGAATGTTGGTAATGATTGCAGCGAGATCGGCGACTTTGGTTAGAGCCGTTCCAGAAGTGATCTTGAGCTGCCCTCCCATTTCTTTGGAAATTAAGTGTGAGAGCGTCGTTTTCCCTAGACCAGGAGGGCCGTATAGCAGGGTATGATCGAGCGTTTCCTTGCGTCCTTGTGCTGCTTGAATAGCGATTTGCAGCGACTCCTTAATAAGCTCCTGACCTGCAAACTCATCCCAGGCAGCAGCCCGCAACGAAACGAGTAATTGTTCTTCCAGGGCATCGGTGTTTTCTGCTAATGGCGAAGTGGACATACTTGGCTTAGTGTATCACGCGTCTTGACTCTGTCACCATACCCTCTGGCTGCTATTTTGAGTCACTGACGGTGCGCAAAATAGATTTAATACTGGTCTGCAGTGTTTCGCCTTCAACAAAATCATGACTCCGAACAGCTTCTAAGACTTGCTGTTCTTCAAAGCCCATAGCCGTGAGGGCTGCAACTACTTCACTTTGATGTGAGTCTAAACTACCAAGCTCTAATTCTTTCAAACTACCCAGCTTAGAAGTTAAGTCAATAATAATTTTTTGAGCCATTTTCTTGCCAACTCGTGGCACCTGAGTGAAAAAGCTGACCTGGGCTTGCTGAACAGCATCAATAATTTCTCGAGCCCCTCTGTTGGTGATGGCAAGGGCTGTCTTGGGCCCGACACCAGAAACATCGAGCAAGAGTAGAAATAAGCGCTTCTCTTCTTCGGTTAAAAAGCCAAATAATTCCAACGTGTTTTCACTCACGTGTGTATAAATAACCAGACCGACCGGCTCAGTTTCAGTCGCCAGAGTGGTCTGCAAGTGTTGCCCGACATAGACCAGATAGCCGACATTATTAACTGTGATGACTATGCCACTATCTGTGCTTGTTGGGATGCCGCGTAAGTATGCAATCATGATCGAGTAATCCTAGCCTAGTGTAAAAATTATTCAGTTACTTGTTTGTAAACCAGACTATGCGTAAAGGCAACAGCTAAAGCGTCAATGGTGTCGTCGTATTTAGGGAGCTTCTTTAGCTCAAGTTGCAGCTGTATCATTTTACTGACTGCTGCTTTATCTGCTCGGCCATACCCGGTAACTGCTTGCTTAATCTGTAGTGGTGTGTACTCTGCTACGGTGCAGCCTGAGGGTAAAATGGCTGCAAATATGAGTCCGCGGCACTCACTGACTCGTAGAGCTGTAGTTTGATTTGTGTTGAAAAAGAGTGATTCTATAGCTGCGGCCGTTGGTTGGTGGGCGGTGACAACTTCTTGCAACTCGGTGATAATCTGCAGGTAGCGCTTGGCGATGGACTCTTTCTTGTCAGTCAATATGCAGCCATTGGCTACTGGCGAGGGCTTGGGAGTGTTGTTTGTGTCAATCACTGCCCATCCAAGACGGTCATAGCCAGGATCAAAACCGATTATTCGCATCACTTGTTTGTACCATGGATCATACACTCTGCAAAGCTGAAGACTCTAAAGCCGAAGACTCTGTTGAAAAATCAAGAGTTGGGTTACTTTTTTTCGCTTGTTGCACCATAACCTTCAGCAACTTAGCAGCCGAAGTATGCCAACTAAATTGAGCAGCTTGCTCCCTACCCTTTTTAGTTAAGATGGCCTTATGTCTCGCATTCAGTTGGGCGATTTCTAAAAATGTTCGAGACAAATCTGTTGTGCTGGAAGGTTCAACGATGTACCCGGCTTCTCCAACGACCTCAGGTAAGCTGGTGGCGTTTGCCACAACAGGAATACAGCCATAACTCATGGCTTCAAGCGGAGGAATGCCAAAGCCTTCATGCAAGCCGATGAGTGTTGTGCAGAGCGCGCGTTTGTAGAGCGCCTTTTTTTCGGCATCACTGATAAAGCCTGGTGTGATAATGCGATTTGCAAATGGTGATTGCTCAATGCGCTCGAGGATTGAGTCTGCCAACCAGCCTATTTTGCCAGCAAGCACCAGCGTTGGCGCAGCTGAGTATCGAGCTCCCTGAGGGGAATGCAGCTTGGTTCTGCCTAACTGTTTCGAAAAACTTTCAAACGCAGAGATCAGTACATCCAAATTCTTTCGCGGCTGGAGTGTGCCGACATAGAGAATGAACGGTTCGCTGATGGTGTGTGTGCTGAAAAATTGTGAGCGCTCTGCTTCCGTTAATTCTTCAGAAGTTGGCACCGCTGCTGGATAGACAACAGATACGGCCTCTTCGGGAAGTTTGTAGGAGCGGACAATGCTTTGTTTGGCGTGCTGGCTAATGGTGATGACGTGACTCGCCTTTTTGACACTATATTCTGTCCACTTTGTGAGCTGAATGCGGTCGCGCATGGTAAATTGTTGCGGATATTCTAGGTAGGCAGTATCCATGACGGCTGAAACGTAGGGTATGGGAGAAAAACGAGGAGCGTAGTGCCCAGGAGTAAAGAGAACATCGAAGTGCTCACGATTACGATACAGGTACAATGGCAATGCCCATTGCGTCCAGAATTTGGTCGGCTGAATAACTTGATACTGCCAGCCTTGGCGAGCTTTAGGAAGCGCTGCGATAGGTGGTTGAGCTAACAAGATTGTTGTTTCAATGGGCAGTGACTGTGTGAGGCTTTCCAAGGCAGTGAGTAATTGAAAGGCGTACACATTACTACCGACTCGCTGGGTTGTGTTGGCTTCGTTAGCGTCAATGGCAAGGCGTAGCATGATTGAGGTGCCTAACTAGCTAGTTCTGAAAGTTTTAAGGCTTGCTTATATACCCGAATTGTCTCTTGGGCGACTGTCTGCCACGAGAACATTTGTTGGCGAATGATCATACGCTGCATTCTTAGTTGCTGCTCGGTATGATCTTCTTGCAAAATAGTGGTAATGCCATCTCGAATGCTTTCTACGCTGAGCGGGTCCACAAGCTCAGCAGCATTGCCAGCTACTTCTGGCATACTTGAAACATTTGAAGTCACTACTGGCGTGCCGTGGTAAAAGGCTTCTAAGATTGGCAGACCAAATCCTTCGTAGAGTGATGGAAAGGCAAATACTTGAGCTTCTGTATATAAGACCGCTAGCTCCTCATCGCTGACTTTGCCTAAAAAGCGCAAATGTGGTTCGACGTCTTTGTAATCTGCGGCATTGGTTTCATCCCAACCTTCTTCTCCAGCAACCACCAGGTCTACATCTTTGTGTAGTGGTCGCCAGGCTTCAATTAAGTTTTTGATATTCTTACGTGGCTCTCGAGTACCGACAAAGAGAATGAACGGACGCTTGAGTTGTAGCTTTTCAGTAATGGCTTGTTGGCGATCATCAGTCATCTCCTCACTTACTCGACTAACCTCAATGGGTAAGGCCTCATGGACCACAAATACATGTGATTCAGGAAATCCAAGTAGCTGTACCACATCTTTTTTAGTAGCCCGACTAACAGCGATAATTACTGCTTTTCGTTTTTTGAGCACATCCCAAGACTGTTGATGCATACTGAGTATCTTGGGATGAGCTGTTTCTGGGTATTTGAGAACCGCCACATCATGTATGGTCGAGATTAATGGCAAGTCTTTGTCTGGAGGCTGGAGCCAATCCCAAGAGTGAAAGAGTTGAATCTTGGGCATCACTGATCGGAGCTTGGGGTAACCAATTTTGTTCCACAAAAAATTATATAAAGATGGCGGGTAGTGCTGGATAACTGTTTCAGCTTTTGAGTCAGTTTCTTTTTTGAAGGCGGCAGCTTGATCAAGCAGTTGTTGCCGCTGACGCAAGGAGGAGCCATAGAGTGTCAGCTTGAGATCTTTTTGTTGGAGTAAAGCACGCACTAGATTACTGGTGTAGCGCGAAACTCCCCGTTGATAAATAGTGGCAGTAATATCGATTCCAACGTGTAACATAGCCCGACTCTGTCAGGAATTAAAACTACTACTGAGTGGTGAGTAGATAAACTAGGTGTACGCTAGTTATTTGAAGCACACTCACTGCCTCGTTCACTGTATCAGTGTTACTTATAGCTTAACACAGCTTGAGGCTGAGAATATACACGCACAAAGCCAATTGCGCCAGCGTCGTATAGATGAGACTCTTGGTACCCGTACTCTAAAAGCAGCTGATCTATGAGGCGATTGGGGTCTGTCAGGTCGCGTAAATAATCAAAAACCAAGACGTGTTGGTATCTTTGGTCATAAATTTTTTGCACAAGCGGCTCGACTTCAAATGCTTGTGAAACATACATTTGCTGAGTAGTTGCTGTAGGAAATGTGGGCGAGGCATACCATTCCCAAGGAGAAAATGGTTTAGGAAAAGCCATCACTACTACGCTGTCGCTCGGATAGTCATTTTCAATTTCTATAATCAAACTACGCCAATCCTCTCGCTGTAGAGTGCTGTCTGTAAAGTATCGGTAGGTGCCAAACACATTGAAAAGTAGTGCTGTGCTCATAATAAAAATCCCCACATTTTGGAAATGCTGTTGTCGATTGTGTGTTACCGCAATAGCGATGGTAGTAACAAAAAGATACAGCATTGGTAGGGCGAACAAGACGCGCTTTGGTTGTATGACCGGGACTACAAATGAAATGATCCAGGCAGAGATGAGGGGCACAATAACCCACCAGACGAACAGGCGAAACATGGTTTTTGTATGTGATTGATGGCGAGTTATCCACCAGGCAAGTGCTGAGAGGCCGATGATAAGTAGTGCAGCTATGGATTGCCAGCTGACGGGTTCAAGGGGAATAACGCCAAAGATAAATTTTCCAACAACTAGCGGTAGCGCCTTGAGCTGGGGCGTGCTAACCACGGCTTCCCAGCCAGGCAGTGTGGCTCTGAGCTGCGTGCCGACCGCCAATTGTTCTAAAAACCCTGGTAACCAGGGAGCAAAGAGTGCAGCGGCTATAGCGAATGCCCCTGCGATCTTCTTGAGCTCAATGGTAGTGTGAAAATATAAGTAGCCAAGTTGTCCTAGGACAACAAAGGGATAGAGGTATGAGCTATAGAGTCCAAGCGCAGTGAGGCCGCCTAGCCACCAAATACCATGCTTGTTGGAAAGCCGAGTAGTGATGAGCCACCAGCTCCAGATTGCTATTGCGGCAGGAAGTGCGTAGGGTCTGAGTTCTTGTGAAAAGAAAATGTGTAGTGAGGAGGTAGCGACTAGAATGCTTGACAGTCCAGCTATCCAGTCATTGTTGGTTAGTTTTTTGCCGATTAGCCAGGTAGCAAAGACGATGCTCAGTCCAGGTAGTAGTGCTCCCCAGAGACGCAGCCACCATTCTGCGAGACTGATTTGCGTGGCAAAATGTACCAGGTAGTGGAGCAACGGTGGTTGGAAATCTTGTGCAATAGCAAGTTGCTGGGAAAATGGCCGAACGCTCTCAAGCGCTTGTGCAGCCTCATCCATCCAGAATGAGCCATTGAGATGTGGTAGGCGAAGCAGCAAGGCAAGGATCAAGATGCCAGTTATGCTCATTGCTTGTCGTGAGAAATTGAAATTGGTAAGAAAATTAACTCCGTTTGACATGCTTCCAGCGTTTTTGAGACTCTAGGTATTGATCCTCTGTTGAGATGTCATACCAGATGCCTTGATAAATAAAAGCTTTAAGCTGGTTGGTGCGAGCTAATTGAGGGAACACGTCAATTTCAAGATCCTTTGAACTGGCATTGGGAAGTTGGGAGATGATTTGTGGCTCAATAACATAAACCCCAGTGTTGATGATGCTAATGTCTTGTTCTGAACCATGTTTAGAAAACTTGAGGACTTGATTGCCACTCAAGTAGACTTCCCCCAGGGCTTTATTGCCTAGTTTTGGCTTGACGGTAATGGTTGCCTCTGCTCCTTCTGTGCGATGAAACTCAAAAAGTGCCCCTAAGTCTAGATCAATCAAGACATCGCCATGCATTACCAGCCAAGGCTCAGTACTACTGGTGTGCGCCGCTGCATGTTTGAGTGCCCCGGCGGTGCCCAAAGGCTTCTTTTCATACACGTACTTGATGGACACATTAAGCGCGGCGCCAGTACCAAATTCCCGCTCAACATCTTTGTTTTTATCAGGTGCGCAAATAAAAATGTCCGTAATGCCATGCGGCTTGAGTTGGTCAATGATAATGCTCAGTAAAAATTGGCCATTAATTTTTTTTAGCAACGTGTTGTGTTTGATGTTTTTCTCGCCACCAGAGAGAATCACTGCCGTCGAAACATCGAGTCCAAGGCTTTGTCGAATCAAGTGTTCAATGGCGTGAGAACGATTGCGTAGGTGTGAGCCATCAATTTGGTTGTCAATTGAAGACAGTAAATCCGCTGGAAGCGTGATGGTGAGCCGTGTTTTCATACCTATATTGGTTATACCATATTGAGCTAGGTTCGCACCGTATTGTCATAGTCAGTATGTATTTGCCACCAATGTTTGTTACAATATGACTCATGTCTTCACCGTATCAGGGTTCAAAGGTTCTCATTACTGGCGCAGCGGGCTTCATAGGCTCACACCTGACAGATACACTGCTGAGTCTTGGAGCAGAGGTTCTGGGAGTTGATAATTTTATAACCGGTCGCAGAGAAAATATTGCCCATTTAGATGGTAATGATGCTTTTAATTTGATTGAAGCAGATGCTTCTCACCCGCCGGTCAGCTATTTGCCAGATGAGTATGTTCCTGAGTATGTATTTCATCTTGCTTCTCCTGCCAGTCCACCGCGCTACCAAGCTAAGCCCATAGAAACATATTTGGTTTGTAGTATGGGTACCCATCACTTGCTGCAATTACTGCTTGAACGTAATCCTCAGGCAACGTTTGTGTATGCCAGCACTTCTGAGGTATATGGTGATCCGCTTGAACATCCTCAAAAAGAAAGTTATTGGGGCAATGTTAACCCCAATGGTCCTCGTTCTTGTTATGACGAAGCTAAACGAATGGGTGAAACAATATGCGGTGTACATCAGCGAGAATTTGGCATGGATGTGCGAATTGTGAGAATTTTCAATACCTATGGTCCGCGAATGGATCCCGAGGATGGTCGGGTGATTCCCAACTTATCCCTTCAGGCTCTTAAAAATGTGCCGTTTACCATTTATGGAGATGGTACACAAACTCGCTCGTACTGCTTTGTTGATGATTTGGTGGCTGGATTTGAAGCAATGGGATCGGTTGCTGCAGCCCGAAATCAAACAATTAATCTGGGAAACCCAGGAGAGTTCACTATTAACGAGACATTAGCAGTATTAAAAGACCTGACTGGCTCTACAGAGTCTGTTACACATCATCCCCTACCTCCAGATGATCCTACTCGTAGACAACCCGATATCACAAAAGCAAAAGAAATTCTGGGATGGGAGCCTACCGTGTCGCTCCAGGATGGCATGAAGTTGACTCTACCGTATTTTAAGCAATTTTTAGAATAGTAACTGTCTGAGAACCCCCAGGTGTTTCAACTTTGACACTCTCGCCCACTTTTTTGTGCATGAGAGCTTTGCCGATTGGACTGGTGTTGGACAGTTTCTTTTGAGCCATGTCTGATTCGTGTTTATTGACAATGGTAAAGGTTTGTTCTTGTTGTTTGTTTTGGATAGTTACAACGCTGCCAAACGTGACAGAATCTGAGTGGCTTGACTGGGAAATGGCAAAGCCTTTGTCGAGAAATTTCCGCAGTTGATTCATTTGTCGACGCACTGAACCCAATTCAAACTTGGCATATTTATAGGCACCATTCTCAGATAAATCACCCATTTCGCGCGCTGTTGTCAAACGTTTCAGTACCTCTTTTTCTTTTTGCTGCAACTGCTCAAACTCTATTTGCATCTGCTCAAGACGTTCTGCGGTAAAAGGAATGGTTTTGCGGTGATGGAGTTGCATGTGTGTGGTTCCTGAAAATACTGGCACAGTATACCCTATTAGGGTGAGAAAAATTGATGGAAATGCGTGCTAGTACTCGCTCGGTTGCTCAATTTGTACGGTGCTATTTATATCAGTGCCAGTGCAACAGCCATGACGAGGCTCACTCCAGCCAGCAGTTGGTGGAGGGTGTGATGCTTTTGAGAGTACCTAGTCCAGGCTACAGGGAGCAGAATGAGAAATAACCACGGTAACTGCCAGGAGAAGATGACATTGATCAAGATGATGCCAGCAGTGTTAACGACCATATGCAGACTAATTTTCCAAAACTGGGTGATAACAGAACTAGCAAAGGTGACTAGCCATAAAAAGTAGATCTGCTCAAGGACTTGGGGGTGAGCAAGAAATTGGGCGACAAACAACGCAGTGGAGCTCGATAGTAAAAATAGTGGTGAGGCAAGGAGGCGTTGTTGACGATCGCGCATATCCCAGTCAGTGATGCGCTGTTGCCCGATCAGTCGCGAGATATATGTGAATGGAATCAAAATGAGAAAAATCAGTAGCGTGATCCCCAGCTGCCAGAATGAGTTATGTAGTCGCCATTGCTGGAAGGTTAGTATTACTACTAGGAGTGGCATCCAAGTGTGTGAGCCGGTAGTGATGGAAATTACTCGGGCGAGCTTGTTCATACTCAGCAGCTAGTATACAGTGGTAGTATGTGGAAAAAAATTACCATTCTTGCGTTCAGTATGACGCTGACAGGGTGTGTTTCGCAGTCTTCAGACAGTCAGTTATCTGCGCTCGATTCCGCCGATAACACGAAGCGAATTATGGATATTACTATCCTTGCAACTGCTATTGAGCAGTATGTTGCTGAACGCAGTACTGAATTGAGTGAGATTTCAGATACGGCTCAGGAAATTTCCAGCCAAGGTGCCGATATCTGTCAGTACCTCGTGCCTGATTACTTGGCACAGCTACCCGCTGATCCCAACTTGCCACCCTATCCTGAGACTGTGTGTCCGGAGGAGTACGCCACTGGCTATTTTATTATCAAAGATGGCGAGAGTATCGTTGTGAGCGCTCCTTCAGCAGTGGACGCGCTGTTAGAGGCGAGGCGGTAGCTTACCTGAACTGATTAGGTACTTTGAGACGTTTTTGCCCAGATGCCATATGTCCGCTGCCAAAATACCCAAACTAAACCAACCGTGAAAAACAGCAAAAAGACTCGGGTAACTAACCTGCTCCAGGCTGCAGCTTCTAGGCCAAATTCAGGCAAAAAGAGGATGTTGCCACCCACTAGTATGATCACTTGCAGGATGCCACTGACCGAGAAATACCACGGCATGTTGGCGCTGAAAAAGACCGCGATAAAAGGCATGACGGCAATGGTCAGGAATGAGGCTGCGAGGAGAATGGTGAGTATGTGAGCGCTTTCCAGGTACTCGGGACCAATGGTAAACAAAATGAACCAGTGACTGAGTGGTGCAAGCAGTGTAAAGCCCAGCAGTGATGCCGCGGCTAGCAGGCTTGCTTTCTTAAGATAGGATTTAAGATGTCGTCTGTCGGTGTAGCGAGCGACGCGCGGCTGGAGGACTGAGCCGAGGGAGTATGCCAGTAATGAGAACATGAGGGCGATGCGGCTGGCTCCGCTAAGTAGGCCTGTTTCGTAGGAGTCAAGGTAGCCTTGGACGAGGAGAACGTCGATGTTTTCGATGATGCCTAAGGCAAGTAGTCCGACTCCTGAATGAAAAGCCATGCCTTTGAGGAGCTTTTGTTCCTCCCAATACGTTTTGAACAGATCAACCTTAACCCAAGCTGGAAAAAGTTTGCGAAAAAATAAGAGAGGAATTATGGGCGCAATAATATAACTTATAAAGAAAGGAAGAATTGCTTGAGGAGCAGTTAGGCTTATCGCGATTGCTGAAAGGAGCTTTATTATGGCCTGAATTGCGTTAGTAAGAACTGACTGTGAAAAACGTTGAAGCGAGTGCAACATGGCTTGTAATTGTTCATAGATAACAGTGCAGCCGCTGAGAAAGAAAGCTATAGTGATAATGTGCTGCTGAGGGAAATTAAGCCATGCTGCCAGTGTTGGAGTGATGAGGACTCCAATGACCATTAGAAAAAGTGCTGCGATTAGTCTTAACTGAAAGCTATAGGAATAAATATTGTTTTTCTCACCTCGATCATCCGATCTTGAGGCAAACTTTTGGACAGCAAAACTGAGTCCTACATCATTGATGCGACTGAGCATTAACACAATCGCAAAACCGACGCTAAACACACCAAACTGCTCAGGCCCGAGTGAGCGAGAAATGATCATTAGTGCGATAGCAGCAAAGCCAGTGGCTGCCGCATTACCTACGATCATGATGCCAGATTGACGGACACCTTGGGAATGTGTAAATTTGAGTGCATGGGCGATGAGTTGTTTCATGAGAGTAGTGTAACCTATGATATGAGTTTAATTTGAGATTGGCAGTGGTTGTTTTATCAAATATACATCGCATGCTCTACTACAACCTGTTTTGTATAACTCTAGTGTATATCGTTCCTTAAACATCTCGTAGTCAGAAAGTACTGAAGATTGATGGGTAATATAGGCATTCGATATATACACCAACTGTTCTGTAGTACCGATTAGTTGGTCAACCAGATTAAAAAGATCTGATTGATCATACAGAGACGCGAAGTTTTCATGAGTGAGTTTGGGATCCATTTCGCTGCCCCATACCCATTGACCTTTTGAAATGAACTCCTGGTTAGTTGAGAGTGGTAATGACTTATATTGACTTTGGCTATACGCATCGATTAAGTGGGGTGGTAGAGCTGTAATCAGAAAGGTTTCTTTAGTCGATTGAGGAATGGTTTGGTCGAAATGCAGGATTGCCTCATGCTGCCATGCGGTACTGCGGCCAAGCACATTATCAGCTACAATTTGTCGCAAAAGCGGTTGCTGTGTCAGCATGTGTGCAACCAATAGTAATCCTAAGACAAGAAAAACAGAGAATCTATAGCTACGTTCCCAAGCAAAAGCCGCTAGCCAGCCAATACCAATCGCAAAAATTGGAATAGAAAAAATGATATAGCGAGCATCTACAACATAAAAAATCAACATTAGGGGAAACTGTGCCACGAAAATACTAGCTAGAATAAAGATTTTCCAGCGATACTGGATCTTTTTCATCCACAGCGTTGCAAGACTGATTAAAAAAACTATAAGTATCCAGATTGAACTTAAGGGAGTGGTCTGCCACAAAAATGTGCCGTTTGAACCAACTAGTGTATTCAGGTAGGAACTAAGGTTGGAGAAAAAAAATGAAAATGAGTAATACGAATTTGTTCCCGAAATTAGTGCTGACACAAAACTTTGCAGCAGATTAAAAGGACTAGTGATTAATATCGAAAAGCTGAAAAAAGCAAAAAGCATAGCACTCACACTAATCAGAAAAAAGGGCTTAGTGTAGTTGTGTCTAAATTGAATTATACCCAGTACAATCAAGGCGAGAGCCAAAACAGCTGTAGCATATTTAGTTAGTACTAATCCAATGGCAGACAGCATAAGAAAAGAAAATGATTTCCAACTCTGCTTCTCAGGAATAAGTAAAAATGCCAGGGAACTAATAAGTAATAGCAGTGATAGATTTTCAGCCATTGGTATTGTGGGTAGCCATAGGATGTATGAGTGGGCAAGATATATGACGCTAGTAATGAATACCGCAATGCTAGAGTGAGTAGTTTTCCATGTAAGAATAAACAGCGCAACCAAGCTTAATAAGCCCAATAGTATGTTAACAAGATAAAAAATTTGAGGAGTCTGAGAAAGCAAATATCCAATTGCTAATACGTAAGAATATAATGGAGCCACCCAAAAATCAGTGTGTGAGTCTTGATAATTAAGTGCTAGGTCTCCCTCTAAAATGAAGTTACGAGCTGAGAGTGCGTAGAGCAAGCCGTCTGGGTAAGGTTCTAAATTGTAGAGCAAATGCGAGCTTTGCCAGAATGCTGGTAAAGTGATGGCTAGGTAAAAAATACACAATAATACGCTAATTAAAGCAAGTCTTTGACTTTTGATAAAGAACAGTAATTGAGGTATCATATTTGAGCGAACGGTAGTCATTGCTATTCTAAATGAAGATCCCACTAAAAACAAAACAAGCTGTCAAAAAACACTTTCCCAATGGTATCAAAAAGCTTGAAATCGGCTCTGGTGATTTTCCGGAACCAGACTATGTTCATTTGGATGTTCAGCCAAGCCCAGATCTTGAAATTCTCGGGGATGTGCGCCAGATGCCAGTGCCGGACAACTTTGTTTCTGAAGATGTGCGAGCTGTACACATTATGGAGCACTTCTGTCATCCAGACTATTCCAGTCAAGCGATGAGAACTGAAATTGGCACAACACTGGCAATTTTAGAAGAAGTCTATCGAGTGCTCAAGCCAGGAGGTCGATTTGTCATGGTTACTCCTGATTTTGAAAAGATCACTGCATCAGCCGCCAAGCGCAAAGTACCTGCTCATTGGCTACAAAGATGGTCGGTCGGAGGTCATCGAAATGAGTATGATGTACACCACTGGCTTTGGACAAAACAGGATGCCAGACAATGGTTTGAGGAAGTCGGTTTTGTTGAGTGCACTGATTGGAATCCAGTGCAAGGTTGGAGGCAATTGATCTCGTTAGATTGGACTGCGCCAGAAATAGATGAAAATCCTGATTGGTTCAAGATTGAATGGTATCATTGGTTGTTTTATGAAGGAAAAAAACCAGTTGTCTAAGCGAAAAAAATTACCAATTTTAATCAAGTGATTTGAGCATGGAAGCGAAGCGTTTCTTGAAATTTTCTCGACTAAAGTTGTGACTTCTGTTCCTTGCTGCCAAACCGTATTTTTTCAGTAAGTGAGGATTTTTTATCATAATCATTGTATATTGTATTAGTTGTTCTCGCGTATTCCAGACAAAACCAGTGCCAGGCTTAACAATTTCTGGCTGACCACCAGCGTTGATGACTAAAGGCACACAGCCAGCAGCCATTGCCTCTACAGTAGTAATGCCGAAATGTTCCATAAGAACGGGTTCTTTATGCTGATCTTGGTCAAGTCCAGTCGCATGCCAATACAATTTTGCTTCAGAGAGAATTTTTTTCAGTTGAGAAAATGGTACGCCGATATGAAAATGAACCTGACTGCCTCGTGCCTCGGCAAGACATGCTTCATAATATTTTTTATGCTTCTCTCCCTCATGTACAGTACCAACTAAATGTAACTCCCAATCGTGCACGTTATGCTCTGCCACTAACTGATTAAAAACCTTAATTAAGTCAAGTTGTTTTTTGGAGTGTCCGGTTACAAAAAAACGACCAATGTGCACAATATAGTTTTTCTTTTTTTGAGCAGGGGCAAAAGCGGAAATATTCACTGGAGGATAAACAATGGTGCTAGGCAACCCCCAGTAGCGTTGTATCCAGGTCTGGCAAAATTTCGAGATTGTTACGATCTTTTTATACGAACTTAAGTCGCTCAGTGGCGTAATGCCCGGACCGCCATGAAGCCGCATTTCCCACTTAGGAAAGAATGTTTTGAACCAGTTGTAAAAAAGATATCTAACAGAAGGAATTTCCAATGTAACTAAAGAAATATCGCTCTGTTTTAATGCCGCGGGTTTTTGAATAGTAATTTTTTTAATAGCAGTTTGGGAAACAAAATTGAATCTCACGACATTTTCAGTATGAGTGAGTTTTTTGCTTTGTGGCTTGACAGCTTTATGATTAATAAAAAATTTCAGTGATTCAATCGTAGAAAATGCAAAGGTAGGTGCGTGTAAAGCAAGTTCAACTTTTTTACTGTTATTCTGATTAAAATAAATACTTGATTCCCTACCAAGCCATTTATGCATTCGATTTTTGTGATAACTGTCAGAAACAAACCCTTCAAATTGAGTTGGGTAAATAAAGAAGTTCTGTAATGACGGTAGGATAAAACGACGCTTCAGGTATTCAAAAGGGGTAAGATAAATTTCTCCCGGAAAAAAAACTGATAAAATACCTTTTTTACAACGATTGGGAAAATAATCTAAATAAGATGTGTTAATAAATACGTCGTATTTTTCAGAAAATTGAGATAATTTTGAAGGCTCAACTAATGGAAGATACTGTACCGAAATTTTATCTAGATTGATATTCATTTTTGTGATTGCTTTCTCAAGATCTACTTTTTTATGCGTTAAAATAGTAGTCGCATACCCCAAATCACGCAGTGCTTCCGCATACGCAAAAGTAACCTGTTCTCCCCCTCCTAGAGTAAAAAGCCACCGATTATAAATTGCTGCAGTTTTTTTTGGCATATACCTTAATATAATTGTTTTTCTAATTCAGAAAATGAGCGCGTACTATGACTGTTCCACCAAAATCTATTGCGAATGAGCTCAAAGAAATGTTTGTTTAGTGCGAACGCAGCCTCAATTCTTCCTCGAGATTTTTGACAATATTCTTGATAGAGTTCCCATTTTCTGAAGCGAAATACTTGCTGCTTTAGTACTGTAACTCCAACTCTAATAAAAAATAACATCAATTCTCTCAAAGCAGTGTCAGCAGGAAAGTGAGTCAGCACAAGAAATAAATGATTTTTTTCTGTCATAGTGATGAAAAAACTTGAACTAATTTTTCCTGTAGTGGCACGATGCTTGTGATAGACAATAGCTTTTGGAGCATAGACGCTGTTCCAACCTGCTCTCCATGCTCGGACACTAAATTCTAAATCTTCATAGTACATAAAATAGCGATCATCAAGCTCTCCAATTTGATCAATTACCGCTCTTTTTATCAAACAAGCTGCGCCACAGGCTGCGCTAACTGCTCTAGTCTGTTGAAAATAAGGAGAATCTTTCTCATAGTGTTCTAATACTTTTTTTTCAGCTATACGAGTGATATTTCCTCTATCTTTGCCATACCCATTATGGAGTAATTCGTTGCCTGCATTCTGGACTAAAGATAGTTTATTTTTAATTGTGCTACTTTTTATAAAAATTTGCTCTTGCACTACTTCATTAGCCTGGAGAGTTCTGTTAAAAATGTTTTTGTCTCCAACTTTCGCGGTTACTACAGTGTGCAACTGTTGGTTGGTAGGGTAGCCATGGAGAGTGAGATGAAATTGATTTTGTGCAGCAGTAATGGGTAAGAGTATCTTGGCTGGAGCAGTAATCCAACGCAATATAACACCATTCATCTCTACTGGCTCTGTAAATCCGCACTCATACCATATCAAGTCACTGGCTTCGTTGGTTTCAGCAGTAATATTTTCAATCAACGCTCCTCTGGGTGAAAAATCAGTGCTATTAGTAAATTCTGAGTACTGAGCCAAACTACTACTCAGTGATAATTCGACAAATGGAACATCAAGTAGTAATTTAGATGAAACTATGCCAACTTGCTCTGGTTTGGCAGCCATCACTAATTCCTTAAGCCAGTTTTTGGTCACTACCGTGTCGTTGTTCAGTAACACTATGTATTCACCAGTTGCTTGCTTGATGCCCGCATTATTCCCTCCGGTAAAACCAGTATTGGTTTCTAGAGGAAGAACTTTGACCGATGAATGCTCGTTCGTAACATATTGAGATGAGCCATCTGTTGATGCATTGTCGACCAAGATTATCTCTAATTTGTTTTTGGGATACGATAATTTGAATACAGATTTTAGACAGTCGTCGAGTAGGTGCTTACCATTATAATTAACGATAATGATAGAAATGGAAGGAAGTTGTGATAACATGTGATCGCTACTGGTATAGTACAAATAGTAATTTAAAGATACACTTTGATTTATGAAAAGAATAGTATTGATCTTTTTTGCTGCGTTTTCATTTTTAGTTTTTTTTGCTTCTGGAATTGTAGAATCTCAAGACGGACTTCAGTATCTAGCTATTGCCAGACAGATTTATTATCACCAGACATTTGAAATGCCAGCCGCAAAGTATCCTCAAGAAAACATCCATATGAACGTTAATTATGGTGTAGATGGACAAGAATTCTCCCCCACTGGACTCGGGTTTTCGCTTGCCTATCTGCCGGCAGTATTTATGGAAGATGTATTTAACAGGTTGGCAGAGGTTCAACCAACAGCTCAATTTCCTTTAGATAACGACTGGCCAATTATGTTGTTCGCAAGCATGACCAATGCTTTTTTTGCTGCCCTATTTATCACAGTTTTCTATCTCTATCTGCGGACTTTCCGTTTTAGTGAGAAAAAAGCTTTGTTGCTTAGTTTTGTGTTGTTTATTTGCTCAAATCTCTTTGTGTACTCCAAGCATGGTTTTGCTCATATGCTGTTTTTGAGCTTTATGTTGGTAAGTTTTTATTGTATTCGCAAGTATGGCTTGGCTCTGCATCGATTTTGGTTAGTACTGGCTGGCATGTCATATGGGGTGATTGTTTTGAGCTATAATCCGACGTATTTGTTACTCTTGCCAGGATTAGGATTGTATCTTATTTTTCAGTACCAGTGGCAGCAGTGGCAACATTGGCGCATGACTGTGCTGGAGTTAGTTAAAGACTGTTTGACTGCACTTGCTGGTCTGCTTCCTTTTGCAGGAGTCTATTTTTGGTTTAACATGGTGCGATTTGGCGGGTTTTTAAGTAGTGGCTATGGTACTGGTGGTATTCCAGTACCTCCGGCTCCTCAACCATTTGTGCTTTTTGAAGGCTTGTGGGGAATTCTCTTTAGTCCGGGAAAAAGTATTTTTCTATTTTCCCCGATTTTACTACTTCTCATCATATTCTGGTTTAAGTTTAAACAGCAGTATCTGCCAGAAATTGTCGCAGCTTTGAGCATTTTTGTGGTGTATCTGTATTTTATAGCAAGTCTAGTCGGTGGAGCTGATTTCTTTCCTTGGCATGGCGAAGCAAGCTTTGGTCCACGCTACCTATTGCCAATTTTGCCGCTGTTTCTAATCCTAGTTGCTTTACTCTATAAAAATATTTCTCATTTTCAAAAAAAGTGTGTTTTCTGGCCACTGGTGACACTGGGAATAGTTATTCAATTGGTGGGAGTTGTGATACCATATCAAGTTCGTTTTGCAGGCATGGAGTATCAAATTAATCTTAACGGACACCGGATTACCTATAATGTCTACGCTAATTTCATACCTCGCTTCTCTCCTCTCTACTCGATGGCTAAGTGGTCAGTGCGTAAAGCACTTGAGCTTCCCAGGCTCTATGTACAACAGCCGAAGGTATTGGTTGCTGATGGCGTACATGGAGTCTTAGAAACCAGTGAAGGAAGTTGGAGACAACTGGAATCTACTGCTGCTTTTTTTCTCAAGCCAGATGATCAACCTCAAAATGTTACGCTACACATACGAAATCATGTTGCTACTTCGAGTGCAACTGCTTATCCACTTGCACTTAGAGGTGTAATTGCATCTGGTCAAGAAGTTGTTACGCAAGTACCTCCAGGAGAAGCCGCAAGTATTGCTTTTACAGCAGTTGAGACGCAGCAAAAAATCACCCCAGTTATTGTGCAATCAAGCTATAATGGAACAGATTCTGCTCAGCTAAACACCCAACACACTTTTTTGACTGGCATAGCTGTTAATAATCAGCCAATACCTATACAGTACATAGCCTATCCGTATGTTTCGCCTGTTTCTGAACGACTATTCAATGTAGATTACTATTATTGGGGAAAGCTGAACAATGAACTATGGGATATTTGGAATATGAGATCTATTGTCTACGTACACACCTTTGATCTGTGGTGGTTGAAGCCACTACACTACTGGGATTTACCGAAACACGTCTATGCAGTGCTTTTACTACTTAACACTGGCGTCTTTGTTTCGAGCAGTTATGCATTGCTGCGCAAGCAGCCATTAGAAAGAAAAGCTAAAGTAAGCTAGAATAGTATACCAATGCTGAAACTCTTTACTCCATTTACTTCTCACAAATACCTCCTGTTTCAACTGACTCAGAAAGAAATTAAAGCTCGTTATAAGCAATCGATTGTTGGTTACGCCTGGGTCTTACTCAACCCGATTGCGCTCCTGGCTATTTACTCTTTTGTTTTTTCCATTGTCTTTCGTTTTCCTACTAACGACGTACCATATCCTGTTTTCTTATTTGTTGCACTGCTGCCATGGATATTTTTTCAAACCTCTATACAAACTGCTACCAATAGCCTGGTTAGCCATGCTGAGCTACTAAAAAAAGTAGCTTTTCCTAGAGAAGTGATACCATATGCAGTGGTGCTAGGAAAATTAGTTGATTTTGCTTTTGCTGTGCTGATTTTCTTTGTGTTTGTGTTTTTCTTTGATGTACAGTTGCATCTCACCGCACTCTGGTTTATTCCCTTGTTTACCATTCATATTTTACTGTGTACTGGTGTTTCGCTGTTTCTAGCTGCAGCTAATTTACTATACCGAGATGTGCAGTATTTAACTGGCTTACTCCTTCTTTTTTGGTTTTACGCCTCACCTATTGTGTATCCAATGTCTTTGGTGCCAGAACAGTATCTCTGGCTGTATAAATTAAATCCCGTGGTTGGTCTGACTGAGGCTTATCGTAGTTTGCTGTTCGGTTATCCAGTTGAGACCACTATAGTCTGGTGGGCGATTGGTGTATCAATCTCTGTTTTTATTTTTGGCTTTGTGGTCTTTAAAAAATTGGAACGAGTATTTGCTGATTTGGTCTAATATGAAAAAAACAAGCATTACGTTTAACCAAGTATCAAAAAGTTTTTACTTACAAGAAGATAAGACAGTCAAGGAATTGCTTCCCAGCATTATTCAGGGCAAGAGCTGGATGAAAAAAAAGATAGCACTTAAAAATATTAGTTTTTCGATTCGGCAAGGAGAAACGGTTGGCATTGTTGGTAAAAATGGTGCTGGTAAATCAACTATTATGAAGCTGATTGCTGGTGTGACTTATCCCAGTTCAGGTAGCGTACAGGTCGGGGGTAAAGTAGCACCACTAATTGAGCTTACTGCGGGTTTCCATCATGAGCTCAGCGGGTATGAAAATATATTTCTCAATGCGGCCATTCTGGGTATGCATAAAAAAGAGATCCAAGAGCAAGTTACGAGCATCATTGAGTTTAGCAACTTAGCAGACTACATTCACGTTCCCCTAAAACGATACTCGACTGGTATGCAAATGAGACTAGCGTTTTCAGTGGCAATCCACACCAATGCCCCGATCCTGCTCATAGATGAAGTGCTAGCAGTGGGCGATGTTGAGTTTCAGGAAAAATGCTTGCGTAAACTCACAGAGATTAAAGCAGAGACTAACTCTACAATTGTTTTTGTTTCTCATGACCAACAAGCAGTTGAGAAATTTTGCGACCGGGCTCTATTGCTAGAAGATGGAGAGTTGGTTGCTGATGGGAGTCCTCAGCGTATATTCGATACATATAATAAGAACTAATAGCTTTATTTTTTTATTAGTTCAAAAACTACTGCATTTCTTGTACGCACTTCCATTTCTACTTTTTGCAACACACTTTTATTAATTTTTGAGTCTAAATATTTCAAATTAAGTGAAACTTGCCAATTTTTACTAAAGTACGTTTTAATTTTTCGTTTAATGAAAATAGTTTTGTGGAAAGATGGAAAGCCGAAGTACGCTTCAAGCATAGCTCGAACCTTATTAGATTTTAATTCTTTTGGTAAGGTCAATAATTTTTCTTCTAGAGAAACATACGCTGTTGGCTTACTCAGAGCAGTATTAAAGCTTTTTTCTAGATCTGGTACTAACACTCTTACTACTCCATTTTTACTTAAAATTCTTCTAAATTCTTTAAGCAACTCGCTAACCTCTTCAACTGAGAGGTGTTCTAATACGTGTGAGATGTATACAGCTGTAACGCTCTCATCAGAAAAAGGCAGTTTTTTATGTACAGAATAGTAATAGTATTGATAATCACTGTTAAGAAAAAATTGAGATCTACTCGATATTTTAAGTGTATTAAGAATCTGATGAATAAATCTAGGAAAAAAGAAAAAAGGTGAGCTATCCATGTTCACCCATCCAGGTACTGGATTACCTGCGCCAAAATTTAGATATATTCTACTTTTTCCAATCATTCGTTACCTATATGTTTTTTATATGCATACCAACTATACACTAAGGTAAAGCCAAACATAAGTAATTTTCCAGCTAGCTGAGTCCACGCTGCTGCCATTAAGCCATAAACAGGTACAAATAACATATTGCCGCCTATTGTCACAATAACCTGTAAAATTCCTGCTATAGAAAAATAATACGGTTCTTTGAACGAAAAAAATAAGGCGGAAAAAGGCACTGTTGCCATATAGATATACGCTGAAGCAAGTAAGACAACTAATACGGAGGAGCCGGCCAGATACTCTGGACCAATGGTGTAGTAGATAGCCAGATCGCTAAAAGCAATCGTGCTAAAAAAAGCAACCACCGCCAGCAAGAGAATTATTACAGCCTTTTTTAAATATTTGTCTAGATCACTCTTTAGTCGGTATTTTGCTATTCGTGGATACAAAACTTGAGCCAGAGAAGCTCCAATAAGAATAAACAGTAAAGAAATACGACTCGCTCCCCCAAGCAATCCTGCTTCAAACGAGGTTAGATAACCTTTGACAAACAGCACGCCAATATTATCAATTACGACAGAGGCAACAATGAGTATCGCAGAGTGTTTTGCTAGTGAAAGAATATCTTTTTGCTTTTTTACATCCTTTTTCCAAATGTTTAGATGCACCCAACTTGGCAATAGGCTCTTGCTGAACAATACAGGCAATAACACGGCTCCAATGTATAAGGAATAAATCACGCCTAGCGCTTTGGGGAAAATAAAATATGCACCTACAGCCATTAAAACTTTTAAGACAGCTTGAGACAAATTAGCTACTGCGGCACTGGTAAATGAGAGTGTTGCTTGTAGAAAAATCAGCAGTACGTCATAGTAGGCTATTGAAAGGCCGATTACTATTGAAATGAGAACTAAATACGGATGGTCAAATTGCAAAATTCGAGTTAACGTAGTTGTGAACGGTAAGATTACTAATAGGATGCTAGCACTAATGATTAATCTGAGTCGCAAAGCTTCTGACATGTATTGATTAGCTTCAGCGTGAGTTTTGGCTCCTCCGACAAATTTTTGCAAAGCTACAGATAAGCCTGCATCATTAATTTTGCTAAGAATAACAGCTATCGCAAATGCAGCACTAAATTCACCAAATAACTCAGGTCCCAGCATCCTTGAGATGAGGATTAAAGCAATTGCTGAAAAACCTGCAGACCCAAAGTTTCCAACAAAGGCAATAGCTGTTTGATGAAAACCAAGACCAAATCTAGTGATCATATTTGCCATTTCAATTTTTTGTTGACTGCAAGTATGTTTTGAAAATAAAAAATCTCATGTTGAGTGGGGTCATATTTTTTAATTGGCAATAATTGGTTTGGATATAGGCGAAAAATATCAAATTCTTTATTGAGTAATTGATAAAAATCTCTGAAAAAATGACCAGAATAAACATTCATGTAATTAAATTCAAATTGAATGAATTGTGTTTTGCTTAGGTAGTTATTCAATCCATCTAATACTTGATATTCTTGTCCTTCGACATCAATTTTTAAAAAATCAATTGCTTTAAGTTTGTTTTTTTTTAAATAAAAATCTAATGAAATTTTTCCAACTGAGTATTTCTTAGTGAAGTCATTATTAAATACGTTTTTATAGGCACTGGTATGCTGACTTCCCTCCTGATTTTTATAATCCCACAATTCTAATTTGCCAATAGTGTCGCTAACTGCCAAGTTATTCAAGTGTACGTTAGGTAAGGAAGGCAGGTTTTGTTTTAGTTTTTTAAATGAATTTTCCATAGGTTCAAAACAATGAAGGTTTGCATTGGGAAAAATACTAAGTGCGACTCTAGCATATTCTCCTTGATGTGAGCCAACATCAAACACAACCATCTTTTTTGAACCAAATTCCTTATTAATTAAATGTAAAACATGCAGTTCACCAGAAATACGACTGTTTTCATAATTACCTATACCCATCATTCTGAGGGAAATGTGGTATAAGATACGTCCTAAATAATAAAAATATCTTTTAGAAAATAATTGAGCCAAAAACCTGATCAAGGCATGTTGCATATCAGAAAGTATAGTAGTAGTAAATAAAAAGCACAACTGGCTAGATATTTCTCTATTGTTTTGGAAGAGGAAGATACAGTATAATTTTACAGCTATATTAGTCAGTTATATTAGAATGCAAAATAAATCAGAAAAAACTATTGTTGGGTATACAACTGGAGTGTTTGACCTGTTTCATATAGGTCATTTGAATATTTTAAAAAAAGCTAAGCAAGCATGCGACTATTTGATTGTTGGCGTTACGAGCGATACATTAGTTAACAGTAGAAAAAATAAAAAACCAGTAATTCCATTTCAGGAAAGAATGGAGATACTGAAGGCAATCAGGTATGTTGATGAAGTTGTAGAACAATCCGACATGGATAAATTTACTACTTGGAAAAAACTACAGTTTAATGTCATGTTCGTTGGTGATGACTGGAAGGGTTCTCGGCGCTGGAATAAATATGAAAAAGAACTTAACACAGTGGGAGTAAAAATTGTTTATTTTCCATACACTAGAAATACATCATCGACTTTACTTAAAGCCACACTAGAAGAATTACAAAAATGACAGACATTCCCTCTCGGATTGAGATTCCAACTGTTAGTACAATGTACCAACAGTTAAGCAAAAACAAGCTCCAAGCTGGATTAATTAGTACAGATGAACTATGGTACTCTAGAGTAATTGGAAGAAAAATTTCCATTTACTTCACTTGGTTTTTTTTAAAAACTGGCATCTCGCCAAATCAAATTACTGGACTCGCTTTTATAATGGGGTGCATAGGTTTGTCTTTAATGATTTTTTTAAAGAGTTGGGTTTTTTTCTTAGGCTTTATCTGCTTCCAACTTTATATTATTTTAGATAGTTCTGATGGAGAAGTCGCTCGTTTTTTAAGCCTAAAATCTGACTTGGGAGCTTTTTTCGACAAATTATTACATATCATAATGAAATCTGGTATTTTTATTAGTTTAGGCATAGGTCTGTTTATTTTGAGTGAAAATGCATTTCATCTAGCAATTGGACTAGTCACAGCCTATCTCTCTCTGCTAAGCTCGACCTTCTATCACCTACTCCCAGTAAATACCCAAATTCCCTATGCTCAACAGATTGCACAAAGTAGTAGATTTCTAGCATTACTTCGTAAAATATACAGAACTATAACTGGAGATATAGAAATTTCTTTAGTGCTAGCTGCACTTATTGTTATGCATCAGGTATTTGGTATTGAGATACTTCAAGCCTTGATTTGGTTTATAACTATACAACTGGGCTTATTAGTACTTTTTTTTGTTCAACAAATGGTTGCTTTATTTACTCACTAAATAAATTACATCAGAAAATTGCTGTGCTATTTTCTCATAACTAAGTTCCTTAAGAGCGAATGTTTTATTAATGTGACCATAACTTGCAAAATTCTTGTCATTGCTGAAATAACGTACTGCAGTTCGAATTTCTTTGGCGGTAATATCAGGTAAAACAAAACCTGATTGATTAGACTCTACCAACTCAACAGAACCAGCTTTTTGGCTAATAATTATGGGTAATTCAGCAGCCATTGCTTCGATCGTAACTAAACCCCAGGTTTCTTCAAAAGATGGCAGAATAAAAACATCAGCAGCCCGATAGTATTTTGGCAATACGTTTTGTTTTTGGTAACCAAAATAATAAATATTGCTATAGTGTCGAGCGGATTGCTTCACTTGGTCTCGCAGTTGACCGTCCCCAGTAATGATAAGTGCTATCTGATTCAGCGAAATATGTGAGAAAGCATCAAGTAATTCAATAACGCCCTTTCTTTTAATTAATTGACCATTAAAATAAACTACTTGACTTTGTGTAACACCCAATTGTTTTCTAATCGTTTTTTTATCTAAGCTCATCACTTTTTGATTAAATTTTATCGTATCAAATGAGCTGTAAATGGTAACGATGCAAGCGGAATTGGCCATTGACCGCGCAAAATAACTAGCTTGCTCGCTACAGCCGATAATGAGATCAGCGAGATGACAAAATAGTTTAATATATGGAATAAATAAACTCCGTCGCCAACTTTTTTCGTTGTTTGTGCTCTCTGTTCTCAAGATTATTTTTTTTCTGAAAAATTTAACCCACAGCAAAGCAAAAAAAGAATTTACATCACTCCAACCTGGAACAATAACCACATCTGGATTAAACTTAGATAATTCTCTAAAAATTTTAAAACTAATGAAGGTATTATGATAATCCTTAATTCCAAAACCAAGTGAGATACTATTTACAATTTTATATGGAAAGGTTATTTTCTCATATTCGGATGTGCTAAGTTGCCAATAACGATTTTTTTGAGAGATTGCAAAAAAAAGACCTTTAACAGCAATGTTTGGTTGAGCGTTTATTCGATTAAGTAATGCTACAGCCCTCGGTGGTATGGTGGGGTTAAGAAATGCTACTTTAGTCACTTCTGAAATACACAGATACAATCGCCACATAATAGCGCAGGATACTTAGATCTTATTCTTTGTAAAAAACCTGAGCCAGTTGTCTGCTTCACTTTAAACCCTGTCTCTTTTCCTAATTTTCTGAGTGAATCGCAAGTAAATGCATGTAGCCTTCCTCCCTGCCAGCCTTCTGCCTCTGGCCAGCTAGGTAAGTAGCCCAATAAAAGTTTCAGTCTTTCAGGTAAAAATGCGATATTTGGCACAGATACGACTAAATAACCGTTTGGTTTAGTGATTCTGTATAATTCTGACATAGAAAAATAAGGATCAAAAACATATTCTAGAACAGACAAGCAACTGACAGCGTCAAAACTATTGTTTGCAAATAAAAGTTTTTCTTCAAAGTCGCTTGTTTTAAATCTCAAGTTTTGCGCAGTATGTTGCTTTTTAGCAATTTCTAATCTGTTTGTAGCAATATCAATACCGGTCGCCTGTTTTGAAAATTGAGCTACTTTTGCTACTAACTTACCCTCTCCACAACCAACATCTAAGTAATGAGTGGGTCGAGGAATGTATGATTGTATCAATTCAACGGTAACTGCCTCTCTATCAGTAACATATTGGGATAAAAGTTGATACCAATATGGTCCTTTTGTTTCTCCAGAAAGATATTGATGCTCATAAAAATTTTTTTTATTCGGCATGTAAGATTTTTTTTAACTCATTCGCGACATACTTAATTTGGTTTTCAGTGATAGTAAGGCCAGACGGCAAGTAAAAACCGGAACTGGCTAGCTCTTCACTAATAGGAAATTTTTGGTTTTTCTTTACGTATGAGCGTAATATTGGTTGCATATGCATTGGATGAAAATATGATCTCGTCTCGATTCCTTTTTTTGCTAACTGTTCCATTAGTTTGTCTCGAGAAGTATTTGCTTTTTGTTTAAGACGAATGTTGTACATCCAGAATACTGATTGAACGTCAGCTTTCTCTGCTGGCAAGATCAGCTCAGGTATATCAGCTAGGTGGTGATTGTAAAGTTCAACCATCCTTCTCTTTTTTTGAATATAGGCCTCAATTTCTTGAAGATGAGCTGCTCCCAATGCAGCCTGCATGTTTGTGAGACGATAGTTATAACCAATTATTTCATGAAAAAATCTTTTTTTTGGCGAATGAGCAAGGTTTTTTTTCAACTCAATTATTTCATGATATTTTTTATTATTAGTAACTACCATACCACCTTCGCCAGTGGTAATTATTTTATTAGCGTAAAAACTAAAGCAGGCAATATCTCCAAGCGAACCCGCTGCTTGATTTTTGTATCGAGCACCGTGAGCTTCTGCTGCATCTTCAATAATTGGTACATTATATTTCTGAGCAATTAATTTAATTTCGTCAAAATCAACAGGATGTCCATATAAATGGACAATCATGATAGCTTTGGTTTTTTTAGTAATCTGTGATTCAAGTTGTTTAGGATCTAAATTGCCAGTCTCTCTTTGAACATCTACCAAAACCGGCTTAGCTTGCAAATAGATTGGAGCTAAAGCGCAAGAAATTATTGTAAGATTAGGAATAATTACCTCATCGCCTGGTTTTAAGCCTATAGCATCTAGAGCTAAGTGTAGTGCAGTGGTTCCGTTAGATACCGCAGTCGCATACTTAACACCAATATAATCCGCAAAGTCTTTTTCAAAACGAGTAATATATGTTCCTGCAGAAGAGACCCAACCGGTGTCGAGACAATCTAAAACATAATTTTTTGCTAAAGGAGAAATGATAGGTTCATTAACTGGTATACGCACTTATGATTCCTTAAAATAGATTTTTGCGTGCTCTGTTCCAGGATATGGCCCTTGCTTGACTTCAAATATTTTTGTTTTCTCAAGCATTTCGAACCCATGTCCCATACTAATTTGCACTAGGGTATCTCCAGAATTTAGTATGACTGAATCAATCACTTCACCATCAATAGTGTAGAAAGTTGCTTTGACTTTTCCTGAAATAATATATAAGACCTCTTGCACCTTGTCCACAACTTTTGTATTTGAGATATGAATATGTGGAGTCAAAGCAACACCAGCAGACTTATTATGGTATCCTACTTGAAGGGGATTATTTTCATCTGTTACAAATTCTAAATTTTCTACTTTATGATGTGCTCGAACTACTATTGCAACAAGCTCATTTAAGTGTTTAATTTCAAATTTTGTATTAGCTTTAGTCATGAACTGATAATACCAGTATTATTACACAGATTCAATTGAGTTTATGATCTTTTTTGTGACAGTTTGCCAGGTGTATCGATTTCTAATATGCTTTCTCCCATTCTCGCCCATATTTTGTGCTTCCTTGGGATTAGAATAGATCTTGAAAATAGCCTCTGTAAGTTTTAAAGGATCTCTGGGGTCAACGAGTAGTCCAGTTTTTTGATCAATGACCTCATCATCATTACTTGAACTTCTGATTACAGGTAGTCCTGAGCTTGATGCCTCTAATACTGATAGACTTGCTGCACTTGCTCCAGCTGAAGCAGGAGAACCAAGAAACAAGTAACAATGTGATTTGGCATATAGAATAGGCAAGTCTGCATAGTCGAGATGACTGCAGAAGTATATATTTTTTTGCCATCCATTTTTTTTCAATAATTGCAGATAGCGTTGTTTAATCTTCAAATTAGCAACTGTTTCGGAAATGACAATGCACACCTTCGGCATTTTTTTTATTATTAAGGGCAATGCAGTAAATAAATACTGTGTTCCTTTGAGACTGGTGTAGTCGGTGCTATGGAATAGCGTAAAAATTGGAAATTTCTTGTTATTTTTTGACTCAAAATGTCTAGTATCTACTCCAATATAGGTAAACATATCAGGTTTTTTTTGATAAATTTTTTCAATCCAAGATCCCACTGATGGATTTATTGCTAATAATACCTGGGTATTCTTGACCGCTAGCTTATCGAAACGTGCATATAGCAGTTTCAAAAAATAGAGAAAAAAATAACCAATATTTCCTTGTTCTTTCATCAGTTCAGTATCGTAAAAAAAAGCAAATGGTTCAAAACAGTAGTAAATATGCCTGTTGGATAGTAAATAAGCTAAAAAATTACAAGGAAACATTGAGCTGATGACCAAGTTGTTTTTAGGAATTATTTTCCTTAACTTGATATAATTTTGTAAAATAAAGTATGGGAGCAAAAGCCAATAGACATACGAGTTAGATGATAATGAGTTAAGCTCAACTACTTTAATTTTTTTTTTGCTAAATTCACTAATCCAATAACCTGATGATTTTTCAACTATCAGTACTACTTGATATTTTTTTTGAATTCGTTGAGTGACTTCAAAAATAAAGCGGGTTCCGCCAGTAGAATACAATGTATGACTGTGCAGCCAATATATGGTTTTATGTTTCATTGTAGATGACTAGTACTTTGATAGATAATAGGCAACAGTCTCTTCCAATCCGTCGATAAATTCCACCTCACTCTCAAACTTAAAAAGGTTTTTTGCGCGTTTAGTGTCAATCTTCCTCCTCGGCTGCCCATCAGGCTTACTTTCATCAAATACGATTTTTCCCTTAAAACCAACCACCTTCTTAATCGTCTCTGCCAACTTTTTAATTGAAATCTCAAAACTAGACCCTAAGTTGACTGGCTCAGCACCATCATACTTTTCAGTCGCCAACACAATCCCTCGCGCAGCATCTTCGACGTATAAAAACTCTCGAGTTGGTTTGCCAGTGCCCCAGACCACAACCTCTTTGTCACCCGCAGACTTTGCCTCTACAAACTTTCGAATCAACGCAGGGATCACGTGTGACGAGTCGGGATCAAAATTATCACCGGGACCATATAAATTAACGGGCAACAGATAAATCGCATTAAAATCATACTGTTGTCGGTAGGCTTGGGCTTGCACTAACATCATTTTTTTAGCCAGACCATAGGGGGCGTTGGTTTCTTCAGGATAGCCATTCCACAAGTCTTCTTCTTTAAATGGAATTGGTGTGTGCTTGGGATAGGCACAAATCGTGCCAACTGCCACGAACTTTTCCACGCCAGCCTTACGTGATTCTTCTATCAGGTGGACACCCATCAATAGGTTGTCATAAAACAAGGTGCCGGGATATGCCTGATTGTACCCTATTCCACCCACATTGGCTGCTAAATGAATGACCACATCAGCCCTAGCCACCACGCGCGCGCAGACAGCTGGGTCACGCAGATCATCTTGGGCTGAGCGCGGCACCACAACTTCTTTAGTCTTGAGCTTTTGCAATAGCTCCACTAGATGCGAACCTAAAAAACCAGCTCCTCCTGTTATTACTACTCGCTTGTTTTGCCAAAATTTGCTATCCATATATTACTTTATCATTCTATATATACCAGCAATTAGCAAGTTGTGAATACGATGCAAAATGATCAGCACTGAGTTTTTAGAAAAAGTTTGAGCTACCTCAAGTTCTTCAGCAAACTGCTTCTGAAACTGGGTTCCTCCCTTTGATGAGGAGTGAATGCGAAAGGCTGCTAGAGTATCTGCAATCAGCATTGGATCACCAAATCTCTGTTGTAGTCTGTGCCAGTACTCGTAATCCATCACATACTCTAGTTTTTCATTAAACAAACCAATTTCTTCTACAGCCTCCCAGCGAATAAAAGTTGCCGGCTGAGGGATGGGATTGAGAATCTGCAAAATGTGAGCACTATAGCACCGGCGCCAAAATCGCTTATACCAGCGCACCAACTGCTGTATCACCCTGCTTTTCTCATCGACTATCAAGCAGTCGCCGACCAACCATGATTTTTCAGGGTGTTTTCGAAAGGCCTGAGCAACTCTACGAAAGGTGTGTCTAAGGTAATAATCATCAGAATTGAGGTAGGCAAAAATATACTGAGTATCTTGACGAGTCTGAACCTGCCTTCTCAATTTTTTGATACCTTGATTAATCGCATCAGTTTGACCGTTATCTTTCTTGCTCTGCCAGCGCAGTTGTGTGGCATAGGACTCTAAAATTTGCACACTGCGATCAGTTGAGCCACCGTCCAACACCCAGTACTCAAACTGCTCGTCTTGAGAGACCACACTCTCAATGGTTTGCTGGATATACTCAGCCTGATTATAGCTAGGAGTAACAATCAGAAAAACTGTTTTGAGCATAGTTTAGCGTTTCCTTTTTTCTTCAAGGGCTATTTTGCGGATACTTTCTTCAAACCTTTTCGTTGCTGATTTTTGGTTAAAATACGTCAAGAAAATAATCACCGTCAATACCATCATGCCGCTGACGACCAAGACATCAAAGACACGCTCGAAACTGAGTAGGTGAGTAATGCCTTCAAGCAAATCTGGGAATAACGATAAGATTATAAATAAAGCCCAAAGTGAGTACCAAAAACTAGCTTCTGTAGAGCCCAGTACTTTTCTTTTTTGATGAAGAAATACGACATACAACATGAAGAGTGCAAAGAGCATGGCAGTTACTTGAAACACGCTCATAATGCAAGCCTCCAGCTTAGTATCTTGGTAATCATGCGCACAGTATGCAGAAATGACATACCTCTGTCTAGATCATGATAGATGGTTTCGATGGGAACGGTAACAAAAGGAATCTGTTGTTTGGCAATTCTCGCAGCAATTTCAATTTCTACTGCATAATCCGCAGCATCCCACCTAATTTTTTTATAAACTTGGCGAGTAAACGCTTTGAAACCCGAGGGGATGTCAGGAATATATGCCCCAAATAGCAGTAAAATAATCACCGAAGCTAAGCGATTCATAATGATTCTAGTCAGCGGCATGTTTTCATCAAAAGACCGCACTCCAAGTATCATCTGAGCTCCAGTATTGAGCTGACGGTAAAACAACTCTAATTCCTGAGGGTTGTGCTGATCATCACTGTCGAAAAAAATAACGGCTTTTGCGTGTAAATGACCAAATGCGTACTCAGCACCAGTTTTCATGGCTGCACCTTTGCCTAAATTGACTAAGTGCCTGAGTACATGTTCTGTCTGTTGCTGAGCAAAGTGGGCAGTCTTGTCTGTAGAGCCATCATCAATTACTACAATATTTCGTGTGATCGGCTGCAGTTTTTGCAGCACTGTGCCAATGTAGCGAGCTTCATTGTATGCAGGTAATATGACCCAAACATCACTGCGTTTTATCGACTTGGACATGGTATAAGAGCACTTTATGAATGATACAAATTAATTATTTGTATACCATTCCACTACTCTTTGTATACCCTCATCTATGCCCACCGAGGGCTGCCAGCCCAACTTCTCTTGAGCAAGCGCAGCTGACAGACTACTGGTTTTTTGCTCACCGGGACGAGCGGGTCCGTGCTCAGCATGCAGCTCAATGCCAAAAGCCGCCACTACCTTCTCATAAATCTCGTTAGTAGAGGACTCTACACCCGTGCCAATGTTGAAAATACCGCTTTCAGGGTATTCTAGTGCTGCCATATTTGCCTGAGCAACGTCATCAATATAGACATAATCTCGAGTATTGGTGCCGTCGCCATTAATAATCGGTTTTTTACCCATTTGAATCAATTCGCTAAAAATCGCCACCACACCCGATTCACCGTGCGGATTCTGTCGTGGTCCATAGACATTAGCATAGCGCAGCACCACGTAAGGAATGCCATACTGCTCTAAATAATAATGCAAGTACAACTCCCCTGCTCGCTTAGATATGCCGTACGGTGACAGTGGTTTGGCGACCATTGATTCATCAAACGGGGTGGGCTGATTGCCATACATCGCACCGCCAGTTGAAGCAAAGATGATTTTTTTGATTGGCAAATCTTTGGCTACTTCCATCACATTGAGCAAACCTAAAATATTATGCTCAGCATCGTACTGCGGATACTTTACGGAGTTGCCTACCTGAATATGCGCTGCGTGGTGATTAATCACATCTGGATTAATCGTGCGAATCAATTCTTGCAGATGTTCCTTATGCGTGATGTCAGCTTGATGAAACTCAGCCGCACTATTCAAAAACTCTTGTTGCCCAGTTGAGAGGTTGTCGATCACACTCACCTGATGTCCAGCCGCAATATAGCTATCCACCACATGTGATCCAATAAATCCTGCGCCACCAGTAACCAGTATGTGCATAGTGTCCTTTTTTTATTACGCTACACTGTCTTTGTATAGACAATATTGAGTGCTACCCAGTAGTATAGCTGAAAGTAGCTATGAGCTATACCACAATACCTAGGTGACTACTTGCTGATAGACTGTAGCAGTTAATTTGGCAGTTTTTTGCCAGGTAAACGATTTTGCCCAGGCTGTTGCTTTTTGTAGCCTGCCTTCTAGCTCAGTAGCACTCAGACAGAGTACAGATTCGATCACGCCTGCTAAAGACTGTGCTTCTGGTTCAGCATACCAAGCAAACTGACCACCCACTTCCGGCAGGGAACCAGCCACACTACTTACAACAGGGCAGTTGCAACGCATCGCCTCAAGTACGGGTAAACCAAAGCCTTCAGACAAGGATGGCTGTACATACGCCGCTGCACTGCTATAGATCGCGGCCAAATCTGCCTGAGAATCCACCTCATTGAGATACTGAACTCGAGATTCCACGTCGCTCAACGCAACTTGCGCTTCAATCCAACTCCACTCGGGGATCTCTTGGGGAGTGAAGTTTTTACCAACCAGCACTAATTGAACAGCTTCCGGCAGGAACTTGAGCGCTTTGATGAGCTGGGGGATGTTTTTATTATAATTAATATCTCCTACATAGAGCAGAAATTTTTTCGGTAGGTGATATTTTTTGTGCACTGCTTTGATTTCTTCGCGATCTGCGGGCTTAAAATCAGCACTGGCTGCTAATGGAATACTGGTAATCTTAGCTTTTGGATACCCGAGTTTTTCAGTAATTGAGTTCTTAGAGTAATGTGAATCGGTGAGTACTGCAGCAACTTTCCGCAAAGCAAGCTTCTGGTAGTAGAGCGCTAATGCACCCTTTTTACCTGGCTTATAATAATCTGGAAATTCCAGTGGAATGGCGTCATGAATAGTCACCACAGTCGGTTTAGTTTGAACAACCGGCAGGCTTGCTGAAAAAAAATCAAAGTATGGGTAGTGCACTAGGTCATGTGGAGATTTTCGGTCAGTGGTTATTAGCACATCGTTCTGCTTTTCCAGAGCAGTTACGAGTTCTCGAGTGTAGGCGCCGATACCTCGATGCTGGTGACCGGATGTAAGTGGAGAATCGTCGAAAAATACCTTAATCATACTGTGCATTCGTAGCGACTAATTCCTTATATTTTATGGCAACAAACGGATGATGCAAAGCACTCATTAGTGCAAATAAGAACCCTGGAAATCCATCGACCAAGCCTTTGTGTCTGACGTACAATGAAAAGAAAGTACGTATCGGTTTGATGATCCAGTATTGCAATACGCCCAGTTGTTTGTCTTTTTTTTGTGAATAGAGTCGCTCCGCTTCAAAAGAAGTATAGGTGTTAAATTTCCTCATGTATACTGCAAAAGTAGGATTAGCGTAGTGCAGGAGGTGTCCAGCAGCTGTGGCAGTTTCTCCGTCAACGCTCATCTGCTCGTGTACGTTTTTTTGGGGTAAACTCGCGTATCCACGCTGATATAATCTAATTACTGGATCCGGATACTGTCCACCCTTACTCAAAAAGCGTTGCAGAAAATAATTTTTTCGTCTAATCCACCAGGCTTTTGGTTCTGCTGGCAGCGAACCTACACGAGCTTGTTTTTTCAGTTCTACAATGTAGGTAGCTAATGCATCATCGACCACTTCATCGGCATCTAATTGTAAAACGAGTACGCCCTGAGCAGCATCCATTGCCATCTGCTTGTTAATGTGAAAGTTTGCCTTATTGGTTGTTTCAAGTATTTTTGCCCCAAATTTTTTGGCAACAGTTTGTGAAGCATCGGTCGATGCTCCATCCACGACCACGATCTCATCAGCAATTTTCACTACAGCGTTGAGGCAACGTGGCAGGTTTTCTGCTTCATTGTGAATGGCTAATACCACTGAAAGAATAGTTTTATTCATCTGCATCCTCTGTATTTTTTTCAGTTTGATAGACTCTAAATCGAGTCTGACCAGCTGTATCTGTGACAACATGCTTGGGTTCTTCAGCTGATTCAAACTCCTGGTTAGTTACTACCAACAACGCATTATTGCGTGAAAAATCATGAATGGTAATTTCATCAACGAATAAATAGTGTCGCAGTACTCCCGCGTGAAAGTCGTATGGCGAAGCCTCTTTTGCCAATAACGCAAAAATATATGGCTGACCGTATTCAGTGGAAAAAATAATCTGATCTACTACTTCGGTATCAGAATCATAATCACGGTACTGTTCAGTTATAGCAAAGACCTCTCGATAGCCTTGCAAATACTCTTCACCTGCTAGCTCATTATATTGGGTAAAATAAAATTTCAAGAAAAAGAATGCAAACAGCAACTCTACGCCAATCACGATTGATACAAAGACCACCTTCGTTGAATAGCGATAGACAGCGCTCCACTTTGATACTTTTTTGAGCAAAAAATCAGCACCCGCTATAGCTAGCATGAGATACCCAAGTAACGCGAGTAAGCTTCTATTTGGATGTGGATCAGTTTCTACAACTAGGGCCGCTGGCACTATGCCCGTGATTAGTATGAGTAATCCTAGCCATGCGAATGACGCAACAGAAATCCGCTTAGTAAACCAGGTAGTCACTAACGTCAAAATCCCCACCAACCACAACAGATACGATCCTATACTCAGCACTCCAAAAACACCGGTACTGTGTCGCATAGAATCCGCATCGCCGAACAGTAAAAAACCGGGTAAAAAGTACTGAATAAAATTACCAAAAACCCGAGTCCCCATTTCCGTTGCTGATAATTGACTAGAGAAAATCAAGACGCCTGCTCGTGTCATGGCATCTCCGTAAATATGAGAATACGCGAGTGGTACACTAATCACACTCAACGCAACAACGAAGGCAGCACTCTTCTTCCACGTTTTCAGTAGTTGTTGGCGATATCTCCAAAAAAGCAACAACAACAGAAATGGAACGGTTATTTTTGCACTGTGATAGGCATACATACTGAGTGAAAAAAGTGTTCCACTGAGAGCATATGCCCACTGTTTTTGTTGCCGAACAGCAACCAAAAAAGAAGTCACAGCTCCTGCTACGAGCGTTGCAGCCATGCCTGACTCAAAACCAACTCTTGAAAACACAATGTGCCAAGGACTCAAGGCCGCCAAAAGACCCATCAACAAGGTAAGTGTTTGGCGATTTTTGAGACCAGACGCAACAATCCACACAAGCAGCATGCTGATCGCTACAAATGTGACACCAGACAGGGCAAATGGCAAACGAATTGCCCAAGTATCTAAGCCAAAAAAATAGCTGAAAATACCACTAACATAAATTGCCAGCGGAGCTTTGTAATCTCCAAATGACTTGAAACTAATCGGCAATCTCACCAACCACTCGTCACGATATGTGGTAACTACGCTATGCCCGTTATACCCAATGGCAGCTTCATCCCAAGTGAGCCCAGCAGGAACTCCGCCCAGCTCCCAAAATCGAAGTAAGCCTGCTATAACAACCACCACGATACAAAGTACCATGAACTTGGTGCCATTTAATTTTAAAATATTTTTCATATCAGTCATTTTGAGTGTTGAACCCAATAGCAAGTAGTGTTCGTAACTCTTGTGCTCTCCAAAAAGGTTGCCAGGCTAAAAATTGTAATTTTTGCCCCAAGCTGGCATGCTTCCAAGTGAAATATCGGGCATGTTGCCAGCTCGTTCTCTGCATGCTTTTTTGGTCAAAAATAGTTTTATGCGTACTCTCGTGTTGATGAATGACAAATGTTTGATCTGTAAACATTACTTTAAGACCATGCTTTTTTGCTCGATAGCTAATGTCGATGTCTTCCCAATACGCAGGATAAAATGTTGGATCAAACCCACCCAAAGCCAACCAGTGTGAGCGATTAAACAAACCACTGCCACCACTTACCCAAGCAGTTTCTCCAGATTGTTGATCTGGTGCTCTCGAATGTTGAAACAATCCTCGTTCAAACCACAATACATTTTTCCCAGAGGGATCTTCTAATTTTTCCGATGCATATTCTAAACAGCCGATACCAAAAACACTCAAGTCCTCCAGTATTTGCTTTAACAACACAGTAATAGTATCACGTTGTGGAGAGACATCGTTGTTGCATAAAAAAACATACTCTGCCGACGTAGCAAGCATCGCTCCATTAACTGATTTGGCAAATCGTACATTGTGCCTCGTTTGTAAGAGTTGGAACGAGATCTGTTTTTTACCCAACCGTATTTCTCCAACATGCCGATCAGGAGCCAAGTCATTTGCATCTGCACAATACGCGTTTGTTGTTGATTCTAGTTCAATATTTTCAGCTCGTAACGAAAACGTTTTGATCAACCACGCCGCTGTATCATCAGAGCCAGCATCTTCTATGACTGTCAAAATACTTTCGTCTGGAAGAGAATCCAAAACCGCTGGTAAATGTTTCTTCAGTAAGCCCTTGTTTTGAAAAGTGGGGATAATGCATCCAACTGCGTATTTTGCCATACTCTTATGGTACCTCAAATAGTGCCTTAACTCGACGACGAAAAATACTAAAACCAAACCGTGCCGCTTGCTCAACAGCCATTTCTTTTTTACTCGTTAACAGACTTGCGTCATCTATTAATTTTTGCGTTAGTTTGACACAGTCTTGAGTTGTCCTCCATCCTAGATCAGTCATTTCCTCACCTAAGATTTCTTTCTGACCACCCGCAAAATACACAACTGGCACAACACCAGCAGCCATTGCCTCAATGGTACTGACACCAAAATGCTCGACTGACTCAGGATGCAGCTGCTCATCAACCTCATATCCAGCCGCATGCCAAAAGATTCGCGCCTCAGATACACGTCGGACTAACTCCTCCCGCGTGGCATTGAGATGAAACGTAATATTAAGGCCCTTAGCTTGCTTTTGCAGTTTTTTTACATAGGCCTCATCTTCTACAGAACCAATTAATTGTAGCTGCCACTGTTTCTGAATATTCCTCGGAAGTTTCGAAAATATATCAATTAAAACATCCTGCCGTTTGCTGTGAAGCTGAGTGAAAAATCTACCGACGCTCACTATTGTTTTTTTCTTTTTCACAGTGGGCGCAAACACATCAATATCAACCATTGGATGCAACACTACTGGATCCAATTGCGGCCAGTGCTGCGTAATAACAGACTTGGTGAAGTGAGAGTTGGTGTTGCTTTTTTGCCAAAAGCGAGTTTTAAATTTTTGCCATAGACCAGTCGGTCCCTGTGTAAACGGTATTTGAAAATGGAGGTGATTTTTGTGAGCCAAGCTTATAAAGACCGAACCGTCAGTTACATAAAAGAGTTGATCAAATTGACCCGTCCACAACATTTTTCTGATCATCGCCTCACTACTACCCAATGGTGTTTCTACAAACTCAATGCCCTGCAAGTCCAGCCCAATGAAAGATTGATACTGTTCTTTAATTTGTCGTAACGAAAGTGACTTGGGTAGAGTTGTCACTGAAACGGCAATATATACATCAGCAAACTCGCTCACAACGCGCGCGACGTCTAGTATGTGTTTCTCGCCGCCACCAAAGTGATTGGGGAAATATGGCGAATAAAAACAAATCTGTTGTCGCTTCATAGGGTGTTGGTTTTTTGCCATAATCGAGAAATCTTCGCATCGTGATTGCGATACTGCTCAGCCAAGGGTGGTTTTTGTTGCAACTCCCAAACTTGAATAAAGACAAAAGCCTTGTTGCAGGCTTGAATAATAGCCTCAAAAACACCTGCTTGACCATCTGCATAGCCCTTTTGACGCACCAATCGACGATAGAGTTCTCCCAGCATTTTTCTGATGACCGTCCATGTAGTGACTGGAGGAAAGTCTGCTGCAATATATTGCTTTGCTTCCAATTTTGTCCAGCTAGCGCTTTTAAGTAAGCCGTCTGCCACGTTTCGATGTGAAAAATGAACCAACGGTGTGTGTAGTACTTGGACTACTCCCGAGTAGTTGGGGCTTTCATGTATCTCTCCCGACCACTTATGAAGCGCTTCCTTCTTAAAGAGCCTGGTAACTTGGTCATTTTGCCATCCGCCATGTTGAAATTCTTGACCAAAAAAAATATTTTGGCGATTAAAACTGAACACATCCGCAGACTCAGTCTCGATGCCCACTGCTATTTCTTTGGCCAACTCAGGCACTATTCGCTCGTCAGCATCTACGTATAAAACCCATGGCTGCTTAACATACTTGAGCGCTTCGTTACGAAGTTTAGCAAATGAGCTA
>JBBDKV010000011.1:0-5802 GCA_040879165.1 Patescibacteria group bacterium
ATTAGTCGATTTAAAAACCGTTTACACTCCACTAGTTTGTATAAAACTGGTGGGCTGTGAGCGGTTTTTTGTTCTTTAACACGAAAGCGAGATGGAAGCCTCCGCGGTCTTTGTTCCGTAAAACAAAGAGAAAGGAGGACGCTATGTCTGAAAAAAGACGCTTTTACGTCATCTTCCGGGCTACCCGAAAAAGTAAATCCGGCAAGGTACTGCGAGCATCTGATTACGGGCTAAAAGCCTGGCCAATCAGAATCTATTACTAATTTAATTAGTTAATATTTTTTCAGGAGCGTGACTGTCTCGCTCTCATGTTAAAGAACTTCAATGTTTTAAAGTACAACAAACTATATCAAATCTATACTCAGAATCGATATTATAGGGTTTTGTTCGGTTTTTGTAAAGTATCTTGACAAGTACAGCACTACCTTATTTATAACATACTAATTAGTCACACAGTCAATTGGCATTTGAAAAATGGTATACTTTAACCATGAAGGATTTGATAAATTTAGGTATTTTTCTTATCATAGCTTGGTTTGCAATTAGGTGGATAGGTGGGTTTGGTAAATACGAAGGCTTGACTGCCGAAGAATGGGCAGATGAATATTATGCAGAAAATTCCGCTAGGGTTGGACTCGCCAATTGTGTTGAATCAGAATCAAACTACTATTATGGTGATGACTTTGATGATCTAAGAGATCGCCTAGATAATGTTCAGAGTTGTCTATAACCTACATGCAATAAAGGGATAGTTACCAAAAAGAAAAACAAAAAACTAAATACCGATTATCGGTTATTTGACGCTGCTCAAAAACCAAGAAATGACACTCACTACCAAACTAAAGCCGAGTGCCCACCAAAAACTGAGCACTTCGAATCCAGGTACTAACCAGGCAGTCAAGGCCACTAGTGCGGTGTTAATGACCAGCGTAAATAAGCCTAAGGTTACTATGGTGATAGGAAGTGTTAAGATCACCAGAATGGGTTTAATAACTGCATTCAAAATACCCAGAACTATCGCTACAGCAATTGCTGCGACAAAGCCATCAACTTCCACGCCACTCAACAAGTAGCTGGCAAGAAAAACTACACCTGCATTTAGTAAAATTTTAAGAAGTAAACCCATATATAAATTGAGTATACAATGCCTGCGTTTGCTTGGCAAGCTGAAGCAGAGACACCAGATTGCGCACGCTATTACTCGGTGAGATGATCATTAATTCCCAAAAAGTGCGCACTGTCTTCCCCGTGCTCAGGATGGTCGATTCCAACATATCTTTTTGCATCTAGCATAGCTGATAATCCTACTACACTTTCATTTCTCGCCATGCTCATACGCACTGAGCCAATGTTCTCGCTCAATTGCCACGCGCGAACCTTAGGATGCTTTTTTAGTAACTCCATTGCAGCAAAGGTAGTGGCATTCCACAGATTCTTGAATTGGTTTCCTGACTGGGCTCGAGAGCCTTTCCAGATTGTGCTGAGATATTTCCCTACGGTACCGATTAGCGACAATCCCCGACTTTTTACTAACCTGTGAGCCTGCAAAATCAACAATTCGTCAAGATCACAGACGTCCGTATCAATTCCGCGTTTCGCCTCATACTGCCGCAGCGCTTGACTCGAATCAAAACTATGTGCGTACTTTATTCTAAATTTTAGCAAGCCCGGATGATCTACGTGCACATTGTCAACCGCGAGATAAAAACTTGACAGCAAAGCATGACTGAAGCCTAAAAAACGACCATCTCGAAAAATGTATTCCAACACCTCACACAAGCCTACCAAATCTTCAAGTGCCTCAATGCAGGATGGCGCATCATCGTGATACACTCCGCGCCATTCTCCAGCCGCAGCTTGCGCATTTTCTGCTGTATATCCTATCGGATACTCCGCATGGATGATTTGTAAAATTTGAATTATGACACTCTCAGACCCGCCATCCATCTCTAAGCCTTTTTTTAGAGAAGACAAACCAGTAATGACCAGCGTGCGAGCAAGTTCTTTTTGCAAAATACGCAATTGATCTACTTGGCTACTCTCAGCATCAGGTGCCGCAGTTAAATCCGACAGCTCTGATTGCACCACCTTTGCTTGTGTCCAAGCAACCGAAGAACTCTGATGCTTGTGGAGTTGGTATGCTGTAGCTAATTGGTCTCTGAGGCTATTAATATCTTTTGATAGACTTTCAGACATGCAGCTACTATACCACAGCAGATCAAAGCTTTAGTAACTCCTCTACTCTTTCGACATCCTTTGCACTGCCAATAAACAGTGGCGTTCGCTGATGTAGCTGCTTGGGTTTTTGATTCAAAATAGCAGACTTGCCGTCACTAGCCATACCACCGGCTTGATGTGTGAGGTACGCAAGCGGTACGCCCTCAAATAATAGCCGCAACTTGCCATCTGGATTTTTTTTATCAGCCGGGTAAAGAAAAATACCACCCTTGAGCAAATTTCGATGAAAATCTGACACCAACGAACCAATATAGCGCGCTGATTTTGGCTTGCCAGTTATATCTGTCTTGGTTTTTATCTCTTTGACATAGCTGCGAAGCTTTTTGTCCCACAGTGGCTCATAGCTTTCATTGATACTGTAAATGCCTCCCCACTTCTTGAAACGCAAATGCTCGTGTGACAATAGAAATTCCCCAATACTCGGATCCAAAGTAAAGCCATGTACCCCATATCCGCTTGAGTAAACCAACATAGTACTCGAGCCATAGAGGACATATCCAGCAGCGATGACGTCATTTCCGGATTGTAAATAATCTGCCTTACGCAGCTTTCCATCACGCGATGCTGTCCTAAAAATGGTGAAAATTGTGCCTGTACTAACATTGACATCAATATTTGACGAACCATCGATCGGGTCAAACAACACTACATAACTGCCAGTGGCGGCATTTTCCTCAATGTCAACAATCTCCTCGTTTTCCTCAGAACCAATGGCTCTGACAAGCGGCACTTGGCGGAGCACTTGAATAAACAACTCATTAGCATAAATATCCAAGCGTTGCACGGTATCGCCAGTGGCGTTGAGCTTGCCTGTTGAGCCGAGAATGTCAACAATACCAGCTTTGTTAACTTCGCGAGAGATGATTTTACAAACCAGCTCAATCCGATTGACCAGGAGCGCTAAATCACGCGACTGCTGCGTGGCGCCATGTTGCGTCAACAAATGCTGTGTAAAATTGGTCAAAGACTGCATAGACTGTCCTTTCTAGCAGGCGGATACTGTTTGCTTGTACACGCGAGCACTTACGCGATAGTCACGTCTGTATCCAGATAGACATCTTGAATTGCGTTGAGAATTGCTACTCCCTCTTTGATTGGTTTCTGGAAGGCTTTTCTGCCTGAAATGAGCCCCATACCACCCGCTCGCTTGTTGATGACGGCGGTCATCACTGCATCTTTGAGATCATTTTCTCCGCTGGCACCACCTGAATTGATCAAACCTGCCCGACCCATGTAGCAATTTGCTACTTGGTAGCGCGTCATGTCGATTGGATGGTCACTCAACAGCTCATCGTACATTTTGTCAGATTGTTTGCCGAACTTGAGATCGCGGAAACCGTAATTGGTTTCAGGCAACTTTTGCTTAATAATATCAGCTTTCAACGTGACACCGAGATGGTTAGCTTGACCAGTTAGGTCGGCAGCGACATGATAATCTGTCTTGTCTGTGGTAAATGCTTCATTACGCGTATAGCACCAGAGTACCGTAAACATTCCCAACTCATGTGCGTGTTCAAACGCCTGTGCAATCTCCACAATTTGTCTCGAGGATTCTTCAGAACCAAAGTAAATGGTGGCTCCAACACCCACAGCTCCCATCTCAAAAGCCTGCGTCACGCTACCAAATACAACCTGATCATACCTGTTGGGGTACGTCATCAATTCGTTATGATTAATTTTGACAATAAAGGGAATTTTATGGGCATACTTTCTGGACACTGCGCCAAGGACTCCAGTTGTTGAGGCAACTGCATTAGTGCCGCCTTCTATGGCGAGTTCAACGATGCGCGCTGGATCAAACATTTCAGGATGTGGGGCAAAAGAAACACCAGCGGTATGCTCCAGACCTTGATCAACAGGCAGAATTGAAATGTAACCCGTGCCAGCCAATCGCCCAGTATTAAAGAGCAATGACAAATTGCGAAGCACTACTGGCGAACGATCTGAATCTGCAACAACTTGATCAATAAAATTTGGTCCTGGAGTGTGCAGCAGTGATGTATCAATTTTTGGATTAGAGAATGACAAGAGTGACTCACCATCTTTTCCAAGAATATCTGCCGTCTTTGTCATACTGCCTCCTTATATGCTAGTGCTACTGACGATCTGCGTACCTTTTCCCATTATTTTTTGGCTTTCAATACCTTCACTCCAGGCAGGACTTTGCCTGACAGAAACTCCAGCGCCGCACCACCGGCTGCCGAAACGTGATCAAATCTACCCTCAAGTCCGAAGTTTTTGATAGCAGAGAGTGTGTCGCCACCGCCCAGAATTGTGACTGCGGTTGTCTTTGCCACTGCTTGAGCTACTTCTCTGGTGCCCGTAGCAAATGCATCTTGCTCAAACACGCCCATTGGGCCATTCCAGAAGACTGTTCCTGCTTGGAGAATCAACTCTCGAAACAGACGAGTAGTTTGCGGACCGATATCTAAGAACATATCGCCGTTGCCCTTGTACTCAGTGTAATCCTGAGTGAAAAATTCAATAGTTTTGGTCTTAGTGCTTTCAGGAGAGTGTGCTGCAATGACGTCAATTGGATAGATAATTTTTGGTAGCGGAATATAGCCATCTTTGAGCATTCGCTCATGTCGCGTTTGCTGAATCAAGTCATCAGCCACCTCAATGTACGAGCTGAGCTTTTTTTCGCCAGCCGGCACATCCTGCACATATGATTTTTCAATGTCGATGCCATCAGCCTTGAGAAAATTATTCGCGACACCGCCGCCAACCAACACCACATCAGCAATTTTAGTGAGATGCTCAACCGCCGCCACTTTATCAGAAATTTTTGCCCCGCCGATCACCATCACAAATGGTCGCTTCGGTTTTTCCATCAACTGCGCCAAGGACTCCACTTCTTTGATGAAATCCAAACCGGCATAGCTGGGTAGATACTTGGGAATTCCTACAATAGAGGCGTGAGAACGGTGTGCAGTCGAAAATGCCTCATTAACATATATATCCGCGTGAGCGGCCAGCTGCTTGGCAAAACCAACGTGATTTTTTTTCTCCCCTTCATGAAAGCGTAGATTCTCGAGCACCAATACTTCTCCTGGCTGCAACTGAGCAACTGAGTTCTCTGTCACTTCACCTACACAATCCGATGCGAATTTAACCGGCTTGTCCAGTAATCGTTCTAATTTTTCGGCCACTGGTCGAAGACTCAATTTGTCATCTGGCTTATTTTTTGGTCGACCAAGATGAGAAATAATTATTGCCTTGCCCTTGGCTTCTATGACTGTCTGAATAGTTTGTAGCGCGTTGCCAATTCGGCGATCATCAGCCACTGTAGTTTTGCCTGCTTTGTGCGTCAAAGGAACATTAAAATCTGTGCGAATAATGACAGTTTTCTCTCGAGCAATATCAGGAGTGAGTTGCTGAATAGCCATACTGCTGAGGATACTATCATACTTTTTCATACTTTTGCAAGTTGTAAAACTGAGCTAAAAAGAGCTGCTACACGATAGTTGTACCGCGTTTTGCTTCAAGTGACTAGGGGGAAAGTTTTGTAATTATGAGCTAACTAGACTCGACCCGGCCTGCCCTTTTTGAAAAAAGGGCAGG
>JBBDKV010000012.1:0-5588 GCA_040879165.1 Patescibacteria group bacterium
ATATTCTTGGCTGTGCCAATGCGCTGTTTGATGTGTCGTACGTTTGCCATAGAATGTGTTTTATGCTGTTTCAGCTAATTCTGGATGCATTTGATTGAATGTTTTAATGGCCTCATGGAGTTCTTTTTCAATTTTTTCTGAGATAACTTGTTCTTTAGCCAGGGCATTGATAAGCTTGCGGTGAGATTGCTTAATAAATTTCAAGTACTCAGCTTCCCAGATTTGGAGTTTTTCTTCGGCAATCGCGTCTAGGTAACCATTAATAGCGGCAAAAATTACCACCACCTGTTCCTCCATTTTCATGGGTTTATCCCAACCCTGCTTGAGCATGTTGTAGACTTTGCTTCCGCGATTAAGTTGTGACTTGGTTCTCTCATCAAGGTCAGAGCTAAATTGGGCAAACGCCTCAAGCTCACGAAATTGAGCCAGGTCGAGCTTCATCGTTCCTGCCACTTGCTTGGTGGCTTTGAGTTGAGCTGCTGATCCGACACGAGAAACTGATAATCCGACATTGATAGCGGGCTTCATGCCTGCATTAAACAAGTCGGATTCAAGGTAGATTTGCCCGTCGGTGATAGAAATGACGTTGGTGGGAATGTACGCAGAAACGTCATTAGCTTGTGTTTCAATAATAGGTAGTGCGGTAACAGAACCGCCGCCATGGTCATCGCTCAGGCGACAAGCGCGTTCAAGTAGCCGCGAGTGGAGATAAAAGACATCACCAGGATAGGCTTCGCGACCTGATGGGCGGCGTAGTAGTAGTGAAATTTCACGATAGGCTTGCGCATGTTTTGATAAATCGTCAAAAATAACCAATACGTCTTTTCCTTGATCTAAGAAATATTCAGCCACTGCTTGACCTGCATAGGGAGCGAGGAATTGTTCTGCAGCGCTGGTAGAGGCAGTTGCAGCCACAATCGTTGTGTAATCCATGGCTCCGCGCTCGGTCAGTGTTTGAATAATTTGAGCGAGCGCTGCCCGCTTCTGACCGATGCAGACGTAGACGCAGGTTACGTCTTGGTCACTTTGATTCAAAATTGTGCCAACGCCCACGGCAGTTTTTCCTGTGCCGCGGTCACCAATAATCAGCTCACGCTGACCTCGACCAATGGGAATCATGGCGTCAATGGCCTTGATGCCTGTTGCCAGCGGTTGAGAAACGGATTGGCGACTCATAACGCCAGGCGCAATTTTCTCAAGTAGCATCTGCTTGGTTGGCTTGATTTCTGTCTGACCATCAAGCGCCCGACCAAGCGGGTCAACGACACGACCTATAATTGCATCTGAAACACCGATTGAAAGAATTTGCTTGGTTCGTTTGACAATACTACCGGATTTCAGGTGACTGGCTGTTCCCAAAGCGACTACACCAGTTGTTTCAGTTTTGAGATTGAGAGCTAAGCCAAGCTCGCCTTGACCAAGATCAACCAACTCACCAGCTTGGATGTCACTCATGCCTTTGACTTCTAGCACTCCATCACCGTATTGAATAACGGTGCCAACCGACTCTGGAGTTGGAGTAATGTTAGCGTCAGCGATTAATGCACTCAGTTCTGTTTGAAATGCGTCTGGTTGAGTGCTGATTGTAGTTTTGGGCATACTGAGTGTACCTGTTTTGTTAGTGCTTATACTGAGGCAAGCATTTGATTACGCAACTGGGTTAATTTTCCCCTAATTGTGCCATCAAGTTCTTTTGAGCCGTATTGAATTTTTACACCGCCGATCATTGCTTCATCAACGATATTGCGAATACGCACTTCACCGTACTGCTTCTCAAAGGCGGTGCGAATGGTTTTTTCTTGTGCTGGAGAAAGGTCAATTGCGGTAGTGACGACAATTTCTGGAATTTGTGTTTCAAGTTTTTCTAGCTTTCCAGCCAGACTGGCGTCAAAAGTCTGATTGCCAATTTGAATGCGTAGGCCACCAAGCATCGACGAATCAACTTTCTCCTCTATTTTGACTGTGCCGAGCTTCTCATTGAGCGTAGACAGAACGTCAGCTCTTTGTGAGCTGGTGAGTTTATGGCTGGTGATAAGCGTAACAGTTGTTTGTGACATCAGTAACTTTGTTATACTTTAGATTGCTTTTAGTAGTGTATCCAGTTCAGAATCTATTAATTTTGCCTGGGCTTTTTTGTCGAGTGACTTGCCGATTACTTTTTCAGTGGCAGTTACCACCGCGGTAACCAATTGGGCGCGCATCTGACTCATCATTTGTTCTTTTTCCGTCTGCCAGGTTTTGGTCATCTTCTCGATTTCTTTCTCAGCCTGCTTATGCGCTTCCGCGATCAAGTGTTCCTTTTCTTTCTCTGCTTCTTTGGTAGATTGCTGCAGAACCTTGGCTGATTCTTTTTTCATTTCTTGTGTAGCCTTGGCTTTGAGTGCTTCTATTTGCTCTTGTTGCTCGATGGCTTTTTGAGCTGCTTTTTGACCTTCTTCGATCCGCTTGGAGCGATCAGCAAAGATTTTCAATACTGGCTTGTACAGCAAGTACCACAGCAAGGCTAAGACTGCGCCAAAGTTAATCACTTGAAACAAGATTTGTGGTAATTGAATATCCATAGTGCTCCTTTGCTTGATCAATACAATTCACATATTTGATCAAATATCAAAAATTAGACGAATTTAAGTATCAATGCTACGACCAGTGCATAAATTGCGATAGCCTCAGCGAAAGCGATACCCAAAATCATGTTGGTTTGAATTTTACCAGCGGCTTCTGGGTTGCGACCAATTGCCTCAAGACCCTTAGCGGCCATCATACCGATAGCAAGTGCTGGACCGATACTGCCAATACCCATTACGAGGGCGATTGCGAGTGCGTCTGACATATAATTCTCCTTTTTACGTTTTGAACGTATTATATTACTTACTTAATGCTCATCATGGCTCTCTGCAGCCATATTAAAAAATACTAGAGAGAGCATTGAAAAAACGAGCGCTTGAATAAAGCCGATAAATACTTCAAGACCATAGAATGGAATTGGAGCGATCACAAACGTCAGTGCCGTAAGCACAACCAGTAAGACTTCTCCAGCAAAAATATTACCAAAAAGACGGAAGGCAAAGGAAATAATTTTGGCAAATTCTGAAATCAGCTCCAAAATACCCACAAAAAACATAATGGGGCTCGAGAAATTAAAGAACTTTTTAAAGTATGCAAAGTTTTGAAAGTGAAAGCCAAACGCTTGAACAGAAAAAATAGAAATGATGCCCAGAGCTAGGGTGGTATTCAGATCAGCAGTGCCTGGTCTGAAAAGCGGAATTTTCGCTTCGGCAGTGGCGCCAAGTTCTGTGATTGCGTGGGGATCAGGCACTACAATCGTTCCCACACCCGGGAGTAATCCCAGCCAGTTGCTTAGTAAAATAAATAAGAAAAAGGTGCTAATGAGCGGCAAAAATATTTGTGCCCTTTTGGCACTGCCCGTAACCGAGTAGACAAAATTGTAGAGTGCCTCAACAACTCCTTCAGCAAAGTTTTGTAGCCCCGTTGGCTTGTCGGTGTTGGTGAGCGAGCGATTGACAGCGAAGGCAAAACCAACCAGTAATCCGCTTACAACCAAGTTAGTAAACATTGAATTGGTTATGACAAAGTCACCAAGGAGTGCGATTGGTTCGGCGGAGAGTTCAATATGTAGTCCGTCGGCTGCCATATGTATGTCTGTGTTTGTGCTCGTTATTACACATTAATTATACATCAAAAATCAACAAACTGAATTATACCCATCTTTAATGATCAGACAAGTCACAATTTTTCAGCCAAACATTATTCTGCTAAAACTATGATTACGTCATAGCTGTTTTGGGCGTCTTCAGCTTGGGCGTCAGTGGACTCAGTCACCTCTAAGTCTGTTGCGCTTTCAATTTCTGCAATGACTGCTTCGCTTGCCTCTCGAGCGTAGACTAGAATTCCCGCATCATACTCACCTGTCGCATTACCGGCAGTGACCTCCGTAAACTCACCTGCAAGCAGTTGCGTGCGAATCTCTCCAGCGTATCCAGCTCTTGTTGTGGCATTGACCACCAAGACTTCTAATGTGCTTATATCAATTGCTTCGACATCTTCCTCCGACTCATCCTGCTCGGCTGACTCAGTGGCTTCTGTGGTGGCGGTATCGTCGTCTGCTTCTGTGGTATCAGAATCATCTTGTTCTACCTCAACTGTGGGAGTGGCAATGTCTTCTTCTGTGCCGGCAAATTGTAAAATTCCTAGACCAACCCCTACTCCAACTGCAACAGTAAGAATAAAAACCAGAATCGTGATGAGAACCATTTTTAACATATTACCAATTCCCGAACTATGTTTAATAGGTTGTTTAATACTTTTTTCAGCTTGGGCAGACGTGGTAGTTGATTGCGTAGTAGCACCGGCTGCGTGCTGAGCAAATTGGCTTAAGTCTATATCGTCATCCCCTGTTTGATCAAGTGCCGTTTCAGCTTTTTCTGGTTTTGCTTTTTCTGGCTTTGTTTCAGCGCTTTTTTCCGTTGTTTCGGAAGATTTGGTCGCTGCTGCGCCAACGGCAGTAGCTGCTGTAGGAGTGACGACGCTGGCTACTGGAGAAATTGTTGCATCTGCTGTCGCGTTAGTTGCATTTTTGGCGTCGGAATCTGCCGAATCTGCCGAGTCTGCCGAATCTGCTGATGTGGCGTCATCTGTTGAGTTTTTTGAGTCAGCTGAGCGTGCAGCAGCGTCCTTGTCTTTTGTATCTGCTGTATCATCCGCGTTTTTGTCATCTACGTCTTCTATGGTTTCGGCGTCAGTATCTGGTTCGTCAGTGGTTTTCTCTGCTTCGGTGTCATCCTCTGGCTTCTCAGCTGTTTCTTTAGTTTCTGACTCTTCTGCTTCTTCTATAGGTTCTGGGCTTTGGGCAGGTTTTGGCAAGTCGTCCTCCTTTGTGTCAGTTTTACTTGAGGCAGCATCAGCTGCGGCTGTGGTAGAGGCTGCGGCGGTGGCTGAGAACAGGCTTGCTAGCGAGCTTTGCTCATCTTCAGAAGGTGATCCAGGTTTGAAAACTGGTACATTAAAGTCTGGTACAGCTAGTGATCGCGCCGTTGCTTCCAGGAAAGTTGAGACATAGGGTGGTAATTGTTCGCTGCTGCTTTTGCCAGTCATTTGCTGAACAGGAACGATTTTATCGAGGGCTTCTTTGAGTTGTTCTTCAACGACGGTATTGGTAAGGAGGTAGACAGTTTGAATACTGGGCTCTGAACCCTTGAGGGTTTTGATAGTTTCGACGACTTTTTCTGGGTTAGAAATTTTTGCAGCACTGGTTTGGTCAATGCCAATATACTGTTGGGCAACGTAGAGTGACTCGCCAAGTTGTAGAACGCTGATAGATGGTTCGAGTGAGATGATGCCTTTGACCACCCAGCTGAGGGGGCTGATGCCAGAGATTGTGGAGCCACTCTCCTCACTGCCGACGCGGAACACACTCAGGTAGTCTTTGGGAATTGCAGCAATTTGTACTCGGGTAGTGCCTTTGAGCTTATTGAGGGTAATTGTTTCTAGGTAGTGAGATTCATCGGAAATTTTGAGGTCAGCGAGAGTCTTTTCCTTGAGGACTTCTTTGACCTTGCTCTCAGCTTTTT
>JBBDKV010000013.1:0-42360 GCA_040879165.1 Patescibacteria group bacterium
TCAGTCGGGGTTCTGTTCAAAAAAAGTTAGAATTTCAACCAAAAGGTACCGCCAACAAAAAACGCGCTTAAAGCGTGTTTTTTGTTGGTTGGTATGAGTGAGTGATTTTTAATCCTGCCGCATGGTGAGCAGAGCGAGCCAGGCTAATGCCCCGCCTTAGCGGGGCCGCCCTCTCCGCCAAACACTCTTGATTGCTCCAAGTCCCATCAACTCCTCTAGGAAGAGCTTGTAAAAGCTACTCTGTTACTGTTTGTTCTGCATCTAGTTATTTCCAGATTTCTCATCACTGCATCCTGATCCCATTCGTCTTTTTGAGATCAGTGTAGGTATGTAAAGATGAATAACTAATGATCTTTTGTAGAGCATCCTGTATCTGTTGAATATAAACTATATTCAAACGTCTCCCTCTCATAAAATTTTTTTCTAATGCTGTAGTATAACGGTTTTAAATATTGGCATATCATGGCAGTTATTAAACTGCATATACATTGGGCGCGTCTTGATTTTTATCATCAATTTTCGTATTCTTAAGTCTGGCTCATTTGTGGGTCTGTTTCTCATGAAATCATGAAAAGTCCGTTAAAAAAACTCATTTCACTTATCTCTATCGTTTTGATCCTCATACAGACTCTTGTTGCACCATTTTTTGCATTACCTGCTTACGCCGCAACCAGTCCCTGGAAACAAACAGACTGGAGTGGCGGAAGTGGCGCGTCCACCACCAATCAATACTCGGCTTTATCAAATACAGATGCAACAACAACCGCGGGGCAGGTGACACTTGCTCCTGTTAACGAGCTGACAAATGGCACCTTTGCCAGTGACAACAGCTCGTGGAGTACCGCCGCAGTACCAGCATCCGGCTGGGTAGAAGTACCGGGAAATGGCACCTATTCAACTACCAACTTTCTTGCCATGCAGTACGAGGCTAAGTATGACTGTACCGGAGACGATGATGGTGATACTGCTGCGACCTGTTCTGCTCCTGCCGATTCCGGATCAGGCTTAGATTATCGTGATATTGGCTCTTTTGATACTGCTAATGTGGTCTCAACTGCCAATGGTGCGCCAATTGTGCATATTTCCCAGACACAGGCTATTAGTGCCTGTCCCGCAGGCTACCACCTGATCACCAATAACGAATGGATGACCATTGCCCGTAATATTGAAGCTCAAGCCACAAACTGGGCAAATGGGGTGGTCGGCTCAACGGTTTCTTCAGGCGGTGGATTGAAACGCGGGAATATCGGCATAGTAGATAGCGCCAGTTACAATGGCGCAGATCCCGAACAAGGCACCGGTCGAGACACCAAAGCCAAACACGTACTTTCTAATGGAAGCGAATTCTGGGATATATCAGGAAACGTTTGGGAACGGAACAGTGACACGATAACTGGCGCAAACCAGCCAGATGTAAGTGGTCAAAACGGATTTAACTGGCGAGATTATACAGCTCTCACTGGGTATGGATCACTTTCGTATGATTTATTACGACCTGCTGGAACAACTTATAATGCAGACCATGGGGTAGGGAGAATTTATCACGACAGTAACTCTGTATCTTCAACTGTATACTCCTTCACACGCGGTGGTTATTGGGGTAGTAATGCTAACGCCGGGGTTTTTACCCTGGATCTAATAGATGCGCCATCGTCTCAAGGCTACCCTGTCGGATTTCGCTGCGCCAGTGATCCCGTAGCAATCTCACAATCTTTTTCCTCTAGTTCTGGGCGTTCCGCGGGCGGTGGAAATACTATTACTATAGGCTCTATTACTGACGGCAAACTCTACCAAAGTGTGAATGTGGGGGATACCGCAACGTATAATTTATCTGCGTACGTCTATGACAATACTAGTGGCAGTGAAGGCGGCACAGTCGATGCGACGGTTGCCAGTTTGTACTATGGGGGAAACGCTATTACCGGAGCTACGTATACACCGGTAGCCGGGGAAACGGGCTGGTATAAACTCACGGGAACAGTTACCGGAGTAGCTTCAGCCGTTGATACCGGCATAGTGGTAGAGACCAGTAAGTCAGTGATTGTGGATGATGTAAGTTTGTACCAATATTTCTCGTCAGGCACCCTTACCTCAAATGTTTTTGACACCGGACAAGGCAGCAACTGGGAATCCCTCACCTACACTGCCAACACACCAACCAATACTTCGGCAAGTGTAAAAGTCAGGTCAGGAAACAGTTCTGATTTATCTGATGCGACCGCATTCTCCTCCTGCACAACCATTTCATCAGGTGTAGATATGTCTGCCAATTCCTGTATGACCGATACCAACAGGTATGTGCAATACCAGGTTACCTTGAGCACCACAGACACAACTGCAACCCCCACATTTTCAGACATAACCATTCCTTTTGAAGTAAGTGACGCGACTGCACCAAGTATTTCCCTCGCTGCCTTGTCTCTTGATCCAACTACCGATACCACTCCCACACTTTCCGGCACAGCAACAGAAACAATTGGCACGGTATCTTCAGTAGAATTTCAGATGGATTCTACTGCTGGAAGTTGGAATAGTTGTACAGCCGATGACGAAACATTTGACGAGGCAAGCGAGGCTTTTACCTGTACAGTTGCTTCTGCTTTGTCTGATGGATCACATACCATGTATGTCCGGGCGACTGATAGCAATGGGAATACTACAGCCAGTGGTTCTGAATCATCGGACAGCTTTACGGTCGATACCACGCCACCGCTCTCGTTTGATCTGCAAGAACCAGGAAGTAATGCATATATCAATAACGATAGACCAACATTCAAGTGGAAAGGCACCAGTGATTCAACCTCAAACCTTAGCAAATATGTCCTTGAAGTAGATAACGGATCAAGTGGCGACTTTACCATAGATGACATTCCTGTTTCACGAACCAGTGACTATGAAACAAATAAATACGTCATTCGCTATGAAAACTTTGGTGATTCTGACACAACTAATAACTATATTTCTGTCTGGACTAAGTCATCTGCTGACTGGGGAACTGATCATAATGACGGAAAACTAAAAGAAGGCAAACGCAACTGGACGATAAAAGTACGCGATAACGCTGGTAACGAACGGAGTGAAGGACGAACGGTGTTTGTAGACCGGAACGGGCCGAGCTTGAAGCTCACCCAGATTAACGAAACAGAATTCTCAAGTAATAATTTCTCAACCACCGACAAAACTCCGACTATCTCTGGCAAAATTACTGATGCGCTTTCAGGAGATTCGAGTAGCACGGACGAGCAGGTACGAAATGATAATAGAGTTGTATCCGGTCCTAAAAGTGTGGAAGTAAAACTGGAAAAGAAAAATGTAGATGGTACGTATATCCTTGACACGATTACGAATATAATGCTGAATGAAACGTACTGGACGAGTGACGGGACGAAAATAGCGGATAATTCGCAGCAAAAATCGGATACATATTCAACCTTTGAATTTACCCCATCAGTTGCCTTGAGCTTAGGAACATATCGCCTTACCTTAACAGGTAAAGACAATGCGGGTAATAGTGGTGGGGAAACGACTCTCACTCTCACTGTTGGCACATTTGCCCAACTGGCAACTCCGCAGGAACAGGAGATTGTGAATCAGGAAATTGAAAAACAACTGCCAGGAGCAACAGAAAAACAGAAAGTGAGCGTACAAAAGGAATTGGAGATCACCAAACCGGAAAAACCGATTGCTAACGCGCAACCAGCTTCTCCTTCTTTTTTCAGCAGACTGGGGAGTAGCATATCAAGATTTTTTGGCAATGTCGGTACTTATTTTACGCAGGTCGGTCAGCAAGGAAGTCGCGCTTTTGCTGAAGGTACCAGGCAACCGCGTGAACTTGCCAATAACCTTAGTGAATGGGTATCTTATTCCTATACTTCATTCGGTGAACTTGTCTTAGATGACAAGCCAACGCAGATAGTTGATGTAAATATTGAGAATCTCACGCCAACTTCAGTCGTGGTGACATGGAAGACTAATCACTTAGCTACATCAAAAGTAAACTACGGCACGACGGAGGTCTTTGGAGAAGATGTCCAGACTAGTAAAAAAGTTCATGATCACCGTCTTGAAATAACGGGACTTGAGCCCGGAACACTGTACTATTTTGAAGTTATGTCCCAAAACAAAAACTATGTCTATGATGCCAATCATAAGTTTACGACTCCAGAAGATGAAAATAGTAAGTAAAGGCGCGGAGACTGAAATGAAGTATGCTTTCCACCATACCAAGATGGAAGGTTTGAGAATGTAGGTGAGAACTAAAGAAGTCCATTTCCATCTTACCGCTCCCCTCTAAGACCCCATCTTCTCTCGCATGATACAATCTGAGCTATATGGGAAGAAATCCTGAATGCAGCAAACAACAACAACCGAATTCTTCAAAACATGAGCTTGAGGCTAATGGAATGGAACGTATTCAAACTACTATTGACGCACTAATTTATCACTTAGAACAGGCACTCGTCTCTCCTCAAGACATTGCGAAAATAGTAATCACCACATTGAATACCATTGCACCACATTTGAAACCAGAAAGCAGCGCTACAGCTCCATTTGATGTGTTAATTCCCCTCAGCAATGGCAGTAAGTTTACTGTGTATCTTGATCATGAGAGCAGGAACTTTGAGCCTGACAATCCCATTCCTAAAGTGAATAATTTACAATATGATTCTGGTCAAAGTTATTCAGCTGAAGATTTGGAATAAAGTCTTGGGGCCACTTTACTATTAACTACAGCTCCCACTTCATCCGCGCTCCCCTTAAAGCATCAAAACTACAGCTACAACAAAAAGAGAACAGCGCTAGCCTACTGGGAACAACTATAGAAGTTGTCACTGATAATGCGCTTATATCATCTATCAGTGGCCATACATTAAACTTCCTTCAAGCATATGGAATTAATCCAATACATGCGTTTAATATAGCTGCTGCATCTGCAGGTGATGGGGTAGATTGTTTACAATTAATGCAGCTGCGGTAACACTATCTCTAGCAATCTGGAATTGCGGCTTTAATACTGCAATTCTCAGTGACCACGCCGATGCAATTCTTAAAAAAATTGGAAAAGAAGACTAGAGCAAGCAAAAATTTAGTCTTTATCAACCCCTACAACCACTCCTCAAAAAACTCCACTGTCCGTTGCATGGCAGGAGAAAAAGCCGAGCCTTCGATGTCATGCCCGCCACTCGCATATTCATGCAGCTCATTTGATACGCCCGCTCCTGAGAGCAACATTTCCAGATCCCGACTATACCTCACATCGACCACCGGATCATTGACTGTGTGATGCAGCTGCACCGCTCCTTCAAACTCATCCAAAAAATTGGTTGGAGCCACCATTCGCCAAAAACTACTTTCAGGATTAAACGAACCATGCGTCTGCATCAACTCACTCCTGCGTCGCTGGCGCTGAGTCGAATCACTGGGCGGCCTGTAGGAATTATCACTCAATCCATACCGCTCCCAATCCTCATAGGAAAAGACCGCGCCAGCCCAAATCACCCCAGCCCGAATCTCTGGGCGCGCTGCCATGCTGCGTAGCACCACGTTACCCGCCATACTATGTCCCCACAAACCAATCCGCTCATCAGCCACAAAATCTGCCGCCTGCAACGCAGCTCGGGCATTCAGCACATCAATCACATAATCGCCAGAGTAATACGCGCCACCAGGCTCGCCTTCTGAGTCACCATGTCCACGCAAATCTATTTTGAACACAACAAAACCATTGCGTGCCAAATAATCCACATATGACTCGTATCGTTCAGTTGTTTGATAGAGCGCAGGGGGGATATAGCCATGCACAAAAACCACCGCTGGCCAGCCTTCGTCAGGTGTTTCACCGGCAGGAATCGCTACCAATCCGTTGACTCGCAGATCATCTGACTGATAGGAGGTGAGATAGGAAGTGTACGAGGCGTTTTGGCTGAGTTGAGTACGCATACCCAGCTGACTGACATACTGACGAGCTCTCAAATGCGGAATAGTCAGTTCTGCAAAGGGATCTGGCTCTTGAATAGTGTCAGCTGTGGAGTTGTCAGAAGCAGAAGTATGAGTAGCGGAATCAGCAGCATCATTATTCGATACTGAATTCCTGGGTAATTGAGTCGCGCCTCCTTGCTCAAAACTAATCCCACCATACTCAATAAAAGCCCAGGTGCTCACTCCAATCAACATCACACTTACAACAAAAAATAAAAAATTCCTAGCACTTCTCAGCATATAAAACATAGTGTACCGCTTCTTTACAGCTGTTAGTAGATGACTATACTGCTACAGATGCATAACTTTTTACTCAGTCTCTATCGAACCATCTTTGCTCGAGCCAGTTTTTACCGCGTACACTACCACATCTACACCATGAGTTTGCGCGGCATGGGCCTGCTCAATTCAGAAGGACCAGAAGCCACAGGTGAGACTCACTTTCTCAAATCGCTCGCCGCCCATCCCCACTTGAAAATCAAGACCATTCTCGATGTCGGAGCAAATACTGGCGAGTTTAGTCTTGAAGCTCACCGGTGCTTTCCGGGTGCTAAAATCATTGCCTGCGAACCACATCCTCAAACAGTGCAAAAACTCAGAAAAAATCTCCGCGGTAAAAAAGTAAAAATTCTAAACCTAGGCCTGAGCAAGAAAACTGGCAGCGCCAAACTGTGGGACTTTGCAGACTCCGCTCCCCTGAAGGCTACACAACCAACATCCACCCTTGCCTCAGTACACAAAACAGTCATTAACCAATTTCACCAACAGCAGGCGCAAGCATTCAACATCAAGGTATCCACCATTGACCAGATCGTCAAAGATCACAAACTAAGGAGCATTGATCTGCTTAAAATTGACGCTGAAGGAAATGAGTTGGCAATTCTGCAAGGCGCAGCAACAACGCTCAAACTGAAAAAAATCAAGTGCATCCAATTTGAATGCAACGAAATGCAACCGTTTGCGCGAACTTTCTTTAAAGATTTTGACGACTTGCTCTCCAAGCAGTATCAACTATTCAGAATGCTACCCAATGGACTACTGAAACTTGGGCCCTATCGCCCACTGACACATGAGCTATTTGGATTTCAAAATATTGTTGCCTACAGAAGAGATTTCATTGAACAAACCGCTACATAGCCCAAGATGCTAAATAACTACAGACATCTATCAATGAGCCAGGTATAATTGCCCGTATGTTACAACCAGAAAATTCCAGTGCCTCAGAATCAACTTCAGCAGCAGCTCAACCACCACTCCCTGAGCAACAGCAACCGTCTACTGACCAATTACCAACTGGAAACCAGCCCTCAGAATTTACATCACTTTCGCAACTAATTAAGCACTCATTTCAAAAAGTAAAAACTGCAGCTCTCCAGCTGTTCGGTCTGGAAATATTGAAATTTGTCCTTACCTCGGTAATAGTGCTACTCGTAGTTTTGAGTCTTTTTGTCTCAAACTTGGGTCTGCCAGATCTACAAAATCTTCAATCCTACTTCCTGAGCATATTACAAACCATAACACAATCACAGAACATAGCTTCCTTAGTCTTTCATGCGGCTATTTTGGCAGTTCTTTTTTTTGTACTTTCGGCATTTTTTTCGACTGCCCCTCTCCTCTGTTTAGATCGCAGCGACGAGGAGATATCTTTTTACACAATACTGAAAGATGCATTGTACCTAACACCAATAGTCCTTCTTACGACGCTATTTGTTGCGATTCTTAGTCTCGGAGGTACTGCAGTCTTATTGATACCAGGAGCGATCATCAGCATTCTGCTCATCTTTACTACGTATGAGGTGGTTCTTGAAAGAACCGGTGTTTTTGAAGCAATAAAAAACAGTTACCTGATTATTCGCAAGCATTATGGCCATCTCTTTTTTAGAGTACTAGTTTTGGGAGCAGGTCTGATTCTCGTTAGTGTAGCCCAAGACCTGTTGCTTGAAATTAGTGGGAAATACTGGATTTACAGTACACTGTTTAATGTTGTTAGCAACCTTGTGATAAACTGGTTTGTGCTTGCCTATGGATTAATCCTCTATCGTGAGGTTCGCGCCAACACAGATCTTGATCAGGCAAAAAATCCACTATGGATCTACATTATTTCTGCAATTGGCTGGCTGATTATACTTTTCTTGGCTTCACTACTTTGGGTAAATCGAGCCGAATTTAATGAAGCAGGACAATTATTTCAAGGCGCAATGCAGAGCAATCAACAATTGCGTGATAATTCTACACCAGGGTTTGACACTCAAATGACAGATGAAGTATTTGAGTACAATAACCAAGATCTGGAGAGTGAAGAAAGCACTAGCAGCACAGAAACTGAATCGAGAGCAATTGATCAAAGTGAATTAAAATTATTAATGCAAGATTTTGAATAACGCACGAACGCACGCTAGATTTTGCAACCATAAATAAACTGGTATATACTAGTAACATGAAAAAAAATGGCGCCAAATTCTCACAAATCTCTCAACTCATTACTTCGGCAAGTGATAAAATAAAATCACCAATTCGCCACTTGATTGGCCTTGAAGTCCTCCAAGTTGTCGTCCTGTTCGTTTTAGCCCTCATAATAGGCATCAATTTTATCGCTTCACTGGGATTTTCAACATCAGAACTACAAAATCTCAATACTGATCAAGAAATTGCTGCCTACTTCATGCAGTTTTTACTGCAACCAGAAACCTGGGTTACCGCAAGCATTTTTGCAATTATCTCAGCGCTGCTCTTTTCTATAGTTTCTGCATTTTTTTCTGCTGCGGTTGTGATTCGATTAGATCGGAGTCACGTCGGCTTTCCTTTCAAACAGCTACTCAAAGAAGCTATGCGTGTAACTCCTGCTGTATTTCTGGCTATGCTAGTAGTGGGCGCTCTAGCTATTGGCTCGATGGCTTTATTCATTATTCCAGGCTTAATTGTCAGCGTGCTGCTGGCCTTCACACTCTATGAAGTAATTTTGGAAAAATCGAGTCTTTCTCTAGCCATGAGAAACAGCTATACCATAGTTACCAAGCACTTTTTCGAACTCTTTATTCGAGGACTGGCGTTAGTGGTTGGCGCAGGACTATTGATTTTCATTCTTGATACTATCGCGAAAAATAGTGGCGACATCAGACCATTGTTTGAATTAATCAATAGTATTGTTGGAGTGCTCTTAAACTGGTTTGCTATCGCCTACGCAATTATTATCTACCGAGAAGCAAGAGTCGCTACCGATCTTACAAACACCAAGAATCCTGTTTGGATGTATATTGTGGCAGCAATCGGTTGGATTGTGTTGATTTTTGTTGGATCAGTGGCTTGGGGAATGAGAGAGCCATTTTTGGAAAACTTTAGGCAGATGCTGCCCGCATTTACTCAGGAAATTATGGATGATCCTTCAGCTCTAAACGAGTTTGAAAATATGACTTCTGAAGAACAAATTGAGTACTTTGAAAATCTTAGCACAGAGCAAGACAACCAGAGTGACACCATCGATTCTGAACAGTTGGAATTACTACTCCAGGAAGAACTTGATACACCACAAACAGAAACTCAGCAGTGACCTTCAGCAAGCCCCATTCTATACAGCTAATTCGTAGTGCGTGATGCTTCTTGTCTAGCGATGATGCGCGGTCTGCAGTATACTACCTCCCATGACAATCAAAAAAGCCATTATCACTTCAGCGGGTTTCGGCACGCGTTTTTTACCCATTACCAAATCAATTCAAAAAGAGATGTTGCCGATTCTCAATCGCCCACTCGTTGATTACATAGTTGAGGATTGCATCAAAGCTGGAGTAGAAGAAATTATTTTTGTCATTTCAGAGCATAACAAACAACTCGTTCATTTTTACAGAGAGAATGAGCGATTGAAGTCATATCTTGAACGAATGGGCAAATCAGAACAGTATGCCGCGGTCGCTCAACTACACACTCAAGCGCAATTTCAATTTGTCAAACAAAGTGATGACGAGATCTACGGCACAGCCACACCAGTTAAATTGGCTCAAGAGTACGTGCAGAATGAAGAAGCATTTCTTGTTTTTATGGGTGACGACTGTATTTATAATCCAGATGGCAGCTCAGAGGCAGCTCGCATGATGGAATTGTTCTCGGCGGCTGACGCAACTGGCTTAGCAACGTGTATCTCAAAGCCAGACACAGAACTTCACAAATATGGCATCGCCAGCACCCGTAGTGAGAATAATCTCACGTACCTCACGGACTTAATTGAAAAACCAGCCCCTGGTGATGCGCCCTCAAACCTTGCCAATCTGAGCAAGTATATTTTTACTCCTGCTATTTTTGACCTCCTTGCCAGCCAGCAGCCAAATGCCCAGTCTGGCGAGCTGTTCATTACTGACACCATCGCCGAATTAGCACGTCAAACAGAAAAAGTCGTCATTCACCAGCCACATGGAATCTACTTAGATGGTGGAAATCCTCTAAGCTGGCTGCAGGCTAATCTGACCGTAGCGCTCCATGAAAAAGACTACGCTGCAGAAACCCGAGCAATGCTCAAAGAGCTGCTTTAGCTAGCTTGCTCAAAATTTGATCCCACTCACGAAGCACTCAAGGCTCAAAAAATAACCTATCTCGCGCCCTCAATCACCAAAAATGACCACGTACATCCCGTCAGCGTGACGAACACAAACATTTTTGTACGTAGTACTCAATTGTGCTTCACGATGACCTTTAGTTGACGAATCAAAACACCATTCAATCAAAGCAACGCCTGTGCTCGCCACAAACCCTTCGCCCGTCTGCATGTTGCGACATAATTGATGCGCCAAATTTTCGCCGATGGTTCGACCAGGATAGTTCTTGATTACTTCTGGAGGATTACTCGGATCAGCAAAATCTTCTCTGAAACCAGCATGATTATCCAAACCGTCATTGGCAACTAGGTCTTGTACTCGTTTCTCCGCGTACTGACACAAATTTGGATGCACATCAAGCGGCGGCACCGTATGTGAATTACGATAGCTATTCAGTGCAGCTACGACTTCATCATCACTAACTTCTGGAATTGCCGGTCGCGCTTCTCGTATTGGTGCTGCAACATTTTGATTTGCTACTACCTCGGCCTGCTCATTAGCCATTACTACAACAGTGATGCCCTGCACCACACCATCCACATTAGAAATGCCCACAGCTATGCCAACCTCAGTTATACTCTCGTCAAAAAGAGGACTCTGTATCTCAGAATTCAACCAGTATTCTGACAATTGTTGCATGGTATATGGACCAAAAATCGCCGTTTGAAGTGCCAATTCGTACCGATATTCTTGATCATCTAGTGATTCAGTTAAAACACCTTCTAGTTGGTCCTGATCAGCTGACACCCCTTCTTCTAGTAACCAATCAAGCAGAGATTCAGCGGTCACAATTAATCTTTGATCTTCCACTAAATTTTCCACATTCTCGGTATCACGAAGCTCATTTATTTGAGCCAATACTCGCTCAGAACTAATATCGATTCGTTCTGAAGTCTGAGTGGGAGCGGTTTGCGTCAACACACCAAGCTTGCTTCGCTCCAATACTGCAGGCTGAACCGATTCGAGCCACGAAACAAGCGGTCGAACATAGATCACCTCATACCCATACACTGATTTTAGAAAATAGGCGGCAAGAATGATATTCAAGCCTAAAAAGAAACCAATAGAAATAATATGCAAAAGCACCCGGCTGGTGATCATACTGAGTAGTCTAACAGATTTCTCAGTATGTTTCCGCCGGGTGCTTTATAAACTGTAAATACTATTTACAGCGAAATGAACTACATCATTTCATCTTCTGCAGGAACTTCTTCCTCTGGAACTTCTTCCATTTCAGTTTCTTCAAGATCCTCCATCATGACATCAGTCTCTTCGACTGACTCATCAATCATCATCTCTTCACTGGGCTGCTCTCCAGTTTCTTCCATCATTACACCTGTGTCATCCAATGGTTGGATGTCATCAGTTGTTTCGACAGCTGGATCGCAAGCTGCAACAAGGCCGACTGCCAAAGCAGCGACAAGAGAGAGGGAAAGAATACGTTTCATGAATTCCTTTCGTGATACTTTTATACTTTACTACTCACTATCTGACTGAGCAAGCTGCTCGCGCAACCGGATAAGCTCAGGTCGAATAGTATTCTGAATAAAACTGCGGATCTGACCAGCTTCAGCTTTCAGCTGACGAAACGCTGTTTGAGATGATTGTATCACCACTCGCAAGTCTTGGTCACCCCCTGAACAGGCGGTTGTTGGGATTTCTTGAATAGTAGCTATAAAATCCGAATTACTGACCTCAAACTCATCAATCATTGTTGAAAGTTGACTAATCAGAGCAACTAATTGCGTGACATCAACAATTTCAGATGTCCCCAAGCGCTCGGCGATGCTCTCTAAGTTTGCTTCAACACGACGAAATGCTTCAATATACTGCCTAGAGTTTTGTTGGTGTCTATTTTGATACCCAGACATCACGCCAGTGGTACGCTCACACCGTTCTTTGAGTCGTGCTTGACGCTCAATTTGTGCCTGAGCGCGTTCGGCGTTAATCATTGAATTAGTTTGCTCATCTCTCTCTAGGCGTTGCTGACGCTGTTGTCGCGCTCTGTCTGAATTCACATCAGTCACTGAGTCTGCGGCATTTGGCCTTGATTGAGCCGAAGCAATAGTGACTGCCATCAGTAGCGGAACAAGTACTGCAGCGAGAAGGGTTATTTTTTTCATATAGCATTCACCATACCATAACTACTCAGCCAGAAGCAATCTCAAGAGAAACCTTTGAATACTTTTCCAGAGGTGATCAAAACTGTTGAAGAATCAGCAGGATTGCCACAATCACTGGCACATGCAGCATATATATCCATAATGAGCGTTGACCTGACCAAACCAAACTCTGCAAAAAAGCACTGTTGCGCACAGCCTGATGAGAAATCTGCCAGTGCGATCGACGTTTTCCCTGAGGATACAACCAGTGCGCTAACTCAACTCCCAGTACCACCACTCCCATCCATGGAGTGATTGGCCAGATATCTTGCGTTTGAAATCCCGCCGGATACTGCCAAGCCAAAATCAAGACTTGATGAACTGGTCCAATTTGCCAAGCAATCCAAAGCGCTGCAAGCAACACGAGTATCATGATAATTCGCATACTTCTACTCATCAGCAGAGGAATGAATAACACACTGGTACCTATCAAGTGCAAAATGCCAAAGCGAATATAACTCTCAGGAATAAGCAACCACGTCACTACAGTAATCACCATGCCCAATCCTAGGATACTGAGCCCCCGCTTCAAAAAATACTTCTCAATCTGAACCTGCGACTGTCCGCTAGTGAGACGTCGCCAATATGAAATCGCGCCACTGATGCCTACCAACAACAAAAATGAAATCGCACTAGCTCGCCCAATGATAGTAAGTGGCAATTCTCCCCACATTGCAACAGTTCGCTGCAACGCTTGACCTCGTAAAATAGCCTCTACAATCGAGACGTGCATCGCCACCATGCCTAAAATGGCCAGTCCTCGCCAAGCATCAAGCTCGTAATAGCGAATCGCAGTTTTGTTCTTCATATCAACGTTACTTTGAATAGTATACTAAATGTGATCAAAGTCCTACTTATCATATCTAAATTCTATGTATAAAATAGCCAGTAGTTTTAGCGTTGATACCTACTTATGAAATACTTTGTCGCCCTTATTCTGTTCATCACTCTGTTCATTTCACTGTTCAATATAGCTGATGCAAACATCACAAACAACACGGTAGCTATTGCCCTAATGCTCTTGTTACTAGCCTTGTTTTCTGACCTCAAAGAGTTTAATTTCTGGGGACTTTCTGGCAAAAAAACCGAAGAGACACTGCGCCGATTAATGCTTGCTCCAATTATAAATGAAGAAAAAGAAGAGAAACCGTCGCCTTATAAGCTCCGCAAGGCTGTATCAGAAGATTCTCTCGAGCAACTTGGTGGCTTAAAAGATAATTTTTTAGCACTGTCATTTGAACTTGAGCGACAATTGCGTGTTATTGCCCGCTCACTCACTCGCAGCACCGAGGAAACAGCCCAACTCTCTCCACAAGCAGTGCTGGATACTCTTGAGGATGAGGAATTTTTGACTCCTGAAGCTTGTGATTCAATTGAGCAAATTCGAGAAATTCGCCGTAGCTTGACACAACCCGGAGGTCGAGTGCCAACTGAAACCCTCGAGGCTTCCCTGAAGTTGGCACAGAATCTCTACTCAAGATTGCGAGAGTGGCTTGATAGTTCTGGCAAATAATCTTTTTTTTCAGTATACTGGTGTTCAAGAATCTTAAAAATACTTAAGGAATACAAATGGTTGTCCTACCACCTGTCAATATTTTTGTTGTGCTTCTTGCCAGCATTAGTCAAATGCTATTGGGAATGGCATGGTACTCACAGACTCTATTTGGCAAGCCTTGGATGAAATTAATGGGATTTACCCAAAAAGAGATGCAGCAAGATGCTGCAAGCATGAAGTCAACGTACACCAGCATGTTTGTAGGTATTTTTCTCCAGGCTTCTGTTTTGGCTGTACTTCTGGAGAGGTTAGCCATTTCCAGTTTTGCTGATGCCTGGATATTAGCACTTTTGCTCTGGCTCGGGTTTGTGGCGGTGACGCAGTTGAGCGCAGCTCTCTTTGCTAAACAAGCATTTTCATTTCATCTATTTACTATCAACACAAGCTACCAATTATTTGGACTGGTCTTAATGGCAAGCATCATTCAGGCATTCTAGATTTTTTTCAAGACACTTACACGAGTTGAGGTACTAAATAGAGGCGACTAATTCTCAGTAATTTAGAGTTGGTAGTAAGCATTCTACGCTTTATGTAAGACTGCGCCAGTAGAATGAACGCACTGTGCTGCCATCCCAACACCTCATTCTGAAAGCCGTTGAGTCAATTCGCCATACTCAAACTGAGCAAGCAATGGCACTCTACATTGCTCATTCAACAATTATTGCCCACTGCCAAATTGGTAAAAATTGTGGCGCCAACCAAGTACTAGTGGATGCCAAACTACTTTTTGAAACTGGCTGGCAGGTGGCAGCTGAGTGTTTTATACTTATTCATTCACATCCATCAGGCAAAGTTGAGCCAAGTCTATCTGATATTAGTGCAACTGAGTTTTTATCAGATATCGGGCAAGCATTGGAGCTACCATTACTTGACCACTATATTGTGAGCACTTCTACTCACTTCTCATTTGTTGAAGCTGGGCTGTTGGAACCAAATGCTCCCACTGACTCATTGTGCTAATTAATTGTGATGATGCTACGCACCATCACGCTGTAAATAAACCTACTTCTGCGTCGCTTCACTAGTTACCTTCTCAAGTACTGGTATGATAATTTCCATCGGCAACCCATGCGTAAAACTGGTCAGCGACCCTTCAATCCACTCAATGAGATTTGCTCCAGCATCATACGCAGGACTAAAACCGCCTGCCCAAGTTGTAACAGGATTTTTTTTGACATAGTGATCAATTTCTGCTTCAGATAGAGTACGAAACTGAGCAGTGTTGATTATTGTCCCCAGGTAATTTTTTCCCGTTTTTGGAATTACCACAGCGTAGCCAGTGTAGGTGCTGAAAGTATTTCCTGAGAATCGACGCAACATCTGCTTCGCTTCAGTCAGATTTGCCGGTTTTTCATAGACGGTATTCTTGAGCACCACGAACGTATCTGCAGCGATAATAACTGCCTCTGGAAAAGTCGACTGAGCCGTTTTTGCCTTCAGCTGCGCAATCTGCTGAGCACGCAGACTCAAATCACGTGTTCTGATAGACTTTTCATCGCTGTCAGTCGCAAAGCTGGAAAATATAACGCCTGCTGCTTTGAGCAGATTTTGTCGTTGGACCGATTGAGAAGCCAGAATGATTTTGGGTTTAGCCATTGAGATAATTATAGCTTTTCAGCTCAAATATTCTAGCGTATGCTAGCCACTATGCAGCTGCAGGACTTTTACAATCGGTATCATCAAAAAAATGCTGTCTATTCCAAAATCATCTCCAGAGGAAACTTTACCTATTTTTATATCCTAGAACTCTTTGACGAGATTTTGCCCGAGCTTACTCACCACGCAAAAAAAATTGGCCAACCGATACGAGTGCTTGATGTAGGATGTGGCGTGGGCGCTGTATCTCTCTATCTCGCTAAGCTGGGTTGCCGTGTAGTTGGCATTGATGTTTCGTCTGATGCCGTGACCATTGCACAGGGAGCTCGAAAATCAGCAGGTCTCAAAAACTGCGTTTTTGCAGAGGGAGAGTTGGGAGTTGGTAGTGGCTCATTTGATTTGGTGATTTGCTCAGAAATTATCGAGCACATTGCTGATCAAGATGAGTTTTTACGACGTGTAGCCTCACAACTGCGCCCAGGTGGAACGCTATTTCTGGGAACTCCATCCACAGAGACCGTGCTCTATAAAATGGGTCTGCTTAAGCAGTTTGATGCCGAAGTGGGTCATTTGAGGCGGTACAGTGAAGCTGAGTTGCAAGATGTGATTGAAAAACATGGAGTGGCAGTTGAGCAAATTCGCTCTGTCGAAAGTCCACTCCGTAATGTGTTGTTTATTACCAGAGCTGGCTGGGTGATTCGGTTTATTCGTGGTCCACTGATTCCAGTATTTCACTGGATTGATCGGCTACTCGGGGTAGTGCTGGGACATTCTGATATTCAAGTGATTGGAAAGAAGCGGTAGGTGTATGAAAGACTCGGGATTAGTGCCAAAGTGGATACTGGCGAGCGTAGTACTCAGCTCAGTACTGCTTGGACTGGATACAATTGGCAGTTCAACAACCAGCACCCAACTTCTTGGTACTTCCTCTGTAATTATCCTAAGCATCGTTATTGCCGCGACAAGCATACATCGGTATTGGCGCGGCTGGTCAATACCACCTCGATGGTTGAGATTTATTCAGCTACTAATCATCTTGACTGCGTGTATCAGCGTTGGCCTTGTGGTAGCAGAATACCTAACCCCTGATAATTTTGTCTATTCACGGCTGCGCGTGAACGCAATTGTCATGCTGACCAACCTACATTTTTTGATAGTTGTGTACTTGGTTGGTCAAACAAATGCTTGGTGGAAATCAATGCTGCCTCGGCTCCTAATGATCCTGCCACTTTGGTTGCTCAGCGTCAGCTACTTGGTCAGCCTACTCCCATTTGACGCGTTTGCCAGCTATTCTCAAGAAGACGGAGTGATAGAAAATATACAAGTTGTTGTGCTTGTAGTGACGGTTTTTGTGTGTTTTCGGAAAGCAGCTGCTTGGTTTACTCAATCAAAGAAGTTGCAGGCAACTTTTTTTGCCCTACTCGCTTCTGGTTTTTTATTACTAGCATTGGAAGAAATTTCATGGGGTCAAAGAATTTTTGGTTGGCAAACCCCAGAATCACTCGCTGCAGTGAATGTTCAGAACGAAACCACTATCCACAATATCGGGATTCTTAATCAACTGCAGCTCGTTGGCTATTTGTTGATTAGCGGAGCCGGACTACTCTTCAGTGCATCAAAAAATATGAGGCGCTGGCAGGTACGCGACTACTTCTGGTATCCACACCCCGGCAGCATTGTTTTGTTTAGTTGTATTTTTGTTTTTTATAGCTATTTCACTTTTTTTAATGAAAGCGTTCACCAGTGGACAGAAATGTTTGAGCTGTTGCTGTATGTTAGTTTGTTTTTTTGGATTTTGAACGATAAGTTGGAGAGTGTAGAAGCATGACCACAACACCTGCTATCGCAGGATGCGCTGATCTGTGCGGAAGGGGAGGGATTCGAACCCACGGGACTCAAGGAGTCACGGTTTTCAAGACCGTTGCAATTGACCACTCTGCCACCCTTCCAGGTATGCGATTAGCACATCAAGACTTGTATTGTACCATCTTGACTACTTTTTGTGTGTCGATTTTTGATGTATAGTGGTAGTATGTCATCGCCATTTCCTCAAATAAATCGCGCACTCTCTCCTGATGAGCAGTCTTCATCAACGCAACCCGTTGACATCGAACCATTACAACAACCTGAGCAGTTCGAGCACGACAGAATGTGGCGCTTCATGCCCCAGCCACCAGACAAACCTGGCACTGATTCCAGTGTAGCTGATGATCCTTACACCGAGCCAGAAAATTCATCTCAATCTCAGACCACTCCCCAACAATCACCCGCTACAAGCCAGCAACCTCAAACTACGAGCCCTCAACCTCAGCAGCCCAAACCAGAATCTGCTGCATCTGAGCAGACAAATCCCGCGCAACCCAGTGCTGCAACAGCCAAACAGCCAGGCAGTCAGCAAGACAGCCAGGCAGAAACACAAGCGCAGCAGTCTAATCCCACTCAAAAACCAGAAAATCAGCAGTCACAATCTGATCAGCCGCCAACTCAGGAACAACCTCAAAATCAGCCACCCCAATCAGACACAGCAGACCCCGCCATGACTGACGAAGAGGCTGCCGCAATGCTTCCCAACTACAAACCCCAAAAAGAAGAAGTGCTATTCGAGTGGCAATCGCCCAGTCGCCCATTTAAAAAACATTCTCGCCAGTATTACAGCACCATTATGGTTATTGCCTCGCTGATTTCAGTGATTCTGCTCTTTGCTAGTCAGTTTGTGTTTGTGGCGGTAATTGTTGCCCTCGTCTTCCTTTACTACGTCCTGATGACCACACCACCATCTAACATCACGCAACAACTAACCACCTATGGCATTCGTGTTGAAAATAATCTCTATTACTGGGAAGAGCTCGGGAGGTTTTGGTTCACCAAGAAACACGGTCAGGACATTCTGCACGTTGAAGTAGCTCGTTTTCCCAACCAGCTGAGCATGCTGCTTGGAGAACTTAAAAAAGATGATATGGACGACGTTCTCTCAGAAGTGCTGCTTCACGAACAACCCCCTCCCACCACGTACGAAAAGGCAGCAGGATGGCTTCATAGGCAAATTCCACTAGATCTGGAATAATGCCTTTTCCTTTCAAATATACTGAATATAAGCTCATCCTCTAAAAAGGCTTCTCATCTGGTACAATATGGTCTGTTGTGCTGCAATTTTTACGGTCAACAATCCGTGAGCACCCATAGTTTAACGGATAGAACAGTGGTTTGCGGAACCACCGATCCAGGTTCGATTCCTGGTGGGTGCACAACATAATTAGCAGAAAACAAAGACCACCAACATGCCCGCCAGAAAAACCCGCTTTTCACTAGAGAGAGTTGTGTACCTATTAATCAGCATTGGTTTTCTGATTACCGCGCTGAGTGCAGTTTCCTCACACTGGTGGTTTCTTGAACTCTTTTCTCATTTTCGCATTCAATATGTGTTGATTGGCTCACTATTGATTCCAATATTATCCTGGAGAAAGGCCTTTATTCCTGCGTTGACTGTATTGACGGTCACTGCCATCCATGCTGCTAGTATTTGGCCATATCTTCACACACCTAACGTCCTTGCAACAGTCGAAGATCAACCTATACGAATTATGTTCGCTAATGTCTACTACAAGCAGACAGACTTTCGCCAACTGACAACTGTGATTACTGATTACGACCCAGATATTATTGTTTTTGCCGAAATTCAGGAAGAACCATTTAGTCAATTAGCAGCTGATTTTGAGGAGCAGTACTCATTTTCAACACATGCCGACGGCATTGGTGCCTACGATCTTTCCGCCATTGCTAAAACTGAGCCAGAAACGGTTGCCACTACCTATTTCGTACCAAATAATCCGAGTATCTACCTGCGCTTTACTCACCAAGGACGAGATTTCAGCATTCTAGGCATTCACGCATTTTCTCCCATGAATGCACAATATGCGGCGCAGCGAGATGAAAACTTAGTCAAAGCTATTGAGTATGTAGGCGCTGTGTCAGAGCCAAGCTTACTAGTAGGTGACTTCAACATTACCCAGTTTTCTCCCAAGTTTGATGAACTGATTGCCGATTCGGGTATGCATGAATCGCAGCGGCTGTTTGGCGTTCAGCCCAGTTGGCCAACCCACCTACCGAGCCTAATGCGCATCCCTATTGATCATATTCTGTATAGCGATGGCATTGTGTTGCAAAATCGCTTCCTGGGATTACCGACTGGTTCGGATCACCTGCCAGTGATTGTGGATATCAGCGTGACAGATCAAGAATCAGCAGTACAATAAGGGTATCTTGAGGCAACAGTATATTTTGCACTTGCAAAAATTGTCGCAAGTCAACACGGAGAGGTGGCAGAGTGGTCAATTGCAACGGTTTCGAAAACCGTGACCTTTACGGGTTCCGCGGGTTCGAATCCCGCTCTCTCCGCCAATGAAAAAAGTCACCCTCAGATGACTTTTTTCATTGGTTGGTATGTGTAGGAGATTTTTAATCCTGCCGCGCCACCAAGCGAAGCGTGGTTAGTGCCAGCATGGCCATGGTGAGCAGAGCGAGCCAGGCTAATGCCTGTTGCAAATATTTTTTCAGTTGAGCAGCAAATTCCTCATCTGTCAAAGCTCTTTTAATTACTTCTTCAAAATTATCATTTGGATTAAATCTTTCTCTCGTGCAACTCCTTATAAATATAATAGTATGCGTATTATCTCAATAAAGTTCCCCCTTCACCCCACCACCACCTTAATTAAATGCTTCTCAAGTGCATTTTATAGAAAGCACGATCTTTGGAAGATGCATTGTATGAAGATGCATTGTATAATGATTTAATGAAAAACGTCATTCGTACAATCAGCCTAGCACTACTTTTATTTGTTGCATCATTTATTGTCAGTAACATTTACTACGATAGCAACTCAGCCAGTGCTTCTAGTTTAACAATGTCGTCGCTGCTATTTTTTCCATTTTTTATTAATGACGCATTAAATAATCTTTTCAAGACAACAGTTCAAGACTTTATGATGTGCTCAATTCCGTATTGCAGTGAAGTTACTTTCATACTTACATTGGCATTCAGTTGTGCATATTTCTACTTGGTAGCCATTTTACTAATCAAGATATGGGAGAGAATCAGACGCTAAAACTCCAACTTCACCCCACCCTCTTCCCCAGCGACCAATCATCTAACAAAGTTCTACAAGCTATATAGGAATAACTATATAGCAATAACTCAGCTAGAGATGCTATACTTGGCATTATGAAATATCAAAAATTCCTAGCTCCTCACGAACATATAATTTGCGTGCTAGAGTATGCAAAGTCAGAATTTATCTGGGATATATTTATTGGCTTTTTACCTGCTATTATTTTGGCCTTTATTTTTGAAATGAATTTTTTTGCAATACTCGGAGGCTTACTCATTGGGAGCTTCCTTTTTATTAAAGCTCTATATATTAAATATACACTTGCATATTTAATTACAGACAAAAGGATTGTAATAAAAAAAGGTCTAATTGGACAGTCTACCCTAAGCGCAGATTACACAAAATTAACTGATGTTACAGTAGAACAAGGTATCTTAGGGCGTTTATTATTAAATACAGGAACTATCAAGTTAAACACTGCAGGGTCTGACTTGGAGGAGATTAATTTGAGATGGGTATCAAATCCCTTTTCTACTAAAGATATACTATACTCACAGATGCACAAATCATAATTTGCTCAAAAAAATTCCAACTGCATCCCACCCCCTCCGCCAACCCGGAAGTGCATATTTTCAATACAGTGACGTTACTCTGCTGCGCCAATTGTTTACGTTACAAAAACCAGAGATACAACAAACAATTCAGGAATATCTAGAAATGATACCAAATCAGAACGCTTCTGAAATAAGAAAGCTATTAATTGGCAAGATAACTAATTTGGGGATACATTTTTATATTCAATAAGTTATATTTAGTACATGGATAATTCTCAGCCACCTTCCCAAAACATACCTCAAAGCACTGATTCATCGAACACTGCCAATCCAGAAGAGGTACATACCGGAACTGCCAATTCCCAGCAAGTTGCAAATCAGCATCCCAAGCAACATACTGGAGTATCTGAGGACACAAAAACCTTAGTAACAGTTTTGCTTTTAATTTTTGCCTTTCCTATAGGTGTTGTCGTAATGTTTTTCTGGCCAAAATGGAGGATGTGGGTTAAATTGCTGATTTCCTTGCCGCTTACATTATTATTACTGGCAGTTTTGCTTGGAATACTACTTGTTGCGGCAAATCCCGCGGACCAAATTGAGAATGCTGAATGTGTGAGTCAATGTACAACTGGAGATCAATCTGAGGAATATTGTATTCAGTATTGTGCCGAAATGACTTCAATTGATGAATAAAGTCTCAAGTGTAAGACCGTAGGTTTGTTCTATCCCCTATTGCTGATGAACTTTCCTTTATTCTCACTGTAATAGTACGTTATGTATATTAGCTACTATTTGAAGCAGAGTTGGGAAATAAAGTTTCAACCTCCTTCTCCTTCACACTTCCAGATAAAGCTTGACAACTTTTTTTGATTGATTATGATATATTAAATCATGTCCAGAACACCTGACCAGCCATCAAGACCGAAGCCTAGTGACAACATTGGAGCAACGGAACTTGCACATCAAGAAAAATCCCCAATAGAAATAATTAATCGAAGATTTGCATCAGGAAAATATAGAATATTACCAGCCGAAGGTCCTGTGACTTCTGCTGCTGTATTAGCTGAAATAGCTTTTATGAGGTTTTTTAACTCAAAACCATTTAGCGATCAGGATTTCAACAATATAAATGAAGAACAACTAAGATTAAATAGTACTGATCTGTCTGAATTATTTGAAGCCAAATGGCATGACTTACTTGGCAGTGCTTATCTAGAGCAATCAAAAACTGCTGAATTCACAGAGTCCGATTTTTCTTTTATTATGAATTCCAATGTATCTCCATTTTTGAGATATATACTTTTCTTTGCCAAATTAGAAGAAATTCAAGAGAAAATTCCAAAATTAAACAAATTATCACAAACGTATTTGATGTACGAAGTATATCCGTATCTATCTAAGCTTCTTCGACAATCTGCACCAGCATCAAACGCAGCGATCGTATTGAGATTAATAGCTAATTCAAAAAGCAACACAGAATAAAAAATACACATCAATGACACCAAACCAGAACGCTTCTGAAATTAAGAAAGCTATTAATTGGCAAGACTGACGCATCAATCATCCCCAATCAAACTCATCAAAAAAATCAATGCTAAAATAAGTTATGGCTAGATCAAATACCATAGTTTCAACTTTTACTACAAAAACTGGGCAGAAAGCATCAATTCGATATGCTCAAGCTGATGATGCAGCAGACCTGACAGAATTTATCAACACTTTTTCTTTAGAAGATAGTTTTACCAGATTTTCTGGCGAGCAGCTAACTTTACAGGAGGAAGTTGAGTATTTACAATCTGAAGTACAAAAAATGAAGGACGGCGATGCTGTAAAACTTTTCTGCTACAGTAACGCCAAACTTGCTGGAGTGTGCGATATCCACCGTGACACATCTCTGCTGACACGCAGGAGACACGCTGGTATTCTGGGACTAATAGTGAGCGAAAAATTTAGAGGTCAGGGCATCGGCGAACGGTTAGTGCATGCAACAATGGCAGAAGCAAATAGAATAATCTCCGGACTGCGAATGATTACCCTGACATGCTTTGCCACAAATGATCCTGCTATAACACTTTACAAAAAACTCGGCTTCTCTGAAGTGGGAAGAATTCCCAACATGTTACTGCATAAAAAAAAGTATGTGGATGAGATTATCATGATCAAAAACCTCGACTCCAAATAAGATGACAGTGCCTGCCTTCATCAGTCTGGAGCATTGCCCTTACTGCGCCCTTACTGCAAGGAGTCATCTCTCGACTCGCCAATATCTTCAGTTGCATCTCGAACTGACTGAGCGTCTACCCTTGATACATTAACATTTTCGTTTTCAGCAATCATTAGCCCTTGGATAACACTTTGTACTTCATTTGCCTGACCTTTGGGCAAATAACTTGCCTTTGCTAAAATTTTATCGCTCATTTTTGCTCGTACGAGGAGTGTTGAAAAAAGAAAACCACTTGTCACCTCAATTCGAGCAATATCAGAAATTAAAAAACTTGTACTTGAACTTGTGTAGGTCAAAAAGCTTTGTTGAATATCAACTTTGCTTTTGGTAACCAACACAGTACTTGGAAAAAAATCAAATGGAAAAACACCGGTTGCTCGTACTAAAATTTCTTGATTTTCTCGAGCCAATTCTTGCAACTTGTCTTCTTCGCGAGGTTTAGTTGGATTTCGATTTGGCATACAACCTACTCTATAGTAGTTATACTTAAAACAGTATATCACTACTCATCAAACACTTGTTCATGTCTAGTTAGCAGTATACAATACTTGCACTATGAAAATTGCTTTAATCATCCTCGGTTTTCTGACACTAGGCGCTATAGGCTATGTTGCGTATACCTATGTACAGCCTGCACCAGAAGCCACTGAAGAAGCAGCTGTAGAAATTACCTCGTCCTCAGATCCAGAAAGCATTGAAACATCACTAAAAGAGTTACTTACTCTTGGCAGAAATATTGCTTGCACTTTTACCAGTACAACAGATGCTAGCACCACCACTGGTAATGTTTTTGTTACCAATCAGGGAGAACGGATGCGTGGCGATTTTCAAACAACAGACGACAATGAAGAAGTGTACGATAGCCATATCATTAGTGACGGTGAATTTACCTACCTCTGGATGGACAGCCAAGACCAAGGATACAAGATGAGCATCGACCCTGAGGATGACTCTATTTTTCCAAGCACAGAGGAAGAAGCTGAGGACATCGCAACTATTGATGAAAATGCAGATGTGTCCTTTTCCTGTAACTCTTGGTCGCCAGATCAAAGCATGTTTGTTCCACCATCTGATATTGAGTTCATTGACTTTTCGCAACAGATAGAGTCATTGCAGAATATTTCTCCTCAAGATGTCCAAAATGGTGAAATAGATTGTAGTGTGTGTGATCAAGCTCCCGCAGGAGAAGCTCAAGATCAGTGTCGCGCTGCACTGGGTTGTTCATAAACTCAATCTCAACTCTCTCGCTGCACAACTAAGTTGGCACAATTGATTCGCGAACGAAACTGGTACAATGGATGTATGCACGTTTCTAGCATTCATCACATTACTGCCGTTTCCTCTGATCCAGTTCAAACACACCACTTTTATACCAAGATTCTTGGTTTGCGATTAGTTAAAAAATCAGTTAATCAAGACGATACGGCAACCTATCATTTATTTTTTGGCAACACTCTGGGTACACCAGGTATGGATTTGACTTTTTTTCCATTCCAGCCAGTTGTCGACGGTAGACGAGGTCCTGGAGTAGTGAGCAAGATCAGCCTCTCAATTCCACGTAAATCTCTGAAGTTTTGGCAAAAACGCTTTGAGCAATTTTCAATCACTTTTCATGAATCGCTCGATCAAGAAACCAATGAGCAAAGCCTAATTTTTTTTGACGAAGATAACCAACAGCTTGAATTAGTCGCAACAGATTCATTTGCAAAACACTATGAACAAGCAGTGTGGAGCACGACTGATGTTCCCACAGAACACGCTATCCGTTGCTTTCATCAAGCCACACTGAGCGTAGCAAGTGCCGCTCAAATCACTCCAGTTTTAGAAGTGCTTGGCTTCTCTGCTACTCAAAACAGCAATGCAATATGGCAGTTACCAAAGACTGCCAACGCCAATCAACTCGAAATACTCGTTGATACGAGCAATCCCAGAGGTATTGTCGGTGCTGGAACAGTACACCACATAGCTTTTGGCGTACCTGATGATGAGGCGCAGTTACAGGTTAAATCTGCCATTCAAGCCCTGGGGTTACAAACGACCGCAGTCATAGACCGTTTTTACTTCAAGTCTGTCTACTTCCTAACCCCTGCTGGCATTTTATTTGAAATTGCCACTGATCAACCTGGCTTTACCGCTGACCAGTCAGAATCAGAACTCGGCAAGACCCTTGCTTTACCGCCATTTTTAGAATCACAGCGTAGCAGCATTGAAGCGAAATTACCCCCATTGCCAACTAATGAATAATCCAGACTTACAACTCTTTCAGTATATCCAGCAAGGTACGAAAAACGCGCCCGCAATATTTCTATTGCATGGCACCGGTGGAACAGAGACTGACCTGCTCCCCTTAGTTGCAGATTTTGCAGATTCTCATACAGTAATTGGCATCCGCGGCAATGTTAGTGAGAACGGAATGAATCGTTTTTTTAAGCGACTTGCAGAAGGAGTTTTTGATCAAGCAAACATTCGTGCAGAGGCTGAAAAACTGAGCCTATTTTTAAACGCTTGGCATGCTGAATCAGGACAAGATCCAACGACCAGTGTGTATATTGGCTATTCAAATGGAGCTAACATGATCTTAGCCCTGCTTTTTCTCTACCCCAATCTCATTGACACTGCTGCGCTGCTGCATCCCATATTGCCATTCGAACCAGATCCAAAACTTGATCTTTCCAACAAAAAAATTTTTCTCAGCTGGGGCAACAATGACCAAATAATTCCAGCCGCAGAGAGTGAGAAACTCTTGGCTACAGTGCGCACATACTCACTCAAACTTCAAATTATCAACACAGACAGCGGGCACGCCATTACCCAAAAAGAAGCAGCCACATTACAAGATTTTATTAAAAATGCCTGAGAAACACTTCTAATGATATACTACCTCCATGCTAAAAACTCTTATCCTCATCTCCAGCCTGCTTGTCATCTCTGCTTGCACAGCTCAAACACCACAGCCAATGGAGAACATTGCGCCGACATTCGAGTCAACTACACAAGATACCAACGTCAATGAACAGTCATCGTCGCAATCAGTCAGCGTCAAACTTACCTCCCAAGAGGACGGTCAAACCGCCCTTGAATTGCTACAAGCCAATGCTACTATTGAAACTCAGCAATACAGTAATGACGCATTTGTTTCTGGTATCAACGGTCTGACTAGTGATAATGAACATTACTGGGCGTTCTACGTCAACGGAGAGTATAGCCAAACTGGAGCCAGCAGCACTATCTTATCAGCAGGTGACGAAGTGGAATTTGTGTATGAATCAATTGATCCATCTTTGTAATAAGAATAATAAAATACTGCAGTCAGCTCGAAAAATGCTGCTAGCGAGTGTTGTTTTTAGCTCACGTCTGGGTTGGTTGCCTGGGAACTTCTCTCCTGTGGGTAGTTTTGGTTTCTTTGGCGGTGCAATTTGGCTCTACTTGGCTATTGTCATCGGCTTTGACGTCTTGGTCGGCGGCTTGTACTCGGGCTTTATGTTCACGTACCTCGGCTTTTTGGCGTACCCACTACTGGGAAAATTTGCTCGAGAAAACTGGAAGCGACAAGTCGTTCTTTTGCCGGCTGCCTCCACAAGCTTTTTTCTACTATCAAACCTGGGAGTGTGGTGGTATTGGTTTCCTCATACCATCGATGGTTTGATACTCTGCTACACACTGGCATTGCCATTTTTCGCTCGAACAATAATGGGGGATTTCATCTTTGGCTACGGATACTTACTCCTAAGAGGCTTATTGCACGTCGTCAAACACAACACAGCCCCAACTCCTTTTGATCGCACTGCACAAGCAGCAAGCTAATTCTAAAATTACAATTGAGTTTGTGGTGGAGTCTCAGTAGAAACTGTTCCCGCTTCATTTGTTTGTACTGGGATTTCAGTCGTTGCTGCATCACCCTCGCCAGTTTGTACTAGGCTCAAATACAACACCACAAATGCCAGACTGGAAACGGGAACGGTAATTAACAATCCAACACCAAGCACCAACAAGCCAATAATATTTATACCTACAAAACCTAGTGTATACAAAAACAATTGCCACTTACGACCCTTAGTCATCTTGGCACTCATTGAAAATGATTCGAACACGCCAATATTTTTATGGATAAGTAAGTACGGAACAAAAGTATATTTAATGGAAAAGTAAATTCCGGGAACAATCAACAAGATAAATCCTACCATCAAAACGATGGTGAGCAAAATGTTGCCTAACAAGTAGCTGACAATCCGATGCGATCGTGAAAAAACTGTCTCTAGCGTGATTGTTTTACCCTCAGCCGCCAGGATCAATACATAAATATATGCCATACCAACCAATAATGAAACAATTCCACTAATGAGCTGAAACAAAAGCGATAAACCAGCGCTTTCCTGATCTATCATCGCACCAATGCCACTCATGAGGAGATGAGCAACAATAATAAGTACAGTGTAGCCCAAAAGTGTCGGCCAATACTTTTTAAAAACTTCCCAGCCTTTGGAAATGATAGCGTTAAAATTAATTTCTGATATGGGAATTATCGATGTACTTGTCATTTAGCCTTTGCAATAATCACTGCAGTTAGTATAGCAATATTTTCCTTACAAAAATAGTTTTATTTTTTTAAGCACTCTTACTCAATTCTTACGTTGTTCTGCTCGTACTCTTAATATTGTAGTGCAGACTAACTACAGTACATAGAAGAAAGGAAAACATGTTTGGCATTATCGAGCTGCTACTAGTAATTTTGCTAATAGCTGCTATTTTTGGAAGGCCACACTTGGCATTGGGAGCGATTTTTGATTTCGTCATCGCTTTGCTGGTGATTGGTCTAATCTGGAGAATTGCACTGATGATTTTGTAACCAGAGCAAAAAACGATGTATACATTACGAAAAGACAAAAAGGAGACATATGACAAATCCTATGCAACAAAAAGTTTCAGCCACACTTGAACAGTGGAAGGCTCAGTTTGATAACATGCAAGCCAAGTTCAAAGAAAAGGTTGCAGATGCACGCATGGAACATCAGACAGATTCCTGGAAAGAAGATCTGGAGAAAAAATTTCAGGAAGCACAATCGTATTTGCAAGTGATGCGAGAAGAAACTGAAGAAACAGCTTCACAAGCTAAAGCAGATTTTGAAAGGAAGATGGCTGAAATCGAAAAAGATTTGAACAAGTAGGAGATTTCTCAAAGAGATTCAGACTCGCCACTGTATTCTGTAAAGCCAACAACTCCATGGTTGTAAAACTACTTCAAGCTACTGGTATACTATCGAGATATGAAGTTGTTTACTGTGATCATCGAAGATGATCATGAAATGGGGACATTCCTACAAACCGTGCTGGCAGACCATGGTATTCAAGCCCAACATGCCAGCACGGGCATTGCGGGTTTTGAGTTAATCGAACACACTAATCCCAACTTAGTACTACTCGACCTACTACTTCCTGATATTCAGGGATCCAGTCTGTGTGAAAAAATTAAAAAACAGTTTCCTGAAACAATTGTTATCATGATCACTGCTCAAGACAGTCCAGGAAATATTGTCGAAGGATTGACCATTGGCGCAGATGACTATCTTTCTAAACCCATAGATCCCGATGAACTAATTGCCCGGATAAAGGCTCGATTTCGTAACACCGAGTCATTCCTCAGCTCAAAGCTCAATTATGCTCACATAGAACTAGACCAAAATAAACACCAGGTGCTAGCTGACAGTGCTGAAATCAATCTCTCTGCTCAAGAGTTTAAGCTGCTCAGTTACTTCCTAGCAAATCCAGAAAAGGTGTTATCTAGAGATATGATTCTCGCCAGAATTTGGGGCAACAGCCCAGAGATTGAAACTCGGGTGGTTGATGTATACATTGGCTATCTGCGCAAGAAAATTCCAGGAGGAAGAAACCTCTTACATTCGATTCGAGGCTTTGGTTATATCTTAAAAGAAAAATAACTCACTACTGCCTGAGTGATCACAAAGTAAGCATGCTCAACAGTTTTGGAATGTCAAACGGTTTTTGAATATAACCATCTGCTGTCACTTCAGATGCATACTTATCAACATCGCTATCTGAGGACATTAAAATAATTTTTTTTGAATCACTGATCTGTTGTTTAAGTTTTTTCACTAATGACAGCCCAGCCTTTTCAGTTCCAAACCAGACATCAATTAAAAATATATCCGCTTGCTTTAGCACTCCAGGTGAATCTAAGCTTGTGGAGCTATGTACGCTCACATCGTGGCCTTCAGTTTGCAAAATCTGCTGAAGAATTTCCAAATATACTTCATTATCATCAAACAATGCGATGCTTGCCATAGTACACATACCCTATCAAAAAACCTGTAAGAGTTGGGTAAGAATTTATCTACTCAGCGGCAACAGAATGCTAAAGATACTACCAGTTGGTTGGTTACTTTTTACCGTGATCTGCCCTCCATGACGAGTGATAATATTTTTAACCAATGACAATCCCAAACCTAAGCCCTTGCCTTTTTTTCGGGCATTTCGTGTTCTTACGTATGGTTCAAATATTTTTTCTTGAAGTTCTTCAGGAATACCAATACCCTGATCTATGCAGTCAATCTTTACCGAATCAGCTTCCTTTGAAATTACTACATTAATTTGATGCTGTACCTCTGAGTACTTTTCAGCATTAGAAAGCAGATTATTAAAAACTTGCAGTAGTCGCGCCTCATCAGCAGAGACCACTAATATAGTTTCATCTATTTTTTTGTCAACGTGCATAATGATCATCCTGGACGGATACATTGCCTTAAAATTATCTATACTTTTACGAAGCAGTGGTACGACAACAATATTTTTTTTGTCTAAAGAAAAAGCATTAAGACTAAACCTTGTTGCATCGACAATATCCTGAATCATTTGAGTGATCAAGTTTATTTGGTCGTTCAATTGATTTGAGTATTTTTCAACTGATTTCTTTTCTGAGCTACGTTGTAAATAGTAAATACAGGCTTTCATTAAACTAAGCGGTTGTTTTAATTCATGAGCGAATGACCGAACGAATAATTCTTGAGCAGATTTATGCTCATATAATTTACTGACATCGTAAAATGTGATAATACTGCGCCTCTCCCCTGATTGAAGTGTTTTTGTGGCCGACACCAAGTATGTAATACTTTGACGGTGATACATAAACTGAAATGGGTAAAAAGTATGTGGAATTCTCGACGCTACGAGCTGATCCAAATAGGCATTCTCATCTGTAAAAATTTCTTCATCAAGTGGGATACTTTCCGCAAAAAAGTCGCGCGCACTAGCAAGCCTCTTTGGCTCAAAAGCAAGTAGTTGCCGAGCTGCAGCGTTAGCTTCCAACACTTTACCAGTTGAATCACAGCACAAAATTCCTACGCCAACCGCCTCAAAAATATTTTTAAGGCTGGAGGTATTTTTTTTGACAATCATACCAAAGTGTAACGCAACACTGGCAAATTATATACCGTGCTTACATCATCTGAGGTGCAATGCGACTAATACGCCAAATTCGCTTAGCAACCTCAGCCACAACAAAGATTAAACTAGATACCAACGTCAAACCAATCATCTCCCAACGATTTAGATCGCTAAATTGCAGCGCATTTTTCAATGGCTCAAACACTAGTGCCGCAACCAGAAGCAGGAGCGACAACACTGTCACAATCAAAACAGCTTTGTTGGTAAATAATCCCAACTCAAATGCTGATTTTTTTAGAGATCGCAGATTGTACATATTCATCACTTGAGCAATGGCGAGCACCACAAATAGTGCGGTTCGAGCCTTTTCTTCTCCTTGTGGTAGAAACCACCAAAACACCGTTAAACCGATACCAGTCATGGCGAGCGTAACAACTAATACAAATGGCAGAACTTGAGGCACAAGAATGTGCTCCTTGGGTGAGCGCGGAGGAAATTGCATGTTGTCGCCGTGCGTCTTTTCAAGGGCTAGTGCTACATCTGTCAAACTACCAGTAACGATATTCAACCACAGAATTTGCACCGCCACCAATGGCAGCGGCATGCCAAGCGACAGCGTTATCAAAATGACGGTAGCTTCTGCCACCGTAGTCATGATTAAAAAGTAACTCGTTCGCCTTAAGTTGTTAAATTGCGTCCGTCCTTCCCGAATAGCAGCCACAATGGAAGCAAAGTTATCATCAGTCAGTACAATTTTGCTGGCTTCTCTAGCCACTTCAGTGCCGGTTAGTCCCATCGAGATCCCGACATCTGCCTTTTTGAGCGCTGGAGCATCATTAACCCCATCGCCGGTCATCGCAAGCACTTCACCTTCGTCCTGAATCAAAGTTGCCAAACGTAATTTAGAACTTGGTGAGAGTCGAGCAAAAACACGCACTGTTTTTAACTGTTTTTTCAATTGACTATCATTGAGGTTATCAAGATCGTGATCCGTAAGCACCACGTGCTCTTCCTTATGCTTACTATCAATTAAGCCAACCTGCTCAGCAATTGATTTGGCAGTAATAGGATGATCACCCGTTGCCATAATCACACGAATTCCCGCATTACGAGCCTCAGTAATTGCGGCAGCAACCTCTGGCCTTGGCGGATCGTGCAGACCCAGTAGACCAACAAAGGTCACTTCTCCTTTGAGCGCCTCTACATCCTGGGGTTTGAGCGTTTTAACTTTTTTATCATAGTCAGCTCGAGCTATTGCGACCACGCGCAAACCTTTTTTGGTTAACTCGTGCATTTCTTCAGTAAATACTGTTAGGTCTTTTTTAAGCAATTTTTTAGTTTTGGTATTTTTTTGATAGGTGCCACTGAGGGCTAAAATTTCTTCAGGTGCTCCCACTAAATACAGCTGCTGGTCTTTTTTATTTTTCACCAACGTGGCACGCATCTTCAAATTTTGTTGAAATGGCATATCAACCACTACCTCAGGCAACTCAGAAGAGTCAAGTTCAAACAAACCAGCAGCGTATGCCAGCAAGTAGAGTGCTCGCTCTGTTGGATCACCAAGCAAATTTTTAAATGATACCTCTTTGCCCGACTGCTGAGCAACTTGATTGCAAAATCCGGCAATAGTCACCAACTCTTTAAAGTGTTTGTGCTCATCAAATACCAAGGACTGTTTGTTTTGTGAAAATAACTGCTCAGGAGAATTTTCTGCAAAATCATGGACTTCTATCAAGTCAGATCCCGGTAACTTGACGTAGCGTGCGGTCATTGAATTTTGTGTCAAGGTACCCGTTTTATCAGTTAAAATAACTGAAACCACCCCCAGAGTTTCAGTGGCTGACAACTTTCTGACAATTGCTTTTTGTCGCGCCATTCGCTGCGCTCCGACTGCTAGTACTACTACAACAATAATCGGCAATCCCTCAGGAATAGCAGCCACAAGCATGGCTATGGTAAAAATACTCACTTCAGCTAATGAAAAATGCCGGATGAAAAATCCGATGATAAATGTCAGCGCAGCAGTAGTAAGTGCCATAATTCCCATTTGACGAATCAAGGTGCTCATCTTCTGTTGAAAATGCTCATCATCACTTTCAATAGTATTCAAGTCACCAGCAATTCGACCAAACACTGTATTTGCACCAGTGGCCACAACCACCGCTACCACACTTCCTTGCGTCAAGTGCGTTCCCATCCAAAGCATATTCTTCCGATCAGCGAGTGCGGTATCTTTTGAAAGCTTTTCCTTTGATCGACTCATGGGCAGCGAGTCACCCGTTAATGAAGATTGAATAATGGAACAATTTTGTGACGAGATGATACGAGCATCTGCTGGTACTTTATCGCCTTCTTTCAAAACAACAATGTCCCCGGGAACAATCTCGTCTTGTGTCACCTCAATGACTTTGTCATCACGTTTCAGAACAACGCGTGACACCAAGAAACCTTTCAACGCTTTAATAGACTGCTCTGCCCGATATTCCTGAAAAAACCCAAAAACAACATTAACGAGTACAATCCCAACAATCAAGATCGCATCAAACGCATGTTCAAAAAGCAAAGACAGCACCGCCGCCAGCATCATCAAGCCAACCATTGGATTCCAGAATTGTGAGAAAAAGAGTGCTAGCGTACTGAATCGAGCTTGCTCGGGTAGCGTGTTTGTTCCAAATAACTTCAATCGCCGCGCGTGTTCTGACTTACTCAAACCACTTTTTTGCGAATTTAATCGTTCTAAAACTTCATGAGCAGAAAGACTGTGCGCGATATCGGGCAGGTTCGCAATATTCTTCATACAAATGTCAATATTTTTTGCAATTTCATACACAAACTAGATCACTAGAACTAGTAACTGAGTCTAGTATAGATGATCTCTGGGGGGTTCGCCATAGAGATTTATTGCGTATAATCACAGCATGCACGATTTAGTCAGCATTATCAAAACCATATCTCTATTTATCCTACAATGGGCGACAATACTTCTGCTGTACGTTGCTGGGTTGTACTCAATGGTATTCTTTCAGGAAATTTTTAACGACATGAGTGGCTGGTCGTTGCCTTCGTTAGTTCGCTCATTGATTATGATTACCTGGGCGGCAATTCCAGTAAGTATCTTGGGTTTTTTGCTCAACCGCTCATTCTTGCACCTGTCCAAAAAAATATTTTGGTATCTTCAGATAGCCTTTATCATTTCTGTCTGGCTTAGCCTAACGTTGGTCATTTATATTTCTTAACACACTACCGCTTTGCAGCATACCGATTCCACCAACCAATCAAACTTCCCGAGATCACCATAGCATCCGCCACCAGCTGCAAAACTGGCAACCAGTACCAACTGTTTGGACAGTAGCGATAATTCTTAACAATGGTCCAAGTCAAATAGAGGACCAAGCCACCCTGTGCAATCCAGAATACCTGGTTTGTATATCCCATTGTCCCGAGTGTGAAAACAAGCAGTATAATCGTCGCATATCTGCCAAATAAAAATACTACCTTCGGTCGAATAATCCCTGAAAACGCGTCTCCTCGAGCAAAACGGAAAATCATCTTGGCAAAACTAGGCAATGAAGTTCGAGGCTGCCACTGCACGATAGCTTCTTGAGCAAAAACGATCGGTACTTGCTCTTTGAGGAGATGACGGGCAAACGCATAATCTTCATTGTCTGACAAGGCTTCATTAAATCCACCAAGCTGCTCCCAAACCTGCTTTTGCAACAACATTGAACGAGTAGCTGGTAAAAAATTTTCTGGATCAACTTTATCAGGCATCACCAACGCGTATGGAATCATCGCTTCTTGAAAACCACTTTCCGCCAAACCTTGATAGTATCCCGCAATTACTGGCGCCTGTGATTGAAGCTGCTTTTCAACAAGTGCTTGCAACCAATTCATTTCAGGTAGACAACCCGCGTCAGTGATCGCCACCAGGTCAGTCTTGGTCATCGCAAGTGCGTGATTGCGCCCAACGCTCCGATTACCCTTTTTTTGCACAATTTGCAGTTCAAAATTCCATTTTTTCTTTTCTAACGCTGTAAGGTACTGCCAAATTGGCTGAGTAGAGCCACCGTCAGCAATGATTACTTTTTTGGGAAGGTATCGCTGATTATCCAGATGCTGCAACAAACTCAGAACAGTTTCTTTTTCCTGTAAAATAGTACAGATCACCGTGACAGCGGGTTTTTGGAAAGTTACTTGCGCCATACAGCCTCATATATGGTAGCTACTTTAGTCCAGCTTTGATCACGAGCAAACTCCCAAGCGCCGCGCTCGATCTGCGACCAACGCTGGGTATTTTTTAACACTGCTTGGAGCGTTGTGGCAACTGTTTCAACATTGCTTCCAATGATCATTGATTGAGCTCCAGGATAACTGCGAAGATACTCCTGCTTCAATGGATTGCTGTACAATCCAACCACAAGCTTTCCGTGAGCCTGCGCCTGCAGTATTGATAAGTACGAAGCCGCCCAAACCACATCTGCCTGAATGAGATTGACATCCACATTTTTTTTGAAACCAGTCACTGTGCCAACCTGAGCACACTCTTCAGCCAGTGACCCATCTCCCACCCACGTCAAATCGTATGCAACACCTCGCTTTCGCAGCAATTTTGCCAGAGCGTAATACTGCCGAACTGCCGTATCCTCTTCAAGTCGACCAATAAAAATAATTTTTACCTTTCTTTTCGAGCGCTTTTTTGCAATGGGCTTAGTGTTTTTTTGTGCAACACCACCAAAAATCACTGCGTGAGCTGCATCCCAATAGAACCGGCCGATAAAACTACCAACGTGTATCACTCGCCAAGCAAACTGAGCCAAGAACCAGCGATGCAACTGAGCTTGCCAACGAACAGGATACACTCCTTCCCAACCATGAAAAACCATGGCAAAACCAGTGTTGAGATGCAATGCGACTGGCAACAACCACCAACCAACATCATGTATATAGATACGATCTCGACCTAAAAAATGGTGTCGCAACTTCCAAATGGCAGACCAAGTCTGTAATTTTTTACCCAAAGCAGAAATAGGCAGTCGAAAAATCTGCACACCATTTTTTTGCTCCTCTGATACCAATCCTGGCAGATGTGCTTGAGTTATAACTACCACCTGATTTCCAAGACGAACCTGCTCTGCTGCAACAGCGGCAACATGCGTTTCAACACCACCAACTTTTGGAGAGAAAAAAGGAGCTACGTGCAATATTGACAGTGACATATTTTTCCACATGTAAGGTTAATGCAAGCTTCAATGAGTATGCTACGGCTAGTATTGTACTACCAAGGACGCTATGCACCACTTGCTTGTTCTCCTCATCCTAACATGGGTATATCTTTTTCAACCAAACTCTGCCGCCGCCAACGTATTATTTGAGGATACTTTTGATCAAGGACTTGCATCCTGGCAACCAATTCGCGATACAGGGCAGTTCTGGATTTCTCAAAACGGGTATATCGAGGTTTTCATTCCTAACGCCTTCAAAATTAGCGAGCTAGTACCGCTTGAGTGGCAAGAAAAACCCACCGATCACTATCGCTACGATCTCACGTTCACTCCTATTCAAGGTCTTGATCGAAACATCAGTTTTTCATTTCAAGACATTGACAATTGGTATCTAATACATTTTGCTCCACACACCACCGAGCTAGCAAAAATGAAAAACAACCAAGTGGTCTGGTCAGAACGACATCCTTTTATTCTCCAAAACGGCAAACAGTACCAAGTGACAATTATTTTCAATCAGGGAAAAATCACGCTCAGTATTGACGATACCGAGATTGCAACCTTCCAAGATCCTGACTACCAAGCTGAAACAGGTATTATCACACTGCGAGCGGGAACCGGCGCAATCTACCCAGCACGGGTGCGCTTTGAAGAAGTTCGAGTGACTGATCTCTCTCAGCCTCCTGCCTTACCCCATGGCGGCGTCAAGCTTGAAACGCAACTCCTCAAACAAACTGATCCTCAATGGGCAAACCTGGAATACAACACTGCTAGCGTTTGGTCAGCCGCCTATCCAAACACGCAGCCAACATTCAAGGATTGGGCGTGTAATCTTTTAGCTCAAATAATGATCATGCAGTATCATGGCCTTACAACGCTACCTGACGGAACACCCTTGTCCCCAATTTCGTACAATACTTGGCTGTTAGAAAATCATGGATTTATTCGCTCACCCCATACTGGCAATATTTCTCGGCTCAGTGCTTCCCAACTCAGTCAGGCTATTTCTACTACTCTAAACACACCAAAGCTGGAGTTTAATTTTCATCCATCTCCAACTCATGAAGCAATCATAGCCGAAATCAATGCTGAAAGGCCCGTGATTCTTGAGCTTGACGGACACTTTGTAGTCGCTGACGGCTACACAGCAGATGGCGATATTTATATTAGCGATCCTGCCTACTCAATCGAGTTACTCAGCGAACATCCGCTACCACTCCGTTCAATGCGCACCTATCACCCTACAATGAGCGACCTCAGTTTTCTAGAAATCATCAGCGACCCTGAGATTACACTGATGCTCACTATGAATGATCAAGAAGTTGGCCAGCAATCTACTGAATATCTGCGAGCTGGATCACTAACAACAGATAGCTATGGACCACTTGTCAACAACCTCTCACTAGCAAAGCCAGCCCTTGCTGACTATTCCATCACTGCCGTCAATACAGCTGACACCGATCAACAATTCGAAGTACTACTTACTAACCAAGTTGGAGAGGTAGTATTGTTTGACGAGCAGACAATTAAACCAGGTATGCATTACTATGATCTCAGCTACTTTGATGAAGAAATTTTGCTTAAGAAAAATGACGCTCCAGAATCCGAGGAACAAGATACTGATGGGCCGCAGGATGAAGCTTCTACGGGCGAAGATGATGAAGACAAGGTTGAGCAACCAGAGGAAACAAGCGCTGCTGACTGGCAGCTATTTCGTCAGGCAGTGTTTAAACTACAAGCAGAACAAGCTATCAAACGCCAGTCGCTAGTCAAAACGCTCTTAAAAATGCCAACGCTCATTGAAAAAGCCCACTCAGCGTATATCAGCACAATTCTGACAAGAATGGTTTTCATCATTCTCGATCAAGTGCCAGCCGCCGCAATTACCGATGCAGCGCGACAAGAATTGAAAGATCTACTGAGTAGCCTGACTAGTGTATAATCCAGGCGTGGAAAAAAACTTTTGGCAACAACTACCGCGACCAATTATTGGCCTCTCTCCTATGGACGGGGTGACAGATCATCCGTATCGGTTTATTCAAAAAAAATACGGCATGCCAACAATTGTGTACACCGAATTCACCAGCGTCGAAGGCGTTTGTCACGGAGCAAATAGACTATTGCAAGATTTTCTCTATGATGAAACACAACGCCCGATAGTTGCCCAAATCTACGGAACTTCGCCTGATTATTTTCGACAAACGAGTATTATTCTTTGCCAACTAGGCTTTGACGGCATTGATATCAATATGGGCTGTCCAGCTAAAAATGTTGCTCATTCAGGTGCAGGTGCGGCATTGATTCAAACACCTGAGCTAGCACAACAGATTGTCCAAGCAACCAAAACTGGCGTCAAAGAATGGCAAAACGGTGCCACTGTGAGAGATTGTCCCGATATCACGCCAAAAATAGCGGCTGAAATTGAAACCAAACAAAGTTCTCTACCTGCCAGCTGCCAATCAAGAGAACGCACTATTCCAGTCAGTGTTAAAACCCGAATTGGCTACAGCACGCCAATTGTGACGGAATGGATTCCTCGATTACTGGAAACACAACCCAGCGCAATCGCCTTGCATGGCAGAACATTAAAGCAGCAATACAGTGGTCAAGCTAACTGGGAAGAAATTGGCAAAGCAGCTCAACTCTGCGCACAAACTAGCACGTTACTTTTGGGCAACGGGGATGTCAAGTCACGTCAAGATGCCCTACAGAAAGTTGCTGATTTTGCAGTAGATGGCGTGCTGTTGGGGAGATGTACCTTTGGCAACCCATTTGTTTTTCTGGATACCGTACCAGAGCATCAAAAATTATTTTCAATCGCTATAGAACACGCGGAAATTTTTGAAAAAACCTATCAACAGTATGAACGCTACAGCTTCCTGCCAATGCGCAAACATTTGGGTTGGTATGTGCGTGGTGTGCCAAACGCCTCAGAAATTCGAGTAAAATTATTTCAAAGCAACAGCGCAGCTGAAGTACGTGAAATTTTCAGAACCGCCGGGTTGATTACATGACATACTGATTAGATCACGTTCATTAGGTGAGCTGCACAGTGATATAATGAAGGTGTTATCTTAACTTGATAGTCTCGCTACATGGTCTCATAGCTCAGTTGGTTAGAGCGTACCGTTCACATCGGTGAGGTCTGAGGTTCGAGTCCTCATGAGACCACAACTGTTAAAAAAGTATTGGAGAGTCATTGAGCTCCAATACCCTTAAGCCCGCGTACCCAAGATCCAATATCCCCAAACCTACCCACTCATGCTACGCTAAGCTTCATGAAACGCATTGCAATTTGGTGGCTGCTACTCCTGACTTTTTGCATCTATTTTCCCTCACTTACCAATCCATTTATTTGGGATGACGAACAGTTTATTTATCGAAATGCATTTGTGCAAAATTTTGCAGTTACCGAAATTTTTACTCAAAATACCATTGCTGGCGCTGGCGAGGTCAGCAACTATTACCGACCCCTCACCACTCTCAGTTTTGCTCTAGATTTCCAGATTTGGGGACTGACTCCCTTTGGCTTTCACCTCACTAACGTGAGCTTGCACATTCTAGCTGGATTTTTACTTTGGAACATCCTAAAAAAAATACAACTGCCTCATTGGTCACGAGTCGGCATTACTGGCATCTTTTTACTCCATCCATTACAAACTGAAGCAGTCACTTACATCAACTCTCGGGGTGATTCACTGTATACGGTGTATGGATTGCTGAGCATTTTGTTATTACTGCTGGCATTGGAAGGAACAAAAAAAATTTCTATCTACAATCTTGAGTTACGATGTACGCCCTGGGTGTTGGGAGTACTTTCAGCATTGTCGTATGCGATGAGTATTTTGAGCAAAGAAATAGGCTTAGCCGTTGGTGGTCTACTCGCGCTTGTAGTAGCATGGAAGCTGTGGCGCCAGTATCATCTAACAAAACTTTCTCTCTGGAAAATAGTCTCGAATTACAAAACAGCTGTATCTAGTCTGGCAATTGCTGCTCTAATTGGCGTTGGATATTTAGGACTGCGTGCAACAGTGTTAAATTTTGATAGCTCATTTAATTTTTACACAGAGGGATCAATCTATGGTGATCATCTGCATGTTCGACTGCTAACGTTTAGTAAAATAATTTTCATATACCTAAAACTATTGCTACTACCCTATCCGCTCCACATGGAACGAAGTACTGAGCTTGTCACAACGATACTCAGTCCTTGGCCATGGCTGTCACTCAGTTTGTTTGGCGGTTTAATCTGGGCAGGATTCTTAGAGTGGACGCGCAAACAAACAACAATAATTTGGTTTGGCGTAGCTTGGATGGCTAGTATGCTAGCACCTGTTTCTGGCATCATTCCCATTAATGGATTGCTGTATGAGCACTGGCTGTATCTTCCTATCATTGGTTGGGCAATTACCGTCGTCGGAATACTACGATTACTGCCAACAATGTATCAGCTTTTGCATTCTCACCGAGTGCTGCTGCTCAGCTTAGTTTTTTGTTGCCTGAGCGTGCTAACTATTCGACAAAATTATATTTGGGGCGACCACATACGCTTTTATTCTTATATCCTAACGCATACTCAGTCAGCACGAGTACACAATAACTTAGCCATGGCATACGCCGACGATGGTCAGGCTGATACCGCTCTGGCGCACTACTATACAGGGCTTGAATTAGGGGAGCAGTATCCACAAATTCACCACAACATTGGTAACGCATATCTTACACTTGGTGAAACTAACAAAGCCATTACTGCTTATAAAAAAGCGCTTGATCTTAATCAAACTTTTTTTCATTCATACTACGCACTACTAGATGTCTATATTGCTAATGAGCAATATCCAGAGGCAATAGCGCTATTACAAGAAGGTCAACAACATTTACCAAGTGAAAATAATTTTCACATTATGGAAATGATCCTCTATGACAGAATGGAAAATTCTGTCTCTCGTGACAAAAAAATCATTTGGATTCAGGAAAACTTGCAACTTGATGCTGAGCTTTCTACTTTCTTAAACAGCTATTATCGAAAATAATTTTTGCCTTCCTACAGTACATGTAAGATTGCCTTGTTACACTCACCACTATGTGGCAGGTTGTCCGAGATTGGTTGCTAAACACAGTATTTCCTGATACTTGCTGTGGCTGTAGCACACTCGGCAGCCTGCTGTGTCCAGCGTGTCAAAATACAGTAGAGTTCGTACTAAAACCACCCAGGGTTCCTGAACAAGCTGCAGATTTAGATAGCGTTACGATTCTAACTGCCTTTGACGAATTAAGTCATAAACTGGTAGTGACATATAAGTACTCGTCAGTCATTGGCGTTGGAGCTGTTATGGCTCATTTAATTGCAGAACATGCTCAGCTACCAAAAATAGATGTATTAACTGCAGTACCACTACACCCCAGCAAGGAAAGTGATAGAGGATTTAATCAAGCTGCCGTGATCGCACAACACCTTAACACCGCATTAGACTTGCCGTACACGGCACTTCTCACTCGTAAAAGAACAGGAACTAGACAAGCGACATTAAAGAAACAACAACGCTGGCAACACAACATGGCAGTCTTTAGCATCCCACCGCAACAAGCCTCAGCTTGTGTTGGGAAACACATTGGCCTAGTGGACGATGTATTTACGACTGGCGCAACACTCCAAGCATGCGCCCATCAATTAAAGAAAGCCGGAGCAGCCAGCGTACACGGCATTTGTTTTACCCACGGACAATAATCCAAACGTTTTTCCATCATTAAAAACAATGAGTAACTAAAATAGGCCTTACAATTGTAGCGCTTTTGGTCAGTGATGCATTTTCTTTCAAAACTACCCGCTCCATGCTATACTAGTGCTCTCAAAAGGGGATGTATTGCTTTGACGTGATACGCTCATTAACATCTGCAGGTCATCTTTGAACAAAAGATGTAAAACAGGTTCAAAACATAACTGCAAATTCAATTCGCAGCACAGTTGCTAAGGTTCAAGAA
>JBBDKV010000013.1:42460-64069 GCA_040879165.1 Patescibacteria group bacterium
GGTTCAAAACATAACTGCAAATTCAATTCGCAGCACAGTTGCTAAGGTTCAAGAATCTTTCAACAATGGCGTAAATGCCATTGCTGGACTTCTGAATCCAGCTCCTTCAGCTTACGCTTTCGCGTAAGTCTGGCATTCACGAGTTCGTTCTCACTGGCGACAACTCATGGGTGGAAACTCAGTCAGTGTGACAATCTGCTCGTCTTATCCGAGCTGATCTAAGACATTTGATAAGGACGCTGAACATAGTTTGTCTACTTACCTAGTTCAGCGATATCGAAGAGTAGCCTAAACCTGTAGATGATGTTGGTTTGCTGTTGCGGACAGGGGGTCATACCCCCTCATCTCCACAAAATTTTGCTCGAAAAGTGTTTTCATACTATGAGTATGAGATGCCGGATAAACACGGCTGTGCTCTTGCAACAAACACTCTCAGATAAGCCACTAGATAACTCCCAACACCTCTGACTCCTGTACGTACAATTTTTCTAATCTTTTCACCAAAACTTGCAACTTTCCCAACAGCGGATTCTCTGGCCAAAGCGTCACCAAAATTACAAATTGCTGCTGGTATTTCTTAACATACTCAATAAAGTTTCCGTTAAAATGAACAATCACGCTGGCAATGCCTTTAGTTTCTATTTCATACACAAAGTCTGAAAGATTGCTAATCACGTCGGCAGTTTTTAACAAATGTTCATCTTGATTCATCTCCCAGAGTTCATCCATAGCTTGCTCTTTAACCATTTTCCAAGACAGTGTCCTATCTTTTTCAGTGACTGCTAAAACCAAATCTGCGCACTCTCTGCCAAATAACCGCACCAACAACATGTACGTAACTGAATCGCAGTCCTCAATCGTGTCATGCAAAAATCCGGCTGCGATCAGCTTTTCATTGTCAGTCACTAATGAAAGAATCATTCCAACTGACCAGAGATGAATAGAGGCAGGCTCCCCGGTAACTTTCCGCTGTTGATCAACATGATGACGCTCAGCAAATAAAGCAGCGTCTGTAACAATCGGAGTTTGTTCCTTCAAAAATTGCCTCTTTGTGAACGTCAACTGTGACTCATTCATGAGAAAATTATATATCAAAATATCACAAATGGAACCTATTTAATCCACAAAGTAGCTAGAAATTGTTTAAGGAAATTATTGCCTGTTTCTGTACTTTCGCCAAGCCCAGCGTGATCCAAAGACAACTGGAATCCAGATAATGGCGTATACAACGACCCAAATCAACAGCACACCGATCACATAGCCCGCATCTCTGAGTGAGCCAAACGCTGCTTTGAGTTCATCGAGCAAGCTGCCCCGTGCATCAGGATTAAAATATTTCTCATGATCAGCAACAGAAACAGTCAAAGTACCATAGCTGACGCGCTCTACGAGCCCGCTCTCTTGATCTGCGATGGTCTGCAATTGTCGCTCTACAGCTGCAATTTGCTGCTCTAGACGTCGGTTCAGGGCTGCATCAGTATTTTGTTCCAGTTGTAGTTCGAGCTCAAACAACTGTTGTTCTAAGCGTTCACGCTCATTTTCAAGCTGGACACCTTGACCAGTCACATCACTCAAGCTCATATTTTCCCCAATTACCTCTGCAGCGTGAGAAACAATTTGCTCTGTGACTTGATCAAATCGATCAACGGGAACTGCTGCCGTAATGTAGCCGTAGCGAGTGTCTTCGCCACGACCTTGAGAATATGACAAAACTCTTCCTTCTTGCGACAAAATGTATTCTCGTTGTTGACGCAAGTAATCTGGAACTGAGTTGACTACCAACTGATAATTAGCAAATTGCTCATAGATTCTGTCTGGCTCACCCAACCCTTGATCTGGCTGTGGCCACATGCCAGGTGCTCTCATCATACCCATTGAACCTGAGCTAGAAACAGCCATATCCTCTGAACCCATTTCAGTAGTACCCATCATGGGTGCGTGTTTTCGAAAATTAAAGAGTGATGACATGCTGCTCACAGTAATAACGGCTGTGATGACTGATAATGAGATGATGATTATGGCAAGTTTTTTCATATCGTGATTAGTATACCACTTTTATTTGTATGTCACTCAAGTCTGTTTTTTATTGTTGATTCTCCACGCTTCTCAGGTATTCCATGATCTTTGAGGAGTAGACTTCTCTTGGCTTACTACCCTCTGATGGACCTACCATGCCTGCCGCATGCAACTGATCCAAAATACGTGCCGCACGATTATATCCTACCGAAAAACGTCTCTGTATCAGCGAGGAAGAACCCTTGCCCTCAGCAGCTACAAACTGGGCCGCTTGTCCGAACAGCTCGTCTTTTTCATCTGGATTGGCCACTTTTGAACCATCAGCAGCTACTTTATACTTATCAGTAATATCGTCTTCGTAATTTGGCTTCTGACCTTGGGATTTAATAAAGTCGATCAAAGATTTAATTTCACTATCTTCCACATAGGTACCTTGAATACGCACGGGCTTGGCTTGATCTGGAGGAATAAATAACATATCTCCCTTACCGAGCAATTTCTCAGCACCTTGCGAGTCAAGAATCACCCTGGAGTCCATCATTGAAGAAACATTAAATGCTATGCGGGCTGGAATGTTGGCTTTAATCAACCCCGTGATAACATCCACTGACGGCCGCTGCGTCGCCAGCACTAGGTGAATCCCCACCGCCCGCGCCATCTGCGCAATTCGTGTAATACTTTCCTCAACCTCAGAGGGAGCATACAACATGATGTCTGCCAGCTCGTCAATCACAATAACAATACTCGGCATAGCAGCGTGACCAGCCAGTTCGTTATACGCAGCAATATTTTTAACACCCACTTCTGCCAGCTGTTTGTAGCGCTCCTCCATCTGGTGGGTCGCCCACTTCAGGGCAGAGACCACTTTCTTAGGATCAACGATCACTGGCACCAACAAATGTGGAATGTCATTGTAACCAGTCAGCTCCACACGCTTTGGATCAACTAAAATTAATTTTACTTCAGCAGGGCTGGCTCGAAATAAAATCGAACACATAAAGGTATTAATCGCCACCGACTTACCAGAGCCTGTAGCACCTGCGATCAAAACATGGGGCATCTTAGCAATGTCCATAATCATTGGCTTGCCTGCTACATTAATTCCCAAAGCAGTCGCCAATTTTGACGGATGTTTTTTCATATCTGGAGAAGCCAGCAGCTTGCGCAACGTCACGTACTGAGCAGAGTAGTTAGGTACTTCCACACCAACTAATGATCGACCAGCAATGGGCGCCTCAATACGAATCTGCCCCGTCGGTGCAGCCAAAGCCAGAGCAAGATCTGTTGAGAGTGAGGTAATTTTGGAGAGCTTAGTGCCTTGTTTTTTAATCCGAAGAGCGTATTGTGTGACAGACGGTCCGTAATTAACCTCTTCCACACCTGCATGAACGCCAAATGAGTTGAGTGTTTCCTCAATAACTTGTGCATTTTTCTTGATGTCGCCACGATCTGCTTGGCCACCCTCTGATTCATTAAGTAAGGACAACGGCGGATACTCCCAGATCATGTTAGCAGTATTTGGATTCATCAGCGTCGTACTCAGCTCACCATCCTCAGTCTGCCCAGCAGCTTCGGCCTTGGTTTTTTCTGCCACCACTGCGGTACCGGGATCATCGTCCTCCGCATCATCCAGAGTTTTATCACTGTTCTGATTAATACTAAAACCAATGTTTTGCGGCTTAAACGGCATACTGATTTTTGGTAACGAAAAACCCGACCTTCCCTCACTTTGCTCGTCAGTATTCGAACTGCGTTTTTCTCGTAGACGAGCAATCCAATCAAAAATTTCTGTTAAGGAAAATTCAGTTAAAATCAGCGCTCCACTAATCAACACTGCCACAAAGAAAATGCCCGAGCCCACTGGAGATAGTAACTCTGCCAGGTTAGCAAAGGTGTTTTCACCAATACTACCCGTCTTGAACAAGCCCATCACGCCAATCAACACTAATATCGCCCCCAACAAAACAGTGGGTTTTGACCACGCCCACTTCGTCTTGAGCATCACCAGACCTGCAGCAAAGAACACAAAAGGTAAAACTAACGTCGAAAAACCTAAATTCTCAATCAACGCTTGGTTGAGAATTTGCAAGATGCGACCTTGTCCTGTGAACGATATCAGCACTAATCCACCGAGTGCTAAAAAGAACACAGCTATTATGGAGTGAACAGTTTCACTGCGTAGTTTGAACTTTAAGCCTTTTTTTCGTCTTGGCATATAACTTTATTTAAATATATTATAGGATATAACATATCCTCCCACGCTCTGGCAAGAGGCAAAACATCCTTCATCATTCTAACAGGAAATGCTTAGTCTTGTAGACAGACAAAAGTCTCAACCTCAATCGACAAACATGCAGACCAAGCGTAGCTAGTACCGCTAATCTATATCTAGAATTACCGGTACGATCATTGGCTCACGACGGATAATTTTATACAAGCGACGCCCAAGTCTTCGCTCAATGGTTCGCTTGATTTCTTCATCTTTAGGCGTTTTCTTTGATTCTCCAGCGATTTCTGCCACGGTTTGCTTGATGTACTCGATCACTTCTTCCGCTTCTTTCATGAAAATAAAGCCTCTAGAAACAACTTCAATTTTATCGAGCAGCAGTTTATTTTTTGAGCGAGGAATGACCACGGTCACAATGCCAGACTGACTCAGTGTACGACGATCTGATAAAACAACCTTGCCTACATCACCGATTCCCAAGCCATCTACTGCCTGTGGTTGTAAAACAATCGTATCAACTCGACTGACCTGCTTGCCATCAAAGCCAATCGCGTCGCCACTTTCAGGGAGTAAAACATGCTCTCTATCCATACCGAGTGGCTCAGCAATATATTCAAAAAACTTAAAACGATGACGATCGGCACCGCCAATCGGCATCACAAATTTTGGCTTAATGAGCTGCACGAGCTCCTGCTGCTCAACCCGACCTGCATGTCCAGAGCTATGCAAGTTATCCATAACGTCTGGATAAATAACATGCACTCCATTACGTGACAGTTCGTCAATCGCTCCGAAATAGGGAAGCTCGTTGCCCGGAATGGCTGTTGCAGAAAAAACAACCGTGTCTCGCTCAGTGATTTGCAGCACAGGATGCTCGCCAAAAATTGCTCGCATCATTGACGAACCTTCTTGACCTTGACTCCCAGCCACGATCACACACAATTTGTCATCAGGAACAGTATCAATTTTTTTCTTGTCAACCTGCATGCCATGTGGGATGCTCAATTTCTTCAGCTCCAGCGCGTCGGTGACATTTTGCTCAACAGATCGCCCTACAAAGACCACTTTTCGTTTATATCGCTCAGCAGCCGCAATGACTTGCTGAATTCGATGAATGTGCGAGCTCATCAGAGTCACAATATATTTTCCTTGTGTTTTCGCCATAGTTTCCATGATGGTAGGACCAACTGCACTCTCACTTCTTGAGTGACCTGGGTTTTCCACACGTAAGCAGTCAATCATCATGCAGTGCACACCATCTGCTGCCACCTGTTCAATGGTAGACAGATCTGTCAGCTTGCCGTCAACTGGACTGGGATCAATCTTAAAGTCACTGCCATGATAGATATTGCCAATCGGTGTGGTGATCAAAACATGCCGCGTATCTGGAATTGAGTGAGTCACTGGAATAAAGCGAGCTGAAAAGTAGCTACTGAGGTGAACGGGATTGGTGTCATGAACTTTTTGCACTGTCTTAGAAACACCCCCATCCTCTAGACGGCGCTCTGCAAACAGAGCGGTTAAAGGAGAGGCGTAAATTGGAAAATCTGGCAGTTTGCCCAGCAGATAAGGTGCCGCAGCAATGTGATCATCATGTCCATGCGTCAAAATCATACCAATGATGCGCTTGCCTCGCTCAACCTGCTCAAAGACATATCGAGCATCGGGAATCAAAATGTCTACTCCTGGCATATAGGTATCGGGAAATCCGATACCACAATCTACAATCAACATTTCATCTTCATATTCATAGACAAACATATTTTGAGTGACACCACCCATGCCACCTAGTGGAATTACTTTTAGTTGAGGCATATCTCCCTTTTCTATTTTCTTCTTTCAAATAATTGAATACGCTGTTCCCATTTATGATGTTTAAAATAACTCGAAACACGCTCAAACAGAGTCTGCACGCGCTCAAATCTATAGACAAAAAACGAACACGTCACTAGTCCTGTTGTTGCTCCCAAACTCCACCAGTATACCCCATAAGTCGAGTCAAACGCAGGTGCAAATAGAAAATAAAAGATAATATGCACTACAAAAAACAGACCAAACATCAGTTTCATAAACCGCATAAAATTAGCTCCATCTTGCTTCGGATCAGATTGCCAAACCATCAAAAAGAATAATATACCTGTCAAAATGCCAGATGCCGAAAACAAATAAAATAATTCTTGTGACATCTGTAAGTCAATTGGATAAAAAATATTAAAAATAGCCAAGGCAGAAACCAGTAGCAGCGTTCCCACAAAAACAATCAGATGTGTTAACCAGAGGTGAAAGAACTCTGAATGTTCAAAAATATCGTACAGTGGGTCACGCGATCGCCGTAGACTAAAACTTTTAGTCAAGGCATGAATCACCACAAACCCAAACACATACAAGTACACTACGCTATAAATCGTATCTACCAGATACAATTGATTTGAACTTAAGGAAATATCCAGCTCAGTGCGCAAAATCACAAACAAAAATGTCTTCAGCCACACAAATAGCACTGGCGCCATAAAAAAGGCATAGAAAAATTGTACTAAATCAATTTTGAGAAACTCACCTTTGCCATTCAAACGATATAAAAAAACTCCCGTAACAATTGCTAAAACTGGAATTAAGTACAAGACACTAATCATCGCTGTATCCTATCATACCGACGCCCTCCTGCTGCTAGACTACTTGAGTTTAGTATTGCGGTAAGAAGATTTTACTATTATCAAGCGTAATCACCACCTTGTCGTAGCCTTTTTCAACAATTATGCGAGCAGCTTTACGCACCGCACCTTCCAGTGTTCTTTGTAGCGTACGAATACCCATGTCATAGCCAAGTGGACGAACAATTTTCGGCCAAATATCGTCAGCCATCTGGAACTGCTCTGGCTTCAACCCCGCTTTTTCCAATAATCCAGGCAAAACATATTTCTTGGCAATGACAATCTTTTCATGATCAGTATAGGAAGGCATGGAAATCTTCTCCATACGATCCATCACAGCGGTGGCAATATCAACGGTATTATTAGCTGTAGCCAGGAAAATTGCATGCGATAAATCAATAGGGTAATCTATATACGAGTCTCGAAAGGCGTGATTCTGAGCAGGGTCAAGTAGTTCCACTAACACTCCCATGATGTCACGATTAGCTTCCTTGGCATTTCGATCAATTTCATCCAGCAAAATAACCGGGTTGCGCACACCTGCTTCACAAATTCCTTTTACAATTCTTCCTGGTTCGGATTCTAAATGTAGCCGTGTGCTACCGCGCAGTTCTTTAGCTGATCCCATTCCACCAAAAGCAATCCGTACCAGCGGTCTTCCAAGCGCTTCTGATAACGAATAGGCAAAGGTGGTCTTACCAGTACCCACTAATCCGACGAGAAGCAAAATTGGTGCTCGAAACTCTTCTTCCGAAAACTGCTCACGACGCAATTTAAGCACAGAAACATACTCAAGAAAACGATTTTTGACATCCTGCATACCATAGTGATGTTTCTCAAAAACTTGCTTAGTAAACTCGATATCTAAATGATCTTCGACTTCTTTTTCCCAAGGAATTTTGACTACCCAGTTAATATATTGAGAAACGGTCTCGTATTTCTCGTCATAACTCCCAAGCTCCACAGAACGCTCCAGAGAGACAATGTCCTTTTCAACTTTCAGGCGCATTTCATCAGGAATTGTAGCACCAGCTACCCGATCTTTGAGTGATTGAATTTCTTGCTCGAGAATGGCTTTGTAGTCTGCCATGGCAGGTTATTGCTCCTTCGCGCCAGAAGCAGTTTCAAACAGTAATTGTGGAATTAATTTCCAGTATAAAAACATGCCGGCTGCTATAAAAATACCGCCACCGAGAACCAGCATCAACGTTGTGCTAAACGTACTGGTTTGCGGTAGCGTTTCAGGATACTCAACGCCGCCTTTTGTCTCTGCACTGACTGTACTGCCACTATCTGTTGAGGATGACTCGGCAATAGTTAGAGTAAATGCGATAGTATCGGCGCCTGATGTGATTTGAATAGGATAGTCACCTGCTTCGGTTAAAGTTGTCGGATCATACGTCCAGTTACCTGAGGCATCTGCCTGGGTGGTCTCAGAAATTTGGGATATTTTGATTGCCACTTGAGCACTAGCTGAAGCCGTACCCTCAAAACGAGGATTAGTTCCTTCATAGGTCCACAGAGTGAAAATTTGACCAGATGTCGATGTGACACCAATTTTATCAAGGGTTAGCGTAGCTGCACGCACTATTTGTGTGGTTAAAACCAGGCTTAAGCCAATAACAAACAGTAATAAGAATTTCCGCATAGCCTTTATTATGACAAATTTTTTAAACTTTGAGTACCACTACTATTTCAGCAAAGCATCTTTGTGCAATAGCCCTGCCTTGGCTCCAAAGTACTGCACAACTGAAGCAGCGTTGCGCGCACCAACCCTGGCTGCTGCTGCAGGCTCTCGATCATGTAATCGTCCAACGACATAGCCGACACCAAAGGCATCTCCGGCACCAGTCTCTTCAATCGCCTTTTTACTAGTGGCCTGATACTGAATGGCTTTTCGCTGCCCTTTTACAAAAATCCGCCCGCCTTTTCTCCCGTCAGTAATGACAATTTCTGGCACAATTTTCTTCAATTCTTTTTGTAGCGGCTGAATCATGCGCCATTCTGAGGTATTAAGTAGTAAGATCTGACACGGCAACTCACTTGGTGATAACTCCCCTGATTTCAACAACTCTAATTCAGTCGTGCCCGGATTCCAGGAACAGCCGAGTTTGTTCTCTGCCACAATGGTACCAATTTTTTTAAGGGTCAAGATTCGACCTGCGATGCTACTGAGATGAATCCAACTTGAATTCTTCATTGGTCGAACTGCGATATCGTGCGGATCTAGCATTGATGATGCACCTCGATGTACCATTACTGTTCGACCGCCGTCCGATCCGACTAAAATCGCCGACCCGCCAGTTGACTCTCGCCGCTCCTGAGCAATCAGTGACGTCTGTACACAATTTTTATGCAAATCATCAAGCACTAACCTGGCTAAAGCATCTCTGCCCGTTTCAGAAATGACCGCCGTTGTAAAACCAGCACGAGAAAATCCCACTGCAGTATTACCACCTCCACCACCAGTAGCCACCTCAAAATTGTCGACCGCTATTTTCTGGTCGTACATTTGACACAGCATTACTCCGCCGCGTGTTTTGCGCAGTTCAAAATCTTTAGATTTGATAAAAATATCGACAAGTGCAGAGCCGATGGTGATTACGTCAAACATAATAGTTTACTCTTGTGTATTAGCTTTGGTTGGCAATTTACACCGATCTGCCAACTCTTTTTCAAATAATTTAATAGCATGAATCAACTCATCTTCATTTTCTACAATCCGATACACCTCATGCTCCTTGGCTCCAATGAAAAAATGCTCATCTATGACATCCATCACTTTTTTCCAAAATGCTCCATACAAAATCATCGGTTTGTGGTTGCCATAATACAAGTGCGAGAGCAGCCAAGCGGTCGTCCACTCGCTGAGCGTTCCCGTGCCCCCTTGAAAACAAATAAAAATATCAGCTTGCTCAATCAAGCCAAACATACGCTCCATGTAATTAGCGGTTTTGATCTCAACATCAGCATTATTTTCGGTGTGCCGACCTTCAAATTCAGGCATATCCTTTGGGTAAAAGGTTACAACCAACGTTTTGCCGCCAGCAGCTTGAGCACCCTTGGTGGCAGCATCCATGATTCCGGGTCCACCACCATTAATAATCACTTTGTCGTGATACGCCAAGTATCGAGCAATTGTAAACACCTCACTGTATAAAGGATGACGCTCATCAACATCAGCGCTGCCAAAAATAGCAATATTTTCGATAGTGCAGTGCGACTTTGGCTTGGGAATGGTGATTTGTGTTTTCATGGGCAGACTCGATTTTTCTAGAATAGTTTAGGTACTACCTAGTGTTTGTATTGTTTCAGAAATAGATTCAGATTTCCAGAGTGCGCTCCCCACAACCACGCTCTTCACGCCAGCTTGACTCACCTTTGTAATGGTATCTTGATTGATGCCGCCATCTAGCATGATCTCGAAGTCCAGTTTGCGATCTGCAGCGATTTGCTGCAGCTCGGTTACTTTTTCTAACACCAGATCATTAAATTGCTGGCCTTGAAAACCTGCTTCAATTGACATCAGCTGCACTACTTTTAAAAATTGCCAACTATCCTCCTCAATGCCTTCGGCTATTGGTGTAAAAATATCCAACGACAGCCCAGGCTCCCACCCTTGCTTTTGCACTTCCTCTAAAAAATGATCTTGATGATGCATTTTTTCCACCTGAGCAATGACTGCCCGAATGGGAAGTTCATCATGCCTGGGCACCAACTCATGTACATAATCAAGTGGATCAATCGTCATTAAGTGAATGTCACATCGCAACCTACCAAAATTTAATTCTGGCAAATCTGAAGGTGTCACCGTCATATTATCTGCAAAATAGCCATCGATAACATCAATCTGAACAGTTTCTAAAGCATCTACTGGCTGAATTCTGTCTAGCTGCTCTTGTAACTGCGCGAGCGAATCACTGAGTAGTGCTGGGTAAATGTTCATGCGTTATTTCCTGTTTTGTTCATAGGTAGTAATCTGCTCAATACGTCGTAAATGTCGCTCTTCTGTAGCACTCGGTGTGTTGAGGAAAGTAGCTAATACTTCCTTCATTTCGTCAATGCTCATCCAATCTCCAGACAAGGCAACAACGTTTGCACCGTTGTGTTCTCGGGAATGACGGGCTTGCTGTTCATTGCTAGCTACCACGGCACGGCAGCCTGGCACTTTGTTGGCAGCGATAATCATGCCTGCACCCGAGCGACACAACAACACTCCCGCGGATTGAGAATTGGCCGCCACTGCCTCGGCAACTTTGAAAGCAAATTCTGGATAATCATCTTGTTCGTCAAGCTTAAAAGCTCCACAGTCGTGAACCGTATACCCCTCTGCTTCAAGCCATGGCTTAATGACTTCTTTATATTCAAAACCACCATGATCTGCGCCAAGATAGACTTCTGAAAAATGTTTGGTATTCATACTTTCCTTACAGTTCAAGCTCGGCTTTTGCCTCTTCTGACATCATATCAGGTATCCAGGGTGGATCAAAGGTCAGCTCAGTTGTGACGTGTTGGTATGCTTCAAACTCTGGAATTTGATCAAGGGCATCTTTAATCATGTCTTCAAAAACATGGGCAAGTGGGCAACCTGGTGTTGTTAGCGTCATCAATACATGAACGTGTTCTACCTCTCCAGCTTCAGTCTGTTTTTTCCCGATTGTCACATCATAAATTAACCCAAGACTCACTATGTCTATATTGAGCTCAGGATCCAGTACCTTTCCGAGGTGCTGATAGATAATTTCTTGGGAAATCATAGCTGTATTGTATAGTATTGACTCATGAAAAAAACCCCACACCAAGAGGTGCGGGGTTTGTATTCAATTATAAAAAATTAAGCTGCAACAGATTTTTTCAAAACTGGCATGCTTGTGCGCTTGGTTTCCATCACTTCGTAACCTGCTGGAACAGCTGCCAATGCTGAGTCAGGGCGCTCGTCGCGAGCAAAGAAATAAATGCGTTGAATTTTGCCATTTTTCAGTGTCACTTCTTTAGTGTGCAAGAAGTAATCTTGACCTTTAGAGTTTGTATATTGGTAGGCTTTTGCCATACTGCTCCTTCGCCATTCCTGGCTACTACTTTTTTACTTAATAGTGAACACGTTACGTACTTGAGTCCGCTATTTTTTCACCTGGACTTACCTGGTGTAGGTAATATCATACCCATACTTGAGGTAAGATGCAAGCACTAGTCTGGGGACTATTCTTGACCCCCTTCAACCTCGGCATTTTCTTCAGTTTCGGCAGCTTCTTCTGTTTCGGCATCTTCTTCGGTGAGCTGTGCAGCTTCAATGATACCTTTCAAAATAACCTGATCAAAAACGTCTGCTTCGCTTGTAGCAGCTGAGACAATCACCTCGAGTGGCAACAAGTCAGCAGAAACTGCAGCAGTGCCCATGTATCCAGCTTTACCTTCAGTGAGCACAAATGCTTCTGTCAAATTGGCCTGATCAACCGTTCGAATCCAAACACGATACGGCTCGTCTTCTGCTGACAGTCCTGCCGAGACGCTAAAACGCACTCGATCCTCACTGATCTCATATCGAATGGAGCCGGTGCCAGGTGTTTGACCTGGTTCTGGATCCTCAGGTGCTTCTAAGGGAGTAGATGCTAGATCGCCAACTCCACCCAGAATGTCTGCCGCTTCTGATTCACTCAAATTTTCAATTTCAATTCCCTCACCATATTCAAGAGTTTCCACCTCTCCGCGGGACTCAAACCAGCGGTAGACTAGAAAAAACACAATAGCTGTGATGATCAAAGGAAATATATACGGAGAAATTTTTTGCATGGTATGCCCCTTTACTATTATTCTGCTTCGGCTGAATCAGTTGCTGATTCAACATCTTCACTCTCAAGCACACTATCTTCAGAAGTAGTGTCGCTTGTCGCGAGTGCGGACTCAACAGCTGCTAACAACTGCGGGGCAGAGATCCGTTCGCCATTTACAAAAAACGTTGGAGTTGCTGTTACCTGCAGAGCCTCGCCTACTTGACGATCTGTCTCAACATTTTGCATCAACTCACTGTCTTCCATTCTCTCTAAAAATATTGCTTTGTCAATCTCTAGTTGCTCGGCATAGCCAGCAAACTCTTCTAAAACTTCACCTCGACCAGAAATCGCTGACCAAGTCTGTTGATTATCAAATAAGAGATCATGATACTCCCAAAACAGCCCAGATTCTGCCGCCACTTCTGAAGCAGTTGCAGCTAATCTTGAGTTAGCAAAGCTATCTAAGGGAAAATGACGATACACAACTTGCACGTCTTCAGGATATCGTTCCTTTAAGTCAGTCACCAACGGCGCAGCTGCACGGCAAGATGGGCACTGAAAATCACTAAACTTTACAACGGTTACTGCTGCGTTATCTGGACCATAGGTGTGGCGAGCGTCTTGAGTAACTACTGAAGGGTCAACGCTTGCTTGTTCAGGCGCTTCTTGGGAGAAGAAGAATGCCACCCCCATAATGAGCAACAGTGTTCCAGCAATGGTGCCAAGTAGTAAGGGAATATTTTTCATAATATGCTTTCAATATAGTTCTGCATTGCTCATTTGGAGCAGAGAACTTAATCTTGAGGCGGCCAAACCTGCTGACCGGTTTCAGTATCAGTGACCGTAATTGCCATAGTTGGGCAACTTTGAGCGGCTAGCAACTTGGTCTCGTCATCATTACCATCTTGAGAAATCACGGTGGCTATCCCTTCTTCATCAAGCTCAAAAACCGCTGGCGCAATGTGGGTACAACTGCCTGCAGAAATACACTTGTCACGAATAACAGCTACTTTGTACTTACCAATTTGCTTGGTTTGTTCGGTTGATTGTTGAGGTGTATCGGTCATAGAGTATCCAAATTGAGATGGTGTGATCTAACCACAGGTAGCCTAGGTTTGTCAAACACTAGAAATTATACTAGAAAAATGACTCGTGATGAACGTGCTCCTCTGGCACCTTCTGGTCTTTGAGAATATTGATCATGTCTTCAAGCATCGCACTATTTCCACAAAGATAGTAGCCAGCCTGCTCTGGTTGTTGATGAGTCTTGACGCAATCTGTCACTCTTCCTCGACAGAGACTCCAGGCTTCCTTTGGCTTGGATAGCACTGGATGAAAACTAAAATTGCTAAAGTTGTGAGCTAATTCTTCAAATTCTAGCAGCCAAAATGTGTCCTCTTCATGGCGAAGTCCCCAGTACAGCGTCATCGGTCGGGTGTCTTTTTTAGTTTGTAGTTGGTCAAGTAGCATTGATCGCATTGGCGCAATTCCCGAGCCTGTGGCGACAAACTGCAGCGCTTGCTCGCTCGGCATATCTGGTACCACAAACCGACCCATTGGACCAAGCAACTCAATTTCTGCACCAAAATCAAGTCCCAGTAAATACTCAATACCAACCCCATGCGGAGTCACGTCTACGAGTAGCTCAAAACTATGATCCACCACTGGCGCTGAGCAAATTGAGTACGGTCGCCTGTCTCCTCGATCTGCAACTTTGATTGAAACATACTGTCCTGCCAAAAAACTCAACCGATGCGGCTCGCTCAGCTCAAAATGCAACTGAATAAACTTGTCGTTATGAACAATTTTATCTTGCAATTTAGCGGTGTATTTTTGTGGTGGCTGGAATTCCATGCGAGCTTTCTTGCTGTATTGTCTACCTATTTGTAGTCAAATTGTAGTCTGATGAACCCGATCATAATAGCATATCTGCACGATGCTATGGAGAATAGTTTTAGGTCGTGCCAAGCGCTGCTATGGTTGATGCTGCTATGGTTGCTATTGAGCACACTGACAAAGATGTGCATAACTATTTCTGTATTTCTTGAGATTGATACTGCTGGATAGCTTTTTGGACTGCGGTGATTCCGAGCAACAGACACTTCACTCTGCCCAAAGAAATTTGCTCAAGACCAAGTAAAGACTCGATCTCAGACTGCCCAATGGTCGCAATTTCTACTGCTGTTTTTCCTTGCACCAACTCTGAGACCTGACTCATGGCTGCCTGACTAATAGTACAGCCTGACCCACGCCAACGAATCTGCTCAAGTTTGTTGCTGCCTGCAGCAAATTGGAGATCAACAGTGATGATATCACCACACGAAGCGTTGGCTTCAGTTAGGGAAATATCAGGCTGCTCGAGTTGTCCTGTGTTACGTGGATGCCGAGCTTCATCCAAAATTGCTTCCTGAAATAAATCGTCCATTACTGCCTTTGTTTTGTTCCAAAGACTTGCTTGACATGCTGTAAAGCTGCCACCAGGGTATCTACATCAGTTTTGGTGCTATAAACATGGAAGCTAGCCCGGATGGTAGCCTGCCAATCGTGCGCAGCATGGAGCGGCATCGTACAGTGGTGTCCGCTGCGCACCGCCACTCCTTGACTGTCTAACACTTGAGCTACATCGTGAGCATGAACTCCTTGGTAGAGAAATGCCACTGAGCCAACTCGGTCAATTTTCCCCGAGTCATCAGTTTCCGTCGGACCGATCAATGTCACTTCTGGCACGCTTTGCAGCACGTCCAGCGCATGTCGCACCAACATCTGATCATGTGCGGCAACATCTTTCATCCCCAGCACACGCAAATATCGACAAGCCGCAGCCAACCCAACCAAGCTGGCGACATCTGGGGTGCCGGCTGTAAATCGTTCGGCTGCATCAGCTATAAAGGTAGTTTTTTCTAGTGAGACTTGGTCGATCATTCCGCCACCAAAAAGCCATGGTTGCATCTGGTGCTCCTGCAATAACTGGTCACGCACAAGCAATCCGCCTACGCCCATTGGGGCAAGCATTTTGTGTCCACTAAAAGCGTAAAAATCAATATTAAGCTGAGAAAAATTGACTGGAATATGCGGAGCGGACTGCGCGCCATCAACAGCAATTTTAAGCTCGGGATTTTGGGTGCGAATTTCTGGGACGATTTTCTCCAGCGGCACCTGGGTACCAAGCGCGTTTGACACATGACTGAGTGCCAACAATTTACATCGGGGGTCTTGAGCCCACTCTAAGAGTTGATCCATTTGTAATCGCCCCTGCTCATCCACTGGCACAATTTTTAACTCAAGCTGCTGGCGCTCTGCCAACTGCTGCCAGGGAACAAAATTAGAATGATGCTCGAGAATGGTCGTTACAATCACATCACCAGGCTGCATTGCATGAGCAGCCCAGCCAGAAACAATGCCATTGATTGCCTCTGTTGTGTTACGGGTAACAATCAGTTCGCTTGGCTTCGCCCCAAAAAAAGAAGCTACTTCCTGGCGAGACTCCTCCCAATCAGCAGTGCTGATGTCGGAAAGCGCGTGAACACCACGATGGACGTTGGCGTTGTGCTCCTCGTAGTAGCGCGTTATGGCATCTATTACCTGATGCGGCTTCTGGCTGGTCGCGGCACTATCAAGATACACGAGAGACTTGCCATGTGGCTTGGTGGAGAGAATGGGAAAGTCATTCAGGAGTTGGATGGGATCGAACATATGACTGTATTGTAACAGGAGAAAAAACAGGCAGGCAAACCACAACACTGCTTAATTGCATGGCTACTTGCTTGCCCTATAGATTAGGGCATGAGAACAATTAAGTTCAGCTTGACAATTAAAGCAAAAAGTAATAAATTATTACTATTATGAATACACATATTGCTCAGACTAATATCAAAGGTCAATTGGTCATACCTAAAAAAATGAGAGACAAGCTCGGAATCAAGCCAACTGTACAATTACAATTAGTCCTCAAAGAAGCTGGAATTTTTATTCAGCCCGTGAAGGAAATTATTACCGACAATGTGGGGAAAGAGAGTTACCTCGCATTGCTCAAAAAAACTCAAGGAAGTTGGCAGGATCAAACTGATGTGCAAAAAGCTCGGGACAAGAAGAAACTTGAGCTACAAGCATCTCGAAAAAGGAAGCAGACGTGGTAATTCTCGATACCAACATCATTATTGACCACTTACGCACCAAAAATAAAACCCGAGAATCTATCCTGCTCCAATTTGTGCGCCGTCAGCCTAATCAAATCTTGGCAGTATCGATACTAAGCGTTCAAGAATTATATGAAGGACAAAGCACGCGAAAAAAGTCAGCGGAGCAGGCTCTGCTGGCAGTACTGAGTCCGTTACACGTTTTACCCTACACATTTTCTATAGCTCAGCAAGCAGGCTGCCTCGCTCGAGACTTGCACCAACCAATTGAACTCGCAGATGCTGCCATAGCTGCCACTGCACTCGAACACAACGCGTCCTTACTGACGTTAAATACTAAGGATTTTCAAGAGATAGCCGAATTAGAGCTACTCCCTCTCTGAGAGATAGTGCGATTACTCTGAATACAATTGTAACGCTACCTCAGAAACCCCTCCACAATCAGCTCCTCAGCTTCAGCTTGCTTGAGGCCTCGGCTCATCATGTAGAATAGCTGCGATTCTGGGATGTGACTAATGCTGGCGGCGTGAGAACAAGACACGTCATCTGAAAGAATTTCTAAGTCTGGCACTGCCTCTGCTTGGGCTTCGTCGGAAAGCAGCAGGATTCGCTCGGTCAGAAATGATTGGGTGTCGGGGCAATTTTGATCAATGACAATTTTTCCCTTGAAGCTGATGGCAGCCTTATCTCGTGCCACGCCCTTCAGTGTCGTATCTGCCCGAGTGTGCGGAGCCTGGTGGTGCAGAATGACCTCGATATTGATTTTTTGCGAACCAGTTGCTTCAAATACGCCGTGGACAGTGACCGTCGACTCTGGTTGCTGCAACTCTATCAAGTACACACCAGATTCGGTGATCTCGACTTGATGATCACCAGACTTAGTCAAAGTAATTGTTTTTTTGGTATTGTGCAAATCATTTTTCTTCATTACGTAACAAAATTAGCCGATACTACCTTCCATTTCATGATCAATCAGCCGGTTCATCTCCACCGCGTACTCCAGAGGCAGTTTTTTAACCAGGTCGTCAATAAAACCGTGTACCACCATTTTGCGCGCGTCTTCTTCGCTAATGCCGCGGCTCATCAGATAAAACAGCTGGTCATCGCCAATTTTGGAGACCGTTGCTTCGTGCTGCACTGCCACTCTTGAGTTGAAAATTCGATCCACTGGGTACGTGTCGGAACGCGATCGCTCGTCTAAAAGCAAGGCGTCGCAGATAACAGAATTATGACTTTCCCGGGCATGTGGACCGACATTGACTAACCCACGATAGCTGGTGCGACCGCCATCCTTGCTAATTGATTTAGAGATAATTGTCGAGCTGGTGTGCGGGGCAAGATGAATGGCTTTGGAGCCAGTGTCTTGGTGCTGACCCGCACCTGCCAGTGCCATGCTGAGCGTTTCCCCTGTTGCGCCTTTGCCTGCCAGGACGAATCCAGGATATTTCATGGTGATTTTGCTGCCCATATTAAAATCTGTCCAAATCATCTTGCCCTCTGCTTCGACGCGGGCGCGCTTGGTGACGAGATTGTAGACGTTTTTGTACCAGTTCTGAATGGTGGTGTATTGACAGCGCGCGCCCGCCTTGACATAGATCTCCACTACCGCCGAGTGCAGTGAGCCAGTGGAGAAGTTCGGGGCGGTACAGCCCTCAACATACGAAACTGACGCGCCCTCATCCACGATAATCAGCGTCCGCTCAAATTGCCCGGCATTCTCGGAGTTGATTCTGAAATACGTCTGAAGCGGCATCTGGACATGAACGCCCTTGGGCACGTAGACAAACGAGCCGCCAGACCAGACTGCGGTATTGAGTGCGGAGAATTTGTTGTCGCCGTACGGAATGACTTTGGAGAAATACTCGCGCACCAAGTCCGGATATTCGCGCAGACCTTCGTCCATAGAAAGGAAAACGACGCCTTCTTTGGCGAAGACCTCTTTGAGTGAGCCATAGACGACTTCAGAATCATACTGAGCCTTTACGCCAGCCAGCACTCCACGCTCGGCTTCAGGAATACCTAATTTATCAAAAGTCGCTTTGACATCGGCAGGCACTTCGTCCCAGGATTTGACTTGGTTGTCTGTGGGGCGTAAATAATAATGAATTTTTTCGTAATCAATTGGACTCAGATCAGCCCCCCAGTTGGGAGTTGGCTTGGCTTGGAAGGCTTTGTATGCTTCCAGGCGAATTTTAAGCATCCACTCAGGCTCCTCTTTAATGTGAGAAATTTCCCTGATCAGTTTTTCATTCAACCCAGGCTTTGAGATGTAGCTGTAAGCTGTGGTGGGATACGAGTAACCATGCTCATATTCTTGAGGGTCAGCTTCAAATCGAGTGGTGTTTTTCTGTGCAAATCGAGCCATGGTGAGTTAGTGCTAACGACTATATCGAATGATCTTGGAGATAAACCCTGTTTCTCCACCGGCAAAGCCAAAATCGTATTGATCAAGCTCCTCAATAGAAATCCAGGCAAAGTCTGAATGTTCGCTACTTACTTGTGGAGCTGGCTGGTCAGTGTCAATCAGATTGTACTTCCATCCAAGAATTATGGAATAGACTGTATCCTCTGCCGCAAAATAGCTGGCAACAAAAATTGGTTGCTCTGCTTCGTCAAGCGACACTTCAAACCCCGTCTCTTCCTGAATTTCTCTCTGTATGTCTTTGATATGCGGATTTTTGAGGTCTTTGTGAGCGGCCGGCCACTCGGCGTTTCCGCCAGGCAAATCCCACTGTCCCGGCCGCGAGTGCGCGTCATCTGCCCGTTTCAACAGTAGTACGCGATCACCCGACCAGATAGCGCACTTTTGTAAAATTTTCACTGATTCTGTTAATTGATGTGGCATAGTTTTATTTGGTTACTAATCCTTCATAGCCAGATTTTTCAAGCTTGGCAACCAGCTCAGAGCCGCCTGATTCAACGATCTTGCCCTTGACCATGACGTGGACAAAATCTGGTTTCAAATAGTCTAAAATTCTTTGATAATGCGTTATTACAAGCGTACCAGTATTCTGCTTGGTAATGATTTTTCTCACGCCGTGAGCCACTTTCTTGATGGCGTCGATATCAAGTCCTGAATCTGTCTCGTCAAGTATGGCAAATTTTGGCTCTAATATAGCCATCTGCAAAATTTCAAGTTGTTTTTTCTCGCCACCGCTAAAACCTTCATTAAGTCCTCTGGTTAAAAAGCTTTTATCTATGTTAAGTTCAGCTGCTACTGTCTGCAGATGTTTTCGAAAATCGAGCGCGCGTTGAAATTGACGCTCTGGCTCCGCTGAAAATCGAGCGGCATACGCCCGACGCAAAAAATTTTGGACACTGACCCCAGGTATTTCGACCGGATACTGAAAAGCTAAGAACAGACCATGTTGCGCTCGCTCATCAGGTGATAACTCAAGAATTTCTTCGCCAGCCAACTTGACTGAACCACTTTTTACTTCATAGGTGGGATGACCGGCTAGCGTGCTGGCCAACGTACTTTTCCCTGAACCATTTGGACCCATGATGGCATGGACTTCGCCAGGCTTGACGGTTAATGTAATGCCACGCAAAATTGGGTCATCAGCTATGGAAACTTGTAATTTTGAAATAGCGAGATTTTTTGAAGCGCTCATCAGGCAACCCTCTCTAAGTAAATGTCAAAGACGTAACTCAATTCTTGGCGAATCGTGGGCAGTACATCAAGTGTTTGCAATTCTTTTTTGGTAAACCAACCAATATCTGTCGTCTCAACGGTGTCGCGGGTGTATTCTACACCAGATGTGGGTAAAACTAAATACAGGGCGTTGAAGTGCTGCTCACAGCCGCGCTGCCACTGCTCGACACGCTGATACTCTTCGCCATCTTTCAGCCGCGCTTGATAATTTTCTTGACTCACCCAGTGTAAGTTACTGGTAAGTGGGCTGGGATAAAATTCCTGAGGATTTTCAGCTGGCAAATGAAAAAAGGGGTCAATTACTTGAACAGCGACGTCTGTTTCCTCTAAAACTTCACGTTCTGCCGCCTGGTGCGGCAGCTCATTTTCTTCGATATGTCCGCCTGGAGCCAGCCACAACCCAAGTTTGGCATGCTTGATAAGCAACATTTTATTATCATGTATCAACGCACCTGCTGCAGTATAACAAATTTTTGGTGTGACGGTTTTTTGACTCATAGCTTGTGTCACAGGAGGCTCATTTGCACACCAGCATTTTTTTGCGGAGTATAGCTAAAATCAACTTGACACTCGATCAGACGATTCCACTTGTTGCGAAATTTAACCAACCCTTTTTGCATTCCAAAATCATACACATCTCTAGTTACCGCAACGTCCTGCAAGCAATATTCTTTGAGTGCCCGCAAATTACCATCTCGATAATACTTTACCGCGTCCAATCCGCTCCCAGACTTGCCCAAACCAAGCGTCTCCTGTGCCACTGCATCTAAACCAATACGGTGGCCAGCACTCTTTTTAATCCGCTCCAGTAAATCAAGCGTGGGCAACGTAGCAATGTCACCTTTGTAATACGGCACAAATGTCTGCATGTCAAAATCATCAATATTGAAGCCAATTAACACATCAGCTTTTTCTAAAATGGGAAATAATTTTGGCAAATCCTCTTCAAAAAAACTCAGCATCTCCCCAGAGCCACTGCTTCCCTCGCGCACACAAGCGCCTACAAAAGAAACTCCCAGTCGGTCTGGAAAGTTACCGCCCACTTCGTCAAAAATTTTCTTGGTTTCTACATCTAAAATGACTTGCAACATAGCAGGTGTGCAGCGCCCCCCCCCCCCGCGGGGCCGCCAATAATAAAAAAAAATAAAAAAAT
>JBBDKV010000013.1:64079-135991 GCA_040879165.1 Patescibacteria group bacterium
GCGCCCCCCCAAGGCGGGGCGCTGCACTAATTTCAAAATCTAAAAATATTAGGCCACCGCTTCAGTAAATCGGCGCTCAACTGCGTCCCAGTTTACCACATTCCAAAAAGCTTCAATATAGTCAGGACGCTTATTCTGATATTTCAAGTAATAGGCGTGTTCCCAGACGTCCAGTCCAAGAATTGGCGTATCACCCTTCATCAGCGGCGAATCTTGATTTGGTGTGCTATAGACACTCAGCGAGCCATTTTTATCGACCACTAACCAAGCCCAACCTGAACCAAACTGCCCCGCTGCTGCATCAGCAAACTTCTGCTTGAAGTCTGCAAATGTCCCAAAAGCACTTTTAACCGCCTCCTCAAGTACTCCACTTGGTTGCGCATCACTTTGTTTGTTCAGAACGCTCCAGAATAACGAGTGATTGACGTGTCCACCACCATGATTGCGGACTGCCGTTTGAATAGTCTCGGGTACTGCGTCAAAATCTCTCAACAACTCCTCAACTGACTTTTCTTGCAAATCTGCGTGCCCCTCAAGTGCAGCATTTAATTTATCAATATAAGCTTGGTGATGTTTGGTATGATGAATTTCCATAGTCTTGGCGTCAATATATGGCTCAAGAGCATCGTATTGGTAATCAAGCGTAGGTAAAGTATGCATACGTCCCTTTCAATAGTTTTTACACATGTTTAATTGTAGACTACCAAACCTCTTAGCAGATATCAAGAGGAAGTGCTAGTTTTCTGCGCGCTGTTTTTGAGCAACAAAAAACCCCGCACCTTGATGGTGCGGGGTTTGATATGACACATTACGTTATTTAGAATCGTCTGAATCTCCACCATGCTTGTCAATCCAATCCCCGATCACATCCTGATTTTGCTCAGCTTTTTCTTCAGTTACTGGCTGAGTTTGTGGAACGTCATCAGAGGGACTCTTGTCATCCTCATCATCTTTACGTCCACGAAAGTCACCTTCAATGTTCTTCAGCATATTTTTCTCTCCTACATATTTACTACTCACATATAGTATACTTTTTTCATCAAAATCATTCAACTACCAGTATTGGAAATTGATTGCTAGATAAAAATTACTAGCACTACTCAGATTTTGGCAATTTAAACTCGCTATACATGGCAGAACTTATAGCCCGCGCCCGCACTTCTGCCATTATCTGCGCTGGTGTTAAGCCCGAACTGGCTTCATCAGTAGGAGTAATCTCATCTACCTGACTCAAGTCACTCACAGCTTCAGCTGGTGTAGCACTATTTCGATCTGGAGAAAGTGGCATACTCACCTCCCTTATATAACCCACTCATACTGAGTCATATTTTAAACCTTTTCACCCTCTGTGCAACCCTCGGCAACAATTCGCTGCATCTCCAGCACTCGATCTCGACCTGTCCCGGTAATAAATTTCTCAACCAAACTCATCTCAAAAGTTGCGTCCTTCTCCAAAACAGGCAAAAATTGTTCCAGTCCCAGAAAGCCCCGTGCGCCACCCTCCAACGCTATCCGCAGCTGCTCCTTAAACGAATCGTAAGCGGTCTCTCGACTGGTCAAAATCCATGGCACGTCAAGCTCAGCTGTCACGGTCACTGCGCCCAAAGCGTCCAGCGGATATTCCAGCGCCAGCAAAGAACAATACTTACGTATGTCACGAATGGCAGCTAACTGCACCTCTGGAAATGTTTTGACATACTCCGCCTCTGTGCCCTCGATATACACCAACAGCTCCACCAATAAATCAATCCCCTCATGCTGACAATAATCATAGAGCTCAGCCAGCATCATCAGCTTTGTGCGCGCCTCCGCTTCTTGCGGATGGTAAAAAAGTTCTAACTTTGCCAGTGAATAATTATTGCGCACTGACTCCACTCCCCACTGAGAAAGTAGTATCGGAACAGACAATGGGTCAGGCTGATCAAATCTTCGCTCTAGACAAAAAATCGGCCCCGTCTCTTCAGCCTTTTTAAGTAGCGCCTCATAGCCCAGCTGTGGACTGAGCACTACACCACTCATACTCGAACTATATCCTTGCATCAATACCGAAATAACAGCATTTAATTGAACAACATCCTCCGCTTGAGATACATCCAGATGCAACTGGCTCGCCAGCGGCAACAATTGATCAAGTGCCAACAGGCTATATCCAGCTTCGGTAGTTTGTATGGCAGGTAGTTTCACAGTAACAGTATACCTGGGGTTTGCTGAAAAATAAAAGAGGCTTACGCGTAGGATTTTTGATCGGCATGCAACTGACCATTCAGATCACCTGCTACTTTGAAAAGCACCAGCACCACTACATAGATATAAAATATCTCAAAGTACTGGTCTAAGAATGCCCCAAATACAAGCGCCATATGTAACGCGATGCTTTTACCAGAATACAACTTTTGTACCTCAGCATAGGATACAGATTTATATTGCTTTTTGATGACAAAATGAGTAATGAAATTATACAAATGAAAAACGCCATAACCAGCCATCATCCAGACCAGTGTTTGATAATGAATATCTGGATGCGGCAAAACCGAAAGCACCCCTGGGTCATCCAATTGCGGGGCTTGTACGTTGTACATTGTCTGTAAAAAAATATATAAAAACAGGACTGCAAAGAAAATAAAATGTAGTGCGCTTTTTGCCCGAGATTCTTGAGTCTGAGTCTCAGATATAATTGACGGCGCAACTTTCCCCTGCGCAGTGATGATTTTAACGACTGTAAAAACAGCAATCACCACTGTTTCAGTCCAATACGACAATAAAATCTGTAGTGCACTCCAGTCGAAAAAAAACATCCCTACCAGAGGGATGCTGTTGAGAATCAGGATTGGCAAAATGACTGATACGCCACTCGCCAATCCTGATCTCGTAATTTCTTTTTGATTTACTGCAAATGATACTCTGATTTGCATAGAAGCTCGGTCTAGCGCCTGCCGCCGCGATCGCCGCCTCGGTCGCCATCTCCGCGTCCACCTCTGTAGCCACCTGAGCGACCACCTTGAGATCTACCACCACCGCGTCGATCATCGCCACTGCCGCCACCATCGCGCCCTCCATCTCGACCACCTCTAAATTGAGGACGATCTGATTGATTGGAGCGAGCAGCTTCTGCTTCTTCAGGTGTCAGCATGGTCAGAGAAATTTTGCCGTCGTCTTTGAAATTTTCAATTCTGACGTGCACACTATCTCCTAGCTTGACGATATCACTGGCATCTTTAACAAAGTCAGTAGACATTGCAGAAACGTGTACCAGTCCTTCTCGACCTGGCAAGTACTCGACAAATGCGCCGTAGCCTTCAACTCGAGTGACAATACCATCAAATTCATCACCAATATCAATTGAGCGAGTCATGTCGGTAATGATTTGCTTTGCTGCAGCAATCTTTTCAGCATCAGGTGAGGAAATATTAACCAGACCGACCCCGCGTTCTTTGTCTTCATCAATATCGATTTGCGCACCTGATTCCTCAATGATCTGCTTAATCATCTTGCCACCTGGACCAATCAACTCACCAATTTTACTGGCAGGTACAGTGACTTGCTCAATCTTCGGCGCATACGTTGACAACTCAGTACGAGGTGCATCCAGACATTCCATCATTTTACCCATAATGTGTTCGCGAGATTTCTTAGCCTGATCGAGTGCTTCCTCTAGAATTTTTCGAGAAACGCCAGTCAACTTAATATCCATCTGGATTGCTGTAATACCCTCAGAGGTACCTGCAACCTTAAAGTCCATATCGCCGACATGATCTTCCAAGCCTTGAATATCAGAGAGTACACTGTACTCATCTCCTTCGCTCATCAGTCCCATAGCAATACCTGCCACTGGGCGCTTGATTGGCACACCTGCTGCCATCAGAGACAAAGTAGAACCACAGACCGAAGCCATCGAGGTCGAACCATTTGAGCTCATGATTTCACTGACAACATGAATGGCATAGGGAAACTCTTCTTGAGATGGAAGCATTGGGATCAGCGCTCTTTCAGCTAATGCACCATGACCAATTTCTCTGCGCTTTGGAAAGCCAAATCGACCAGCTTCACCAGATGCATATGGAGGCATATTGTAGTGATGCATGTAGTGACGAACTTCTTCGCCTTCTAGACTCTCAATGAACTGTCCCAGACTTGGCGCACCAAGTGTGGTAATGGTCACACCTTGGGTTGCTCCGCGCTTAAACATAGCACTGCCATGAGTTCTTGGGAACACGTCCACTTCGCACCAGATTTGACGCACTTCGTCCAACTTTCGTCCATCAGGGCGAATTTTTTCTGAAATGATCATTTTGCGAGCGATTTTCTTAGTCACATCACCAAGTGCAGCAGAAACCTCTCCTGCAGAGTATTGGTCTGACTCATCTTTGATTTTTTCATTCAAAGTAGCTGCCACTTTTTCAGTTAGCTCAGTTGTATCAACTGGCAACAAGCGACCCTTTTGCTCAACCACCTCGCGCAGCTCAGATGCGTGCTCGTCCATCAAGTGATCAATTATTGCTTGCTTGCGAGTAACCGCAGCTTCATCAATATCGACCAGCTCGACTTTTTCCTTGCCGACTTCTTTGACAACTGCCTCAACTTGTTTGCAAATATCACCCAAGATTTCTTGAGCCTTAATCAAGCCTTCAATCATTGTCGACTCTTCAATTTCATTTGCTCCAGCCTCAACCATCACAATCGTGGAAGCACTACCAGAAACAATCAAATCCAGATCACTCGTTTCCTGCTCGCTCATAGTTGGATTAATTAGAAATTTTTCGCCATCCTTCTGATAACCGATACGCAGACCGCTAATTGGTCCTTCAAAGGGAATATCAGAAATGGTCAGCGCCAATGTACTGCCAAGTAGCGCTAGCATATCTGGCTCATTTTCGCCATCATAGGAGAAAACAGTGTTGATTACTTGGACTTCGTTGGTGATGCCATCAGGGAACATTGGACGCAGTGAACGATCGATCACTCGAGCACTGAGGATGGTATCGTCACTAGGACGACCATCACGCTTAACCCAGCGAGAACCTTTAATAATTCCGCCAGCATAGAGTTTTTCTGCGAACTCAACTGACAGTGGAAAGTAGCCCAAATTGACTTTGCGACCGAGCGCCACAGTAGTGTGAACGACTGTTTCACCACAAGTGACCAGCACCGCAGCACTGACTTGTTCAGAGAACTTACCAACCTCAATAGTGACTGTTTTGTCACCAATCTTGAGATCTTTTGTATATGTTTTTGGGTAGAGTGGATATGACATTTCCTCGACCTTTCTGTGATTTAGCATCATCAGCGGCGAGGATTCTGGAGAAAGGGCAATTGCGAGCCGACATCTGCGCGACTTCTGGGGAAATTCCCATCTCTCTCGAATACTCAGCACCTGCTGAAGATTGTGTTACTAGAGGTAGTATAGCATAGAATTTATTCTTCTTGGTTGGCATCTATTGGTGAAGAACGATCTGGATAGGAATATGGCGAAATGCTGTCGTCTACTGGAGTCGATACAATAGCGGGAGCATCGCCTTCTTCACTGCCCGGCTTCTCTACTGCCTCGGATAGTTTCTCAACAATTATTGCTTTTAGCTCGTTCCACTTCTTTACTGTTGTCGGCCCTATATTTCTATAACGCAATAACTCCTTATCATTCATTGAAACCATCTGAAAAGGGGTTAATCCTAACCTATAAAATGCTTTAGATTCCTTTGTGGTAAACCCATGTTGCTTAAACCAACGAACAACAGCTTCAGACTTCAAAAGCTGTTCATCAGTAGGTATTACATGCATTGGAAATTCGAGCTTTTTACTCTTTTCTCCAGTCTCACTCTCAGTAGCCAAGCTCTCGAGAAGTACTATCTGCATCTCAAGCACCAGTCTATAGATCTCCTTAATCATTGGTCTAGCAAGTGTATCAGACACACCATCTTGTCGTAATTCAGATAGAATAGCGTCTAATTGTTCTCTAATGGGCAAGACTTGATCACTGTGAGTTAGTTGATCTAACCTAGATGAAGATTGGTGTTGCTCAGCATTTAAACCTGATTCTGGATGATTCATAGAACATTAGTATATCATACCAGTCTAAAATATGACTAAGATTATTTTGTAAAAACTACAAATAAAGGATAAAAATTGACTTATTCTCAAAAATTATGGATTGTTGTGAATATATTCTGCAGGATTGATGTGCCCGGGTAAATTCACTTCTCGACCACTGCTCGTTTTTACCCTCCAACCATCTTCTTTGTTTCCACAATATTCCTCTGGACTTAGGTCAATTCCTTCACAGGAAGTTGCACGCTCTTCAGGAAGCGGTGAATGCTCAAACTCAGGCTGAGGTGTGGTAGTGGGAAATTCTGAGACAGTATTATCATAATTCTGAGTCGGCGATGCTTTACAACCCGCAAGATAAAATGCAGCGACAGCACCAACTGACATTGTTAAAAAATCTCTTCGGGAAATCTCATTGTTTCGCATACTACTTTCTTAAAAAATTGTTTATTACAGAGCTACTTACTCAACTCCAACCGCTCAATCAACTTGCGGTAGCGCTCTTCACTACGCTCAAGCAAAAAGTTCAACAGACGACGACGCTTGGCGACTTGCTTGAGAAGTCCTCGGCGTGAGTGATCATCTTTTTTGTGTTGACGAAGGTGATCAGTCAATTGCTGTACAGAGGCAGTGAGCAAAGCCACCTGAACTTCTGGAGAACCTGTGTCCCCTTCAAACAATTGATACTCTTTAATGATTTGGCCTTTTTGATCTGTGGATAATGCCATGGTATCCTTTCTTTCCCGAATGGGAGAAATGCCGGTCAGAGATCAGTGGCCACACCGATCAAGACCGTAACCTTGTTACAAGAGGTCATATTATATCACAAGAAATGAAAATTATGCGATCTGCTATCAAATATCAAGAGGCTGCCAGTGCAAAAATCTACTCATCCGCAATGGTGTACGCCACAATCATATCGCCCTCTTGAAAGTCAAGTTTGCGATTTTTAAATGTTAGACCCGCTTCGTTTTTAGCCTTGACTGAAGAAATTTCCTCTTTGCCATGCATCATGCCTTTGATCACTGGATTGGCGACAATCTCGTCGGCGCGCTTGAGGTGTAGTCGATCACTGCGCTTAATTTCACCAGTTTTAACACGTACGCCGGCAATTTTTTCGCCTTTCATTTCAAAAATCTGCAAAATTTCTGCTTGTCCCGTTATGACCTCATCAATAGTGCTATCCATAAACTTCAGCATTTGTTTCTGAAGGTCTTCAATGAGCTCGTAAATGATCTGATAACTCTTGATACGCACACCGCGATCTTTGGCTTGTTGTTTAATTTGCTTGGGAACTTTGATCTGGAAAGCAATAATTAATGCCTCACTGGCATCTGCTAGATCAAGATCACTGTCAGTGACTTGACCCACACCAGCCTCTATCAACTCAACACTATCTGTATCTAAAGTTTGCACAATGGCCTCGAGTGAGCCACGAACGTCCGCGCGAATAATCAACTTCAATTTTGGTTTTGGCTCATCAAGCAATTGAGATAAATCAAGATCTGCGAATGGGTCTTCGCCAGCTTCTGCAACTGCATCGCTCACTAGTACCGTTTCAGCCTCATTTACTTCTGGTTCTGAATACTCGGCATCACTATCATAGACAATCTCACCAACATCTGGAACATCCTTAAACCCAATTACCTCTGCGGGTGAACCAGGACCTACGAATCCAAGTGCTTCGCCAGTGTCATCACTGAGCAAACGCACACGACCCATCACTGAGTCAGTCATGATATTTTGTCGAGTTTGGAGCGTGCCTTGTTTGACAATAACTGTGGCAACGGGGCCGCGGCGCTGATCTTTGGCGGACTCTACGACTACTGCCTCAAGAGGGGCGTCTGGGTCTGCTTGGTAATTATGAAGATCGGCAAGAAGCGCCAGCGTTTCGAGTAGCGTATCCACACCGTTGCCCGTTTGCGCAGAAATTTCCACCGTGTCAATGTCTCCCCCAAATCCCTGCACCAGCAAGTCATGCTGAGCAAGCTCGGCTTTGACCACGTCAGGGTAGACATTAGGCAGATCCATTTTGTTGATCGCCACCACTACCTGCACATTTGCAGACTTGATGTGGCGAATTGACTCGATAGTTTGTGGCTTCACACTATCATCTGCTGCTACCACGAGTATCACGATGTCAGTCAACTCCGCTCCACGTTGACGCATTTTGTTAAAGGCCGCGTGACCAGGGGTATCAATAAAAGTGAGTGGCTTGCCCTGAAATTCAATTTGATACGCGCCAACATGCTGTGTAATGCCCCCAGCTTCACGAGCTGCCACACGAGATTTGCGAATGTAATCCAGGAGTGTGGTCTTACCATGGTCAACGTGACCCATGATAGTGATTACTGGTGGTCGGGTGACTAAAGACATGCGTACTATCCTTTATTTTTGTTCTTCAGGATCACTGGCTGGCGCTTCGGCAGCATCTACCGTTTCAGCTGATCGAGTATTTGCTGCAGCATATTGCGCATCAAGCTCAGCTTGCTCAACTTCGTATGCTGCTACTTTTTTCTCAAGTAGCTCCATTTGATCTGACTCAAGTTCAAAATTTTGCCACTTGTCCTTAAAGCGAGTTAAGTCTGCAAGCGTGGTCAGTTTGTGTTGAATAAGCAGCTCACGAGTTTCGTCAGCCAATCCTTTGAAAGTATCTATTTCATACTCTTCTGTACCAGTTACTTGAGATTCAATCTGACCAGCCGCTGATTTAACCGTGATTTTATAGCCTGTAAGCTTGGCTGCTAAACGAACATTCTGACCACCGCGCCCTATTGCCAACGACAATTGGTCATCCGGCACAGTGACAACTGCCACATGCTCTGCTTCATTCAATTCAACAGTCAAGTGCTCTGCTGGAGCAAGCGCTGCCTGGAGCAAGAGATTCATATCGTCTGAATGAGGAATAATGTCTAATTTTTCATTATTTAATTCGCGAATTACCTCCTGAACCCGTACTCCTCGTTGGCCAACACAAGACCCAACTGGATCAACGCCTTCTTGAGCTGAGCGAACTGCCAGCTTAGTGCGAACACCAGCTTCTCGAGAAATCATGGCAATTTCTACAGCACCTGAAGCAACTTCTGGTACTTCACGCTCAAATAATTTAGCAACGAGCTGCTTATCAGCGCGGGAAACAATAACTTGCTTACCTTTATGCGTTTCTCGAATTTCTTTAATCAAGACTGTAACGCGATTATTCATCCGATAAAACTCGCCACGCATCTGCTCTTCTGGTGGCATATATCCTTGACCGCGACCAATGTCGAGGACGACGGTGCGACCATCCATACGGAGAATTTGCGCAGTCACAATTTCACCCAATCGCTCGGTATATTCAGAAATAACCTGATCTTTTTCTGATTCGCGAATTTTTTGTAAAACAACTTGTTTGGCTGTTTGGGCGGCAATTCGACCAAAACCAGCCGGGGTAACGTCTTCAGATTTTGTCTCATCCCATTCTAAAATTTCTTCAGTTTCTTCATCAATTTTAGTTGCTGGAGCGCGCAAAATACGAGACTCGCCTGTATCCTCACTGAGGTTAACATAGTAGTATTGAGTTTCCTCAAGTGGACCGTATTGTTTCCGATATGCAGATACTAAAGCCTGGCGAATAGCTTCGTAAATCGACTCAACTGGAATTTTACGCTCATTAGCTATCTGATTGATTGCTGCAGCAAACTCAGTTCGTACAATTTTGCTTTGTGATGCGTCTGACATACTTCCTTTATTTTTTTCTTGATTAATGATCAAAATACTGGTTGTGAACAAAAAGAGGCTCCATTTTCCCGAGCCCCTCACTTACACAACGAGTATTATTATAATCGAAAACTGCTTGACAAGCAAGCCAGAGTTGTCGCTACAACTTAACTGCTTGTAGCTTTTCAACTGCTTTTTGTTGCTCAGTAGTAAGATTTTCAGGAACTTGAATCACCAGTCGTACGTATAAATCACCCTTGCCAGATCCGCGTAAAACAGGAACGCCTTCGCCGCGCAAACGTATCAACGTGTGAGAAGGAGTGCCCGGACGAACTTTCAACTTGAGGGAGTTGTCGATGGTTTTAACTTCAGTCACACCACCAATGGCTGCCATAGAATAGGGTATTTTGTGATCAATGTAGAGATCATAGCCATCTCTGCGATATTCAGGATGTGTTTTAACATCAATTGAAACATCGAAATCATCAAATCGAATACGAGTGCCGTCGTTAGCACCAGCGGGAATTTTTATGCTGTGCTTTTTCCCGTTAATTTCTACTTCTTTGGTGATGCCTTTGATCGCATCCATGAAATCAATGGTGAGGGAGTAGCGCGGGCGGCGCGCCGCCTGCGCAAACCCACCTCCAAAAAATTGTTCAAAAATGTCAAAGGGATCATCAAAATCCACATCACCAAACGGACTCTGCCCACCACTTCCAGAAGTTCGATAGGTATAGGTGAACGGACCTTGTCGTTGACCACTGAATGGATTGCCACCCATTCCACTTGCTGCATCAAATGCTGAGTGCCCATACTGATCGTAGGAAGATCGTTTTTGTTTGTCGGATAAAACCTGGTATGCTTCGTTAATCTCCTTAAACTTAGTTTCAGCTTCAGCTTTATTATCTGGATTTTTGTCTGGGTGCCATTTGAGCGCCGCTTTTCTGTACGCAGATTTAATTTCTGCATCTGAGGCAGATTTCTTCACTTCTAAAATATCGTAATAATCTCGCTTTGTTGCCATAGACTTCGCATTGTAGCATCAGAAAAAGTAAAAGTTAAGCAGTTATTCAAAGAGTCTGCTAAGTTGGCGTCTATGGAGTATGCAATAGACAAAACAGAAAATTATTCCTGCTACAGAAATGAACGCACTTCTAAAAAACCATGCTGGATAATAATAGACTTCCACATATTTTGATCCTGCAGGAAGTTCTATCGCTCTCATCCCTTCAAAATTTTGAACCACTAACTGCTTGCCATATTCATCTCTAGCCCGAACACTTTCGTCATATCTATCAGCAAGTAGCAACGTTTGATCGCTTATGGTTTCCGCAAATTCTAATACCACTTTGTTGGGATCTTCTCTCATTTGCTTTAAAATCAACTCATCATCAGACTGAAATCGAAATCTTGATGCAACATCATTTAGTTCAAGAGTAGCGTACACTTCTGTGTTGTCTACAACAGGAAACTGACTAAGGTCTTCCCGTACTTCAAACCACTCATCTACCAGATAATATTTGACAGCCCAGTCACTCAAAAGTGAATTTTCTACGTCAATATAATCAATAAAGTTAATCCTAACTTCATCAGAATTTTTCCAGATCAAACTATAATCTCTGGGCAACAGTGTGGTGTATCCGTGCACCAAGTGCACTCCATAGACCATATTCCAATTAGGAGTGTACCCTTGTTGCAATTGTTTCAACACATTGTGTTCTTGTAACTCCACCTCATCAATAAAAGAATCGCTGAATGGATCACGCACAACCAACGCTTCCCAATACGTCCCAAAATCAGTGTAGGGCATGTTGGTATTTCTTGTCAAAACTCTTGATCTACCCTCCAGTACATCTACAGGTAGTTGTTGCCGATTGCTTTCAATCTGCTTAAAGGTTGGATACACAGAATTTTCAGCGAACAAAAACATCCCCTGAGTACTGAATACCATTTCAACTGAAAGAACCAAGACTAGTATCCAAAATTTCTTTTTGTAGTACAGCCAAAGCGATCCGATGAAAAACAGAAGTGACACCGCCAAACTACCACTAATAACTCTTGCTATCACTGCGTCTCTTTCCAACGTGTGAAACGCACTCGCTGACAAACGATGTTGAGTTACTTGATTTAAGAAGTTCCAAAGCAAATCAGGATTCTGTACTGCCAAATAATATGTAGCAGTCAAAACCACACACGAAGCTAGCACAGTAATTACTAAATATTTGTAATATTTTTCAAAAAAGCGCAAATACTCTAAGCTTCGAATACTCCAAAAAATAACACTCACGCTCGCTAAAATGAGCAACATACTTGGATACCTACCAATTCTCAGCAGTGGCACGGCTTTTTGAATAAGATCATATCCAGGCAAATACTCTCCAAGCGAAAAAACAATCGCAACAATGGTGCTTGATGCAAACAACCACATCCACCTATCCCATTTTTTCCAAAATAAAAATGACAAAGCTACACCAGTAATACCAAGCAGCGTTACCACAAACACAACATTGGGTTGTCCGCTCCAAGCAGGTCCCCACTTCATGCCAGCAACAGCACTGTCAAAAAAGTAAGGAGCCAACGGCTTTATTAACATGGCAGGGTGCAACGAACCTACTTGAGCTTGTTCTAATGACTGATCCATCCTAGTTGACTGCCATAGCAGTTGAACAAAAGGAATCCAAGCCACCGCAGAGATTATGAGTGTATAAATAGCAGTTTCCGTCCAGCTACCCATCCAACGTAAAAATTGTTTCTTTTTTTGCAATCTCCAACCTGAAATTAATACTGCATATCCAATTGAAAGCAGTACATGCTGAGGATACCCACCCAAAAACTGCAATAACACTACCATCGCAAACAAAAGACGCGCAGTTCTATGATCTAAAATGTGCCAGCCCAACCAAGCTATCCAAGGCAACCAAGTCAAAGACTGCAAGGTAGAAAAATTATGCGTACTACCAGCAATTTGAGTCGAAAGCATCCAAAAAAATGCAGCCAAATATTGTTGCCAAATTTGTTTTAAAAATAATTTTGACAAAAAAAACATACCAACTGCTGTCAACAAGTAATGAACAACAATCAAAATATTTAACGCTACTGCAGGAGAAAAAAACATAAATAAAAGAGTGGATGGATACAGAACGGATTGATTAATATCCCCAATCCAAGGTAATCCAGAGAAAATATATGGATTCCACAACGGAAGTATTCCCTGCAACAACCACTGTGCTGTAAAAATTTTTCCAGGCACCATTAGTGAAAAATTATCACCAAAAAAAAGTGTCTGATTAAAGTAAAAAGGCAAAAATCGCACTGAAACTAAGATAAACGCACTGCAAAGTAAAACTATCAATTGATGAGAAGTAATAAATGTATGTAATTTTTTTATCATTCGGTGATATTTTAATACGGCAACAATCGAATGCCAAAGATAACCCTCAATGCACCAATTCCATCCTTCCAAGTGATTTTCTTACCCTCAGAAAAATCTCTCCCCACATAACTAATTGGCACTTCATAGATTCGATAACCGCTGCGTAATAATTTACACGTAATTTCTGGTTCAATATCAAATCCTTTAGACCGTAAGTTCAGACTGCGCAAAAGTTTTGTGGGCATCACCTTGTAACAAGTCTCCATATCAGAAAGCGTTGTATTATACAAAATATTGACCACAAAGTTCAAAAAAGCATTGCCCATTCGATGCCAAAAAAGCAAGTTTAAGTGCGGCCCAAGAAAGCGCGAACCATACACAATTTCATTCTTGCCTTTTTTAATGGGCTCAAGCAGGGCAGAAATATCTTCAGGATCGTACTCAAGATCGGCATCTTGAATCATCACGTAGTCTTTGGTTACTTTCTCAAGTCCAAACCTGATAGCACTACCCTTACCGCCATTTTCTTTCCTAAAATATTTTATTTTTTTGTCTTTTACAGTCTGAACTTTTTTTTCCGTTCCATCTGTTGAGCCATCATTTACAACAATAATCTCTTGCACAACGCGCTGTGCTAATAACCGCTGCAAGATTTGCTTCACGGTTGCTTCTTCATTAAATACGGGCACTATGACAGATAGCGAAACTTTTTTGTTCATGCTGACTTTTTACACTGACACAGATCTTATCAGAAAAACCATAGCTTAGAATAGGAAAAAACGTAGCATTAAAAAATCCCCCTCCGTAAAACGGAGGGGGATGCAAAACTTTTGATTTTACTCAATGGTGAGTGACAACCTCTAAAAGCGCCACCTACTCATTGACCACTTCGCCCTCTTCGGCGTCGCTTTTGTCGTTGTTTTTCTTGGTCTTACCATTTTTAGCTTTAGCAGTCTTGCCTTCAGCTTTTGCTGATTCTGCTGAACCCTCATCAGCTCCCTGAGCGCCTGCTGCTGCTTCTGCTCCCTGAGCATCAGCCGGCTGCTCCTTCTGCATCACTTCACCGATTTTTTGAGCAGACTTGAACATTTCTTCAGTTGCTTTGTCTAACTCTTCTTTGGTTGCTGAATCTTGAGCTGCTAATTCTTTCAATTTTTTAACGTCCTTTTCAATCTGCTCCTTGTCTGCAGCTTCCAGTTTGTCACCATACTCTTTGAGTTGTTTTTCAATCTCGAAAGAAACGCTATCAGCATGATTACGTGCTTCAACAAGCTCTCGCTTGGCTTTGTCGTCAGCCGCATGCTTCTCAGCATCAGTCTTCATCTTCTCAACTTCTTCTTCAGAAAGATTGGTCGAGTTCTGAATGGTAATTTTCTGCTCTTTATTGGTATTCTTTTCCTTGGCTGTTACGTTAAGAATGCCATTGGAGTCAATGTCAAACGTAACTTCAACCTGCGGCACACCTCGAAGTGCAGGGGGGATGCCGTCTAAAATAAAACGACCCAACGAACGATTGTCTGCCGCCATTTCTCGCTCACCTTGCAAGACATTAATCTCAACTTGAGTTTGATTATCTGCAGCGGTAGAAAAAGTCTGAGATTTAGTAGTTGGAATAGTCGTATTGCGGTCAATCAATGGAGTACGAACGCCGCCCATTGTTTCCAAGCCCAGAGTCAGTGGAGTAACATCTAACAACACCACATCCTTGACGTCACCACCAATGACACCGGCTTGAATTGCAGCGCCGATTGCTACTACTTCATCTGGATTAACGCCTTTATGTGGAGCTTTACCGAAAAATTCCTTGACTTCTTCCTGAATTTTTGGCATGCGGGTCATACCACCAACCAAAACAATATCAGAAATATCTTTGGTCTCAATTTTTGCATCCTTCATGGCCTTGCGAACAGGCTCAAAACTCTGTTTAACCAGATCACTGACCAATTCTTCAAGCTTGGCTCGCGTTAATGTCAGTGTCAAATGGAGCGCCTGACCATCTTCACCTTGAGTAATAAACGGTTGATTAATTTCGGTAGTTTGGGCGCTGGAAAGCTCAATCTTAGCTTTTTCAGCGGCGTCCTTAATGCGTTGTAGAGCCTGCGGATCTTTGGACAAGTCTTTGCCCTGATCCTTTTTAAATTCAGCAATAATCCACTCAATAATTTTGCTGTCAAAATCATCTCCTCCGAGGAAGGTGTCGCCATTAGTCGCTTTAACTTCAAAAACACCATCGCCAATTTCCAAAATGGAAATGTCAAACGTGCCACCACCCAAGTCATAGACTGCAATGGTCGAACTACCTTTTTTATCAAGACCATAAGCAAGCGCAGCCGCTGTTGGCTCATTAACTATCCGCTCAACTGTCAGGCCCGCAATTTCACCTGCCTGCTTGGTTGCTTGACGCTGTGAATCATCGAAATATGCTGGAACTGTAATAACCGCACGGGTTACTTCGCCACCCAAGTAGCTTTCAGCATCAGCTTTTGCTTTTGCCAAGATTTTGGCAGAAATTTCTTGTGGCGTGTATTCTGTACCATCAATTTTGACCACAGTCATGCCATCTTTACCCTCACCAACGTCATAGGAAACGTGTTTTATAGCTTCTTTGACTGCTTTTTCCGAAAGTTTGCGACCCATGAAACGCTTCACAGAATTAACCGTTTTCTTGGAATTCAAGACCATCTGACGCTTGGCGGCGTCACCAACCAAAGTGTCATCACCTTTAAACGCCACAATTGACGGGAAGGTATTTCTACCTTCTGCCGTTGCCACTACTTTTGGTGAACCACCTTCCATCACTGCAATTGCAGAGTTAGTGGTACCGAGATCAATTCCAATAATTTTTCCTGTTTGTGTTGCCATGTGTCCTTTCACTGGTCAAATATACTGTTAATTTTAGCGATTATAGTTAGTGTAACAAATATTAGCAGTTGAGTCAATAGACTGCTAAGAACTTCTAATTGGTCAAGTATTCTCAAGCTCCAAGCACCACCTTGGCATGTTGGATCACTTTGCCGTTCAACTGATATCCTTGCTTCACAATTTTGATCACAACAGCCTCAGATTCGGCTACGCCGTCCTCAATTTCAACCACTTCCATCTTTTCCAGATCATACGGCTGACCCAGGACTTGCAACTGCTCAAGACCATGCTCAGAAAGCGTTTTCCAAAGCTGTTCTGTGACCATTAATAAACCCTTGTCCTGCAACTGGTTTGCTGCCATATCCAGATGATCAAGTGGTTGGAGAAGATCTTGAATCAGTGCTTGTTCGGCATACTGCACCAGGTTTTGGCGCTCTTCTGCAGTGCGACGAACCAAGTTTGCATAGTCAGCCTGAGAACGACGTTGCGCCTCCTGACAATTCTGAACTTGCTGCTGCAGGACAACTAGTTGTTCTTGCAGCGCTTGAGGCGAATCCTCAGCCTTTTTAGTTTTTGCGGTTTTTTTGACTGGTGGTTGCTGTGACATAGGCGTTATTGTCTGTATTTTCTACCAACTGTCAAGATTACTTTTGTTTTTTGAAAGCTAATCGGTCATTTCCTTAACCAAGGAACGAACGTAGCGTACTATTGGAATGATGTATGGATAATCAAATCGACTTGATCCAATCACTCCGATACGACAATTTTTTCCTCTCAAAATAAACGAAGTATGGATCACTCCAATTGGCTCAAGAAATTTGTTTCCAAGCTCTTGACCATAAATAACCTGTATCTGATTGTCACTAACATTGGTTGCAAACATTTCTTCTAAAGTATGAATTTCTTCAATCAGTTGCAAGACGTTGCGCATCACTTGAATGTCATAAAACTCTGGCATATTAAGCAAGTTTGCATACCCTGAGTGATACACACGGCGATTATCTATCACTGAAATACCCAAGGCGTGTGATTTATCTGCCAAAACGTGTGTAATTTCACTCAATAAATCATCTACTACATCTCGAGTATGCCAAATTTTTTCTTTAGCTGAGACCTCGTCGGCGACGGACAACTCTTTTTCTTTCATCAATTCGTTGATATACAGCTTCATTGCCCGAGGAGTTGGCAATCGTCCAGAGCTCGTGTGTGATTTGTTAAGATAGCCTTGTTTGGTCAGGTGTACCATTTCATTGCGAATGGTAGCTGGAGAGACACCTATCGAGTACTTGCGGTCAATGGTGTCTGAACCCACTGGCTCCGCAGTCTCAATGAACTCTTGAATAATGGCACGCAGAATTTGAATTTGACGAGCACTTAAATCAATCATTCGAACAGCCTCTTAACCTATAATATACTATATTAGCAATCATAGCGTGTCTTTGCTAAGTTGTCAATGTTTTGTACAGCATGACAAAGCTCATAAACTCTGGTACGCTATTTTTAGCGCTTGTTACTAACTCTACCATGCCCAGACTAAAATCCCAAACTAAACGCTTGCTTATTACCAAAAGCCTCATTTTATTATTGATTACTGCAACTTTGCTGGCGCTCTTGGTCAACGTCCAACAAATCACCGACCTACTGGGTCGGGCAACGGCTGAACCAGCAAATATCACTGTTAATACGCAAGCTATTATTGAACCCCTCCCTCGTCCATGGAGGAACCTCGCACAAGGAGGTGAGTCGGCAGACTGGCGAATGGAGCCAGTTGCCGAACATGTTCGCCCGCTTAACCCAGAGTACATCCGCATTGACCATGTGTTTGACTTTTACGATATAGTTCAGGGAAGCTCGGGGAATCTTAGTTTCGATTTTTCAAAATTTGATTTAATCCTTGATGATATTTTGGCCGTTGGCGCCAAGCCATACATCGCACTCTCGTACATGCCACCAGCTATCGCCGAAGATGATGTGGTATCAGCGCCTCGAAATTATGCAGAATGGCAGTTCGTTGTGCAGCGGTTGATTGAGCACGTCAGTGGTACCCGTGGCATTCCAGACGTCTACTACGAAGTGTGGAACGAGCCAGATTTGTTCGGGGGCTGGAAATATTACGGTAATCGTAATTATCTAACGCTTTATTCGTACGCTGCTCAGGGTGCAAGACAGGCTCGGGTTTCTCAGCAATTTAAAATTGGTGGACCTGCCACTACACAACTCTATAAAAACTGGTTTGATGCTTTGGCAGAACACTCCATAGAAAATAACCTTCGACTTGATTTTTTAAGTTGGCATCGTTATAGCACTGACGTCAATGATTTTCGCCATGACATGATCAATGCACGAACCTGGCTCCAGAGCTACCCACAGCTAGGATCTTCTGTAGAGCTGCACCTTACAGAATGGGGGCACGACTCCGCTAATCACGTCGGATATGACAATATGTTTGGAGCTGCCCATACAACAGCTGCTGGTATTGAAATGATTGGTGTGGTCGATCGGGCTTTTGTCTTTGAAATCCAAGATGGCAAAGATCCCGCCGGACAACAACTGTGGGGACGTTGGGGTTTGATGACGCATAATGACGTTGGCTTGCGATTAAAACCTCGGTATCGAGCCTTGGAAATGCTTGAGGAACTTGCGCCTCTTCGCTTGGAAATACGCGGCAAGGGCACGTATGTAAAAGCTGTTGCTTCTCGAGATATTGATGGTCGAATTACGCTAGTACTCGTAAATTACGATGCCTGGGGGAGGAATCGCGAAAATGTCCCAGTAACTTTGACCAATCTTGAGAGCGGAGCATATACTGTAAGAACGCGTTCACTGAGCAATGCACCCACTACTCAACAAATGACGGTTGAAGCCGATACACTCACCACCACTATTCCAATGTCTGCCCAAGAAATAATCTTCGTTGAAGTTACGAGTGCTTTTTAGCAGTTTTGACAAGCTTTTGAATGTTTTTCTTAAAAGCATTGACTGAAAATTTTTGAGCATGCTGATGAATTTTTTCAGGTACAAACTGTATATCTTCCGCTCGTTTAATCGCCTGCTGCAAGCCCGCTGCACTGAGCTGATCAAATAATACTCCGGTCTTTCCATCAATCACCGTTTCCTTGGGACCACCAGAATTGTGAGCAATCACTGGCACACCATAGCCCATGGCTTCAACGGGCACGATGCCAAAATCTTCATCCTCAACTGGATACAGCAGTGCTTGAGCGCCTGCGTACAGCTCAGAGAGTGTCTTGTCATCGACAGCGCCCAATAACTCAATGGTTGGGCCAGCTTGTTGCTTAAGCTGATGCAACATTTTGCCTTCACCAACTACTTTGAGGGGGAGCTTGAGTGAATTGCAGGCTTGAACAGCTAATTCAGGATGCTTTGCGAGCGCTAAACGATTGACATAGAGATAATAAGCCTGGTTGTTTCGCTGGGGAGATTTTTCTGGGATTCGAACTGGTGGATACACGATCACGCTATCTCGACGGTAAAATTTTTCGATACGAAAGGCTGTTTCTTGAGAATTAGCAATGAATTGATCAACTTCTTGTGCTACTTCAAAATCAACCATTCGTAAAAAATGATTAATCAACTGACCAGGAACGCGAGTCAATGGGTTAGACTGCCAATTTGACATGGTAGTGTACCCATACAGTGAGCGAGCAGGCGTGTGACAATAACAAAGATGGACGCCATTGGGTACACGCACTGCTTTGGCAAAGTAGGCATTGGAAGAAGAAATGACTACATCGTACGCTGATAAATCAAGATCTTTAAAATACTTGGGGGCCCATATGCGCAGCGGCGAATACAACTTGGTATGCCAGGGAATTTTACTCAACCATGTTTCTCGCAAATCCCAATCTGCAAATTTTGACCAATGAATACCTAAGCCTTTTTGGTTAACAAAAGCGGTGTACACAGGAGCGTCGGGATACAGCTCATGCAACGCCTCCAGCACTCGCTCTGCACCGCCGTACTCAGCCAAGTAATCATGCACTAACGCAATTTTCATACACAATCCTAAAACAAGGCTTTTTGTATTCCCAGCTCGAACTCATCTTTTGGCAGTAGTGGGATGAGTGAGCGAAATTCAAAGGATTCAAATAATTTCGAGGCGGCTTCTTTGTCATAACTATCCACTCGACATGGCTCAAGAGTAAACTCAATCGGCACCTGCCGATCAATCGTCGCCAGCTCCTGGCTGAGGCGCGCTGCTTCTTCACCTTGCTGCAATTTGGTGAGCAGCGCGCCTTTGAGCACTGGATCTGCTGCTCCAGATGCGGTCACGGTACGGACTGCTTTGAACACGTTTTCAAGATTGGAATAGGTATCAATTAACTGCAAGGCTGTTTTTTTGCCCACACCCTTCACACCTGGAATATTATCTGAGGCGTCACCCATAAATGCTTTGAGATCAACCACCTGTTCTGGCGTGATGCCTTGTTTTTCCAAGACTATTGCTGGGTCATACTCGACAGACTCACTGGCTACACCTTTGCGACCATTGCGTGATCTACCCGGAATCCAAACATGAGTCTGGTCGGTCACCAGCTGTAATAAATCTTTATCTCCGGTGACAATAATGGTCCGAACGTTCTGATCCTGCTCAACCGCGGTTGCAATCGTTCCAATCAAGTCATCCGCCTCATAGCCCTCGACTTCAAATTGTGGAATGTTGAGCGTGCTGACTACTTGTTTGACATACTCGATTTGCGGCTTAAGATCATCAGGCATTTCGGGGCGCTGAGCTTTATATGCTTCATATTTTTTAACACGCAAAGTGGGTAGTTTGTGATCAAAAGCCACAGCGATGTATTCAGGTTCCAACTCATTGATGGCAGTCAATAAAATTCTCGAGAATCCATACATCGCATTAACAAGTTCTCCCGTAGCTGTAGTTAAAGGAGGAAAGGCGTGATAGGCACGATAGATGATACCGTGCCCGTCAAAAATTACGAACCGCTTCTGTTTTGAATTTTCCATCCACCTATTCTAACACCTTATTTGTAACCAAAAATTGGTTACAGCACTGACTGCATTGAAACATTATTCGGAAATTTTATTTTTAGGCACACCCATGAGCGCTAAGAACTCATCGCCATCGAGAGATTCAAGTTCAAGTAATTTTTTAGAAACTGCATCCAGCTGCTTACGATGTTTTTTCAAAAGTTCCATCGCTCGCTTTTCACCTTGACTAATAATTTTGCGAATTTCAACATCTACTTCCTGCTGCAGAACATCTGAGATCTTCATCGGCTCACCCATAGCGCGAGTGTAGTTGCTGGTTTCATATTGAGGAGAAAAATTCATTGCCCCAAGCTCACTCATACCATAATCCACCACCATCGCTCGAGCAATGCGAGTCGCCCGATCAATATCGCTACTGGCACCAGCAGTTAATTCGTTAAAAATTAATCGTTCTGCAGCTCGTCCACCAAGGAGTACCGCAATCTCATCGATCAGTTCCGATTTAGTAGTCTGCAATTTATCTCGTTCTGGCGGTGTCAACGTATAGCCCAATGCACGTCCACGAGAGATAATCGAGATGCGATGAACCGGATCAGAATGTGGTGAAACATGGGCAACTATAGCGTGTCCAGTTTCATGATAGGCAGTCATTTTGCGCTCTAGCACATCTTGCAAACGACGCTTACTTGGTCCTAGCTTCACTTTTAGTGAGGCTTCTTCAATATCAGGCATCCCAATCAACGCTCGACTCTCTCGAGCCACAGCAATCGCTGCCTCGTTTAGCATGTTTTCAATATCTGCACCTGAGAAGCCGACTGTTCGCTTCGCCACTTTCAACCAATCTAAAGCCTTGGCAAAGGGTTTATTCTTCGAGTGAATAGAAAGAATGTATTTTCGCTCTTCTAAATCTGGCAAATTAACAGTCACTCGGCGATCAAAACGACCAGGACGCACCAATGCTGGATCAAGCATGTCACCACGATTAGTGGCAGCCATTACGATCACATTATCATTCTGAGCAAAACCATCCATCTCAACCAAGATTTGATTTAGGGTCTGCTCACGCTCATCATGGCCACCCATACTGCCATGTCCACGAACCCGTCCAATGGCATCAATTTCATCAATAAAGATGATCGATGGCGCAATTTTTTTAGCCGTGGTAAACAGATCTCGAGCGCGTGACGCACCTACGCCTACCAACATTTCCATAAATTCACTGCCCGCGATGGAGAGAAATTGCACATTGGCTTCGCCAGCTACCGCTCGAGCCAACAGCGTTTTTCCGGTACCACTTGGACCAACTAACAGCACTCCCTTGGGTGTACGAGCACCCATTTTGTGATATTTTTTAGGACTTTTCAGAAAATCAACAATTTCCTCTAATTCTTTCTTTGCCTCATCCATACCGCCTACATCTTTGAACGACATGTTCTGTTTGCCTTTGATAAAAAGTTTTGCCTTGCTGCGACCAATTCCCATGATGCCATCCTGCGCGCCACGAGCTTGACGAAGGAAAAAGAGCGCAAAGCCAACCATCACTGCAATCAACAACAGCGTTGGCAAAAATGCCATGAAATACTCCATGAAACCCAAGTTCTGAATATCAAGATCAATGCTGGCAACATCAATATCTGCTGCCTCTAAAATCTGCAACAGCTGCTGACCATCTTCTTTACGAGTCACTGCTTGAGAACCATCCTCGTAAAAAGCACGCAGATCGGAGCCACTCACCTCCACTTTTTCTATTTTTTCTTCACGAATGTCACTCACTAACTGATTGAGAGTAATATCTTCGGCCTGACTGCGGGTGAATGCTGAAATTAAAAATGGCAAAAACAGTAGGAACAGCAGAAAATAAACGAAGCCCTTGTTAAAAAGTTTATTCAAATCAATTCGGAGCGTAAAAATCCGACTGGCCGATGCTTCTTTCTGCCGCCCCTTCTTTGGAGCATTTGGGCTTTCTTGCGCTGACGATTTGTTTGTTTTTGAAGAATTGTTGTTGGTTTTGGATGATTCTGCCATAGTTTGAAGGTTTATTTCTCAAGATGCCTATTCTATCATGAGCAATTCAAAAAGATATGCTTAACGAACGAGTGTTCCTGGTGGTAGCGGTTTGACTGGCCTCAGCAATACTGCTGTACCATCATCACCGGCTAAGATCATGCCCTGACTCTCCACTCCACGAAAGGTTCTTGGTTCTAAGTTTGCTAAATACGCCACTTGCCGGTCAAGCAAGTCTTCAGGAGCATACCACTCTCGAATTCCTGACACAACCGTTCGCTCGCCCAACTCACCAACATCAAGAGTTAATTGCAGTAGCTTATCGGCATTTTCCACTACTGTTACTGCAGTAACAGTGGCAATTCTAATATCTAACTTTGCAAAATCATCAAATTGAATAGTACTCATGCTTCCTTTCTACGTGTTGACCAATTATCTAGCCCAAACCCATCACTTCTCGAACCTCAGCCACTGTATTCTGTGCGATTTCCCGAGCTCGGTCTGCTCCGCCAGCTATCACTGCATTTACAAATCGAGGGTTTGCTTCTAATTCTTTTCGATGTTCTTGGATGGGTGCTAATTGTTCAAAAATTGCTGCCGCCAAATCTTTTTTGAGATCTCCATACCGAATACCCGAGCCCTTGTATAACGCCTCATATTCCTTGCGCCTATCAACACCTTGAAATAATTCAACAAAAGTCAACATGTTTGCCACACCGAGTGATTCTTCTCCAGATTGGTCAATGTAGCGGTTTCCCGACTTACTCTTGGCGTCTTTTTTAATTGTTCCTTTACCACTGTCAGTTGGGGCAGCTGATAATCGCTTCTGAATTGTTTTTAGATCATCAGTTAAAGTAATGTAACTACCCTCGACACTCTTACTCATCTTGCCTGCGCCTGCCAGTGAAGGTACGTACTCGCCGGAAGTAACAAATCGCTGTGGTTCTGGAAAATCTGTGCCATATTCTTGATTGAATCGTCGCGCAATTTCTCGAGTCGCCTCCAGATGCGGTTCTTGATCCAGGCCAACTGGCACGAGCCCAGCTTTGTAGATCAAAATATCCGCCGCCATTAACGCCGGATAATTAAGTAGTGCCATCGTGACGTGATCAGGATGTTGTTTGACTTTTTCTTTGAATGTTGGCAAGTGCTGCATCTTGGCAACGGTCGTCAGTGATGAAAAATAAAAGGCAAGCTCAAGATGTTCGTTCACCATCGATTGCTGAAAGAGAATGCTTTTGTCAGGATTTAAGCCAGCTGCCAGATAATCCAACATCACTTCTCGCCGATTTTGGCGCAACGTAGCTACATCATACGGCGTGGTAATGGTATGCACGTCAGCAACCATATAGAGCGTCTCGTATTCCTGACTATCCTGAAGCTCAAGCATGCCCTTGACTGCTCCGAGATAATTTCCCAGATGCAGTCTGCCGGTCGCGCGAATTCCTGATAAGACTCGTTGTGCAATTTTTTTACTCATATTTCCTCTTGAGATCTGCTTGATTTAGATGGGTCATTATACTACGAGATAGAGGTTAATCATAACCGATGACACGTATCAAATTTGTGCTGATACATATCTAGTACCTGAAGAATGTAAAACCCTACAACTCTTCAATTTGAATTGTGGGCTGCATGTCTGGGCTGTCGATCATTTTTAAGTATTTTTCTGTGGTGGTAATGCGCTTATGCCCCACTAACTGAGAAACATAAACCAGCGGTGTGCCAGCGCGCAGCTGTTCAACAATAAAAGTATGTCGTAAATCATTGACTTTGGCATCTTTAATGCCTGCCAATCTAAAATAGCGATCTAGGGCTGTGCGGATATTTCGCACCAAAAATGGCCGACAGGTTTTGGTCAAAAAGAGGGTTTTTTCTCGGGCACGAGGGCGAACTGCCAGATAATCCATAATTGACTGCTTGCCAGCTGCATTGAGCGGTACTCTGCGAACTCCTCGAGAATTTTGTGGCTGAACCGTGATCACGTTGCGTTCTAAATCTACGTCACCAACTTCAAGTGCCGCCAACTCACTAATACGCATGCCTGTTTGAAGCAACAACTCAACAACAGCGGACATACGGGCGTCGCCACGACAGGCGTCGCGCAGCGCTCGGTACTCTGTTTTGGTCAGGATACGAGGAGGAGCTTGATCAAATTTTGGGTGAGAAACAATTTCAGCAGGATTACGATCTATCGCACCTTCTGCAATTGCAAAACGAAAAAAGGCCTTGATTGAGTTAATTTTTCGAGAGACAGATTTGCCAGTATAGCGCTGTGTTTTGAGTAATTCTTTAAACTCTTCAATATCTGTGTCAACAATTTGATCCAAAGACTCACGATTTTTAGTGTCAGAGACAAATGACAAAAATTGCTCGATATCTTTACTATAAGCGATGACAGTCGCGTGTGCCTTACCATTGTCTTTGAGGTTTGTAACAAATTTGCTGTGAATGCCTTGCAATGCTTGATGCATATAGGAGGTCTTTCTAGTATTTATTTGCTATGCTAGTCTAGTTATTAGAAATGAAACAATCATTCACTTGAGTTTTTTCTTGACGTCTTATAATATCATTAGATAGGATTATAAGCAATGCGGACATTATTATATCATCCAATAGCTGTCATCCTCATACTGCTTGTGGCTGTACTGTTCTATATTTCACTAGACCAAAGCGCACGCAAAGCCGAAGTCTCCACCAAAAATGTCGAGCTATTACAACAGGAAATCACCCAAATGACAAGTGACGTTTCACAACTTGAGAAAGATCTAGAGGACAACGATCTTTCATTCACCCAGGAGCAAATTCTCAGAAATGAACTGCGTCAAAAAAAAGAAGGGGAAGTAGTTTTCCAAGTGCCAGATTTTGAGATTCCCGAACTGCCCCCCGAGCCCACACCTGAGCCGAAAACCCCCTGGCAAGAATGGCGGGAAATTGTATGGTAATTTCACAGAAATGTGTTTCAACAAACAGTGCACTCAGTAGTTACCTAACAAAGCTTTCGCCTTAAAAAGCCTCTGTCATTCAGCCTTCGCCTCAAAATATCCAATCGCTCCCCACAACCGCTCAACAACCCGCTCCCGCCCCATAACTTGCATCAGCTGGTGCAAGTCGGGCGTATTAAGTTGATGCGTAAGAGCTACGCGAAACGCAGCCATCACATGACCAATGTGACCTTTGAACGAATCCGGCTCAGCCTTAAAAGACTTGAGGTCTCGAGCATACCCTAACTGCTCAGCAACCAACTGATGCTTCTCAAACCAAGCTTCCTGCGAATCAGCTGGATCGTACGTATCTATCGACTTGCGCAAGGCAACTATGGCATCTTCAGGACTGACAATCAATTTTTCATAGGCTGCAGTCCCATCACTTTTGGCGAACAACTCATCATAGAAATAACCAAACAACTCTGGCACATCTGACCAAGTGACGATGTCTTTTCTTGGCTGCGGCTGATTGCGCTCTATGTTAAAAATTCCCACTGAATACTCTGGGTATGTTTCTAAGTACGTAGCAAAGGCTGGCGAAAACTGCCGCGCCCATGCTAAAACTGCCTGATAGACATCTTCTGCTTTGAGTTTGGAAACGACATCTCGACTAATATGCTCAAGCTTTTTCAGATCAAAAAGAGCGATGGTCTTGCCAATTTTGCGCGGATCAAAGAGAAATTCCGTGTAGGGCTTGTCAGGATTATTTCTCCGCCAATCACTAAAATTGGAATTTGCTAAATTGAGTAAGTACTCAAGTACCGCCACTGGATAATATCCTTGCTCTACATACGAGCCAACTGTCGCTTCGGGATCTTGACGCTTGCTGAGTTTGCGGACAGAATCACCTTCTTTTTTACCAATGTGAGAAAAATGCATATACGTAGGTTGCGGTATTTCAAGCATTTCAAAAAGTTGCAGATGTAGCGGCAGAGACGACAACCACTCCTCACCTCGACTAATATGCGTAGTTCTCATCAAGTGATCATCGATAACGTGCGCAAAATGATAGGTTGGCAGACCATTTGATTTAATCAGAACCATGTCAAAAACATTATTCTCAAACTCAAGCTTGCCGCGGACCAAATCCTTAATACGTATTTTTCGGGATTCTTGTGGCGCTCTGATTCTGAGCACGAACTCGTTACCCTGCGCCAATTGTTGCTTGATTTCATCCAGGCTTAGGTCGCGATGCTTCGCCCACTTACCATAATATCCTTTTTTGAGCAGACCCGCTGCTTCCTGCTCCTGCACATTCTGTTCTAACTCCTCCCTCGAACAAAAACACGGATAAGCCAAGCCATGAGCCACCATCCATTTAGCAAAGACAGCATAGATCTTGATGCGTTCACTCTGCAGGTACGGACCATAATCCCCCTGCTGTTTTTCAGCTGACACAAAACCTTCGGTTGGCGCCACCTGAAAATTTTGCAACGCAGCAATGATTGCTTCAGTACCCCCCGCAACTTTGCGCGCTTGATCAGTGTCTTCAATGCGAAGAAAGAACACACCATCAGATTGCTCAGCCAACAACTTTGAAATCAAGGATGCGTAAATCCCCCCAATATGCACGTACCCGGTAGGACTAGGCGCAAATCTCGTCACAATCGCAGATTCGGGAAGATCTCTTGGTGGATATTTTGCTTCTAGATCAGCCGGGGTTTCTGTCGTATCTGGATACAACAGTTCAGCTAAGTCACGAAGCTCAGATTGGGTCAACATAGGAGTTTTTCTACACGTACTCTATTTATCTCTGTAGTTGGAATTATACATCAAGAAACAGTCCGGATAACCCGCAAGGTTATAATCCTGAGATCACAAATACAATTATTTGGTCAACAATAAATTGAGGATTTACCGACTGTCCTTCAGGCACTGACTCTACTCGGTAGTACTATCGTTACATTTTCTCTGGGGTTGATTCTTGTTTGTCTAATGTACGAAGAAAAGCGGCTACATCTAGTGTTCCCGCACGAACTTGGACATAATCTCCGTAGACTTTGCTGAACTCAAGTATTGTTTTAGAGTCAAAATTACCCGAGCTAATCTGAGCGTCAAGTTCGACGAGTTTCTGTTGAATTATTGCCTTAACATCCTGAGGTGTAGTGGTTTGATCCCCATCGTCTTCACCGCTGTCATGCGTGCCAGAAAAATGCTGTTCGTTCGCAAAGTTATTTTGTCCTCTAAAGAACCGAAGCCACCCGAACGCAAAACGCCCTTCTCTCACATTTTGCACATCTTGATCTTGAAAAGCTGGGGAAGTAGTTTCGGAAGATTCTTGTTTCATACCGATCTAGTAAATAATATCATGCCACGTGCTAACCGGTCTAGCATCAGACTGAGTCAATGAAATTATAAGTCCTACACGCATAGCATTCAACTTTCCGCCCTTGCCAGCTGTTTTTGACCAGGATATCGTAAGGTATGCACGCTGAAGTGGTTGATCCTTTTACGCACATCGTTGCTCCATTTTTTCCTGAGGAAAAATGTGGTGTTTTTGGGGTCTATGGCGCTGGCATGGAAGCCGCGCGCCTAGTACATTCTGGTCTCTGGGCACTGCAACATAGAGGACAAGAAAGCTCAGGGATTGCTTCTTCAGAAGGCAAGACTATTCGACTTTACAAAGGTGAGGGATTGATCTCACGCGTCTTCAACGAGGATCATTTGGCTCTCCTTTCTGGGAACTACGCTATTGGTCACAATCGCTACGCAACTTCTGGGGGCTCAGGCAAGACTCACGCGCAACCGATTCTAGGTAAACACAATTTGATCGCACTCGCTCACAACGGGAACTTGCCAGATACGTCAGCGCTCGAAAAATATTTGAAAAAACAAGCAATTGATATTTCGGTCCTGAACGACTCAGAGATGATGCAAGCAGCCATTGAGCATGAATTGCATCGCGGCAACACGATCAAAAAAACGCTTAAAAAACTGCTGCCACTTTTCACAGGCGTCTATTGTTTGCTGCTGCTGACCAAAGATAGCTTGATAGCGATTCGAGATCCCTCAGGTGTTCGCCCGCTGAGTTTGGGTAAGCTGAATGGTGGATACGTTTTTTCCTCAGAAACGTGCGCTTTGGATACTATTGGTGCAACATTTGTGCGTGATATTGCTCCGGGAGAAATGGTAGTGGTCACTGCGCACGGACTAAAATCGCACCAATTGCAACCCGGTGATGAAAAATTAGATATTTTTGAGTTCATTTATTTCGCCCGATCAGACAGCATGCTGCTGGGGAAACGAGTTGACGTTGTTCGTAAAAATTTGGGTCGCCAGCTAGCGCGTGAGACTGATCTGGCTGCAGATGTGGTCATTCCAGTACCTGATTCGGCTGTTTCGGCTGCTATTGGTTTTGCGCAGGAAAGTAGCGTGCCATTTGATCACGGCTTGATTAAAAATCGCTACATTCATCGGACATTTATTCAACCAGCTCAAAGATTAAGAGAGAAAACGGTCAACATGAAACTCAACCCTATTCCTGAAAGCATTTCGGGCAAGCGGGTAGCAATCATTGATGACTCGATTGTCCGCGGCACAACAGCCAAAAGCCTGGTTGAAAGAGTGCGCTCGGCTGGTGCAGCAGAAGTTCATTTGCTGATAAGTTCACCACCAGTGGTTTATCCTGACTTTTACGGTATCGATACCCCGCGACAAACAGACCTGATTGCCTTTGAGATGCCCATTAAAAAAATTGTCAAATACGTGGGTGCCGACAGCCTACACTTTTTGTCCTATCAGGGAATGATCAAGGCAATAGAATTGCCTGAAAGCACGTTTTGTACGTCGTGTTTTACGGGAAAATACCCGAGTTCAATTGGTAAAAGAAGTCGAGAAATTAAGTCGTGCGCTCACTCAGACCTAGCTCGTGAGGAGTAGTTTGGGAACGGGCACCGTATCAATAGCATCCCTGTTTGCACGTTGTCGCACCGTTTTTTTCAATTTTGGAAACAACAAATACAAAAATTCTCGGGCAGCGTGGCGATTTTTTCCTTGATACGGCGCGTCATGAATATCAAAACCTGGAGACGTATTTAATTCGATAATTACGTAGCTATGATCTGTCTGCTGCTTGGTAATATCTGCTGTAATAAAGTCAATTCCAGCAAGACTGAGTCCGGGTATCGCCTCCATAGCTTCAAGCGCAATTGCGTTAACACTTGGATGTGCCAGATCTGTGCAATCTATGGCTTCTCCGCCCTTTGAGACATTGGAAACTGTTCTTAAAAACACCTGCTGGTTTAGTTTTGGAATAGATGCCACAGTCATGCCGCACATCTCAAGATTGCTGCGCAGATCTGCATCAATGTTGATTTTACAATGCGATTGAGTGCCCGCTCGTCTAATTTTTTCTTTGTTTTTGTGTTCGATTAGTTGCCGAATACTTGATTCTCCATCCCCGATCACATTAGCTGGAATTCTGTTGACAATACCTACTACTTTTTCTTGCGTTGCCAGAATTCGATACTCCTTGCCTTGAAACATCTCTTCAACCAGACTGGTCGATTTACTACCAGCATGAGCAAACGCAAGCTCCAAGGCGCGCTGATATTCTGGGTAGCTAGAAACATTGAGGGAAATATTATCGCCTTGGTTGCCGTCTGTTGGCTTGATTGCCAGTGGTTTTTGTAAGCTGTTATAGACTTTTTTTATGTACTCGGCTGTATCTGTTTTTGTAACCTGGTATCCTTTTGGAGTAGCAATGCCAACTGCGCGTAACAAATTATTGGTTGTGTGCTTATTGGCACAAGCGTGCTCAGCCAGCGCTGTAGTAGTGGATGGAATTTGGTGATAGTAACTAACGTGCTTGCCCGCATACTCCATACTGACAATCTTTGTGCCTGGTATTATTTCCCAACTAATGCCCTGTTTTTCTGCTTCAACCAAAATAATGCGAGAGCTATTAGACAACCGCTTGCCATTTTTCAGGCCTTCTGGAGAGAAATGTTGTAGTTTTGGTTGTTTGTTTGACACAGGTATATTCTCACTAGTTTAGATAGGCAACTCACCAGCTTGTGGTTTAGAGGTCAAGATTTAGGAGGTCAAGATGTAGATGGCATGGTTAGCCAAAACACTGGTGAATAGCTTTTTCTGCTCACAGAAAGAAATGGTACTCTAAAATTGACTACTAAATATCTGTAGTGTTTTTCCAGTATAGCACACTATTGACTTATAGTGAAATGTTATGAGGTATTTTTGAGAATAACGAATTCTGATTCTATGGCTAACCTCGAGGAATGATTATTTCACTTATAAATATATTTGTGTCAAATACTACTCGAGGTTTTTTCATACTGCCTTTGTCGTACTGATTCTACCTCGGCAGTAATGTCGCTAAACGCATCGTCAAACCTAAAATTACGATTATTTGACCTCAATTCTTCCAAAAACGCAAAATTCTTCAAGCGCTCATATTCTTCAAGCTGCTTAAGGTTAATAAGTGCCAGCTGGGCCTGACTGCGATTCATAACTATGATGGGTTTTTTTGATTTTTGCACCGATTCTGCCACAGCCTTATACTGACGCTGCACTTCTCTGATGGAAATAGTTTTATTAAGTAGTTGCATACTACAATTGTCATACAATGACACATATCAATTGTCAAACTATTGTCTGACATTTGCAATTACATTCTCAAGAAATTATTTGTACCGGCACATTGTCAAAGGAAGGTGTCTATTAGCGCAGTCAAAAAAAGGTGACCGATTTGGAACGGTCTCCTAAGTTTGCGGGTCTAGGTCCTCCGCCCATGCTTCGGACATTCCCTCGTGTAACTCGGTCAGAGTCAACAACACATATTCAGTCACAAAACTATAAGAAAAGACTGCTAGCGCAGTCTTTTCTTATAGTTTGCGGGTCTAGGAGTCGAACCTAGCCTGTGAGATTATGAGCCTCACGTGCACCGTACACTAACCCGCGCGATAAGACTCATATTATAGCGACCTTTACCCTCCAGGTCAAAACTAGATTATTTGGATTATCTGAATCAGAAAATTTTGGTATAATGCGACTCTGGCGCCAGGGTAGCTCAGTTGGTTAGAGCACAGGATTCATAAACCTGAGGTCGAGAGTTCGAATCTCTCCCCTGGTACACTTCAGCAGACAACAACTCAGATTAATTATGCTCTCTAATCCCCTTCCTGCCACCTGCCGAACCTACAGCACTCATCGCACTGACACAGCTTCATATCCTGCTGATTGGCAAACCCACCAATTAGTCAAAATGGGCCAGCCCCATGGTGATCAAATTCTAGGTATAGATTCACCCGACGACCCAACCCTGCTTACCAGCGACGGCTGCCTCACCAGCCAACCAGGACTCCACCTCCAGGTTAAAACAGCGGACTGCCTACCAATCTTGCTCTATCACCCCAAACCGGTAATTGGCGCCATTCATGCGGGAAGGAAGAGTACACAACAACAGATACTATCTAAAGTCTGTCAGCTATTACAGGAAAAATTTGCTATTTTTGATCAACTTGCTCTCTGGTTCGGTCCAGCCATATGCGTTGATTGCTACCAAGTCGATCGAGAAATGGATCTGCACTATAATCTAATTGCTGAGAATACCAAGCAGCTTCGTCAGTTTTTTTCTAAAGAACAGGCAACGATTTTCAACTCAGACCTCTGTACCGCCCATCATAATGATCAGTTTTTTTCGTATCGTCAAGAAGGTCCGCAAGTACCAAGGAATTTTTCAGGCATCGTGCTTGAGTAAATGCAGTGTTTACCTAAGCAACAACTTGCCTCAACCGCAAAAAGCTGTAGACTAGTGCCATGCACCATTCGGCTCAAAAACCACACATTCAACAACCGCATGCTCGTCAGCCACAATCTCGGCGACCACTGCTTTTAGTCGCACTCGCCCTATTTCTGGCAGGAGCAGGTTTTTATGGTCAACAGCGACTTTGCCAGACAGCTGTGGCAGCTCCATTTTGCGAACAAGAACGCACAACTACCTCTTCCTCAAAGAGATTAGCCGAGAGTTATCTAGAATACTCACCTGAAGCATTACAATCTGCACACAACCAAGAAAACACCGTCGTGCTCTACTTCTGGGCACCTTGGTGCAGCACCTGCTCGACACTCGATCACGATCTGCAAGACGGTATAGCTCAAGTTCCGGATGACATTACGCTGCTGCGCGTTAATTATGACGAAGAAACAGAGTTGAAGCAGCGCTTCAACGTCGTCACCCAACACACTTTTGTGCAATTAACTGCCAATAATGAGCCAATCACTGTCTGGGTTGGCGGAGAAATTGAGGAGTTGGTAGAGAATTTGGAGTTGTAGGACTAATTCACCAATCATGGGTGTTGTGCTGACCAAATTGCAGCAAAACATATTTTTAATTGAATAAACTCTAAACAAAAAAACAGACCCACTTTCGAGGGACTGTCTTTCTATTTTCACGACTTTCACCATGAGGAGCGGATGTTGGCGAGAGAGGATTAGGTCTCCGGAGGAGGCCGCACAGCGAAGCGCCTCTCTCGCCAATCATCTGCGACGAATTACATCATTCCGCCCATGCCGCCCATGTCAGCTCCGCCACCGCCACCTGCGGCTGGCTTGGCATCTTCAGGCTCATCAGCGATCAAGCACTCAGTTGTCAGAATCATTGATGACACTGAGGCAGCATTTTGCAAGGCAGCGATTTCGACCTTAGCAGGTTCAATCACGCCAGCCTTAACCATGTCGCCAAAGCTGTTGTTCATTACATCAAAACCCCAGGTTGGATCGTCTTTTTCTTTGATTTTGTAGACGACTTCGCCTTCGTTGACTCCTGCATTCTGAGCCAGCATGCGCAGTGGCTCTTCCATCACCTCTCGGATCAGGTCAACACCCATTTGCTCATCTGGTGAACCAGTTTTCAGTTTCTCCAACGCTTTACCTGCTTGAATAAAGGTCACTCCACCACCAGGGATGATGCCTTCGTCAATAGCCGCACGTAATGCTTCTTTGGCATCTTTGACGCGCTCCTGCAAGTTCTTCATCTCAATTTCAGTTGAAGCACCTACTTGGATAACGGCAACGCCGCCAGTGAGTTTGGCTTTGCGCTCTTGGAGTTTTTCAATATCAAACTCAGACGTTGCGTTCTCAATCTGAGCATCAAGCTGAGAAACGCGAGCATCAAGATCAGATTGTGAGCCTTTACCACCAACAATCACTGTTTCATCTTTACTCGAACGAACAGCATCTGCACGACCAAGGTCTTCAACAGCTGCGTCTTTGAGCTGTCGACCGGCTTCGCCAGAGATAAGATTGGCTCCGGTCAAGATCGCAATATCCTGGAGCAACTCTTTTTTACGATCACCAAACCCTGGTGCCTTCACTGCCAAGACATTAAAGGAGCCGCGTAGTTTGTTGACGACTAGTGTAGTCAGCGCTTCACCCTCAACGTCATCTGCAATGATCACCAAATCTTTACTGACCTTCATAAAATTCTCTAGCATTGGCAAGAGTTCTTGCAAACTAGAAACCTTTTGATCAGTGACCAAGATGTACGGAGCCTTAATTTCTGATTCCATTTTATCTGAATCAGTAACAAAGTACGGTGAGGCGTAGCCTTTATCAAGAATCATTCCCTGTTTGTGCTCAATGGTGATGTCCATGGTTTTACCTTCTTCAACCTCGACTACACCATCTTTGCCAACCATTTTCAGAGCTTCGGCAATTTTAGCACCAATAACTTCATTTTGAGCTGAAATAGTGGCTACTTTTTCCCAGTCTGATTGTTTAACTGGCTTGGCTAAACGACGAATTTCCTTGATTGCTGCCTCAACTGCGCGATCAATACCACGCTTCATGATCATCGGATTAGCACCTGCGGTAACGTACTTCATGCCTTTACTAGCAATGTGTTGAGCAAGCAGCGTAGCAGTTGTAGTACCGTCTCCAGCGACATCATTGGTTTTATTAGCGGCTTCTTTGACTAATTGAGCGCCCATGTTCTCAAATTTATCCTCTAGTGTGATCTCTTTGGCAACACTGACACCATCATGAATGACGCTTGGCGCACCCCATGATTTATCAATGGCTACATTACGACCTTTAGGGCCAAGAGTTGTGGTAACCGCAGCAGCGAGCTTGTTAATACCGCTGAGCATTTTTTGTCGAGCATCATCGCCATAAGCGAGTTGTTTTGCTGGCATAGATTTCCTTTCTGAAGAAATTACTTAGAATGTTACTTTATAATGGCGAGCACGTCCTCAAATTTGAGGAATTGGTACTCGGTATCACCGATTTTGAATTCGTTGCCACCCCATTTTTTGTAAATAACCTGATCACCTTTTTTAACAGAGGCAGTGACTTTGGCGCCGTCAATCATGGCAGCATCGCCAACTGCAAGGACTTTGCCATACTGTGGCTTATCCTCGTGAGAATCAGGCAAATAAATGCCGGAAGCAGTTTTCTTTTCTGCCTCAGCTGGTTCTACCAATACGTACCCTGGTAGGGGGTGTAATTTTGAAGCAGTGAGTGAGCTCATAGCAACTCCTTTTTTTGTACTTATGTACTAATACGGTTTGGCAAGCTTGCTAATTCAGCGAGGTAAGTACCGATGGTCTACTTCGCTGCAAATCTAATTCTAGCAAAAGAGTCAAGACTCTGATAAGCAGATACTATAAAAGACTGCTAAACAATCGTCAACGGGCAATTGTGAGTTATGTTGTTTTCTGTGACGCTGAACCAGCATCAGGCTCTTGAGAAAAAACTGATTTTTCATCGTCAGCACGAGCTTCATCAGCTGGTTTTTCCCAAACAGGAGCTTGTTCATGACCGCGGATAACAGATACCCGGGACAGCAGAAAGCCTTCGCAATTTATACCGCGATCTTCAAAATACTGATCGAGCTCTGCCTGAACAGATCCTTCAATTTGACTACGATTATGAGTGATTTGATCAAGAGTGAGGTTTGATAAAACGCTTGCCACACGACTCCGCGCTGTTGGACGAACCAGTTTAGAAACGACGTTTTCGCCAATATTTTCCCAAAGTTCGGGGGCATTTTTCCTATCAATTCGAAACAGAATCGATCCTTCGACAGAAATCGACTTTCCATCAAACGTTGACGTCTGGATGGGTTGATCCCCCAAGGCTTCGGAGTTTTTGGAAAAGTCAAAACTATCATGAATTGAGTACTCGAGAATTTGCGCATTGAACAACTTAGCAACTTGCCAAAATGGAATTTTAAAATGCAAACCAGGTCCCCAAACTCGCGGTAAGACGCCGCGACCACGATCGTACACACACGCCACATGACCTGGTGGCACAGAAATAAAAAAGCCACCAACGACTTCGTCGACAAAAAATGAAACAACTAGTTTATCAAATTCCATAATATCGCCACGATGCAGCAACAGCGCAGCAGATGTATTGTACCCTAGTTGTGCGCGCTAGGGGAAGCAGTAGCTTGTTGACAGCACACTTTGCTGCAAATCTATTTAACATCTACTACCACCTTTTCTCCTTGACCAGCTTCTGCTTCTTTCTTCGCTCTGTAATCCTGAAATTTAACCTGAATTGCGCGTCCCGTCGTCAGCAGAATGCTGAAACACAGCGTAGTAATAATAAACAGCTTTTTTCCCGCAGGGAGCTGAAATATCCAAAACAGAAAAAATGACACCACTGGCAAAATAAATTGCAATTTCACCATCTGATTACGACTAATGCGATACGGTGAAATAATGGCAGAAATCACCTCAAGAATCAGTAGTAACCCTGCCTGAACGAAATTCAACTGAAAACTAAACTGGGTTAAATCATACCGACCCATAAATTCCAGATTAAACGGCACATCTATGGCTGGCATAAAACCATAGATCAAGTCAAAATCTTCGCCAGTCAAGCCAGTATTAAACATCTGCCAGAGCATCAGGGCAATGACAATCTGGACAAACAGACCAATTATTTCGGCAATCAACACTCGTCGATTCGACCGCAAGACAGTCTTTTTTTTCTGAGAGACCACTACTGGCTCAGAAGCATGTGACTGTTCAATGCTTCGCACTTGTTGCTCAATATCTCTTCGGTCTTTCTCCCGCCGCTGCCCCGCCATCCACAGTGGTAGCAGTAGCACGCGGATGAGGATTGTCAGGAAAATCACCGCCACGCCCATATCGGCATTACCTCGAGTAATTACCTCAAGTAACCAGTAAAAGAAAACTAAGACATTAAAAAATGGCTGATAGACAAAGGTTGTGAACAATTCAAACATATTGCTATTCTATACTAAACTTGAAATGTATAAAAAAAATGAAAACAGAAAAAAACTCACTCGACAACAACTGAGCTAACTGGGAAGCTGCTCGCTCTCGATTAAAATACCATTGACCATCGACATTGTATCTCTTAATGAAATAACCAACTCCTGAGAAAGCTCCATAGTTTCTTCATCCAGCGAAATTTCTTCTAGAGTAAGATTTGATTCTTGCAAGCAGGTATCAAACGCATCTTGCAGCCAATCCCCGTGCTCTTCCACCCAAGACTGCCGCTCCAACTTGGGTAAAATCAAAACCTGACGGACAACCTCTGAAACTGCCTTCAGTTCACGAGTCTTGAGATATAAATTAAACTTTGTCGATGAAGTAGTCACACTTCGCAACGTCACGCTTGGTACAAAATCATTCATATAATTCATTGCAAAACTCCAAGTTCTAGTAGTTCTAGATCTACTTCTGGCATTTTAGCGGTATTTGAATGGCGATAGCACCCCTCTGAGTACTTGCCACGCACATACGCTGCTTGGCGGGCATAGCCATAACTACTTGAGGAGCTACTTAAGGAGGACAAAATTGCCGCAGATGAGCAAATAGGTGCAAGAGAAATGTGGGTAGGGTTTTGCAATGGGTTCACCATAACGTAAGTATTATATACCATATGGATACGCGTCTTGCTAGTGTTGAGCGCAGGTGCCAGTCAAATCACTACAATACCCATTGCTCTCTAATCTGGCAAAAGCAGGTATAATATACCTTCTATGCTACGAATCCGCGTCAAAAGCACATCCGAACAACAATCAGCTATCCAACAAGCCACCGCTATTTTGAGTGCGGGTGGCTTGATTATTTTCCCAACCGAGACCACCTATGGAGTCGGTGTTGACGCCACCAACCCAGCCGCTGTCCAAAAATTACTCAAGTACAAATCTCGCAGAGAAGGCAAGCCACTCTCCATCGCAGTCAGCTCAGTTGCAATGGCCGCTGAATACGTTGCAGTAAATGACCAAGCAGCCGCTGCCTATCAACAATTTTTACCCGGTCCCGTCACAGTTGTATCTCAGAGTCGAGGTCGAGTTGCTCCAGAGGTGGCATCTGAATTTAACACGTTGGGCATTCGCATTCCAGATTACCCACTGATTCTGCAGCTGATCAACGCGTATGGCAAGCCCATTACCGCCACCTCTGCAAATATGTCTGGAGGAAAGCGTCCATATGATATAGACAGCCTACTCAGCCAACTGCCAAAAAAACAGCTTGGGTTAATCGACTGCGTGTTAGATGCGGGAAAATTACCGCCAAATCCGCCATCATTAGTTATTGATACTAGTTTTTCCGCACCGGTCACGCTGCGCGCTCGGGACGAGCGCGCGTCAGATGAGCGGAGTTTGGATTCAGATGAGGAAGGCTTGGATTCGGCTGCACCCACAACCTTAGTCTCAGACAGTCCAGAGATGACAGAGCGTATCGCAGGCACCTATTTGCTCAAATATTGGAATGACATTACATCGCGCGGCTTAGTGATTGGGCTGGATGGCGAGCTTGGCACCGGCAAAACAGTTTTCGCCAAGGGAGCAGCTGATTTTCTGAAAATACAAGACAAAATGAGCTCACCCACATACACCTATATCGAAAGTTATGACTTCCCTCGTCATGGCGTGCGTGGACAGCTACATCACTGTGATTTTTGGAAGATCGCCAGTCAAGATGAACTGCGACTGCTGGGAGTTGATACGCTGTTGGGCGCAAAACAAGTGGTGCTGATTGAATGGTGGCAACAAGTAGCCCAATGGCTGTTGCCACAACTGACAATCAAAAACATTCCACTCGTGCAAATTTTGATACAAGATCCAAACAAAGGAACTGAGCGACGCATACAAATCGATGAATCACATGCCAAATAATCAAGATCCACTCATTCTAGCAATAGACACTTCCTGCGATGATACCAGTGCCGCCGTGACACAAGGGTGGGTGGTGCGGTCAAATGTGGTGGCTTCTCAAGCTCAGTTGCATAAGAAATACGGCGGCGTTTTTCCCACCGTTGCCAAGCTTGCCCACGCTCAAAACATTACAGCGACTGTTTCAGCCGCACTGCAACAGGCTCGCATCAACCCTGAGCAGCTATCAGCTGTAGCGGTCACCATTGGTCCAGGATTGGCTCCGGCTCTGGAAGTAGGGATTCGATTTGCCGAGCAATTCGCCCAACAACATACTAAACCGCTGACTGCCATCAATCACCTCGAGGGACATCTACTCTCTGTCCTGGCCAGGCCAAACTCGCGAACAACCGCTCAAGCTCAACCAAATCTTGACACAGTGTTCCCTGCGCTCGGTCTAATTATCTCTGGAGGACATTCCCAATTTGTGCTCATTAAGCAACTCGGCACCTATCAAATACTCGGCACTACACTTGATGATGCTGCAGGTGAATGCTTGGATAAAATTGGTCGGATGGTCAATCTTGGTTATCCTGCTGGTGCAACGATTGAAATTTTAGCGCAACAAGGCAATCCTGAAGCAATTGAGTTCCCCCTCCCGCTCACTCACCGCAAAGATTTTGACCTCAGTTTTTCTGGCCTAAAAACCTTTGCCCGCAACACGCTTGCCACAACTTCCCCAAAGAAACTTCAAGACGCGCAATTCATCAAAGATTTTTGTGCCAGCGCCCAGGCAGGTGTGTTCCGACACCTCCTTTACAAGTTTGAACGAGCACTAGCCGCGCACCCAGAGATACACAGCGTCTGGCTGGGCGGGGGAGTGGCTGCAAATATGCAATTGCGCAAAAAGCTGCGCAGTACAATCCGACAAACTAACAAGAAAATCCCCCTACTCACTCCCTATTCAAAAAAACTTTGTGCAGATAATGCGGCAATGATTGGGGTGGCGATGAACGCAAACACACAAAATACTGTTTATACAAGTGATCAACTGCAAAGACAGCCGCGGCTTAAATTTGGCTAACTAATCTTGTTTGCCTAAAGCTAAACGCATGCCTTGTGCAGCAATTTTAAAGTCAACGGGCAATATCGAAGCAAGAAATGCATCCCTAAGACCTGCATCTAATCACCAGTAAATGCAACTAGCTCGTATTTACTAGCATTTCGGAACACTTCTGTTAATTGAGGCATTTTTTCAGAAAATCATTCATTGATTATTAATTTCACTCTGGTGCTGTTGAAGCTTCCTCAGAGCTTCTTGAGCCTGATCAAGAGCTCTTACTGCTTCACGTACTAGCGATGCATTATCATTCTCGCCTTGAGTATCTACCTCTGTGCCACCTCTCTCTGCAATGTTGGCAGTAGTTTCTCCATCGGAGAAAGTAGCTGGCTCCCCAACAGGTATATCATTGGGTACTTCAACATTTAAGTCTGAATTCAGTGGTGTCGGCTGCGACTCAGCCGCCAAAGCGACATCGCTATTGGTCCCAGAAGCAGGCGCTGCTCCATTAGTTCTCCGCTCAGGTACCAATGTATCTTTCTCAGTTTGATCGTAGTCCAACGAATCTGTAACTCCTCTGTCATCTTGAGTAGTATCGGCTGACACAACGCTATTCACCTCATCTGCCTGAGTGTCATCCCCAACTTCCGAAGCTGACCCCTCTTGGGAAGAGCCTGTTTGAGATTTATATTTCTCATCCAACTCATCAAGCTTCAAAAATTGCTCAAGAGTTAACTCTTGTGGGCGATCTTTGTATACTTTGCGCACTGCTTTAAGGAGCTGCTGAACTCGAGATTCATCACCAGTTTCTAAACTACTTTCTATCTCATCCAATGAGCTTGAAACTACCGCTCCGACCTCACGATTTGACTCAGCATTATCAAGAGCTTCATTTTCTTCTGTACTTACTTCCGGCTGTGTGGTTTCACTCATATATAGTTTCTGTAAATTGTCTCTGCACAACTATGATCACATTTTTCTACATGAGCTGCAACCAGTAAAAAAAGTTGAGATACTATATTCATTAGCAATAGGCAACACAGCTCTCTGCTACCTAGATCGGACACGCACCACTCTCACACTTGAGATGTTCGTAGTCAATATCCTCCATCACTGTCTCATCTTTTTCAATTTCATTGAGGACACGCATGAATTCGCTGATCGTCACTGGCTGCTCAGGCTGATACTCGTAGGCAGTGGCGTCTTGTTGTGGCATAACGCTGCAACACTTGATCAACCCTTGATACTTAGACACCATTTCGGCGTATTTTTTGTAGGTAACGCGCTTGGGGTCGTACTTGAGAGTGTAGGAAACTTGATTGCCAGTGTCTTCAAGTGGCTTGCCTTCAGTGTCAACACCCACAATCCAGTATTTTTCCAAAAGCATTAGCCATTTGTACTGTTCTTCGGGAGTAGCTTCTGCTGCGGTGACCAGCTTGCCATTCATGCCTAAGCGGCAGATCAATGGTTGTGTTGGAAAGCCAACAGCTGTCGAGCCCGAATAGCTGCGCAACTCTTTGACCGGGTACCCTTTTTTAGCATAGCGTTTAACCGAGGCGTCGTCCGAGCGATACTGCACCCAGCGAATGTACTCACGCATCGAGGGCAAGTGGGCACCTTCTGTCAGGGCAAATAACTTGGAAATAGTACCAGATGGCTTAATGGTAGTGTTGGTGTGTGGTACCACCACGCCCAGTTTTTTGGAGTAGCTTTCAGCTTCATCAACCACCGCTCGCTTGAAACGTGCCATGGTCTCCCAAAAATCTTTTGATTTTTCTTCATCAATCAAATCGTGAAATGAATAGCCAAATTGATTCCAAGCAAACTCATGAATGCCAGTCATGCCAACGCCAATGCGATTGGTGCGCTTAACTTCACGATTGTACAAACTATCCATGAAAGTATTGACGCGAATCAAGGCGCGGGTAGTCGCCCGATAGGCTTCTTCAGCATCGTCGACAGTTGGCGCGTAATACGGCACGACGTCTGCAATCACACAGTAGCCGCCCAACATGTTCAGTGAAATCTCACCGCAAGGGTTGGGAATCTGGGAATAGACTTTAGATGAAGCATTGCGAGCCAAGCGGGAGAGCATTTTTTCAGTGCGAGCCAGTGGCTTATATTTCTTGCTCTCGGCGTACTTGCCGTCTTGATAATCTTCGTAGCCATCGTCATTTTGAACAAGTCGATGTTGATTGATAAAACCAGGTTCACCCGTTCCATCTTCGTACGAAGCCTTCATAATCACTTCCAGCACTTTACGGGAGTGCTTGGTGCGCTGCTTCCAGAATTTGTCATCAACAGCCACTGAGTTATTCGCACTCCAGAGGAAACCACCTCTTTTGATAGCGATAAAATCGAGAACTTCGGGATCAGTCCAGACTTTGGTGGCGATGCGCGCGCTGCGGCGCGCGCCACCCACCAACACACACTCGGCAAGATAATGGTCGGCAAACATCGCCTGCTTCCAGGGAGACATTCCCGCACCTTTGATGGTTGCCAGCTTTGAGATTGCATTCATTAATGGTTTTGGGCCAGACGAAGGGCGATTTTGCATGCCTTTAATTGGTTGACCTTTGGCTCGAACGCCAGAGAAGTTGAGAATCAACAAGTCGTCACGATACTTCTTCTCATAGGCCATCACTTCCAACATCTCAACTGCTTGCGCCCAGCCTTCACGACTGTCAGGCACTTCAAACCAGTGAATACCATCTTCATGGCCGTATTTATGCTCAGCATCTCGCACACTTTCATCCACCCCCCACACGAAGTCAGGATGTTCGTCATTGATGACGCAGCGAACATTTGGCATTAAATCCCAGTTAACGATACACATATCATCATCGTAAGGACGACCTACTCCAGATCCGTTCATCAATAAATAAAATAAAATATACGAACTTGAAGCCGTTGAACAATTAGTAAAGACCTCCATATTGCGCTCACTCTGCGTTTCATCTCCATGCTGCAAGTGGCGACCTGACATTAAAATCGAACCATTTGAAATGTGTTTGCGCAGCAATTTTTGCTCATCCCTACGGTGACTCGCCATTTTTTTGCCAAGTAATCCTGCATTTCCTGCAGCAACCCGCTCAGCCACCTCTGCCCAAGTTTCCCAACGCTCTCGACCAGATTTTAGATCTGTCACCCGACGTAAGTAGGTGCGGCGAGCCACAGCAAGTCCCATGCCCTGATCTAGTTTTCGATCGATGAATTTCATTTTTTTCTTAGGTAATGTTGACATTGGTGTCTCCTTGTATGCTTGTATTGCTGGCACTTCGCCATATTTTGCTACTGCGTTTACTTCTCCTCAGACTTTCCTTCAGAAGGCTTTTGTTCTTGGAGCCGGTGAATCTCCTTTTCAAAGTCTTCTAGATTTTCAAAGTCTCGATAGACACTAGCAAACAGCAGATATGACATTGGGTCAATTTTCTTCAATCTGTTAATGACTAAGTTACCTACCTCCCAGCTTTTGACTTCGCTGGCATCACGGAGTCGCAGCTTACGTTCAACTTCATCTATTAAATCTTCCACAGCACTCATCGAAACTGGTCGTTTCCAAGTTGCCTTGATAATGCCACGACGAAGTTTTTCTCGACTAAAGTCCTCGCGCGCACCGTCTTTTTTAATTATTTTTAGCTCGATACCCTCGACACGTTCATAGGTGGTAAACCGCTTACCACACTCAGCGCAGCTTCGGCGACGTCTGATGCTGGTTTGGTCTTCGGCTTCTCGAGAGTCGATAACAGAAGTGCTGATTTTGGCACAATATGGACATTTCACTCATCACTTTCTACATGGTCTTGTATTTGATGTGTAATAAAAACACAATATATTGTGTTTCCCGCTTTTTAGGAGTTATAGAATCTCACAGAGTAGGTGAAGCTGTCAATGGATATTTGTAGATCAAAAGCTAGTAATTATTGCTGACTGACGCTGCCAATTCGTCTTGCACAACCCGAGTATCAGCGGCAACTTGCGTCAAGGCTGAATGATGCAGATCGCCCGTTGAATCTGAAATAACTTCAATATGGAGCAGTGATTCAGCTAAAATTTCTGCAAGTTCCTGGCGCATCTCTACTGGTGCTGGCGTGCCTATGGCCAGTCGAGAGGCTTCTAGTAGATATTTTTGCGACTTACTAAAAGTGCTCACTGCCAGCTCAGGCTGACCTTTTTTCAACAACAGCATGGCTCGTTGCCGACGCTCATCAGCATACTTAACTTGTAATAAAATTGTCGCATCGCCCTCAGCTTGCAGTAAAGCCAAGCGATCTCGTACCATCAAAACAGGGTACAAAGGATGATCAGGTAAAATAGGTCCATTCGTGTAAAATTGTACCGTACTCAACGGAGTAACCTGGCCAACAACCGAGCGATTGGTAGCCACCAAGGAAACAAGTAAGACCAAAAAGCCAAAAACAGCTAAACCAAGCATGCTTATAAAATGAAGTTTTGTGATCGCCATAGACGAGTGTATTTGCATTACTATAAAATACGTACTTCCTGAAAGGAATTCTGCCAAGGAGTGGTCATTCTAACAGATATTATTGTTTTTTAATTGAGCAATATCACCTACCAAGTATGTGTTAATAACACCATACCCCAAATAGCGTGTGACAAAACCAGCGCATAGGCATTTCTCCGCGCATAGAATAGAAAAGCCTGACCAAGACCAAACAAAAACATCACCATCAAGTAGGGAATAAAGAGCAGTACGTCACCCGCACCAACTTGTGTCAACATATTAGGGATGTGGAAAATCAAGAAAATACTCGCTGTCAATGCTGCTTGGCTAACCACTGACCACTTGGGATATTTCTCCATAATTACCGTCATAATAAATGAGAAAAAGAGTAGTGTTTCCCAAAATCCCGTCAGTATTGCCAAGATAAACTCTCCCCAAAAAACCTCTGAAGAAAAGAGTGCCACTGGCAACACCTGCGCCCCAGTTTGCAATAACACCAAAATACTGGTGGCAAATCCAAACATGCCTCCTGCTGCCAAGCCCAGAAATAAACCAGGATACAACTTTCGCGCTGAAAAAGTATCTACAATACTTTTTGAGCGCGACATGACAATATATAACCAGACAGGAAAGCCAAAAAAAATTGCCTTACCGATACTCTCATCAAACCACACAGGAAAACTCTGCAACAAACTGCGATACAAAACCCACATCACCAAAGCCAACACAACGATTGGATAAAAGGCGATGAGCGCTGGAGATTGTTGAGTTTTTTTTGTTGGACGAGAAGCTTTACTGGTTGAAGCTGCAGTTTTTCGCTTTGATGCACTAGTCCGCGAGGTGGTTTTCGATGGCATGGATGACTTGCTCTACTGTTTCTTTTTGATTTGTGGAATACGTATCGATGACAATATCGTATAAACTCGGGTGCCAAAAATCAATTGGATCAGTTGCTTTCATAGTACCAGTTTCTACAATCCATGTCTGCCACTCTTTGGCATACATTCGACGCCACTTTGCCACATTTGATTTGTAACGCTTGTTCATGTTGGCAAGTGCAACTTCGGCCGTGACGTCATCACGATTGACAATGCGATCAACTTTGACCGCAGTATTGCTACACTTGAGTAAAATCTTAAATACCCCCGGCACTTGCTGGGCCAAAAACCCAGACAGCCAAGATTCAATAATCCAGTGCTGTTCAGTGCTCAATTTTTCACGCATGCCCATATCAACTTCTCGATCAAAATCATCTGAATAGATATCCGCACTGTGGTGCAACTTACCATCTTTATCCATCAATCCCTTTTCCATAGCGTAGTTACGCATGAACGCGCCGCCACTGAAACCCGACCAGCCTTCAAACTTCAGGTCTGGGTGTTCTCTGAGTTGATCGAGCAGAGTGGTTGAACCAGATCCAGGCAATCCAGATATTGTAATGTTGCGAACAAGTGGTGGTGCTCCTGACATGTGATTCCTTTGTCTTCAGTTAAAAATTGCAATACTATTGTTATAAACCTCTATTATACCTACATACCAGGCAAGTGTCAGCCACGAGACTGAGCTTTTAATGGTTGACGATACGTATTTGGTTCCGTGTGTACTAGCGCGAGCTTTTGCCGGACTGTTTTGACTGCGCACTCGGCTCTTTTTTAGCAGGCACCTCTAGTTCTAGCTGACAAGTATGAGCATCTTGCATCGTCTCAGTGATTAACTGCACATACTCTGTGGCGATCTCAAACGAAAAAAGCAGCTTACGATTAGGAAAGTAGTGAAACACTCGATTGCGGCAAGTCAGCCAAGTTTGCCAAAGCTGCTGAGCCAATGGTTTTCCACACATGTGCACTAGATCATCATATAACCAATACTCGTCCCGCTGGTTTTCTCGAACATCTGGATTGATTGCCCGACCAATTCTAAACCGCCGACTATGATATGTTCGCTCATCAATTAACTCGCAATCATATAAATACTGCTTCAAAAATCCTTCATACGCTTTTGACATGGGAAAAATCACAAAAGAATAATCGCTCAAGACGACTGTCGACCTTCGTTCGCGCTCATAGAGCAACACACTCAACCGTACCAATTCCTGCTGCGGCTTTCGCAAATACTTAAACCAGGGTTTACTAAACACTTCTCTCATAGAATGCAGTACCTGACTCATCACTCTTGTTCTATAGTTTATTGGTCGAATTTGCTACACTATACTACCTAGCACAAGTCTAAAGCATGCTTGCTATGAAAAAAAAGACTCAAAAACACTCAAAGCGTAAACCGTCAAAATCATCGAAAATTATCGCAATGAGCTTGCTTGGTTCGAGTCAATCTCAAAAAACAGCTCAGCAGATCAAAAAACAATGGAAAAAACTGCCAACTTTTTCCATACCCAAAGCACTGATTAAGTCCTTGAGCAAGATGTTGAAATTCTTTGGGATGCTACTCCTCCTCCCTTTTAAAAATCCCATTGCTCGCTACGGACTATTGATTGTCATCGCACTGAGCCTCTTTGGAATCAGTCGAATGTTACAAGATTTACCCTCTCCCAGAAATCTAACAAGTCGTGACAACTTTGCAGTCAGTACACAAATTTTTGATCGAAATGGTCAGTTGTTGTACGAAATTTACGCTGATGAAAACCGCATTCCTATCAAGCTTGCAGATCTGCCGCCGCACGTTGGTCAAGCGGCAATTGCCATTGAAGACCAGCATTTTTATAGCCACCATGGGTTTGACATTCGCGGCATCATTCGCGCTTCGTATCGCAACCTTCAAGGACAGCGCCTAGAAGGCGGTTCCACCATCACGCAACAATTAGTCAAAAATGCCTTGCTCTCTAGTGAGCGGTCATGGCAACGAAAAATAAAAGAAGCTGTTCTCTCAGTATTTACTGAGCTGCTGTACACAAAAGAAGAGATTTTAGAAATGTACTTAAACTACATTTCCTACGGTGGTACTGCCGTGGGTATTGAGTCCGCAGCACAATTGTATTTTGATAAACACGCCAAAGACCTAACCGTTGCTGAAGCAGCTCTGCTTGCCGGTTTGCCTCAGGCGCCAACACGCTATTCACCATTTGGCTCAGATCCAACTCGGTCAAAAAATCGCCAAGAAGACGTTTTAAGAAGAATGCATGAAGATGCTTACATTACCAGTCTGCAATATGAAACTTCTGTCTCTGACCCCCTCACTTTCGCTTTGTCACGGCAGGACATTGAAGCTCCACACTTTGTGTTTTTTGTCAGAGATCTATTATATGAAGAATATGGCACGGAGACTGTGGAGCGCGGAGGATTGCGAGTGACCACCACGCTTGATCTCGACCTGCAAAAAGCTGCTCAAGCCTCCGTTGCAGCTGAAGTAGCGTCTTTACAAAATATGTCTGTTACTAATGGTGCTTCACTCGTAGTAGCACCGAATACTGGAGAAATTTTGGCCATGGTTGGCTCTAAAGATTACTTTGCAACTGAATCTGATGGACAAGTTAACGTCACCCTGGCCAGCCGACAACCAGGAAGTTCAATAAAGCCGTTAATGTACGCAACAGCATTTCAGGAAAAAGTACTGAACCCAGGCACGATGTTACTTGATGTACCAACCTGTTTTACTTCTCAAGGTCAGCAACCGTATTGTCCACGCAATTATGATGGAACGTTTCGCGGCCCAGTCACTGTGCGCAATTCGCTCGGTAGCTCTCTCAACATTCCTGCAGTAAAAGGGTTGCGGGCGCTGGGTCTCCCCAACTTTATTAATCAAGCATCCGCTATGGGTATAACCAGCTGGCAAGACCCCTCACGGTACGGTTTGTCGCTCACGCTTGGAGGTGGAGAAGTGCGGATGATAGATATGGCACAAGCATTTGGCGTCTTAGCCAACCAAGGAGTCCAAGTTCCCTTATCTCCGTTTCTCAAAGTTGAAGACTATCGCGGTGAAGTCTTGTTCGAACTAAATCCAGAGGAACGACTTGCAGACTTAGAGTACTTGGCAGAATATGATGACCAACAACAAGGTGATTTAGTTCGCGTAATGGATAGTGCTCCTGCATATATGACGAGTCACATCATGCAAGATAATCAGGCCAGGATAGCTGCCTTCGGCCCCAATTCCTCACTCGTCATTCCCAATCAAGTTGTCAGTGCCAAAACAGGCACCACCAATGATCTACGCGATAACTGGACGATTGGTTTTACCCCTGAATTTCTAGTCATAACCTGGGTTGGCAACAACGACAACTCGCCCATGAACCGCCGTTTAGTTTCTGGGGTTACTGGTGCAGCGCCCATTTTCAATGACATTATGAGTTTTATCTTGCAAGATCGCCCTTCAATCTGGCAAGAAAAACCAACAGATGTCCTATCAGAAAACGTCTGCCCCCACGGTATGCCACCGCAGGAAGGAGAGAGCTGTCGACTATCTGGTCCAGAGCTGTATTGGACTGCTAGCCAACCATCAGCTTCCAGAGAAACAAGAACCAATATTTGGATTGATCCTACTACTGGTTTGCCCCCTCCATATGGTGAACAAGTAGAAGGTTTAGTTTTGGAAGAAAGAACCATTATGCAAGATCCAGTTACTGATATGTACTGCGTAGATTGCAATCGCCCGGTGGATGAAGAAGGACGGGTGCAACGAGAACGGCACACCGTGAGCGAAGAATACTCAAGTGAAGATCAAAATGACTGGGGAGAATGGGGAAACTGGGATGAATCTTGGGAAACGAACGAATAATCGACTAACTACGACACATCATGAATGTATTGAGGAAAGCTTTCTATAATCGACCAACCTCCCGAAGTCCTCAAAAGACTTCTTCTCTACCGTGGTATGAACGCAGTAAGTTGATAATTAAGCTCATTTTACTCGGCGTCATTGGCTTTTCTTCTGCTTTGGCTGTCAGCTTGTGGGTGCTCTGGGAAGAACCCATTCGCTCTCCAATTTCGTCTCTAACCGTATTTCGATTTTTACAAGAATCACGCCTACCAACCAGACCAAACAAAGTCGTCTATGGCTTTTTACCGTACTGGAATATGTGCGAGGTGCAACTACAACCCGAGTTAACACATCTTTCCTATTTTTCTCTTACTATCGCAGGGGATGGCAGCATCATCACCAGGGAAAATGATTACCAGGAGCCCGGATACAACAATCTCCAATCTGAACGTTTTTTTGAATTGAGCACCGAGATGCTGGAGAACCAAGGTGGTGTAGAATTAGTGCTGACTCAATTTAATAATACTGATATAGCAAGTTTTTTGAGAAACCCTCAGGCGCATCAACAGTTAATCGATTCGCTTGATGGAGTAATTCTGGCGTATCCAATTACCGGAATCAACATCGATATCGAACCCAGTGGCTCAGGTAGTGCTCGACTACGCGATGATCTGACAACTTTTGTTACCACTTTGCGAACACACTTGGACACTCGATATGATTCGGTACAACTTTCCATAGATGTCTACGCTAGTGCTTCAAATAACCAGCAAATCTGGGATATTCCAGCGCTAGCGCAACAAGTCGATTACATGGTAGTTATGGCATACGATTTTCACCGACGTACCAGCACTCAGGCTGGTCCAGTCGCCCCACTCTTTGGTGGCAATGATTTGTGGGACAGCGATATCAACCAGCATCTTCAAGAATTTATCAAATTTGTTCCTTCAGAAAAAATCTTGCTCGGTGTTCCCTTTTATGGATATGGGTGGCAAACTACTTCGCGTGACGCACAATCGCACACTTTTCCAAACACTGGCTCTACGGCAAGTATTTCTCGAGTAGAAAGCATACGCGATCGTAGTGAGGAACTGCAAGTTCAAGAACATTGGAGTGAAGAAGCATTATCACCATACATTTCGTATATTGAAGATGATGAGATTTATGTCATATACTATGAGAACTCAAGGTCAATTTCTTACAAACTGGATTACGTCAATCAATTAGACCTTGGAGGTGTGGCTATTTGGGCACTGGGCTACGAAGGCGATTCAAGAGAATTATGGGATGTAGTTGCCAGAAAAATTCAATAGAAATTTATTCTTCCAAAGAGGGAGTGAATTTAACACATAGGTATATAACTTAAAAAATAGGACAAATGTTATTGTATTAGTTAATTAGCCATGGTATTATCCGCCCTATGGCCGGAAGAAAACCCGTAACAAGCAGATCAAAGAATATTAAATCTTATCGATCGCATTTACTACAGTACGCGCTCAAGCAAAAAAAAACCTTTCAACAATACTCTTACAACAAACCGTTTACATTTTTTATTCGATTTAAGCAGGGAAATATTTTTTCTAAAGATCGCTACTGGCTCACAAAAGCAGATCAGTTTTTACAAAACATCTTTTTCCTCTTCACCGCGCTAACGCTTGAATTTTTTCATGCAATTGGCCACAACACCCTACTGCTGTTTAGAAAAAGCTGGAAACTGTACAAACGTAGTTGTTCAAAAAAAATCCAGTGGCGGACAGCGTTTTCTTCGATCAGTCATACGTTGAAGCAGCACTCTAACTCGGTGCGATCTGTCGCGTTGCACCCATTTGTTTCTGGGCAACGAATAGTAGCGCGCTGGAATAGAAAAAAAAGTTGGTCATTTAAGCGTAAGCTGCGCAAGTCTTTTGTCACTGCAACTCAAACCCCAGAGAAAAAATCTTTTTCGAGTACATTCGCACAAGTACTAGTAGCTCCGTTCAAACCGTTCTACCTCACCGTCCAACTCTTTCCATTGCAAACAATCATCGCGCTGGTTCTGAGTACAGCTATTATCAGTAGCAGCTACTGGGTTCATACTTTTATCTTTGAAGATTTGCCCAAACCCGAACTTCTGACACAACAAGAACCTGAGATCACCACAGTTATTACCGATCGAGATGGTGAAATCCTGTATCAACTGTATAAAGACGAAAATCGCACCATTATTCCTTTATCTGAAGTATCTCCTAATTTGGTGTACGCCACCATTGCTATTGAAGATAAAGATTTCTACCTTCATCAGGGATTTTCACTGCGCGGCATTACTCGGGCAATCTGGTCTAATTACCACAATGAGTCAATTCAAGGTGGTTCCACCATTACTCAACAGCTCGTTAAAAATCGCTTGCTAACCACCGAGCGCACCTTTCAACGGAAGTTTCGAGAAATTATTCTCGCCGTAATGGCAGAGCGCGTCTATGAAAAAGAAGAAATTTTAGAAATGTATTTTAATCAAATTGCTTACGGCGGAGCAACATATGGTGCAGAAGCAGCTGCACAGCGGTATTTCGGTAAATCAGCAAGTGAGCTCAATTTACCTGAGGCAGCGTTGCTTGCTGGATTGCCAGCCGCTCCCAGCGCTTACTCTCCATTTGGAGCCTATCCAGAAACGGCAAAACTGAGACAGATGCAGGTGCTCAATCGTATGGCAGAAGATGGCTATATTTCTCAAGAAATTGCAGACCAAGCCGCGCGAGTTGAACTGGCATATGAAGAAGACGTCATCAATATTCAAGCACCCCACTTCGTAATGTACGTGCGCCAATACCTGGCTGACCAATTTGGTGAAGAAATGCTCCACAAGGGAGGATTAGTAATTCGCACCAGCCTAGACCTTTCACTCCACAACAAAGCTCAGGAGCTGGTGACAAATGAGGTGCAATCGTTAGCACATTTGCGAGTGCAAAATGGCGCAACCTTGGTTACCAACCCCAAAACTGGCGAAATTCTTTCAATGGTCGGCAGTACAAATTATTTTGATTTTGAAAATGATGGTCAAGTTAACCTCACCATGAGACCAAGACAGCCTGGAAGCTCCATTAAACCGCTTACCTACGCCCTTGCACTTGAACGCGGTATGTCACCAAATTCGATCATTCAAGACCAACCAACCACCTTTGACATTGCTGGCACAAGACCGTATAGCCCCAGAAATTACGATGGAAAGTATCGTGGCAATGTTACGCTCAAAGAGGCATTGGCTTCTTCGTACAATATTCCTGCTGTAAAACTACTCAATCAAATTGGTGTTGGGGCCCTCATTGATAAAGCGGAAGCTATGGGAATTACAACCTGGGGAGAACGGACTCGCTTTGGTTTGTCGCTCACCCTTGGTGGAGGCGAAGTCCTAATGACCGATATGGCCAAACTCTATGGCGTTTTTGCCAATCAAGGCTATGCGGTAAACTTGCAACCAATTTTGGAAATCAGAACCTACAAAGGAGAACTTGTATTTGAAAATTCGTGCGCACTGACTGGTATGAACTGTGACCGCCGCAAAGTGCTCAATGAAGCCGTCGCGTATCAAATCAGCAACATGCTTTCTGACAATAACGCCCGCGCTCCAGCATTCGGACCTCAATCCACACTCTTTATCCCTGATCAAGAAGTAGCTGTTAAAACGGGCACTACCAATAATCTGCGAGATAACTGGACTATTGGGTACACATCTGATCGAGTTGTAGCCACCTGGGTGGGCAATAATGATAATCAGCCGATGAGCTACGTCGCCTCAGGAGTCACTGGCGCTTCGCCAATCTGGAACTCAGTGGTGCGACTCGTGCTGGATACCGAACAGCCACATCGCTTCGCAATGCCACAAAACCTTATCAAAGTAGCCATCTGCGCCAGTACAGGCACACTGCCCTGCTCGGGCTGCTCGCGCGTTGTCGAGGAATATTTTGTTCCTGGTACTGAGCCTACTGTCGCCTGTAATATTGCGGCTCCAGTCAGTATGCCTTCTCCCGTCCGAGAAGACTGACAATTGCTGCATTACGCTAGCATCCACAATACATACGCGGTGATAACAGTCAGTAGTAATACAGTGGGCGCAACCATTCGTTCAAGCAACTGCTGGCGTTTTTTCGCCGCATCTTTTTTCCGTTTTTCGATGCCCTTGCGCTCTTTCTGAGCTTGACGCGCCTCGATAGTGTCGGTTAGCTCTCTGAGAGAGTTGGCTGAGTCTTCAGATGATTGGTGCGTGCTCATGATGCTTTAGCTTTTTTTACTCGACTCAAGAAGAACTTGCACTTTTGCCACGATCATTTCCACAACTCGCTCAATAGATAAATCACTCGTGTCGATGACCCAGGCTTCAGGAACAATTTTAAGGGGATCTGTCTTACGGTTCGTGTCGAGCTCATCTCGCTCCAATAAATCTTTGTAAACCTGAGCAAATTCAACGTCAGTACCTTTAGTAAGCAACTGCATATGACGACGCTTTGCACGTACTGTGTCACTGGCTGTCAAATAAATTTTTAACTGGGCGTCAGGCAATACTGCATACGTTGTGTCTCTGCCCTCCATGACAATGTTTTGATTTTTGGCAATATTTTGCTGCTTGGCGACCAGTGCCTTACGAACCAAAGGATGTACCGCAACCTTTGACGCCCCTCTGCCAATTTCTTCAGTTCTGATCTGCCATGAAACATCTTCACCATTTACCTTGACCGTCGTCAGACGACCGTCACGCTCATCACCCTTTGGGTTATACATCTCAATGTTTGTTTTTTCGATTAACGCACTAACAGCAGCTTCATCTGTAAGATCAATGTCGGCGTGTATCGACATCCAGGCCGTAACCCGATACATCGCACCAGTATCCACGTACAAAAAAGCAAGACGATCTGCCACTAGTCGAGAAACAGTACCCTTACCAGCGGCAACTGGCCCATCAATAGCAATGTGAAAGGGTTGGTTTGTCATATACGGCAATCAGTCAGGACTATAACGCGATTATAGTAAGAATGCAAACATCAACACTGACCAATGCATACACACAGATACAAACAAAGAAAGCGTCAATCGTTATTTTTTACTCGAGCGAGCAGTTTTCTTTTTAGCTGAGGTCTTCTTTTTGGAAGATTTGGCTGCTGACTTACTTGCGGGCTTTGCTGCTGCTTTAGCCTTAGCGCGGTTAGCTTTTTGTTCTTCCAACGTCCATTCTTCTCGATCAGAAATAAGCAGACCACCGAGTCCAACAATAATTAACAATAATGGCCATAAATTCCAGAAGTCACGAGGCAGCAAGCCTATATTAACTCCGAGAAATAAGAATCCCATTACTACAAGTGCGGCAGGCCAAAAAACACGTTTCGGCATAAATAACTCCTTTTTGAATTGCTGAAAGGTACTATGTCCATTAAAGCAAAGAATAGGACATAAAGTCGAGGGGGAATTTGTGCAACAATCTAGAACAATGTGCCAAGTTTCAGTTGATTGATGCAAAACAGCTCGGTCAGTGAATTTAGTATACCGATCGCTTGAACTGCTTCTGAAGTTCTCGCTTTTGATCTCTTTCTTTCAATTTTCGACGCTTATCATGTGATTTTAGACCTCTGCCAATACCAATTGTCAATTTAATGCGATTAGACACCAACTTAAAATTAAGCGCTACTAAACTACGCTTTTTCTGAGTACTCCAGGTTTCCAAATCTTGAATTTCACTTTTCTTAAGTAATAATTTCCGGGTTCTCTTTGGTTCATAGTCTGGATTATTGGCAAATTGATACGGTGTAATTTGAGCATTGAGCAAAATTGCCTCACCCCCAACAATACGTACGTAACTACCCACTAAACTAGCCCTACCCAGTCGGAGACTTTTGGTTTCCTGACCAGATAGCACAACGCCAGCAGTATATTTCTGCTCGATATCGTATTCGTGACGAGCATGACGATTTTGTACAAGAATCATAAACCATAGTATACCAGGCTTGACCAAAAACCAGATTGCTACTTGTCGTTATAACGGAATTGAGAATATTGTTGAGCCGCTGAGCACATAGGCTGTTGCGGTGGATTCTTGAATAAAGAGGTCTGTGGCAGCAGCTAGTGATACATTTTTTATTTCTCGGAGAAACTGGCCGTCTTTGGTCAAAACTACTAACCGTTGCTGCGCTGACTCAAGAATATAGAGATTCTCAAACTCTTCTCTAGTTACAATGGCCAATCGACCAGTAAACGGCTCAGATAAGCCACTGACAGCAAACTCTGCTTGCGATCCCGAGGTATATTTGCGAATTCTTCCATCCTGCGTAGCAATCCAGATATCCCCATCAATCGCCCAAGATGCCACTTCTTCAAACGAAACACCCAACGGACCAATCAGCCAGCCGATCGGATCAGAAAAATCACTGCCATCAAACAGATACCGATATATATCTCTTTGATCTGGATTAAAAACATAGAGGTACGGACCAAACGAACCTACGAGCGTGCCTTCTCGATTTGAATCTCCCTCATCTATAATTAAGGCTGGTTCTGCTGAACTCTCAAGCGGCATTTGGTACAGACCTTGAGCAAGAAAGACCGCACTACTTGCGTCACGCATCACCGCAGATTCAATTGAACCAACAGCTGAAACATCAACGGCTTCCATTTGATCTGACTGAAGATCAATTACAATACCTTGTTGAGCTTCCTGATCCAGGACTAATGCTTGGTTATCGCTGGCAATTACGCTTGAGGCGATGAAACTAGACTCTACTGTTCGCAAATCAAATGCCACAGTCAGCTCTCTCAACTCATCTCTCCCAGAGATAGCCTCCACCAACGCCTGTGTATCCGTGCGAAGCTGCTGAGCCAACTCCAAAAGAACGTCCTTGTTTTCATTTTCTGCATCAATAACCACCTCATCAAGCGCAGCAAGCAACCCTTGAGATTCCTCACGAGCAGTCACTGGGTCACTACTGGCCTGAGCGCGAACGCCATCCAGTCGAGCTTGATACGGCTCGATGATCGTTTGCGCCTCAGTTTGCTGTGCTTCATATCGCCAATCTAAATAAAACCAGACCGCCCCTAAAACTACCGACACACCAACTATGCTAATAAGCAGTATTCTCAATCGCTTGATTCGTTGCGATGGAACATACTCTCGAGTAAAAATTAACTGGCGCAATACAGGAGCCAATTGAGCGATCTGTTTTTTGCAATTTTTCAGAAAGCGCACTACTAAACCCAGCAAGGATACGAGTACACGCCATGATTTTGCGAAGAGAGCCTTCCACGGAAAACTGTGCTTCGACCTGGATTTTTGTGGGGGCACACCCAGGTTTCGGTCTGCACCATCTTCGAACATTTTCGATTGCGCTTGCTCACTAGTACCCAACGCCGTCGGCTGTTTTGCATTTGGCGACTCAGACCGAGCATCAACTCGCGGACTATCGGAAGCTACTTCCGAACCAGACGGGGCAGCTGTGTCAGTTGGCGGCTCCGGTTTAGACTGAGTTTCTGACTGAGCTTCCACTAGTGGCTCAGTCGGGGGAGTTGGATCAGTTGTGAGTGTTGACTCAGTTGGGGAAATTGGCTCAGTCGAGGGCATTGGCTCAGAATCCGGTACATTTTTATCATGCGAGCCCGTTTTTTGTTCACTTTCTGAGTAATTTTTTTCTTCAACTATTGCAAATCCCAAAGCGCAGCGCGCAGAAGCATCCAAAGAATGTATCGCGGGCACAATTGAAGTCACCACGCTATCGGTGTCGAATCCTTTTTGATAGGTGAGAGCAACAGCAGATAAAAATTGCTGCGCATCTAGCGTGGCAAAAATAAATACATCATCCAACTGAGCTTTACCTTGAATAATTTCAATACTGGCATCAGAAGTCAATACTTCACCAACCGTGTCACTTCGCTTCAAACTAATCGAGCCATGATACGTTGCCAAAATACTTCTTCCTGGACGGAATACGCCACCTGCCAAGGAACACTGGCATTTCAAATCAGAAAGCTGAGCAATGATGTCTTCAAAGGCTTGATACAGTGCCTCGGCACTTCTTGGGGGAGCAGCGGTAATATCCTCGACAATGCCTTTGCCAATTGATACAGCGCTTTCACCTTCCACGGCAATAGCAATTACGCAGCTAATATTTGTTTCCGTTACCACGTCTATCACATGAGACCAGCCAGTAAACTGTGGCAAACTAACGATTGGAGTTACAGAGATCCTTTGCACCATCTTCGGCTGTATTGTAACATGAAGCTTCTCGAGAGGATGTTCGGGAAAATTTTGACAACAGGGATCAAAAATGCTCTACTAAAAAACTGAGCATCACGACAGATTTATAACAGCACAAAAAACAAACCAAGAACGAATAGAGCTACCAGTAAATGTGCAAAACCGACAAAAAATATGATTGGCGAGAAGGAAGTAATGAGCGTATTTTTCATTATCTGAATTTGTCGAACCACAATCACGGCAAAAACCGAGTAGCAAAGAGCCGTCAAAATAAATAAAAACTTAAAAAGACTAATCAAAATACTACTTTGATCAATCGCGGGAAAAGCGAACATTGAAGAACCAGTGTCAAGCACAAACTGTAGCAACATTAATTTATTCTCCCTTCAATTTTTTCTCGCTCTTCTTCTAGAATTAACTCATTGAGCAACTTTGTAACTCGGGCTGGGTGTGGAACATCACGAAAATCAAACTCTCGTTGCTGAGCTGCTGTCTGCACAAAGACCGTCCCAAAATCAAATAACGACCTAATTGCTCCGCTAGTCACCGCGGTCACATCTTCAATGTTATCTGTTTTTGCTGATGATATATTGCGATAGATCAGTGACAAAAAGTCCACGTCAATAATGCGCTCATCAGTAATAATATTGACATTAAAAAACCATGATAAAAAGGACTCAATGATAAAACCTGTTAACAACAGATACCAAATAATCAGTGCGGCAAACTGATACGTTCCAGGCAGGAAGTCGACAAGACCTACTGAGCTGAATAAAATCGGTAAAAAAGCAAATACAATTGATCCCAAAATCCATGGAAGCTGGGTCAACGCGTGCTTACGCAGCACTAAAATAACATGCTCATCAAGATGTTGGGTAGCAAAACGAAAATTAATCGGCTTGGGGGAGTACGAGGCAAATGGATTGCTTGATGATTTTTCCTGCCGCATCACATCTGAGTACTCATCAACGTTGCGATGCGCTCCATTCCAGCGAGGAGTAGGATCGCCTGGATGAGTGGTGATTTGCTGTTCCTGACTGTCCTGGCTACTCGGTGCCGAAGCATCCGCTCGCACTGGAACTTGCTCTTGTGATCGGCTTTCTGCCACCCCCACGCTGGTGGTTTCTTCTTGGCGCTGAGCCCTTCTACCGTGCGAGCGCTTCGTACGAACTCCACGCAAAATTTTGCGCTGATGATTAATAGAGCTAGGATCTCCTTGTCTCATTGAACTGTCAAAAATCACGTCTGCCATGCACGTATTATAGCAGCAATACCTGAGGAACGCCTTGATCAATCACAAATCAAGCATCTAGCTATTTTTTTCGCACAAAAGGCGTATACTAGTAGCTGTGAAAACAGAAGTCATCAAAGCTGCCTTTACCAATATTCTTTTTGTCATTGGTGTAATTTTGCTAATATTTGGTTTCATCAGTGGCACACAGACCGCTAGTAAAATACTGTTGTTTGAGCAATATCCCCTCAACTCGTATGAAGAGACGCGGTGCGAAATGAATGGCGCATACCCATCAACCCCAAGAGGAGACACTACTATCTCGGCAGAGGATGTAGAAGCTCAACGCGAGCGCTGTTATCGCTCACTCGAACAAGAACGAACGCTGAAGCAAGTCTCAGATATTGTAACCGCAACAACTACGCTGATTGCGGGATTTGTGCTGGTACTTAGCTTCAAGCGCTTTATTTTCAAATCGTAATGTCTTGATGTGGAGTGCCGTATGCTGGAGCCGTATATGCTGGCGCTGTATGTGGAGTGCTCTATGGAGTGCTGTATATGGAGTGCCGCCAAGAACATTAACTGCGCTTCAGTAGTGATAAAAAGGTGGCTTGATCAAGCTCGACTTTACCAAATGCTTTCATGCGTTTTTTACCCTTAGCCTGTTTGGCTAGCAGTTTTTTTCTTCGAGTGACATCGCCGCCATACAGCTTAGCCGTCACATCTTTGCGATACGCAGAAAGAGTTTCGCGGGCCACCACAGTTCCCCCCACCGCCGCTTGTATCGGCACCACAAACATTTGTCGAGGAATAAGCGTTGCCAATTTTTCCACAATGCGCCGTCCTTCAACGTGCGCTTGCTCCCGAACAGTGATGAAGCTGAGTGCAGGAACGGGTTCGTGATTGAGTAAAATCGTCACACAAACCGCATCTACCGCTCGATATTCGCCCACCGTGTACTCAAGAGAAGCGAAGCCAGAAGAAACAGACTTGAGCTGATCATGGAAATCGGTAATTAATTCTGCCAGCGGAATTGTGCACTGTAGCTTGATGGTCATACCAACTTGTTCGGTTTGTTCAAGCGCACCACGACGTTCTCGAAACAACTGCACTAAAGAACCAACATACGCTCGAGGAGTCAAAATGGTCACTGCAGCAATTGGCTCTTTTACTTCTTCAATTTCTGACGGATCAGGCATTTCAATTGGCGTGTTAATTTCAAACTGAGTGCCATCCTTTTTAGTAATCTGATATACAACCGAGGGAGCAGTCGCAATTAAGTCAAGATTAGCCTCACGTTTTAATCGCTCAAGCACAATCTCGGCATGCAGTACCCCAAGAAAGCCAACACGCAGCCCACTGCCCAATGCCTGCGAATGTGTACCAATATATTGCAGTGCTGCATCGCGCAAAATGAGTTTAGACATAGCATCCTGCAAATCAGGAAATTCTGCTTGATCTATTGGGTAGAGCTCCATAAATACCAACGGCTGTGGTTCCTTAAAACCAGGCAAAGCTTCTACACTTTCCACTGACGACGCTTCGGTTAAGGTATCTCCAACTCGTAAGCCACGAACATCTTTCAGACCAGTTACAACATACCCCACCTCGCCAGATCGCAGCTGAGTAGTGGCAGTCATGGCTGGGGTAAAATGACCAATTTCGCTGGTTAGAAAACTTGCTTTTCCCGCTACAAAAGCCATTTTTGTTTGTGGTCGAAGCACACCATTTTTTACTCGAACGAGAGCAATAGCTCCCCTATGCATATCGTACAGAGAAGTAATGAGCAACGACTGCAATTGAGCCGAGTCATCGCCGCCAGGAGCAGGTATTTTTGCCACTACTGCTTCAAGCACGGCATTGATATTTAAGCCAGATTTAGCAGACACCGCGATCATGTCTTCATCAGAAAGATTGCACAACTCCATCACCTCAAGCATAGTGCGCTCCACATCCGCAGCTGGCAGATCAATTTTGTTAATTACCGGGATAATCGTCAAACCAAGATCCTGCGCCTTCTGATAGGTTGAAAGCGTTTGAGCCTGAATGCCTTGTGTGGCATCAACCACTAACAGCGCGCCTTCACAAGCTGCTAGTGAGCGACTGACTTCATAGCCAAAATCTACATGACCTGGTGTATCAATTAAATTTAACTGGTACGCCTCTCCATCCGCAGCTGTGTACTGCATACAAACAGGTGCCAGCTTAATGGTAATGCCACGCTCTTTTTCAATAGGATTGCTGTCCATCACTCGCTCAGTAAAATCACGTTCACTAACAGTCTTAGTATGACGAAGAAACTGGTCTGTCAGGGATGTCTTACCATGATCGATATGGGCTATGATGGAAAAATTGCGAATGTGTGAATTTGCGGTAGACATAGAAGTTGGCAGCAGGTCTGCTCGCTGCAGTTTTGCACTGAAACACTGATTACTTCTCACAATACTCACAAATACCAGAAGCTCTGAGAAGTGCAAAAAAGTATAGCCTACTGTTTCTTAAGCCTGAGAAGCAAGTTTACTGAGTTGACTCTTGAGTCGAGCTGCGCGATTTTTAGGAATAACATTGCGCTTCACCGCTCGATCCATCCTACTGTAGGCATGAGCCACAGCATCTTTTGATGGAGTAGCTTTGAGAGTTTGCACAGCTGACTTCACGCGTGATTTAACGCGGGAATTAATTACTGCTTTTCGCTTACTCACTCTGAGTGCTTTTTTGGCGTTTTGTAATAATGGCATAGATGCGATAGTATACCTAAAATTATAGTTTTTATCAAACCCAAAAGCCAGTCGCTGACAATTCAACAGAGTGATCAAAGTATCAGTTTCTAGCATTTCAATCAAACCCCGCACCCCGTATAATAGCCCCATGATTGTTGGCAACCCTATTAAGAATCTTTTTTCTGGCAATATGCAGTGGCTTGAGAACAAGCAGAGCACAATTTTGTCTGCAGCCAGTATTATTTCTGCTGCCACCATTGTCTCAGCGCTTTCGGGCATTATTATCAAACGGATCTTGCTTCACAAGTTTTCCGATACTATACAAGCCCAGGAAGCACTTGAGGCTTTTTGGATCGCCTTTCAAGTTCCTGATCTGCTTTTTCAATTGATCGTAGTGGGTGCATTTTCAGCGGCATTTATTCCAATTTTTACACGAGTAAGAAATAAAAATGAAGCAACAGCCTTCAAGATGAGCTCAATTTTGCTCAATATTGTATTGATGGCTTTTGTATTCTTGGGGTGCATTGTTTTTGTGTTTGCCCGAGAAATTACGGAATTTAGAACAGGCGCTCAAATCACTACTGAGCAGATAGATATCATCGTTAACCTAACCCGTTTAATGCTCTTTGCGCAATTTTTCTTTGCTGTATCAAACTTTTTTACAGGCATACTGCAATCATACCATCGATTTATCATCCCTGCCCTGGCTTCGATTCTATACAACATTGGCATCTTGATTGGCGTTTATTTTTTCTCAGAAAGTATGGGCATCTATGCAGCTGGAGCAGGTGTTTTGATTGGCGCGTTCCTGCATATGTTGATTCAAATCCCACTGATTCTCAAGATGGGCTTCAGATACCAACCCGCACTCAATTTCAAGTTTGATGGGGTGAGCGACTTCTTTACCCTCATCCCTCCCCGAATGCTCTCTATTGGCGCCTATGAATTTCGCAAGCTACTACTGGGCTTCTTCACAACCAGCATCGGCAACCTTAGCTTTTTAGTGATGTACCTAGCTGTAAATCTGATGGTGATTCCTATTCGCTTTTTTGGAACACCTATTGGTCAGGCGGCACTTCCATTTTTATCAGAAGAATCAGACAGACATGAATTGAAGCGGTATAAATCCCTGGTAGTACAATCTCTTAATCAAATTGCTTTTCTAACCTTGCCAGCATCAGTATTATTGCTGCTACTGCGTGTTCCTGTTGTTCGCCTGGTCTATGGTGTAGATAATTTTACTTGGCCATCAACCATTCTTACCAGCCAGCTCGTTGGCATCATTGCTATCTCAATTACGGTTCAGGCGTTAGTACAACTACTCATCAGAGCATTTTATGCCTTGCGTGACACTCGGACACCACTATTGATTACGGTGCTTGATTTTGTTTTTTATTTGGTACTGGGAGCATTTTTCGTCTTTTACCTCAATTGGGGTGTGATCGGCATTGCCGTTGCCACAACCCTCACAGCATTTTTTGAGTTTGGTTTGTTTATATATTTCCTCCATCGAAAAGTCGTCGACTTGTTCGACCGAGAATTCTGGATTCCGCAGCTTAAAATTGTTACCGCCAGCTTTATCATGGCGGTACTCACCTATCTACCCTTTAAAATTTTTGACGAGCTGGTGTTTAATACTTCACGGACAATTGAGCTAATTGGTCTAACGGTTTCAACTGCTACGATCGGCATGTTGGTCTATGTATACATCGGGGCGCTACTTGAAATTAAAGAACTGCAATTGATTCGCTCCATCTTCCAGAGATTCAATACTACGGGCAAAAATTTATCAAAAACACCTGAAGTGGTAGTCGAGAACAGTGGTGAAGATAGCAACGTTTAGTACCGACTATCCCTGACAATGAGGACGGTATTAAAGATTGAGCAAGATTTTCACCCCAGCTATATAGTATGATGAGTGATACGAAAACATAGTCTTGTAGTACCTAGAGAAAATTAGGTACAATGTGAGTAGTAGATACTGCCATGTCCAAAAAGCCTGCCACCATTAATATTAATTTGGTTCCTAAGGATCCTTTTTTTCACACTCCATTAGGGAGAGCCATGCAGTGGGCACTCTCTGCAGGCAGGTATATCGTAATTTTCACTGAATTAATTGTTATCATTTGTTTTGGTGCTCGTTTTGTTCTTGATCAACAATTGCACGACCTTAACCGCCAGATTGTTCAGAAGTCTGAAACAATTCGAGGATATGCAGAACTAGAAGCACAGTTTCGAATTGCTCAATCAAAAGTTGAAAACATACAACAGATTGAGCAAGATATCAACATCACCGACGTCTTTGCCACGCTGACGCAGGTTACCCCATCAGATGTTGTACTCAATCAACTGTCCATTCGACCCACCAGTATCACCGTTACCGGTCGGAGCTTCTCTCAGTCAGCATTCAACACCTACATCACCAACCTGCAACTTTCACCACAATTTTTCGATATTCGGGTGAGTCGAGTTGAATCTGGAGAATCACAGTCGCCAGGGATAAACTTCTCCATTCAGGCACAAACCAAAGAGCCAGCACAGCAAACACGCCAACAAACACGAGAGCCAGCAGGCAATCAGGAGTCACTCTAAGGAAATCTATGGCAGATCGCAAAGACTTACAACATTCACTGAGCGAATTTTATTCACGACCAGCTACTTTGGTTACGATGGAGCTATTACTCTCAATCGGTTTAGTGATTATTTTAGGAGTCTTTGCCATCCAACCAACCCTCATTACCATGACTGAGCTCAATCGTGAAATTGAGGAAAAGGAACAACTAAATGTCCAGCTTGAAAATAAAATAGGATCCTTGCAAAGTGCTCAAAGCGTCTACTCGTCAATCGAGAATCGACTTGACTTGCTCGATGAAGCCATTCCTTCTCAACCAGAGTTAATACGCACCCTTAAAATTGTGGAACTGCTAGCCACAGAAAATGATGTAGTCATTGAGTCTATCAATGTTCCTCGAATTCCCAGTGAAGATGTGCCAGACCGCCTGGCTACACTTGAGCGTCAGGCACTACCCATCTCAGTGAGCGTAGTGGGTGATTACATCAGTATTCGCGCCTATGTTGAAGAACTGCGCAATAGTAGAAGAAGTTTTGTCATAGATACAGTAACATTTAACTTACGAGAAAATAGGGGCACGCAACGACTGTCTGCTTCCGTAACCTTAAACGCACCTTATTTTAGTGAATAATTATGAAACCAATAATACATCAATCACTCAGCGTAGCCAACAAGCGAACAGCTATTAGTCAGCTGGAAAAAATTCGCTCAAGTCAAACTGCGTTGTCAATTTTTATCCTCCTGCTTGTCGCGGTGCTGCTCTGGATTGTTGTCACAGTCTTCTCGTCACATCGCAGCTCACAAATTGAGCCAGATGTTAAAGCGCTGGCAGCACCGCTAAATCCAAATATTGATACCACTGCCCTTGACATGCTTGAAACAAAACGAGTTTTTTCTGAAAATGAATTAGAAGACTTTCCAATTTTTGTTATCATTCGTGACGATCAAGCACAATTTGATCAAATTGTTCCACTTGGCACTCAACCCATACCTGTTGAACAAGCCATTGAGGAAACGCCTAGCACGCCACAGCCTGCCGCTGAAACCCCTACCGCATCTCCAACGACACCTGATGGTGTTGTAGAACCTGAGGAGGATGCTGCTGCTGAAACTGAAGCGCCGCCTGCTACTGAATAGCTCACTTTGTTATAGAAACACTAGGTAGATTCGTCTTTTCTTTGCATTGCAGCAGAATAGTATTTTGACTACGATATTGTAAGCGGCTACAAGAGGTAGCATGTGGTGTTGGTGATTTGTTATGAATACTCCCATTCCGGGCTCTAATTCCATCTTAAATAAGCGTATACCAACCATCATTGGATTGATATTGTTGGTGGTTGCTCTTGTGTTGGGAGTTTTCTTTATCAGTGACGGTCTTGGCGTATTTGCGCCTCGTGCCACACCAGAAACAACCCCTAAAAAAATTAAAGTTACCAACGTAACTGATAGGAGCTTTACTGTTAGCTTTATGACTGATGAAGCAACCACCGGTTTTGTACGCTATGGCACGGATCAGTCCAATCTTGATTCCCAACAAACTGACGATCGCAATAGCCTCAGCAGCAGCGTCGATGAGTATGCCCTGCATCACATTACTGTTAGAAGCTTGCAGCCGAATACAGTCTATTTTTACATTCTTGGTACTGGAGCGGGAGCTCGATTCGACAATCAAGGTGAGCCATTTCGGATTATCACCGCGCGCAGAGGTGTCCCAACGGCAAATGTTCGTAGCGTACACGGCTCAGTACGTTCCGATAGTGGTGCTCCAGCACAGGGAGCGGTAATCTATCTGTCTAGTGAGGGAGTTGGCGAGATGTCAACGGTCGTGCCACAATCTGGAGCCTGGTCAATTCCAATCTCTCAGGCTCGCACGCCAGATGGTTCTGAGTATGCTAAATTTGAGGATGAGACTAGCATCCAACTCTTTGTTCAAGGACCTTCACCGCAACAAACAGCTCAAGTAACCACAACCGTTGCCCAAGCACAGCCCCTTCCAACTTTGACCTACGGCCAATCAGGTGCTGTTCAACAAGCCAGTCAAGGACGACAAGCTGACGCAGCTTCTGACAAAGAAACGAGCGCCCAATCAACTCAATCTAATGGAAGAACAACATCCGATGATGATTCCGCCGAAGAGTCAGCCACAGCATCCAGCAGCGTGACATCCGAAAGCTCAGACACTGCAAGTCCAGCTTCAGGATCAGCGCGCTTGCCACTTGATGAGTACCAAGAAAAAACTGTTTTCGATCTCGATGTTGATAGCAATGAAGAAGATCCGCCAACACTTACCACAGCCACTCCAATTATTAAAGGTACGATTGATTCAGAAGTTGAAGTAAAGATCACTATTAACTCAGAAACAGCCATCGAAGAAATCCTAACCACTAATCCCGATGGCACCTTTGAAATTGACACTTCAAAATACGAACAGATACTTGAGCCCGGCGAACACACCATCACCCTCGAATTCACCAACCCGCAAACTGGGCTTGAAGAGGTGGTAACCAGAACATTTTTCATAGAACCTCAATCGACCAGCACGCAACTTGCCCAAGCCCCTCAGGAAGAGGAGGAGGAGCCATTTGGCACCACGAGCCCATTCCCCCTTGACCAGTCGTCCACACAAAGCGCTGGTATCACAGATGTCACAGCAACAGACTCCGGCACAGCCACTGATTCGGCTCAAGCAACCGAAAGTGGTCGAACCAGCATGCCCTCTACGGCCAGCGGCATCCCAGTTTCCGGCTCAGTTGGCACAACTCTAGCCCTGATATTTGGCGGACTCTTTTTCTTGATCTCGGGAACATGGAGTTTCTGGGTGTCTAGAAATTACGCGCAAGAAAACAGTCGCAGATAAACACACACAGCAGTTTGCAAGCAAAAGTAGTCTTGCAAGCAATAGCAAGCCACAAAAATTTCAAATGTGAAGAAAATGAAGTGTCAGTAGGCGCAAAAAAAGCGCTCTGTTCTGGCCTCGACCTATCGTCCCAATCAGTTGCCCGATTAGTATTGTCAGCGCTGGGGCGTTTCAAGACTCTGTTCGGGAAGGGAAGAGTTGGGACCACCCCGCTCCAGAGACCAGAACACAACGCTCGTGTTGCTAGCAGACTTGTAGTGAAATAAGAATAATACAGTGATCGCTTCCTTATTTCGCTATAAGTCTAGTATACCGCGTATTCGCGTCGGTACTATGGTAAGTAGTACGATTGTTAAAGAGTGCGCACACTCGCTAAAAAGTGAAGAAAGTCAAAGGTATCTCAGAATCAAAAAATCCAATACGTATTCATTGCTGAATAGATAATGAACTTTTTTCTCCTGGGACACAGTAAAAGCCATGATGTAGCGCTACACGTTATGAAAGCGATAACATCAACCAAATTGTATGTTCAATCGACACTTAGTACAGTTAAGCTAAACCTGTCACCAGGCTTACACTGACTGCCTATCAACGTGGTAGTCTCCCACGGGTCTAATGGAGATGATTAATCTTGAGTAAGGCTTCCCGCTTAGATGCTTTCAGCGGTTATCCTGTAGAAATGTAGCTACCCTGCACTGCGCTTGACAGCAACAACAGGTACACTAGGGATTTCCTCACCCCGGTCCTCTCGTACTAGGGGCAAATTCTCTCAATCATCTAACGCTGACGGCGGATAGAGGCCGACCTGTCTCACGCATGTTAATTCCTCCTGTTACCAGGGGCATGGACTATACCACCACCCTACATAATTACGTTTGTAGGGGACCGACGTGTTAGCCCTGAATCTATGTTCAGGACTCTGACCATTCGTTACATGGTCAAGTCTCTACGGGGTCAATATTCCCTTGTTTCTGAGGTGATTACGAACCACCCGAGCTAGTACTGTGCGTTTTTTGGAATAATTTAATCTTCCAAATTGATCAATCATTTGTGCGAGTTGCACAAAATCTTGAGGAGATTGAATATGTTCAGAAAAATCTAAAATTTGCAACATAAGTTTCGCCTGTTTTTGTTTCAATAACAAAAACGGAGAAACCGCCTGCAAAATATATCGAATTGATGGACGATCACCGATCGTAAACTCGATAATTCCATCATTTCGTTTCCTGATATATCCAACACCTAAACGCTTACGAAGTTGTTCAAATAACACTGTCGCTGTTTCTTTTTGAAATAAAACAACTGAAGGAGCTATTTGAAAATCATATTTGTAGGTTACATTAGGCTTTAGGCGAACATAAATGCTGCCGTCAGCGTCTAAAAAACCAGCCAAATAAATTAACAACTCACGTTTTGTCATAGTACTAACAGAAATACGACTTCCCTCGGGATTATCCTAACACATGACAGGTTAATAAATGTGATAGGACTTCCCCGATATGAGTCAGTTTTAGCTTCCCACATTACTGTGGGGCACCGCCATAGTTGACGGTCTGAACCCAGCTCGCGTACCGCTTTAATTGGCGAACAGACAAACCCTTGGGACCTTCTTCAGCCCCAGGATGCGATGCACATAAATCCTGTATTTCTACAAGTGTAGACTATATCTTCACCCCTCATTTCAATGCGAGGGGGTCTGGCGTATTATAGAAGGTTAGATTTATCCACTTAAAAGTGGATAGGCCTTTCTATCTCGTTATAAAAACTCAGTCGTTACGGGGTCAAAGAAAGTTTGTACTGCATACAGCTGACAATATGTGGCGAAATTGTGGTCAAAAATCTATCTCTACTTCTCGCTGGTATATGCAAACGCGCATATTTTCCCGCAAAATGAATCGATGTTTCTATCCCATAATTTTGCAAAAGTACATATTGCAGTTGTTTATGCTCTAGTAGAGTAAATGAAGATGTGCAGAGATATGCGCCAGATTTATCTGTGCGCATATAGCCATCGTCCATATACCATACTGCTAAGGCTATGGGTGTTTTTAATAAAGATTGTATGTTGGAAGGAATAATTTTCTTTCCATCTACATAAAACAATGATCTGTAGTGGTCGAATAGAGAAAGACTGAGTGTGGCAAAACGCCAACGCTTCGTCATCTTCTGATCTCGTCCACTATGTAGCATTGCTTTAGGAGGTCTTCCGACAAAAGGCTTTAAAACGCTGGTACAGCCAGGTTACATATTCCTTTTGTCTATCTGTTTGTTCAATTTTTAATCGAACATTAAGACCATTCTTTTCTAAACAACCATCACCTAAAATTTTTTCAACAAGTATTTGTTCTTGTTGAAAGGACAAACTTTCTCGACTTCCCACGGTATTCCCATTTATATCCATATCTCCAAAGTATCATAAATACCCGAAGAAAAGAAGAAGATATATGAAGGGTTCACCGTTATAAGCCAGATGTTTTCTCAGGAATTACTTCCTGAGTGACCCAAACCCTTAATGGGTTAAGCCGACATCGAGGTAGCAAACCGCGCCGACGCTAGGGACGCTTAGGCGCGATAACTCTGTTATCCCCAAGGTAGCTTTTATCCGATAAGCCCGGTGTCTTCCACAAAACACACGAGGATCACTATAACCTGCTTTCGCACCTGCTCGGCTTGTATGCCTCACAGTCAAGCACCCGTATGCTATTGCACGTCCAGCCTGATTTCCATCCAGGCTAAGGGTACCATTGCGCGCTTGCGTTACCTTTTAGCAAGCAACCTCCCCAGTTAAACTACCCACCAAACAGTGTCTCCTCTGAAGTTTGCATTCAGATTGGGTGAGCTATTGTACACAAAACGAGTGGTATTTCACTGATGTCCCTCACATAATGTGAGGGACTCCCACCTATACTAAACAATTCCATATACAACAACAGTGTCAAGTTGTAGTAAAGCTCTATGGGGTCTTTTTGTCCTGCCGTCAGTAGGCCGCATCTTCACAGCCATTTCAATTTCGCCGAGTAGTAGTTCAAGACAGTGTGAGACTGGTTAAACCTTTCGTGCGGGTCGCCAATTAAGCGACAAGGAACTTCGCTCATTAATACATTTTTACATGTATCTTGTTACTATCCCATTAAATGGGACGATGTAGACATTTCTGCTACATTCTCTACGTCGCCGTAGAGGTCGGACTATCTCTTATCACCAGTGTGGTGATCCTAGCGTATAGTCTCTGAGGATTCTTGAAACACGTCTTGAAAACAATATTTTCTTGTTCTTCCTTTTCCCACATTTATTTTCTCACGCAGTACTAATAATTCTCTCAAACCATCTTGAGAAAGATGTTTTTTAAGAACCATTATTTTCACTGCTGATTTGAATAAATTAAAATTAGTTTTCTTTCGTTTAGAAAAGAAACTAAATTTTTGAAAAAATGGAACAATATTTCTTGATAAATCAATTGGACTGGTCACATCATACGAATAGAGACCATCTCTTCTTCTTTTCAGAATACCGCATTTGAATATTTGGAGTAGTAAAAGAAGCATTGTTTTTTCTTTTTGAGAAACATTAAAACTAAGTACGGGTTGCCACCCAACACTATAGTCTTTCTTTTTTCTCAAAGAGATATTAAAACTTCCTTCGCCATCAACAAATCCTGCGATATATCCCCCAAGTTGCTGAGAAATTGATATATCATTTGCTTCAACCGTGTAGTCAAGTCTTTCCTGCTGGTTTTCTGCTAATAGAACATTTTTAGTGCTACTCATAATGATGGCATTCTTACTATATAGTAAGAATCTTACATAAAGCGTAGCGACTAGCTCTACTTCTTCAGCCCTTGAATTCCTTTTTCTGGGCACAGATTTTCCAGCATATAGCTAGGTTTTACTATGGCAACGATTTTGTTTTACCATAGAACAGTTCACTTTTGTTACTATTCCGCTAAAGCGGAACGCTCTGCACATTTCTGACAGAGTCTGCATGTCTCCATGCAGGTCGGACTATATCATCTTTTCTTTGAATAAAAGAAAAGGTTAGCGTATAGTCTCTGAGGATTTCCCGCTAAGCGGGATCTTTCCTGCTGATTGTCTCTATTCAATTGATTTTCACTGCAATTTTACAATTACGAGTACAATTGACCTCACGAGATGTTCCAGCATTTGGCTAACTTTTATAACTACAATGTTTCATAGTTACTGCTGCCGTTCACCGGGGCTTCGATTGTAAGCTTATCTCGCCGAAGCGAGAAAAACCCACGCACTTAACCTTCCGGCACTGGGCAGGCTTCAGCCCGTATACGGCCTCTTACGAGTTTGCACGGACCTGTGTTTTTGGTAAACAGTCCATCTCACAACTTTAGCTGCGTCCCTACACCATCCCTCACCAAAATGGTGAGGGGGGTGAGGGAAGGGCATCTCTCGAAATTACGCCCAGCTGTTTTGCCGAATTCCTTAAACTACTTTCTCTCGCTCTCCTTAGTCTACTCGACCAGACCACCTGTGTCGGTTATCGGTACGATTTGATATGAGTTTCCTTGCGAAGCTTTTCCAGGATGCTGAAATCACGCACATCTCTCTTGCCCGAAGGCTCAAAAGACCCATCACACTTCAAATAAACGCTTGTCCGGATTTGCCTAGACAAACTGTTTTAGTGCTTAGAGACAACATTCACTGCTGCCCATACGCTATCCTGCACCGTCCCTCCCCAAGTCAAACAACTCATACCAAGGACTGGAATATTAACCAGTAATCCATCGGCTACCCCGCCACTATAGCGGGCTCACCTTAGGGTCGCCTAACCCGCACACGACGAACGTGGGTGCGGAAACCTTGGTCATTCGGAGTTGAGGATTCTCACCTCAATTTCGTTACTCATGCCGGCATTCTCACTTCTGATCGCTCCAGCGGCTCCTCACGGGCCACCTTCAATGCACACAGAACGCTCCCTTACCACTCCCTTGTCAAAAGACAAAGAAATCCTAAGCTTCGGTTGAATGTTTAAGCCTCGTTGAATTTTCGGCGCATATACCCTACGGCTAGTGAGCTGTTACGCTT